>CAWJHY010000061.1:0-169405 GCA_963842495.1 uncultured Acidobacteriota bacterium
AGCCCCGGAGTCTGCCGACAGGTGGAAAGCGCTGGAGTCCTTGATGGCGCTGCCTGCGGCCCAGCGCATGTCCTACTGGGCAACGGAGTTCGAGCGTTGCGTGAAGTGCTACGCCTGCCGGCAAGTCTGCCCAATGTGCTATTGCGAGCGCTGCCTGGTGGACAAGAACCGGCCCACCGTGATCGAACCTTCGGCGACCGACAAGGGCAATTTCGCCTGGCACATTTTGCGCGCCTTTCACCTTGCCGGGCGTTGCATCGGATGCGATGAATGCACGCGGGCGTGTCCGGCCGGGATTGACTTGCGCCTGCTCAACCTTTCTCTCGCGAAAGCCGCCGAGGAGCACTTTGCTTACCGCGCCGGCATGGATCCCAAGGCCGAACCCTTGATCGGCGCTTACTCGCTTCAGGACAAGGAGAATTTTATCCGGTGAGCGCAACTATCTCCCAATCGGCGTTGCGAGAATTGGTGGCAGGCTGGATGGCGCAGGGCAAGCGTGTTGTCGGCCCGCGCCTCATCGCGCCTGGCGTAGGGGCGGTTCGCGAACCGCCCCTACATCGACGTGACGGGGGCCGAATCTTCTACGCGCCTCTCCAATCTTCCGACCAGTTGGCGCTGGAAGGCTTTATTCACCCGGCCAACTCGATGAAAGAATTCCTCTTCCCCAAGCACGAAGAGCTTTACGGATACCGGATTACGGGGAAAGGGATTGAGCTCAACGAAGTCGAGCCGCTGCGGGCCGAACAGGTGCTGATTGCCGGTCGGCCCTGCGACGCGGCCGCACTTCCCATTCTAGACCACGTTTTCAATTGGGATTATAAGGACGACCTGTATAACACCCAGCGGCAGTTAACCACTGTGGTGACGGTGGCCTGCGCGGCGCATGATGAAGCGTGCTTCTGCACCTCGGTGGGCCTCGCGCCCGATGCGGAGCGTGGCTCGGACGCCATGCTGTTCGACTTGGGCGATGGCGAGTACGAAGTCCGCTGCCTGACGGAGAAAGGCAAGGCACTATTCGACGGCAAGCTCGAAGCCTCGGAGCGCGTGGCCAGCTTGCCGTCAGGGCCTGAGAAGCGCTTCGACGCGGTCGAGGTGCGGGCCTTCGTAAAAGACAATTTCGATAGCCCCTTCTGGCCGGCGCAGACCATGGCCTGCCTGGGTTGCGGCGCTTGTGCATACACCTGCCCCACCTGCCACTGTTTCGATATCGTGGACGAGGGCAATATCGAGCGCGGAGTGCGCGCCCGCAACTGGGATTCGTGCCAGTTCAGCATGTTCACACTCCACGCTTCCGGCCATAACCCGCGCCCCAACCAGCCCGCGCGGCAGCGCCAGCGTATCGATCACAAGTTCCGCATCTATCCGGAGAAGTTTGGCGAAATCCTCTGCACGGGCTGCGGAAACTGCACGCGCAACTGCCCGGAAGGGATCGGCGTGCTGAGTGTACTGAGTGCTTTGTAGCGCCGAAGGCGCTTTGGAGTGCGGCAGCTTGCTGCCGCTTTCTATCAGGCCAGCTTGCTGGCGGGCCGAGAATTGCTGATTTCGCCTTTTGGGGCGCGAGCAAGCTCGCGCTCAAGAGAGCGGCGGCAAGCCGCCGCACTCCAAAATCGACCATGCATAACATCTACCAGCCCGACCTCATGAAGGTCATCGAGACGCGCCGGCAGACGCCGGATGTGAAATCTGTCAAGGTCCGCTTCCTCGACGAAGTCAAGGCCAAGGAGTTCTCGTTTCACGTCGGCCAGTTCGGCATCTTTTCCGTGTTCGGCTACGGGGAATCCACCTTCAACATCTGCTCGAGCTCAAATTGGAAGGACTATATCGAGTTCTGCTTCCGCAAGGTGGGCTGCGTCACGGAGGCGCTGTGGAGCATTGAGGAAGGCGACGTAATCGGCTTCCGCGGCCCTTACGGTAACTTCTACCCGATGGACGATGGGTGGAAAGGCAAGAATCTGATTTTCCTGGGCGGCGGCATCGCCATGCCCCCCGTGCGCTGCGCCGTATGGTATGCGCTCGAGAACCGCGCGGATTTCGGCAACATCACTATCGTTTACGGAGCGCGCACAGTTGCTGACCTCGTTTACGTGGATGAACTTGATGAGTGGGCCAAGCACCCCAACGTGCGCGTGGTGCGCTGCGTCGATCCCGGCGGCCAAACGCCTGACTGGACGGGCGAGATCGGCTTCGTGCCCACCGTCTTCGAGCGCGCCGGCGTGCCTGCCGACAACTCCGCCGCCCTCGTCATCGGCCCGCCCATTATGATCAAGAACACCCTTCCCGTTCTCTACCGCATGGGGATCAAACCGAGCGTGGTCTACACCAGCCTCGAAAACCGCATGAAATGCGGCGTAGGGAAGTGCGGCCGCTGCAACGTCGGATCGTTCTACGTCTGCAAAGAAGGCCCCATCCTCACCATGGACCAGCTCGAGCGCCTGCCCGCGGATTACTGAAACTCTTTTCACCCCGCCATTTCGAGGGTGGCGCAGACGTGCCGTCTATTGGCATGTCTGCGCCCTTCCCATCCCAAGGGGCGCATAAATGCCGAAAAAACCGTCGGCACGTATGCGCCACGCCGAACAGGCCTTTGCGGGGCGCGCGACCCCGCGCTGCTGACATGGGCTGCGGAACAAGGGCGGATTGTGCTGACTCACGATCGGCAAACGATGACAAAACATGCCTACGATCGGGTTCGCTCCCATCAGCCTATGCCAGGAGTCATTGTCGTTTCGGATAAGATGCTGATTGGTCAAGCAATTGAGATTCTCACGAGGCACATCGAGTGCGGCACACGCAAGGACTTTGCGAACGTGGTGACGTACATACCGTAGTGATCCGTAGGCACGGCAAGAAACAAGGAGAACTGGGAGTCGCACAATCACTCGGCAGAGTTGGCCCGTCAGGATGTATTCCATGGACTATCACATTGTCGAGGCACGCTACGTAGCCGGTCACACTGTGTGGCTGCGCTTTCGCGACGGCACGAGCGGTGAAATCGATTTGTCAACTGCTCTCCGTGGTTCTGTCTTCGAAGCATTGCGCGATCCTGGTGTGTTCAGCCAATTCCAGGTTCATCCTGAGTTCCACACGCTCGCATGGCCGAACGGGGCTGATTTTGCCCCCGAGTTTCTGCATGACAACATACGGGTGACCGTGCAGTGACTGGCGCTCTGTTCCTGCAGCTTCCCCCTTCTCATCAACAACCGACCCCTCACCCGGCCCGCGGCGGCTGGGGACGGCGCCGTCGCGGGTCACCCTCTCCCCAGGGAGAGGGCAGTCGATTTGATCGCGTGCTCACTCATGGCGCGACCTAACCCGTTTGCATTTCCGAACCCGCCCGTACTATAGTCTCGTTTTGTTTCCTTAACTTTTGACTTTCGACTCTCGACTTCTCGATTCCTCGACTTCGATGCCCGAGCCATTCCTAAGCATTGTAGTTCCTGCGTACAACGAAGCGCGGCGCATTCGTGACACCCTGGAGGAGCTTTGTCATATCCAAGCGACGAAGCCGTACTCCGTGGAGTTGATCGTGGTGGACGACGGCTCGACAGACCAGACGATCGAGACTGTCTCGGAGTTTCCCAGCATCCGGCTGGTTCGGAACGACCGCAACCATGGCAAAGGGTTCTCAGTCCGCCATGGAGTGCAGGAAGCGACAGGCAAGTACGTCCTTTTCACAGACGCCGACCTTTCCACACCCATCGAGGAAGCGGATTTACTGCTCGCCGCCCTTCAAAGTGACGCCGCAGATGTCGCCATCGGTTCGCGAGCTCTGCGACGAGAATTGATCGGAGTCCATCAGCCCTGGCTGCGCGAAACGGGCGGGCGGTTATTCAACCTGCTGGTCAGGACCTTCACGGGCCTCAAACTGCACGACACCCAGTGCGGATTCAAATTATTCAACCGCAGTTCCACTCGCAGGGCGTTTGAAAAACTGCGCATCGAGGGTTTTGGATTTGACCCCGAGCTCCTATTCCTCGTCAAAAGAGGAGGAGGAAGGATAGTTGAGGTGCCGGTGAGATGGAACGACAACCCGGCCACAAAGGTTCGGTTTTTGCGCGACTCAGCACGGATGTTACTTGATTTAATGGCCATTCGTTGGCGTAGTCTGACGGGGACGTACAGTGAACATCATTGAATTCAGCCTGCTGGTCTGGGTCTCGTCAGTTCTAGCAGGTTTTCTTGGCTCGCTGACGGGTCTGGGCGGAGGGATCATCATTACCCCTGTGCTCACCCTGGCCCTCGGCGTTGACATTCGATACGCCATCGGCGCTTCACTCGTCTCCGTGATTGCGACCTCCTCAGGTGCGGCATCCGCCTACGTGCGCGAGGGATTCTCCAATATCCGAATTGGGATGTTCCTGGAGATTGCCACCACCTTGGGGGCGCTGGGGGGGGCGCTGCTGGCTACCAAAATGCCGACCAGCGCTATCTCCATCATCTTTGGCCTCGTTCTGCTCTATTCGGCCTACGCTTCGAGCCGCCCGCGACACGAGCACCTGGGCGATTGCCGGCCGAACCCTCTCGCTACCCGGCTGAAAATGAACGGCATCTATCCCACACCGAACGGCCCTATGGGTTATTGCCCGCAAGCTGTGCCTGCCGGGTTCAGCATGATGTTTGGGGCGGGGGTTCTTTCGGGCCTTTTGGGGATTGGGTCGGGAGCCCTCAAAGTGATTGCCATGGATCAGGCGATGCGGCTTCCTTTCAAGGTTTCGACCACCACCAGTAATTTCATGATCGGGGTGACGGCTGCGGCCAGTGCCGGCGTCTACCTTTCCCGAGGCTATATCAATCCCGGACTCGCCATGCCCGTGATGCTGGGGGTGGTGTCCGGTTCCCTGGTGGGGGCACGTGTTCTGGCTGAAGCGAAAACAAAATGGCTGCGGATTGTTTTCGGTGTCGTCATTGCCATCATGTCGTTCGAAATGATCTATCACGGGGTGACCGGGAGGCTATAGGGTGGCAGCTCAGACGAGGCGCTGGACCGACCAGGTGGTTGAAGAATGGATTGGCAACCTCCTCCGGGCTGGGGTGACCCTGTCTGCGGCCGTGGTTCTTTTCGGCGCATGCGTGTATCTGGTGCGCCACGGCCACGAAATGCCTCATTACAGGGTATTTGTGGGAACGCCCGAAGACTTACGGAACGTGTCGGGAATCTGGAAAAATGTCCTGGCCTTCAAGGGACAGGGTATAATCCAACTCGGGCTCCTGCTCTTGATCGCCACGCCGGTGGCTCGTGTGGCCTTCTCGGTTGTGGCTTTCGCTGTCGAACGTGACCGGCTCTACGTTGTGGTGACCCTCCTTGTACTCGCGATCCTCACCTACAGCCTGATGGGAGGTCGCCTCTAGGAAGTTGCCGCGTTTTCAGCCGCCACTCGAAAATCATGGGCAACCGCTCCCTGTCTTTCGGAATCGAATTACACGGCATCGGCATCAAAGGGTGTGGTATACTGTCTCACGGTGTGCTGAAGGCTCTGAAAGCGTCGTGGGGGTTCGCCGCCCGGACGCGAGGTCAGCGAAAGGAGCAGGTTATGCGAGGCCGGACTGTAAGCGTATTGAGTGTGCTTGCGGCTATGGTGTTTGTCTTCACTTGCGCCTTTGGTGAAGATACGAAAACTCCCCCCCCGAAGAAGCCGGGAGAAACGATCCCGGCAGGCAGCGTGCTCCACATGAAGCTCACCACCACGCTCACTTCCAAGACCAATAAGTCGGGCGATCCCTTCACGGGAGAGGTTTCTCAACCGATCGTGGTGGACGGAAAAGAGATAGTGCCCAAGTTCAGCCAGGTCATCGGGCACGTTTCCTTCGTGAAACCCTCGGAACGTGTGAAGGGCAAAGCCCTGATGCGTTTGGTCATTGACAAGGTCGTGACGCCTGACGAGGACAAGGCATTTCTGCTTCCCAGCACGCTGGACGATTCTAACAACGCACCCTGTGCTCACACCAAAGACGACGAAGGTACGCTCGAGGGATGCGGCAAGAGCAAGAAAGATGCCTTAGTGGGTGCTGGTATCGCCGGGGCCATGGGCGCCGGAGCGGGCGCGGAAGTAGGCCTGGGTCACGAAATAGAGTGCGAGTATTACGGCATGTGCGGCGGCCACGGCATGGGGGCTGACATCGGCTATGGCGCGGCCATCGGTGCCGGAACGGCGTTGCTCTACAGCCTGCTCAAGCATGAAAAAGACCTCATTCTCGTGCAGGGAACGGAGCTCACCTTCATCGTCAACCGGACGACAGTCGGCAAAGACGTGCCACCACCGCCACCCCTGGATCAGCCGGATCAAAGCCAGATCACACAATAAGGCAGTCGAGAAGTCGATGAGTCCAGAAGTTAAGGAGTGGCGGAGCGGACTCTCGATTTTGTCGGCAAGGCTCCCTAGCACTCTGACTTCTCGACTCCTCGACTTCTTAACTCCTCAACCGCTCTTTGTAACCGACAGCCGGCAGACCATGTTCCGCGCCGGGAAAATCCACGCCAAGTGTTTCTCGTAAAAGTTGACCGAGATAGCCGCAAAAAATCTCCCCAAGTTATCGAGCAGCAAGTTTCCGCCGAAGGTCAGGCGGCGCTCCAAAATGCGAAACCCGCCCGCAGCATAAGTGAAATCCTCAAAGCTGCCGCGCACGAAGTAGTCGAAACTGTGCACCCCCAGGTGGAAGAGATGAGTGGGATCGGTGTAAGAGTCAGGAGAGCTGTAGTGAGGGGTCACAATGATGACTTCCGCTCCCGCTTGCGCGATTCGATGCACTTCCGACATGGCCCCAAGAATGTCGGGATGATGTTCAAGGAAGTGGGAGAGGTAAACCTTGCCGGCGCAATTGTCCTTGAGCGGCCAGGGGAAATGCCGCAGATCACAGAGCACGTCCGCCGAGGAGCCGCGCTGCCGATCGAGTCCGATCGCCGCCGGATCTTGTTTTTTCTTTCCGCATCCCAAGTCGAGAATGACCATCTTAAAATCCCGCATTTCAATAAATGACATCAAGAGAGAGGTCAACGAAGCGGTGCAGGAAACCGGCGAATTTGACGTCTCGCACTTGGCTGAAATATAGGGAATCGACGTTGTTGTGGACATCGCGATAGTTGCCGTAGTCGGTGATGTTGAAGATGCGTATTGCCCCGCGAAACTTATGATTCTTGGCCCAGGGAATCAGCCGCATGCGAAAGTCCTTGGCAAGCTGCAGGTCGAGGGAGAAATAGGTTGGGAAACGAAGGCTGTTGGGAGTGCCCACATAGTTCTGAAGATAATCGACGCTGGAATAAGGGAAACCGGAATGCAGGTCAAGCACCGGCCCGGCGGTAATCTCCCAGGGGACTTTGATCCGCCCCCAGGTCACTAACCGGTTGGGAACGTTGCTGGGCAAGGTGGAAAAGAAATTAGGCCGGATGACCGGCTGCTCGAAAGGCACGAAGACGTAGGAGAGCGTGTTCAGGTCCCCCCGTGCCAGGCTGTTGACGTAGGAAACGTTGATGTCGGCATTTTCGCGGACCTTGAAGCGTAACGTAGCTTCCAGCTCGTGATAGCGCGACGAGCCGATGTTGCTGAGGAGCATGAGAGGTCCGGGAGAGGCCTCGTAAAGCGGATTGACGATGAATTCCTGGTAGGAGCGGCTGCTGAGATAATTCACGCGAGCGATCACGTTAGGCCGAATCTCCTGGTCTAATTCTACGTTCCAGGTCAAGTTGAAAGGCGTGCTGCCCAGGCGGTGGTTCGAGGGCACAACGATTCCGTGCTCCTTCTTCTCCTGGTAATAGTTCTGGAGAACAATGGGCGGACCGGTGGGCACGCCCTGGGTATTGTAATAGGTCACCACGCGCGTCAGGTTCTGGGTGAAATCGCCGGCGAGAAGCGGCAGGCGGTCGTAGAAAAGGCCGACGCCCGAACGAATAATCGTTTTGGCGCTCTGCCCGGGAGAATAAACCAGGCCGAGGCGCGGGGCGAACGCCGCGTACGATCCCAGAGTCTGGGCGGAATAGCGCAGACCGTAGTCGAGCGCCAGGTGGTCGTTGAAGGCCCAGTGGTCCTGTGCGAAAACGGACAATTCCGTGTCTTCGGCGCTTAGGACACCGGCGCCTTGGAAGGTGATGAGTTCGGCCAGCGACCCATCCGGGCGTACGAGTTGCACCGGGTGGGACTTGCTGTTGTCGTTATAAGCGCGATGAACAAGATCCCCGCCTGCCTTGAACGTATGGCGGCCGGCCCAATTCAACCTGGCGGACTGATAATTCTGAAGCAACTCTTGCTGCCGTCCGGCTCGCGTCCAGGAATTGAACCAGTTGCCCTCCCAGTTGTCCACGGTCAGGACCATGTCCTGTGAACCCTGTCCGTGCGCGTAGCTGTCAAAGTCGGTGTACTGGAAGAGGGTGGTCAGCACGCCGCCGTTAGTGAACATGTACCGGTCGGTGGCGCCGAAGGAGAAGCCGCTCTGGGCATAGTCAGAGGAAGCGGACTGCGATATGAACGAGTCGATATTCTGGTATTGATCGCGCATCGGAAATATCTTCAAGTTGCCGGTCAGAAGGTTTTGAGGTGAGATTGCATAGTAGACATCCGTGAACGAGTCGAAGCCTTGCTTCTTCATCTCGTTATGTGGCCAAGCCAGGCCGCGCACGGGTTGTTTATTGAGATCGTACATGGTGTATTCAGAGAAAGTCAGCTTGTCTTTGACGAGGGGGCCAGTGAAGCTGAGGCGTGGCGAGTCGTCCTCGACGCCCACCATGTGGCCGCTGCGGAAACGCATGCTGGGGAGAAAATCGTTCAGCTCCCAGTTCCATTTGTCCTGCGGGGCCTTGGTTTGGACGCTGGTCAGCCCGCCGCTGAAGCGGCCATATTCCGCTTGATAAGCAGTCTTCTGAACTTCCACAGACTCCACCGCATCGATGGGGATTTGAATCGAGAAACTGCCGGTGACCGGATCGACGGTTTCCGCGGAGTCAATGAGCAGCATGCCCTGGTTTTCCGTCACGCCTTTGATGTTTATTTTTCCGTCGGGCGTCCGAATGACGCCCGGCACCAGAGGCAAAGCGGCGAGGAATTTCTGTTCCACCAGCGGCAAAGCCCGGATCTCTCCGCCGCTGATGGTGGCGGGTGGCGCGGTGGTGGGTTGCAGAGCGACCGCGGGCGCTTTTTCCCTTACTTCAACTTTCTGCCGAAGGATTTCCTCGCGCGGCAGGACAAACTGGAGGATGGGCGATTCTCCTTCCGTAATCACGATATCCCTTTTAATGATCGGCTCGTAGCCGAGCGCGGCGCAGGTAAGATCGTAGTGGCCGGGCGTAAGACTGGTGAACGCAAAGCCGCCTCGGTCTCCCGTGGTCCGCGGCCGGCCTCCGGGCGGCAATCCAGGACCGGTCAGCGTGCAGGATGCCCCGGCTATGGGAGCATTGTCGTCTCCCGTCACCTCACCCTTCAGGGTATAAGTTTGAGGCATAGCAACACAGGGACTAACCGCAAGCTTCAAAAGGAATGCCAGGGCGAGGACTTGAATTGCCAGCCGGTAATCACTGATCTGCTGCATTAGTTAGTTTGTCCGCACGTATCGACTGCGGCTATCGACCGTGTGCTCTCCTGAAAATCGCACCCTGTGTGTTATTCCCGCGCCACCGGGAATCCATTGGACTGACAATGGGCCCTGCTTGCGCGGGGGCTACGACGGTGATTTTCATTTCCTCGGGTGGGCCAAAGGCCCACGGCAACTCCTTCGAGATTCTTGAGTTCACTTCGGAACGGCCTTCTTGGTCCATTGCCAGAACACCGTGCATTCGCCATAATCGACCTTCTGCGCGTAGACGTTCCACCCGGCCACTTCGCTCGTCCGGTCGTCGTCGCAAGAGACCATGGTGGCGTAATCGCCCGCCTTGATCTGCCGATCCACCTCCGCGCTGGGCACGATGTGCAGCCTCGCACTTTCAGCGGGGCCGAGCTGGAGCTTGTGCGCGTCGTCGTGTTCCATGCCGGGAGGTACGGGCCACTGCGCCAGAAGGTAGAGTTGCTCGGGCGCCAACAAGGCGGCGCCTTTCGGGGTCACTTGCTTGACCTTCGCGGCCACGCGCTCGAGATCGCGCCACGTGTAGGTGTCCCGATCATCGTAGATGCTGTTGCCCAGGCAGAGGGCCGCAATGCCGACCACCAGGATCACCGGGATCTGGGGACGGTCGTGATCCATGAGACGCAATGACAAGACATAGAATCCGATGGTCCCCAGCACGGTGAGAAACGGGATCAGGAATATATAGTACTGGGGGAAGGTCGGATGGGCAAAGAGGTTTTGCGCACCGACCGCCAGCACCAGCCAGAGGCAGAGACGAAACTCCGCTTGCCGGGGAGGGTCGAATCCGGCCTTCCGGCTGAAAGCCAGGCCTGCCGCCGCCAGCAGCACCAGCAGCAGGCTTTGCGATCCGTTGAACCAGTCCGTCACGATGCCGATATCGTGTTCGGTGGCTCCCGGCCACTCGACGCGGCGGTAGATGGAGTGGTATTTGAGGATGTCGAAGACCACGTTATGCGGTCCCTGGGAGAAAAGAACCAGCACAGGCAGGCAGGGAAGCACGGCGCCGACCACGAAGGCCGCGGCCTTGAGCCAACGGCTACCGGCCCGATTGTTGAGCCACATCCAGACCAGGAAGACAGGGGAGATCGCCGCCGTCAATAAGCTCGAACATGCGGCCGCTCCCGCCAACATGCCTGCCAGGGTGCTCATCCCGGCCTTCGGCCGGCCTGTTGCCGCCACTGCCGCCCGAAACGCCGCCACTACCAGGACCAAGCAAAGCGCATAAGCCTGCGAGATCGTCCCGTATTCCCACACCAGCGAATGCAGGCCGAAAAGCGCCAGAGCGGCAAAGGCGGCTGCCGGTTTCCAACGGCGGTCGGGAAAGAGGGTATACAAATACTGTGCGATTAACGCCACGGAGGCGACGGTTGTCAGGGCCGCCACAGCATGAACTGCCCGCCAACTGTGGCTGAAGATCCCCAGCCACGCCGCATTCCAATAAGCGTTCAAAGGCGTCTGCGGGAAGAAGAAGTCGAGATAGGGGCGCTTGCCGAGACGGATGAGATAGGAGGTGAGGATGTGAAACCCTTCATCCCAATGGAACGCCAAGGTCTGCGAGTAAACCACGGCCCCTGCCGCCAGGATCGCAAATGCGGCGTACAGGGCAGGCGCCATCCGGCTACGGCTCTGCTCTTCGGACGCGGTTTCCGCTGCGGTTTGCATAGTTTGCAAAACTCAACCCCTTGCGACAGCCTAACGCGAAAACCTTTTGAGGGGGTCGCGGGGAGGCTAACTCGCGGGGCGCGGCGAACCTGGTGAAGAGCGAGGGCCGCGCGCGGTCATGAGATTTTGTCCTGACGCCGGAACCGATGTCGGCACGACATTATTGTACCGGGCTCGTCCCATTTTTAACAAGCCCCTCAGCATGGGGAGCTGGGCTTCCTGCAAGCCCGAAGCTGGTGTAGCCGACTACTTGTCACTGTCCCGGCCTCGCTTGGCGGCTCCGGAGCCTTGACTTCGTTTTCGCAAAACGTGCTGTTTTTTGCTCCTTTTGGCGTCGGATTGGTGTTAATTTGCACGCAAAACACGCATAATTTACATCACTTAAGAAAGCTATGTCCTTTGTTTTCAAGTACTCCTTAGCTTCGTTCCCACTATTCTTCATTTTTTGCAGCGTCCTGCCTTTCCCGGGCGCCGGAGCTAATCCGCTTTCCCTCGTGCCTCGAGGCGCGGCGCTGCGGCCTGGCGCTCTGCCACGACAAAGTGTCCAAAACATGACCACAATTATAGGCTATCATAGGCTCGCACCGTTGTCAAGTGGAAAATGCAAATATCCTACAACGCAAGTTCCTTCATTGAGTCAGTCCGCGAAGCGGGCATAAGCGAGTAGCCCATGGCTTAGAATCTTGTGAATCAATTCATGGAATCACAATCCGGTTTCACGCAAAGCCGCAAAGTACGCAAAGTTCGCAAAGATAAGCAAGGACTTGTCTTTCTCGCTTTTTTGCGCCTTCGTCCGTCAGCTGACGGATGAGCTGTCTTGATTTTTCCACACCTTCTTGCGCCTCGGGCTACGATCTCTCGCACCTTGGGGCTTGAGGTGCGCGGCCTGAATTACTCAACGAAGTTTCGTTTCATGACACCGGCAGAGCACCGCCACCTGTTAATTCCTCTGCGGCTCTGTTAAGCTGTAGGCATTCGGGGACTGCTAAGACGACAATCATGCTAGGCAAGATCGTTTCTCATTACCGGATTCTCGAGAAACTGGGTGGCGGCGGCATGGGCGTGGTGTACAAGGCCGAAGACACCAAGCTGCATCGCTTTGTGGCGCTGAAGTTCCTGCCGGAACACCTTGCCAGGGATCATCGGGCTCTCGAACGATTCGAGCGCGAAGCCCAAGCCGCTTCTGCCCTTGATCATCCCAATATCTGCACAATCTATGAGATCGGCGAGCACGAGGGCCGGCCCTTCCTCGCCATGCAGTTTCTGGAGGGGCGGACGCTGAAGCACCGCATCGGGGTAGGGGCGGTTCGCGAACCGCCCCTACGGAACGAAGAGCTGCTCGATCAATGCAGCGCTTGGCGAAAAAGACCAGGCATTTACATGGCTAGAGAAAGCCTATGAAGATCGTACGGAATACCTTCCCGGTCTCAATGTTGCACCCGAGATGGAACCCCTGCGCTCGGACCCGCGTTTTAAGGACCTGCTGCGCCGTATGAACTTCCCGCTGTAAGGACCTTTTGCTCTGCTCGCCAGGCATCATGACCATGGGATTATGAAGCGACTCAATTGCGGCCCCGCCACAGTAGGACGATCCGTTGCACAAACCGCGCAGCCCGATTAACCTAGAAGGCGACGGAAATACTCTTCTGGCTGTCATCCTGAGGAGCCCCAGGCGACGAAGGATCTCCGCGGTTCGTTGAAACTACAACTACCGGGATTCTTCGCTTCGCTCAGAATGACAGCGTCCGAGGGTTTTTCCGCAGCTTGCTCGGAGGCGCTTAGCGATAGGCTTGCGGAGGCGAGATGCGCGTCGGCCTGGAACAACACAATGTGGAGATTCAGGAGAATCGCCGGCATTGGGAAAGGAAGCCGGTCCTACGCAAAGTCTATTCGGAATTCGGCCGTGAAATCGCCAAACGTGTTGATCGCACACTTCCGGGCCTGGTGGTTGAGCTGGGCTCGGGCATGGGACACATCAAGGAGCACTTGCCGGACTGCATCACCACCGATCTGTTTCCGAACGAGTGGCTGGACCGCGTGGAAGATGCCTACCATCTTTCGTTTGATACGGGCGCCCTCAGCCATCTGATTCTCTTTGACGTGTGGCACCATTTGGAATACCCTGGCACGGCGCTCGGCGAGTTCCATCGGGTACTGGTTGACCGCGGGAAGGTGATCGTCTTCGATCCGGCCATGGGCGTTCTGGGGCGGTTTGTTTTCGGAAACTTTCACCACGAACCGCTGGGGCTCGGAGAGGAGATTCGCTGGGAAGCACCGGCAGGCTCGAATTCGGCGGACTTTGGCTACTACGCCGCGCAGGGCAACGCCAGCCGCGTTTTCGGATCGAGCGCTTTCCATGAGCAGCTCCGCTCCTGGCGCGTGGCGGAGGTTTCGTACTTTTCCGGGCTGGCTTATCTTGGAAGCGGCGGATTTCGAGGGCCGCAGCTATACCCGATGGCCGCGCTGCCTTTGCTGAATCGAGTGGACACTTTCCTCTCCCGGTTCCCCAGCCTTGCTTCGCGGATGCTGGTGGTGCTCGAAAAGCAGCGTGATCCTGGCTAGGAAAGATGCACCACGGAGCGCACAGAGATCATGGCACAGCCGGAACGGAATTCGTGATTCCAGATTTAAGGTTCAAGAACCATATCGAGAAAGGATTGCCACTACTAAGGGTGAGTTTTTCCGCGGCGCGCGAAAAAAAGCAGATCCTTCGCTTCGCTCAGGATGACATGTCATTCTGAGTATACATGGGCCTGCGGCCCACCCAAAGTGATGAAAATCACGGTCTACGGCAAGTCATTGATTCTGGGGCCAGTGTCCCGTGATTTTCGAGAGAGTTATCATGGGCCTTTGGCCCACCCGAGGAGATGAAAATCTTTCCGAGTCGCTATTGTACAATTTGTGCAGCGTGGAAAGGTAAAGGCCGCGCTGCGCTCTGGATGAGTTGAGGCCGTGAGAGAGCTTGGTCCGGAACGAGCGTTTTTGAACCCATAAATGTGTCGCTACCCCTTCCGTCCCGACGGGAGGGGTAGTAGCGCGCAGGAGAGCGTAATCCCTATACCCGCACGTTCTACCCTTCCACGCCAGGAGGAAACTATGGCGTATAAGGTAGCAGGAATTGACGTGCATAAGAAAGTGCTGATGGTCGTAATTCTGGACGTCAACGATCCGGGATCGGAGCCGCAGCGAAGGCGCTTCGGAACCACCACCAGCGAACTGCAGAACTTGTCGAGTTGGCTGCGGCAGCAAGGGGTACAACAGGCGGTGATGGAGTCCACGGCACAGTACTGGAGGCCCGTCTGGTACGAGTTGGAACCGTATATGAAATTGCAGTTGGCACAGGCTTTCTCCAACCGGGCACCGCGCGGGCGCAAGCACGACTTTCGCGATGCCGAGCGCCTGATCCGGCGGCTGCTGGCGGGCGAGTTGACGTTAAGCTTTGTGCCGGAGCCCAAGCAGCGGACCTGGCGGACGATGACACGGGCGAGGGTGCAGCTCAGCGAGGACAAGTCGCGGCTGCACAGCCAACTGGAGTGTCTGCTGGAGGAGATGCGGATCAAGCTGTCCAGTGTGATCAGTGACCTGTTGGGAGTCAGTGGGTACCGCATTCTGCGCGCTCTGGCAGGTGGCGAGACCGACCCGAACAAGCTGGTGGCCTTGGCTGACGACCGGTTGCAATGCAGCGAGAAGCAATTGATCGATGCTTTGAGCGGAAGCCCCCAGCCCGTGCATCTGCAACTGCTGGTTCTGTACCTGGACCGGCATCAGATGTTGGTGGAACAGATCGCCAAGCTCGACCGCCTGATCGCGGAGGCCCTCAAACCCCATCAGGAAGCCGTGGCTCGGTTGGCGCTGGCCCCCGGTCTGGGAGTGGACTCCGCACAGCAGATCATCGCCGAGGTGGGAGTGGACGCGGGCACCTTCCCTACGGCGGGCCATCTGAGCGCCTGGGTGGGGACCTGCCCCGGACGCGATGAAAGCGCGGAAGAGAACCACAGTAGCCGCTCGGCCAAAGGCAATAAATACCTCCGTCGTGTGCTCAACCAAGCCGCGCACGCGGCGGTGAAGAAGAAGGGCAGCCACTTTCAGGCGGTATTCCATCGTTTGCTGCCTCGGCTCGGCTACAAGGCAGCCATCTGGGCTGTCGCTCATCGACTCTGCCGTCTGGTGTGGAAGATGTTGCATGAAGCCGTTCCCTACATCGAACGCGGCAGCGAACCCGACGCCCGGACCAAACACCGACGCGCTCGACAGTTGGTCAGAAGGTTGCGTAAGCTCGGGTACGACGTTGACCTACGAGCCGTAAACCCTACTCCCGCATCCGCATGAACGTCTGTAAACCAGTACGCGGGAGAGCGATTTTCAGGAGAGCGAAGCGAAGAATCTGCATTTGGTTGCGGCTCTGCCGCGCTGTGGTCTCTGTGGTGAGTCTTTTTGTGGTTTTAGAACCGGATCTTAGGTCAATGCAAAGCCCAACCAGCCCAATCAAAACGCCCCCCGCGTCCGGTTTGGACTCTTCCCCTGCCTGGGGTCCGAGGGCTCTCGAGCTGCAAAATGAGCGCAACCGGCAGCATCAATCCGTTTGGGCTGGGACCAGGGCCAAGTGGATTCGGCGGAACCGGTATTACTACGAATGTCTCAAACGCTTGCTCCGTCACTTGGTTGAACCCGGCAAGCGCATCCTGAACATTCGCTGCCAGACGGGGTTTCTTCTCGACGCGCTCCAGCCCAGTTATGGCGTGGGCCTGGACATCAGCCCGGAGATGATTGCGGTGGCGCGGGAGGCGCACCCGCGGTTTACCTACGTTGAGGGCTTCCCTGAGGATCATGCCTGGCAGGAGAAGTTCGACTACATTCTGCTCTGCGACGTGGGGGATATCGCTGATGTGCAGAAGACTCTGCTGCGTCTTCGAACCGCCTGCGAACGCCACACGCGCCTGCTCATCTACACTTACAATCATCTCTGGGAGCCGCTGATCGCGCTGGCCCAAGGGCTGCACCTGAAGATTCCCCAAACCGAACAGAATTGGCTTTCCGAGCATGATCTTGTCGGGCTGCTCACCTTGAGCGGATTCGAGTGGCTCAAGACCTATCGCAGCGCCTTGTTCCCGAAGTACATTCCCCTGTTCTCCGCATTCATGAATCGGGTTGTGGCGAAACTGCCTTGGATTGGGCGCCTGTGTATGATTGAGGTGTTGGTGGCGAGGGCGGCGCCCAAGCCGGTTAACCCTCCGGATGTTTCCGTTTCGGTGATTGTGCCCTGCAAAGACGAGCGTGGAAACGTTGAACGCGCCGTCACGCGCACGCCGGAACTGGGGCGCTCGACGGAACTGATCTTCTGCGACGATAAATCGACGGACGGAACCGCGGACGAAGTGCGCCGCATGCAGCAGCTATATCCCGGTCGGAATATCAGGCTGGTGAACGGGCCGGGGATTTGCAAGTCGAAGAATGTCTGGAAGGGGTTCGAGGCTGCGCAGGGAGACATCTTGCTGATTCTCGACGCCGACCTTACCGTCATGCCGGAAGAACTTCCGTATTTCATCGCGGCGATTACGCGCGGCGGCGCTGAATTCGTGAATGGATCACGATTGGTGTATCCGATTCCCAAAGCGGCGATGAAAGGCGCCAACGTGTTCGGGAACAAGTTCTTCAGCCTGGTGTTCTCCTACCTGCTCGGGCAGAGGATCAAAGATACGCTTTGCGGCACCAAGGTTTTTTGGCGCAGCGATTGGGAAAGGATTCGCCCCACGATCGGAACCTGGGGGACGATGGACCGCTGGGGCGACTACGAGCTCCTTTTTGGAGCCGCAAAGCTGAATCTGCGCATCTTGGACCAGCCCGTCCATTACCAGGAGAGAATCTTCGGCGCGACCAAGATGACCAAGGTGTTCAAGCATGGCCTGACCATGCTGCGGATGTGTTACCACGGATTTCTGAGATTGAAGGTCGATTATTGATCGTTGTACAGCAATTTGGACTGAGAATTGACAGCAATTTGGACTGAGAGATGACCATGCCTACCCCTCTTGCCTTCATCACCGGTTCCTGCGGACTCATCGGATCGGAAGTGAGCTTATACTTCAGCCGCTCGGGCTTTCGGATCGCCGGCTTGGACAACAACCAACGCGCAGTCTTTTTCGGTCCGGCCGGAGACACAAGCTGGGTCCTGGAGCGGTTGCGGACTACGATTCCCGGCTATCAGCACTATGCCGTGGACATTCGCGACCGCGAAGCGATCCTGCGGTTGGTGGCGGAGCTCAAACCCGGCATCATCATCCATACGGCGGCCCAACCCTCCCACGACCGGGCGGCGGCTATCCCCTTCGACGACTTCGACGTCAATGCGGTCGGCACCCTGAACCTGTTGGAAGCGGCGCGACGAGCCTGCCCGGAATCGCCGTTCGTTCACATGTCCACCAATAAGGTCTACGGCGATCTTCCCAACACCATTCCCTTGCGCGAGCTCGAGACCCGTTGGGAATACGATCATCCCGCCTACCTCAACGGCATCCCCGAATCGTTCTCGATTGACCAGTCGAAGCACTCGCTTTTTGGCGCGTCGAAAGTGGCCGCCGATGTTATGACGCAGGAATACGGCAGGTATTTCGGCATGCCCACGTGCTGCCTGCGCGGAGGCTGCCTGACCGGTCCGAATCACTCCGGGGTGGAGTTGCACGGTTTTCTCAGCTACCTGGTCCGCTGTAACGTCGAGCAGAAGGAGTACAAGGTTTTCGGCTACAAAGGCAAGCAGGTCCGCGACAACATTCATTCCGAGGACGTGGCCAGGATGATGCACGAGTTTTATCAGCATCCCCGGTGCGGCGAGGTGTACAACCTCGGAGGGGGCAAGGACAACTCCTGCTCGATCCTGGAGAGCTTCCTGATGGTCGAGCAGATCACCGGCCAGCGGCAAAAATACAGCTACGTTGACCAGAACCGCGCCGGCGACCACATCTGCTACTATAGCGATCTCAGGAAACTGAAGTCGCACTTTCCGAATTGGGGGATCACTAAGTCGCTGCCGACTATTCTCCAGGAAATCGCTGATTCCTGGAGGGTTCGTCTTGGCACGTCGGGTAGGGCTTGACTGGGCTTGTCCAGATTGTGCTTGAGCCGACATGGAGGAAGATGAAAGGCGCGCAACCGCCTGGAATGGCGAAGCCCTTCCACACAGCGGGGAGGCGGAGCCACCGGCAGCTTTCTTTGCTCCATTTGGTGCGCGAGCCATACCGGATGGTGCACGACAACCGTGGGTGAAACCGGGCAGCAGTGCCCGCCATTATGTCTGTTAATAAAATAAAGTGTTGAACTTCAATAACATAGAGGTGATTTGCGTAATTATGGCAATCTGGAACCCAGCTTGCTCCTCCGGAAAGAGGAAGTAATCCTTAAGGAGGTCTAGACCTAGTATGAAGAAACTTCTGACACTGCTTTTCACGGGCATGATCGTGTTCTCGCTGGCGATGCCGGTGTTCGCGCAGGATACTGCGGGACAGGAAACCACGAAGGCGACGAAGGCGAAGAAGACGAAGGCGACGAAGACGAAGAAGACGAAGGCCGCGAAGACGACTGCTTCCTCACCCACCCAGTAGTCGGGTCGGACAGGAAATTAGCTGTAAGTTAAGAGCCCCCGTCATGACTGGCGGGGGCTTTGCTTTTTGTGGGTAATGAAGGAAATTTCAAAACTCCGCGAACAAACCGGGAATGTCTTTGAAAACAAAGGGACGCTTGACAGTTGTTCTCCCGAGGGCGAAACTATCTTATTGGCGGTCAAGGCCATCGAAGGTGGTGGCATCTCATGTCGGTTGAATCGAAGGATGCTCGGCAGGAAACATCATCGCTACCCATAAGAACAGGAATGCAGACTGTTTCTCTCGAGCAGGAGTTGGTCTCGCGCGGCTTGCGGATGACACACCAGCGGCGCCTCCTAATCCAGATCATCCAGGGGGCTGAGAGCCATTTGGATGCCGTGGCTCTTTGGGAGCGTGCCCGGGGCCAGGATCCCACGCTGAACAAGGTGACGGTCTACCGAACTTTGGCCATGTTGAAGAAATACGGCTTGGTGGATGAGCTTGACCTGATGCATTTGAAGGGCGGAAAGCACTATTACGAGGCTAGGGCAAGCCGGGATCACGTTCACCTGGCTTGTCTTAAGTGCGGCCGCATTCAGGAATTCGAAAGCTCGCTTTTTGAAAAGCTGAAAGGGCAGATCGAACGCCAGCGCCGGTTCAACATCAAGGTCGTACGCGTGGAAGCCGGCGGGTACTGTGAGAATTGTCGAGAGCGTTGACGAGATAGCGATAGTAGTGTCAGGCGGTTGCACTTTCCGAGGGATTTCGGCGTTCCGAGGCAAGCGAGGCAGCTCGTCCGATATGAGCCGTAGAGCGAGATTCCCCGCTTCACCCGGAATGAAGCCGGCAGTCAACAGCGGAAACGAGGCTGGCTCTTCTCGGACATAAGGTCAGATTGAGAGACCAAGAATATTTCCAGAGCAGCTAACCCGTTTCAACTCCTCGTGCGTCTAACTTCCCGATGGTGCGGATGCAATGGCCGCACTATCGGTAGTGACTCAGTTTACGGTGACACGGGCATTCCTTCGCTGCGCTCAGGACAGGCTCTGTCCGGGCACGGTCACGGCCAAAATGCCCGTGCCAAGTTAAAGTCAGACGCTACGACACTACCCAGGCGCTTGTTTTATTGTGTGCCGTCATTCATAATGTCGATTGTTCTTGAGTGATCGTGGGCTCTAGGAGCGGGAATGGTGACTAAAGCGTTGCGCATCGTCGCTTCTGGTTTTGTCTTGATGTGGCTTATGGGGTGCACGGCCGGCAATGTGGAGTTCCGGGAAGCACAGAAAGCGGAGCTTCGCAAAGACTGGGATACCGCTTTGGTTGATTACGAGAAAGCGGGCCGGGAGCAGCCGGAGAATGCCAAGATTATCATTCACACAAAGTTGGTTCGTGCTCAAGCTACGTCACTGCACTATAAACAAGGGGAGAGGCTGTTGAAGGAGGGACGGACGGACGAAGCGGCTGCCGAATTCCAGAAGGCCGTGAGCATTGATCCCACCAATGACGCCGCGGCCACCGAGCTGGCCAAGGTGGTGGCCGCCCAGGCGGCTGCCAGGAAGGCCCGCGAGTCGGTGCTCAAGGAAGCGCTGAAGTCGAGCCAGGAAGCGGAGAAACCTCCGGAAATTAAGTTAAAACCTTTCCCCAAGGAGCCATTGGCCCACTTCCGCATTACTGCTGACAGCCGCAAAGTCTTTGATGCCCTGGGTAAGCTCGCCGGCATGAACGTCGCCTTCACATCCACCTTTCGCCCTACTCCCCAATTCTCTGTAGATCTTACCGATGTGACCATCGAAGAGGCGCTGAACATTGTGGCCCTGCAAACCCACACGTTCTGGAGGCCGATTACTTCCAACACCATCCTGGTGGTTCCGAATGACGCGACGAACCGGCGGGATTATGATGTGGAGCAGCTCAAAACGATCTATCTTGCCAACCCGTTGGCGGCCGCGGACCGCACGGCCATCGCTACCGCATTGAAGCAAGTTCTGGGGCTGCGAAACATCATCGATAACCCGGATTCAAATGCCATCATTATTCGCGATAACCCTGAGAATATCGCTGCTGCCGAGCAGCTTGTGCACGAGCTTGACCGGAGCAAAGCCGAGATCGTGATGGAAGTTTCGGTGATCGAGGCGGACCGCGATCGGGCCCGCGATCTGGGCTTGTACCCTGCCACGGTATCGTCCTCAGGCTCGATAACACCCGGAGCGCAAGGGGGGCTGGTATTCTCGCCTCCCAGCATAACGACCTCGTCAGGGACGACCCCGGGCACTGGCATCGCCGCGAACACTCTCGGCATCGGCGACTTTGCTCTTGTTGTGCCTAGTTTTGGAGTCAACGCGATATTGAACGATACCCGCACTCACATTCTCCAGAACCCGCAGATCCGCGCCACCGATGGCCAGGTTGCCAAGCTCAAGATTGGAGAGAAGGTTCCGTATGCGACGGGAAGTTTTCTGCCCTCGCTGGGCGCCAGCTCGACGACTACAGGCGTTGGATTGCTGGCCAGCACGCAGTTTCAATACATGGACGTAGGCGTAATCCTGGAGCTTACCCCACACTTGCTCCCCGACGGGGAAGTGGCCATCCACGCTTCGATCGAGATTTCTTCCGAGGGAGCGGACGTTACGGTCGGAGGAGTGAGTGAGCCGACTTTTGGCGAGCGGAAGATCGAGCACGACATCCGCCTGAAGGAGGGTGAGACGAGCGTGCTCGGCGGCTTGATTCAAACCACACTGATCCACACTGTGGCTGGATTGCCGGGCTTGGGCGACGTTCCGATCTTGCACTACCTGTTCTCGACGGAGCACGCCGAACGGCAGGAGCAGGAAGTCCTGGTAATGTTGACTCCCCGAGTTGTGCGCTTGCCTGAGCCTTACCTGGCGGACCAAGGCAAAAAGGCCTTGACCGGCTCACCGCTGCCGGCGGGTGCGCGACCACTTCCTGGAGTCGAGATCCCCGGGCAACCAGTGCCGGGTGAACCGCAATGAGGGCACAAGAGCCTACGGCCAATCGCCAGCGACAGATAAGCGCCTGCTGTCATCCTGAGCGCTGCCTAGGGTGTCATCCTGAGCGACGCCCACGCCGTCATTCTGAGCGAAGCGAAGGATCTCGGCAGTTGATTTTAGGCCCAAGAATTCACGAGCAACTGCAGAGATCCTTCGCTTCGCTCAGGATGACACGTTTCAGGCCAAGGACGACAGGCTTTACGTTCGTCGAGCTGATGGCGTCGATTACCATCCTCATATTGCTGACGACTGTCGCTCTTCCCTTGGCCCGCATACAGATCCAACGCACCAAGGAAGTCGAACTGAAGCGGGACTTGCGGGAAATGCGCGAGGCGATCGATCACTACAAGGACTTCGCCGACCGCGGCATGATTCCGGTTAAAGCCGACACCTTTGGATATCCTCCCGACCTCAAGACCCTGGTCGAAGGGGTCGAGCTGAAAGGCTCGATCACAGCTAAGTACAAGTTTCTTCGCAAGTTACCTGTTGACCCCATAACGGAGTCAGACGATTGGGGGATGCGCTCCATGCAAGATGATACCGACTCCCGGAGTTGGGGCGGCCAGAACGTCTTTGATGTTTATTCCAAGAGCGATGGGATCGGCTTGGATGGTACGAAATACAGTGATTGGTAGGGGGGCGGATCAGAGTGATGGGTTGACGAATTTCGAAACTGAAATTTCAAATTCCAAATCTGAGATTTCAAATCTCATATTGCCGACGCTCAAATGCGGGATATCAAGCTTCCGGTCGTGAACTCGCGAATCTGAGATCCCAGATTCCACACGGCCAGCCCAGGCAGGGCTTCACACTTATCGAACTGATGGTGGTCCTGACTATTCTCCTGATTCTCGCGACCATGTCCATGCCCATTTTTAATCTGGCCATTGTGCACGCGCGAGAAGCCGTCTTAAAAGACGATCTGTACACGCTCCGGAAACTTATCGATGAATACACCCTGGACAAGCAAAAGCCACCGGCCTCTTTGAGTGATCTGGTGGACGCCGGTTACCTGCGGGGTGGGGTTCCCGTGGATCCCTTCACCGGCTCGAGTGAAACCTGGCAGACGGATTCTGAGGAAGTTCCCACGAGCCCCAGTCAAACTGCCACCGGAATCGTGAATGTGCACAGCGGGTCGGACGGGACTGCGCTGGATGGGACGGCGTATAGCAGTTGGTAAGGCAGTCCAAAGTCGAGAGTCAAGAGTTGAGAGTCGAAAGTCCCAGGTGGGGTCTGCGCTCGACTCTCAACGGTGAAGATGATCTCGCTCTCGACTCTCGACTTTCGACTCTCGACTAAATGGAATTTGTCTGCAAACTCGGAACGGAATCGGGCAAGGTCCTGGTCCAGACGGAGCAAGCTGCTTCGGAGGTGGAACTTCGTCATCGGCTGAAGAACGATGGTTTCTACGTTTTCTCAGTTCGGTCGAAAGACCTCCTTGCCGGCCACTGGACTCCGCGACGCACGGGCCGCATCAAGGCTGACGACTTCCTGGTCTTCAATCAGCAATTCCTGACCCTCTCAAAATCCGGTCTGCCGCTGCAAAAATCACTTGAATTGTTGGCTGGTCAAACCCAGAGCGAAGCATTGCGGGCAGCCATAATCAAAGTCCAGGAGAAAGTGCGGGCGGGGGCGCTGCTTTCCGAGGCCTTCGAGAGTGTTGGCCAGTTTCCCAAGATGTATAGTGCGACGCTTCGCGCCGGGGAGCGCAGCGGCAGTTTGGACCGCGTCCTCGCTCAGTACCTGGCTTATCAAAAGACTTCGCGCTCCTTTCGCAAGAAGTTTCTATCGGCTCTGATTTACCCTGCCTTCCTGATGACTTTCCTGGTGGGGCTGATTTCTTTTGTGGTCACTTTCGTGGTTCCGCGGTTCGCCATGCTCTATGCCGAGCTGGAAGTTCAGTTGCCGCCCTTGACGCTTTTCTTCATCTCTTTTTCGTTGGCGGTGAAGCGATACGCGCTGCTCATCTTAGTGAGCATCGTGGTAGCCGTGATGTCAACGCGCGGAGTGCTGCGTACCCGGCGGGTACGCCTGGCGTGGGAACGGACGAAGTTTGCGTTGCCCAAGTTAGGTAAACTGCTGCTGAAGTTCTCCGTGGCGGAATTTGCGCGCACCCTTTCGACCTTGCTTCAGGGCGGAATCCCAATTGTTACTGCCCTCGAGAACGCCAGAGAATCGGTGACCAGCCCTTTGATGGCAGATGCGATCGGGGCGGCCGTCAAGGAGGTTACGGCCGGACGCGCCTTGAGCTCCAGCCTGCGGCCTTGCGGTTTATTCCCACCTCTGGCCCTGGACATGATTGAAGTGGGGGAAGCCACCGGCGCCATGCCGAGCATGCTCGAGGCCTTAGCGGAGTTCTTCGAGGAGGATGTCAGCGTCGATCTGGCCTCGCTCGTGGCTTTGGTTGACCCGATCATGATTGCAGCCATGGCGGTGGTGGTGGCGTTGGTACTGATTGCATTCTACCTGCCCCTGTTTTCCATGGCCGCGCAGATTCATTGAGGTACGTCGCGCGAGCGGCCGGCACCTCGTGGAAAGCGGGGCGGCTGTTGAAAGAGGGGATGTTGTCATCCTGAGCGAAGCGAAGGATCTCCGCAGTTGGATGACGCTACTACAGCACGAGGAACTAGAGAGATCCTTCGCTTCGCTCAGGATGACAGCAAGCTTCGCTCAGGATGACAGCAAGCCGGATTATAGGAACTACCGTCACTGACTGCCGCTCGAGCATTTTGGAGGTTGTCGTTGGATCAACCGACTCCGGAACTGAACGCCGAATTCGACCAAGTACGCCAACTGGCGGCCCGCTACCACTTTGAGTTTGTGGATTTGCGGGACTGCCGTCCGGACGGGGATCTGCTCCGCACGATCCCCTTGGACATGATGCTTCATTACCAGTTCTTGCCGCTCGAGGCCCACGACCACCAGTTGGTGATTGTAGTGGGCGACCCCACGGATTTATCGCGGCTAGATGAGCTGGAAATGAAGCTCGACCGGCAATTGGTTATTCGCGTTGCCCCGCCCAGCCAGGTGCGCGATTTCCTGAAGAAAACAGAGCCTTCGCAACGGGTATTGGACGAAGCCACGGAGGAATTCCGGCTGGACGTCATCAGCGAGGAGGAGGCGGCCGGCCAGGGGCTTTCGCTCGAGAACTTGGTCGAGGAGCGAGAGGTCAGCCCCATGATCCGGCTGGTGGATTCCATCATTTTCGCCGGGCTGGAGCGGCGCGCCAGCGATGTCCACATCGAAAGCCGGGACAATTCCCTGGTGGTGAAATTCAGGGTGGACGGCGTTCTCCAGCAGGCTATGGCCCCCCTGGCCCGCGAATTCCAATCCAACCTCATCACCCGCATCAAAGTGATGTCGGAACTGGATATTGCCGAACGCCGCGTTCCTCAGGACGGCCGCTTCCGGGTCCGCTACCGTGGCCGCCCGATTGATTTCCGGGTATCCATTATGCCCTCCATCCATGGCGAAGATGCGGTGCTTCGTATTCTGGATAAAGAATCGCTGCACGAGAAGTTCAAACAGTTGCGGTTGGAAGTCCTGGGGTTGGCGGACCGCGAGATCAGGCGGCTGCGAAAATTCATCCGCGAGCCTTACGGCATGGTTCTGGTGACGGGACCGACGGGAAGCGGCAAGACCACAACCCTTTATGCCGCCCTCTCGGAGATCAAGAGCGACGAAGACAAGATCATCACGATTGAGGACCCGGTCGAGTATCAGCTTCGCGGCGTGACGCAGATACCCGTGAACGAAAAGCGTGGCCTGACCTTCGCGCGCGGCCTCCGGTCGATCCTGCGCCATGATCCGGATAAGATCATGGTGGGCGAGATTCGTGATAACGAGACAGCTCAGATTGCCATCCAATCGGCCTTGACCGGCCACTTGGTTTTCACCACCGTACACGCGAACAACGTGGTGGACGTGCTGGGCCGCTTCCTGAATATGGGCGTCGAGGCCTATAACTTCGTGTCGGCGCTCAATTGCATCCTGGCTCAGCGGCTGGTGCGTACGCTCTGCGAAGAGTGCAAGCGTCCCACGGAAATATCGCGGGAACTGTTCGAGGAGTCCGGCCAGAATCCTGAGGCTTGGCGCGGCACGAGCATGTATGAGAGCGTGGGTTGCCAAGCGTGCAACCAGACCGGTTTCCACGGACGGACGGCCATCGGTGAGCTACTGTCCCTCTCGGACCGCGTCCGCGAGCTGATTCTCGAGAAGAAGCCCACTTCAGAGATTCGGCGGGCGGCGCGCGAAGAAGGGATGGTGTCACTGCGGGAGTCGGCGCTGGAGAAGGTGCGGGCCGGAGTCACCACGTTTAAGGAGGTTAACAAGGTCACCTTCGTGGAGTGAACATGAATTGGCACACGATAAAATCCAGGCTGTTGCCCAAGCACGGGGTGAGAACCGGCTCGTTCCTGTTGCCCTCTGTGGTTCTCGATTTTCAGCCGGGTTTCATTGCGGGTGCGAGATTAGACAGAAAATCGCGCCAAGTTCGCCGGGTTGCCGTCCGGCAGATTGAGGCCGGAGCCTTGGATCCGCTGGCCGCCCGGCCTAACCTGGTTAAGGGGGAAGTGGTGCGCCGGGCCATCCGTGAAGTCCTGGAAACAGTCGGGGACCGCAACGGCCGGTTGGGCGTTCTCTTGCCGGATCCTTCAGTGCGCGTTGCGGTCCTGCGCTTTGAAACGCTGTCCAGCCGCCGAGAGGAAGCGGAAGCTTTGGTGCGTTGGAAGATGGGAAGCATCCTGCCGTTTCCACCTGAAGAGGCTAGGGTCAGCTACCAATTGCTCGCGAAGAGCGAACAATCGGTTGAGGTGCTGGCGATGGCGGTGCGCAATTCCGTGGTCACGGAATACGAAGCGGCGTTGGAGGAGGTGGGCGCCGGGCCCGCCTTGGTTCTCCCCGCCACCGCGGCCCTTCTCCCCTTGCTTCCGGCGGGGCATCCAGGAAGCCAGGTTCTGGTGCATGTTTGTTCGGGTTCGGTGACCTCGGTCGTGGTGGTGGGAGACGGTATCAGTTTCTGGCGCAATCGGCAGTCGGAGGGAGTCACGGCGGCCGAAGATGAGGAAGTGGTCAGCGAATTCGCGCGCGTGGTTGCCGCTTGCCGGGACCACCTTAAGAGCGAGATCGAGGACGTCTACATTTACGTTCGGCCGCCGGCAAGTTCGTCGCTGGACAACGAAATCGGGAAAGTGACGGGCCGCCGCGTTCAGCTCCTGAGCAGTCCGGAATCACGCACGGGAGGACTTCCTCCGGCCGAGAAGCAAATCTTGGAGAGTTTCGGCATGACGTTTGCCGGACTGTTGGAGAATCAGAACTAGTAGGGGCGGTTCGCGAACCGCCCCTACAAAGGACATTCGGGTCGAGTCGGTTCGCGGACCGCCCCGACTTCCGTCAGGCTTATGAGAGTTGCCCTGAATCTAGCCATCCCGCCCAGCGCTCGCGAACGCTATGCGCTGCTGTGGGCGATCCCGGCTACGCTGCTGGGCATTGCAGGTTTGGTTCTCATTATTTTGTTCTCCGATCGCTCCTATCGTGAATACAGGGTAGTGCACGCGTCGGTCGTCCAGTACCAGGACCGGGACAATGCCTTACGCGCCCAGGAAATGGCTCTGCGCAGAGTACTGGAAGAACCCGCTTCCCGCCGGCTCCTGAACGACGTGCAGTTCATTAACTCACTCATTGAAGCAAAACAGGTATCCTTAACCAGCTTGGCCACAGACATTACCGAGCTCATTCCGGATGATGTGCGGCTCAGTGCTTTGGCTATGGCGCCGGATGGCCCCGAACTGGCCGTGCGCTTCGTGATCACCGGCAAAAACGCCGAAGCCATCGAGCGTTTTCTAAGCGATCTCGAGGACTCGCCGCACTTTAAGGACGTGGCGATAATCAACGAAGGGATCGAGGAGACCGGCGCCGATACCGAACTCGAGAATATCGCCTGCACCGCGCACTATGTGGTGGGTAAGGGCGAATCGTCGGGGGAATAATTGCGCAGGAATCGTCACCAGATTGTAACTCGCGTTTTCCAGATCCTCGGCATTTCTCTGGTGCTGCTCGACGTCCTGCTTTATTTCTTCGTCTACCGGCAAACCCAGTCGCTGCTTTCCTCGGAGCTGGAACAGTTTGCATCCCTGCGCCAGCGCATCTTTGATGGAGAGGCGCGGATCGGGCGCCTCACCAAGTATAAAGAAGGTTTACCGGAGACCGGTAAAAAGCTGGCGGCGGTTATCGATGATCATACTCTCCACCGGCGCCAGGCCTACTCGCAGGCCTTCAAGCTCCTGCGGCAGGTGGCGGAAGAGTCAGGGGCGGAGCTTGGCAAGGTGGACTTCAAGCGCAATGACAAGGCTGCCGGTCCCGTGCTGCCTCTGGGAGCTGCGATCAACGCTGAGGGGTCTTTCCCGGCGCTGCTCAAGTTTGCGCATGGGCTTGAAACCGCCGACGATTTGCTGGTGATTCGGAGCTTCAGTATGACGGAGGGTGAGGATACGCCCCAGCAATTGCGGCTGCTGGTGGATATCTACTTTACACCTTGAAGTGGGGGCCGAGTTTGATTCGTAGCGCCCCCGCCTGCCGGGGCGCCTGCCGGCCTGAGTGTCGGCGCTACCCCCGAATTGGGACGGCATGAAGCTAAGCGGACAAATGGAAAAGTGGGGCATTGCCATTCTGGGCGTCGTCTCGCTTCTGCTGATTGTGAAGCTTGTTAGCCAGTATAACCACATGCGGGCGGAGGTGAAGCTTCCCGTGGCCAAGGCTCGCCCGCCGGCAAGGGTTGGCGTCCGGGCGGGGACCAACGCGCCGGTTGTGAAGCCAGCCGTGAGGCCGAGAGCGCCGGATGACTTGTCCGCTTACAATTCAATCGTCGAGCTGGACCTGCTAAAGAAGTACGAAGACCGTCCGTTGCCGGAGTTGCATCGAGACCCCTTCACATTTGTGGCCGTCGCCGCTCCGGCGCGGGTGCAAGCCCCTGGCGTGGCGGCCGCGGCGCCGCCCGCTCCGCCTCCTCCGCCGCTGAATTTGAAGGTCATGGGCTACACGGAGGGCAAGGGGGCGCCCGACGAAGCCATGGTGGAGCTCTGTTCTGCCAGTTGCGAGACTTCGTCCCCTGATGACCAGGTTTTGGTGGTCCACGCGGGCGAGGCCGTCGGGTCCCGATACAAGGTCATCAAGATAAATCCTACGGTGGTTACCGTTGAAGATGCTGCGATCCATCAAACCGTCGATTTGCCCGTCCCGCAGTAGCTCGAACGGGTTCGCGCTGCTCTTGGTGATGGTGGCGGCCGCAGTCCTTTTGATCGGCCTGACGGCAGTGCTGCCGAGCATTTATCAGGAAGGCCAGCGTGAGCGCGAAGCGGAACTTATCTTCCGTGGCTACCAGTACGCGCGCGCCATCGCGGGCTACCACCAAAAGTTCCAACGCTACCCAACCAGTGTCGAGGATTTGACAAAACTGACGAACGGCTTCCGCTTCCTGCGCAAGGCATACGCCGACCCGATGACTCCGGGTGGCAAGTGGCGGTATATTCATGCCAACGCGCAAGGCGTTCTGCTGGACTCGAAGACGCAAGGCCCCCCACCTGGGGCGATGGGTCAGTCGGGCGCAAATCCAGGTGCGGCTGGGTTCGGGACCTCAGGCGCTTCGGGCATGGGTGGATTTGGCCAGCAAGGTACGGGAAGCAGCGGATTCGGCCAACAGGGCAGCTCATTCGGCCAACAAAGCATGGGGGGAAGTTCGTTTGGCCAAACGGATTCCGGGAATAGCAGCTTTGGCGCGCAGGGCACGGGCGGGAGCAGCTTCGGCCCGCAGAGCAGCGACAGCAGCGGATTTGGCACGTCAACCGGTGGCTTCTCTTCCAATTCGAATCTCGGCGGAAGCACTTCCGGCACTCAGCAAGGCTCCGGGTTCTCGATGGGAAGCAGCCAAGGTGGCGGAACCTTTATCGTCGGGGTCGCCAGCACAAGTCATAAGCAATCCATCCGTACTTGGAATCAGAAGACGCACTATGACGAGTGGGAGTTTGTTGGGGTCGATCTGGGCGCGCTCGGCATTGCGACCTCGATCCCCGGACTCCCTCAGGGTTTCCAGTCCGGTCAGGGAAATCAGTCCGGCGGGTTCGGCCAGGGAAATCAGTCCGGCGGCTTTGGGCAGGGAAGTCAGCCCAGCGGCTTTGGGCAGTCGAATTCTACGCCGGGGCAGAATCAAAGTGGCTTTTCGTCCCCAGGAGGGTCCACCACCAGTGGATCCGGCTTCTCGCCGCAATGATCCAATGATAGACTTGCAACGGACGAGATTATTTTGGTTTTCAACTTACAACCAAGATTCGAAAACTGACGACTAACTACTGAGAAGTGAAGGTCGAAGCCTGGCGGCAATCTGGTAAAGGAATCATGAGCGGAATTTGGCGGATCAATCGAGCCAATTTTGTTGTGAGAATATTTCTGGGCCTTGTCGTTGGGCTATCGCTGATGGCCGCCGGGTGCGCCTGGACCCCCTCGCCGGCAGGGATAGTACTTACTGTAACCCCAGCGACGGCTTATATCCCCGTGTCGTCTTCATTTCAATTTGGCGTGACCGTTTCCGGGACGCCAAACTCTCTGGTGGTGTGGAGTGCGGGTGGCGTGGTGGGCGGAAACGCCACCGTCGGTTTCATCTCCTCTACAGGCTTCTACCGGGCGCCGGCCAGCGTGCCTTCGCCGGCCCGGGTCACGATCACAGCGACGAGCGAGTACGATGCGATCAGTTCGTCATCCGCCACGGCGACCATCGTAAGTCAGACATCCGGCGCTCATACGGTGCAGGTGGCTTCCGGCCAAACCATTACGAACATCAACGTGCAAGTACCGCAATTAACTCCCACGCTGACGATTTATGGAGCGGGGACGTGCGTCGGCAGCACCTGTTCGACCTCGGCCACCGGGGCACAAGTGACGCAGGGTAGCTCGGCGACCATCTTTCTGGTCGGCAACGGGGTGGTCGAGGGAACGGTTTATTCGGTCAGTGGAAATGCCACCGATGTGACGGTGACGCAGCCCTCCGGTTCGCAATTCGGTCAAACCAGCAACGGTGCGCCGTCGGTCACTTTTGGTATTTCAGTCAGCGCCAACGCCGTGCCGGGGTTAAGAAATATCATGGTCTCGAATCCTGCCACCGGCGAACTCTCCGCCTTCGTGGGTGGATTGCTTATTACCTCTTCGGGGCAATAAACTGATGAAAATAGACTCTCCAATCCTAGCCTTGCCATTTCGCGATGTGGCGCGGGCGTCCCGCCCTGCGTCGCGGGAACGTCTCGCTCCCGCCAGGGTGCGGGCAGAGCCCGTCCTGAGCGAAGCGAAGGAATGCCCGCGCGACGGCGGGCGGGACGCCCGCGCCCCAGTCGATCAGGCGAAGCGCGGGATCCTGTCGAGCCCACTATTCGTGGTGCTCGCCGCTCTTTTCATGGCGGCCCCGGCGTCTGCCACGACACTGGTGAGGATGAGCCTGGACCAGCTTGCCGAGGCCTCGACGGAGATTGTCCGCGCCCACGTGGTCAGCCAGCAGACAGCCTGGAATCCGCAGCACACTCGCATTTACACTTACACCACGCTCGCCCTGGACCAGACGTACAAAGGTGATCCGCCTTCCTTCCCCGTCATCCAGCAACCCGGCGGCACGGTCGGCAAGACGCGGGTTTTTGTGGCTGGAACCGTTCAATTCCACACTCAGACGGGATACCTGTTGTTTCTGGAACGGTCATCGGCGGACCCGTCGAAATTCCTCCTGGTCGGAATGGTGCAAGGCGCCTACAGGATCTACCGCGACGAGAAGACGCAAGAGGAGAAGCTCATCCTCCCACTCGGCTCTCTGACGCGTGGGAGTCCGGCTTCAGGCCCCGGATCGGTCTTGGCCGGCCCGGCGGTTCCAGTCCATCAATTCCAAAGGGACATGTCAGCTTCGTTGAGCAGTCCTTTGAGTATTCCGCAAGGCACGGCGATACCCGTGGCCATCAAGTCCGCGCAGTCTGCGGGCGTCAGGCGGATGGACGTAAGAGGACGAACAACCGCCGACCTTTTTCCAAACTCGGGCCTGGTAATTCCCGCCGGCAGCGCGATCTCGGGAATGGCGGAGCGAGTCGGAGACTCCTGGATGATCTCCTGGACGGAGGTTTCGATTCGCGGCAAGCAGGTCCTTCTTTCGGCTCGAAACACCGAGCCTGCTGCGAGGACGTTGCAAGGCCGTACACTTGTGGTCAACGTGAGGTGAGGATGCAGGAAGGCAACAGAGTATCGCGAGTTCGCCGCCCGGTGTTGTTTGCGCTGGCAGGAAGTTTGAGCCTGCTGGGTGCTATTCTGGCGTTTGCCTACACGACCTATCAGAATGACGTTGGCGAGGTCCCGCCGGTCGGGACCTCGCCGGAAATCCCCGGTACCCCGGTTCCCTCACGCTGGCCCAATGCCTCCTTCACGTGGGTCTTGGACAACCCCGGCACACCGCCAGGTAACGTCGACGCGACCGATGGCGCCAATCCCCTGCCTCTCAAGACGGCCTTGATGAACGCAGCCAACGCTTGGACGACAGGATTGCTCAATGGGCAGCAATTGAGCAATGTTACCGTCACCAACGGCAGCGACGTCGCCAATCTGCCCAATCCACAGGTTGACTGCACCAGCGTGGTCACGTTTAACGATAGCAACCCTACTGACTTTCCTACTGGAACAGAGTCCGTGGCATTTACTACCGTCAGCACTGATTACGTGAGAGTCGGACCACCTCAGACCCCAGGCACGATTTACCACTTCACCGAGTGCAACAATCAGGTCTCCATATCCACCACCTCACCGGCCATTGTGTTTGACGCGGATATCGCCTTCAATCCGCACGTTGAATTCTCCACCTCCACTCCGCCGCTATCCGGCGCCTTCGACCTGGTCGCCGTCGCTACGCATGAGTTCGGCCACGCGCTGGGGCTCGACCATAGCGGAGTTGCCCACGCCGTAATGTTTCCGGCCGGGGACACCGGCGAGAGCCAACAACGAACCCTCTCCACGGATGACCTCATCGGTATATCTTTTCTCTACCCTTCGTCCAACTTTTCGACCTACCTGGGCGCAATTTCGGGACAGGTGACCTTCGCCAACGTCGGGGGCGTATACGCGGCGCATTTAGTGGCCATCGATGCGAGTTCCGGCAACGTCGTCGTGGACGGCCTGGCCAACGCGGACGGCACTTACAAGTTGTTTGTTCCACCCGGCAGCTATAACGTCCTTGTGCTTCCCCTTGCCACCGACGACAACCATGGCATCTATTCTTTGAGCGACTTCTCCGGCTGGACTTGTGGCTACGACGAGAGCGCGCCACCCTGCTGTAACCCCGGCAATGGCCAATGCATCGGGTCGCCCATTACCAATCCAACTAATTACACCGGCACGTATTATTAACATTGTAAAGAGATGCGGGTTAAGACTTTGGGGTCGGCTCTTCCCAGTTCCGTAGCGAGACGGCCATGATTACGCCCCCAGCCGGGGTGTATACTGTTAGGCAAGATTGCGGTGGGAGATGGAAAGCCATGAAAAGGAAACGGGAGTTTTCCGCCATTTTATGCTTCGCGACTTGTCTAATGGTGCTGGGAACTTATGCTACGGCAAGCGGTCAGCAAACGCCCTCTGAAAAGCCCAACCAACTGGTGGTGGGAAAGCTAATCTACGTCGAATCCATGCAAGACGGTCTCGACCAGTGGATTATCGACTTCCTCCGCCGCTGGGGAAAATACAAGGTTACAGCGAATCCGGAAGGAGTGGATTTGGTTATCCAGGCCGTCAATCCGGACAAGGAACTCCGCCTCGAGACCAGGGGCGGCACCGCCGAGCCGAAGGGTTCCGACCGGCCGCATTTGCCCATTTCGAAGAAGCATACTGAGCTTCCGGCAACCTCGATCGCGGTTGTAAACTGGGTATCCAGCCAGACCGTTTGGCAAGCTGATATCCTGAACCGAAAACCGAAGAAGGATGAAGCCGATGTTCCTGCGGGCCCGCAGACGAAGATCTTTGCTCGTGACATGACCTCCGACCAGATCGCGGCGAAAGTGGTCGATAAGCTGAAGGAATATGAACAAGGGTTGGAGAAACCCAGCGGGGGAAAATGAGAATCGCCATTACGGGCGCGGCAGGATTGTTCGGCCACGGTCTGGTGGCGGCCTTCTCCTCGCGCCACACCGTCATCCCTTTGACGCGAGCCGACGCCGATATCACGGATGGGGAAGCAGTGCGCGTGCTTCTGGAACGAGTTCGTCCGGAGGTTGTGGTCCACCCGGCGGGAATTCCCGATTTGGATATTGCCGATGCTGACCCGGCGCGAGCGCATCTGGTGAACGTCCAGGGGACCCGCCACGTAGTGGAGTCTTCAAGCGCGGTTGGAGCCGCGGTCGTCTACATTTCTACGGATGCCGTCTTCAATGGCCAAAGCACCCGGCCCTACGTCGAGTCCGACCAGACTGACCCCATCACGGTTTACGGGCGAACGAAGCTGGCGGGCGAGATCATCACCCAAACCCTTCCGCAGCACTGGATCTTTCGTGTTCCGGTCCTGTTTGGCCCTGGGAAGACTAATTTCATCGAGAAAGGCCTGCGCAAAATCGTAGCCGGGGAAGATTACAGGGTGGCCTCCGACCAGATGGGTTGTGCCACCTACACAGTCGATGCCGGCTACAAGATCATGGAGGTCGTTGAGGCGCGCCGCTATGGCCTCTATCACCTCGCAAACCGGGGAACCTGCACACGCTTCGAACTCGCCCGGTGCGCCGTCGAGCTGGCCGGGCTGGATGCCACCAAAGTGGTCGGCGTCCCCGCGGCGCAGATGGGGCGCCGTGCTCCCAGACTGAAATATGCAGTGATGGAAATGGCCGCACTCGAAGCGGCCGGATTCTCTTTGCCCCGGACCTGGCTCGAGGCGCTGGCGGACTACCTTCACACAATCTCCTTCTAAAGGCGATGTAGGGGAGGTGTTTGCGCGGCCCTGGGCAACTACGAGGGTAGCCCTCAGAACGGAAAACCCGCAGGCGGACGTGCCGACGGTGATTGACGGGAGGATGAATCGGGAGGTGGTGGCGAGAATCCCAGGAGGGAACGGAGCCGCTCCCAGAGTTCCTGCATCACCCGGTGCCGGGGGATGAAAGGCCAATGATTCTTCTTGATCAACTCCATGGTTTGAGGATCGGAAACGTCACCGGTAATCACCAAAACCTTGCCTACCAAACTCGGCCGAAGGTTTTTGAGGGCAGAGACCGTCTCTGTGGCGTTCATCTCGGAGCAGCGGAGGTCCAGAAGAACCGCGTCAAAGCTCCGCTTTTCTACCATGGCCAGCGCCTCGCGAGCGTTGGGGACAATGTCGCCTTCGCATTGCAGTCCTGCCAGCAACACGCAGAGGACGTTGCGGATGGACGGTTCATCCTCGATGATGAGAACGGTGCGAAGGTCGTGACCTTGATTCAAAGAATCCTCGCTGAGGTTTGAAAAACAGCGGGCACTTATTCAGTCGTGCGCAACGCCTCCCACGCACTGAGCCCAGTCAATGGAGATTACCACACTAATTAATCTTGCAGTCAAGAGTATTAAGGTAATGCCCCTCTCTCGAGCCGAATCCATCTGCTTTCATAGGGGCCGGAAGCCCAAGTGCGCTTCGAACGACAGCTAGCGGTAGTTTACTGTGAAACTGCCAAAGCGATCGATATCCGCTTTTGTTCTCGTGGGTTGCGGTGAGCGCCTTGTATTACCCACCGGGCGTACTATGCGAGCTGCTGCAAGCCCAAGGTATCGACCAAGCCTTTTTGGACCAAGCTCTGGGTGGCGAGCACGGTGGCGGTGCGGTGTGGACCTCCGCCCAGGGCTGGGTACAAGAGCACGAACTGCTGAATTTGCTCTAACTCCTCCTGCAACTTTTCCACGCTGAGCTGCGGCCAGAAGGCGCGCGCTTGCCGCAGCACGTAGTGCAGCAGCGACAGGCCCAGCAGGCAGTAGAAAGCATGCACGCGGATTTTGCTGTCCGTCCAATGATGCAGCGGTTGCCAGTTGAGCCAGTCCCCTTGCTTGAGGCCGCGAAAGACCTGCTCCAACTCTTGCTGGCTGGCGTAGGCGCTCACCACCAGCTCGGCCGTCCAATCCCCATGGTTGGTCAGCAACAGCGTGCGGCCCAAGCGATGGGTGATGAGTTGTTGGAGAGCCGCATGATCGACCTGGAAGGCCAAACGCCATCCGCCCGTCTCCTGGCGCAACTCGTAACGTACCAACTCGGCCAGAAAGGGTGCGCTCAACCAGCGGGTGATCTTGGCCTCGATCCCCGGCGGGGTGAGGCGGCTGGTGGGCCGTGCCACCTCCACGGCCAGTCGCTTCATCGCGCCCAGCACCTTCGCGAGCGAGGCCGACAGGCTGTGCAGTTGCTCGGCGGCAAAGGTGGCCGAGTATTTCAACACACAGAGATACTCTTTCCCATGCACCAGCAACTTCTCCGCCACCGCGCGCACTCCGGGCTGAGCGCTGCTCAAGGCGGGCAGGTCTTCCACCGGGCGCTGGCGGAATTCCGCCGGCGCTTGGTTCCAGGGCAGCGCGGAGATCCACCCCAAGCCCGCATCTTCCAGCACCACCGTGTTGGCCAGCGCCGCCGTGCCCTTGTCGAAAATCAGGGTGACCGTTTGCGGCGGAATCTGATGGCGAGCCAGCAGACGCCGAAGGCGTTCCAGGGCCACGGGGAACTCCTCGCTGTCGGCGACGTTGCCGGGATAGACGTGATGGCAGAGAGCCAGTCCCGATTCTCCATCCCGTACCAAGCACAGGCCCACTTGCCGCAGGTCATGCCGCCCTTGCTTGTTGTGGCCGCGCTGCGCCAGGTGATTGCGGGTGTTGGTGGTCGCGATGTAGGTGTGAAAGTTGGTGGTGTCGTAAGCCAGTAAGCGCTGACTGACGAGCTGCTTTTCCTTCCACAGCCCCAGCAGGTGGGCCTGCGCTTCCTCCAGCGGATCGCGTTCTTCCTGGCGTGCCGCCGCTTGCTTCTCGGGCAAGAGCTGCTCGAAGCAATCCCAAAAGGCTTGGGAAGAGAAGCGCTCCGGCTCAAAGCCCCACAGAGAATGAAGAACCGTCTGCCGATACCAATCACTCGCCTCGGTCTTCGGCCCTGGGGCACAGATGCGGTGGAACGCGGCCAGTAGCAGGTAGTGAGCAGGCGAAGGTCCCGAGCGCGGCTTGTCCCACAAGGCGTCGAGCAGCCCGAAGACGCCGGACTGCTGGGCGGCCAGCCAGAGGGCTCCGGGCAGACCCAACTCGCGGCGGGAGGCCGAAACGGGCAGAGGGGCGGTGCGATCCTTGAGCAGGGCGGCGACCTTCTCGGCGTTGCCCAGGTAGGTCTGGTGGACGATGCGGGGGCGGCCATCGCGGCGGGCCGACTCCACCACGTAATAGTAGAGCTGATTTTTCTTACGCTTGGCAATGAGGGTAGCCATGACAGGGTAATACATACAACACAAAAGTGCGATTGTCAAGCACTATTATTGAACATAATCGCATGAAATGCAAATAATAGTAGGGTAATACACAAGGAACAAAGTTGCACCTCTGGTAAGGGCTTTGATTCGAGGAGATTACCAATCGGGAAGGTTCACAACAAACTACTCTCGCAGTAAACTACCGCTAGGGACGAACCTCACTCTTTCGAGGAGGGAGTTGAAAACTCCAAATCATGCCCAGGCAGGATTCGGGCCTGCATGGCAAGAATGCGCTCCCGATCTGCTTGGTACTGTTTTCGGTGGTGGGGAATCATCGTCAGGACTTTTTCATCGTGCGTACGGCTGAGCAAAGCGTCTCCCGCGACCACCGCGCGCTGGCTGTCGCCGTGGACAATGATGGAAGCATGGCCGGGAACGTGTCCGGAAGTGATCAGGCTCTCAAGGTTGTGCGGCAGGGGGTGTTGCTCGATCCACCGGAACTGGGAAGGGTCACCAAGTCGTTTGGGATCCCACCAGCGCAGCGCAAATTTCCGGAGTTTTCCCATCATTTCCTCTGCTTGCTCGTAGTCGAAGGTCTCCGGATAGTATTTCAGAATGAGCGTCTCCCAGTTCTGCTGGTCCAGAAGATCGGAGTAGGCCGCCCGGCACCAGTCGTAGGACTCCTGGGAGCCGAAAATTTCGCTGGCCGGAAAGAGCCTGTTATTCGACACGTGATCGATATGAAAGTGAGAATTGATGACTGTCTTGATATCCGTGGGCTTCAAGCCGCGGAGTTCCAGAGCCTTCACAATCGCGTGCGCCTCGTGGGGCATTCCCGTGTCCACAATGACGTGATGTTTCCCATGGGAGAGAAGCACCGAGGTTGCGCCATGCCAACTCCCCGGCAACAACACGTCGACTTTCCACTCGCTGTTTTGCATGCCGCTCCTTCAACTAAGCGTGCAAGCATCGCCGCGCCAGCAGCGGCAGTTCTGCCAGTGTCACTTGCACCTTGCCATTCTAGCAGGAACGGTTACGCCGCAGGTGGCAAAATGGGCGTCCATGCTCTAATGAAGAAGGGAGTTGTTTTCAGGGAGCCTAGCTTTCTTCTTCGGCTATCCAACGGCTAAGCCTGAGAATGTCTGCGGCGCGCGCCACGCCGATTGGTGTGGTGTCTCCATCACCATCAACCACGACCACATTTTCTGTGTTGTGACCCTCCATTTCTCCCATGACTTGCCGGACGCTCTCGCCGCGCCGGGCCACAACATAGTCTTGACGAGCGACATCCCGAACTTTCAAATCGGAGTCAACGCCTTTCAGCAAATCTCTCGCTTCGACAATTCCGGCGAGGCGGCCATCGCTTTCGACAACCGGGATTACCCCGGTAGTTTCGGGAGTGACGTCGCGAACCACGATCTTGACGTCGTCCTCGGGTTTGACAGTCGTGAATTCCTTTCTCATAACCTGCTCAATCCTGGCGCGCATTAAAACCGGGACGGAATAGTCCTGAAGAACCATCAGACCTCGTTTGACGAGCTTACCGGTCATAATGGATTCGGCGCTGAACAGCCGGACGAACCCGTCAGAGATGACGCAGCAAACCACCAGGGGAAGAATCGCGTTTGGATTCCGGCTAAGTTCGAAAAGGAACACGATGGAAGTAAACGGCGCGCGGGCGATTCCGCCAAAAACCGCAGCCATGGCCACTAACGCGTACAGGGCGGGGTCGCTTACGAAACCAGGGAAAAAGTGATGCCACGCCTGCGCATAGACCGCTCCGACCCCGCCGCCGACGATCAGGGAAGGAGCGAAAACTCCTCCCGTGGTTCCCGAACCGAGTGAGATGACTAGGGCCCAGAATTTGGCAAAAGACACGCCCAGCAGCGTCCCCGTGGACAGGCGGTCGTTCAGCATGTCGCGGATCGTGTCGTAGCCTGTACCGAAAACCTGGGGATACAAATACCCGATCACGCCGAGCAGCAGCGCCCCGCAGACCGGCGCCCAGATCAGCCTCGGCCTGATGGGAAAGTGGTTATCGAACAGATCCTCCAGCCAGAAAAGCACCCGGATCATGGCGAGAGCTATCAGGCCCATGACCAGCCCCATCAGAGCAAAGAGCCAGAGTTCCTGCATGCTTTTCAAGGTAAAGGCGGGCGTGGGAAAAAGCGGAGCCCAACCCCGAAAATGGACTGCTACGGCCGTCGCCACAGAAGAAGAGATGGCGACGGGGATGAAGGACCGGGCTCGAAACTCGAAAAGGAGCAGCTCGATGGCCACCAGAATTCCCGCGAAAGGCGCCACGAAGGTCGCCGCCATCCCGGCGGCAGCGCCCGAGGCCAGCAGGACCCGGCGCTGGTAAGGAGTCAACTTCACCAGTTGCGCGAAGATAGATCCGAACGCCGCTCCGGTCTGTATGATGGGACCTTCCGCTCCGAAAGGCCCACCCGTCCCGATGGCAAAAGCCGTGGCCAGCGGCTTCAAAATCCCCACCCGCATCCGAACTAGGCTCTTCCCAATCAGCACCGCTTCCATAGCTTCGGGAATGCCGTGGCCTTTCAGGGTAGGCTCCCAGAAATAGACCATGAGGCCCACCAAGAGGCCGCCGATGGGCGGAATAAGAATGACCAAGGCTCCAAGGTGATGGTGAACAGGATAAGTAATGGCAAACGACCACCTACCGTAGAAAAACAGATTCGTAAACAGGTAGATGAGTTCAAGCAGCCCTTGTGCCACGAGTCCGGCGATAAAGCCTACGAGGGCGGCAAAAGCGGAGGTAATTGCCACGGTCGGTTCGAGGGCCTTGCCAAATTCCTTGAACCAAACAGTTCCACGGCCGGCGTGGGGCTCGGTTCGCGTCATGGGATTCAATCAGGCTCCTTCCACCGGCTCGAGGAATTCGGGTTTGGCCTTGAGAGCCTTGCCCAGGTCGAGCTGAATTCGCTGGAGTTCTTGAAGGTGGAGGGCGGCGAGGCCGTTCAAGGCAGTACTGCCGCGCCGGGTGAGGCGGACGCGAACAAAGCGGCGGTCTCGTCCGACTTGGTCCTTGTGGACCAGGCCCTTCCTGCACGCCCTTTGCACGAGTCCTACGACCGCGTTGTGGCGCTCCTGCAAGAACTCCGCCAATTCGCTGATGGTAGCCCAGCCGCGGCCGGTGTACCCCGCGACGCCCAGAAGCAAGACGTACTGCTGGGGTGTCAGACCATGGTCGTGTGTGGCCCTCTCGCTGAAACGAAGAAAGCGGCGAAGATTGTACCGGAACCAGGCAAGGCGCCGCATGACAAGGGAATTCGTTGAGCGACGTCCCACGGGAGGATTTCGTGGCTGCATAATGCGGAATTATATCACAGTGTGACTTAGTTGGCTACTCCTTGGGCCACTCGGGTAGTGGTACAGTTTGATGTAGAGGCGGCTTTACGCCGCCATTTGGCGAGCTAAACTCGCCGCTACAACATCAAACTGTACCACCGCCACTCGAGGAAACACCACGAACAGAAAGGAAGGAGGAAGCAGGTAACCCAAGTCTCCTTGAGCCACCTGCTTCCCCAGGTAGTCATTAGAGTTGAGTTACTTGTATAGACGTCAGATAGACCGAAAAAGTTGCACGTGGAAAACATTTTCTGTCTTGGCATACGAATTAAGCCTTACAGTTGTCTTGCCGTCATAGTAAAGAAAGCACTTACCGATGCGCAGTTCCGACAAGAATATTCTGGCTTGTAGATCGGGGAGAAACCCTCGGCGGCTCTGCGAAGCCTGAGGGATGCACCGTTCTGGGCATCCGAAGGGGCCGGGGAGACACCTCAGAGCTGGCGCCGCCGTCCCGACGCTTCCGGTCGGAGCGTATGCGCCTTTGGGTCTTGCTTAACCAGACCTCGGAAATCATGTCAGATTATTAGAAATACCCCTTAACAATTGTTTTGCATCTGGATAACCCCTCAGGTAGTCTCGGCATCACCCTAGCGGACGTGTCTACTTATGCGAATCATTCGAACTACGGCACCGTGGATTCTACTCATTTGCTTCAGTTGCTCCACTGCTTGGGGACAAGGCCCCCCGCTGAGCGTCGAGGCTTTTGCCGAAGGTGGCGGCTCTCTCATCAGGAATACTACACTTCCTGTTCCTTGCCCGCTGGTTTGTACTCCTACTGGCTGCGCATGCCCCAGCCCTTTGTCCTTCTCGAATGCGGCGGGGCGTCTCTTCACCGGTGCACGGCTGCGCACCGGCCACGACGCCATCGAGGTGAGCTATTCCTACAGCCCCAACCAAATACCAGAGTACTACAATCGTCTCAACGTCTTTTCGTTCAATTACGTTCACTATCTCTCGATGAGGTCAAAGGTGCAGCCCTTCGCTACGATCGGGCTTGGGGCGGAGCGCTTCAGCGGGCCTAACAGCAGTTCTAACGGTTTCCGGCTTGTCTGGAACTACGGAGGTGGCGCCGACATCGTGCTGCAACGGCACCTGGCTTTGCGACTGGAGCTCAGAGATTACGTCGGCGGCCAACCCAGCGGCTTCGTCGGCACGAGTCATAACATTGTTCCCAGCGCTGGAATTGTTTTCAGGTTTCGGTGAGGTCATAAACCATGCGAGTTGTACGATTCTCTTTACTCGGGGTCTTGCTTGTGTTGCTAGGTTGCACGTGGATCGTGGCGCAGGGTGTTCCGCCGCGCCTCGAATTCTTCGCCGAAGGTGGTGGCTCTTTTTTGAACAATGGCACGGGCCAACCACCCATCGCATGCATCCCCGAAATCGAGTGTCCCACGACACCAACGAGTTCCTTCTCGAAGACGGGTCGTCTCTTCACCGGCGCTCGCCTGCGCTTTACGCGCCACGATGCCGTAGAGGCGAGCTACTCTTTCAGTCCCAACCACTTCTCTCTTCAATATCGAGGAGAGTCCCTCGGCTCAGCGTACAATCGCGTCAATCTCATCTCCTTCAATTACGTCCGCTATCTTTGGGTCAGGAGCCCCGTGCAGCCATTTGCCACTATTGGCCTGGGGACCAATCGCTTCAGTGGGTCTTCGTCCACATCTACGCTTGCAGCACACCTAGTCAGCCCGGACAACGGTTACCAGTTCGCCTGGAATTACGGAGGCGGGGCCGACGTCGTGCTACAACGGCACTTGGCCTTGAGACTGGAACTCAGAGATTATGTAACCCGCCAACCCAGCTTCATCACCGGAATGAGTCATAACCTTGTTCCCAGCGCTGGCATTGTTTTCAGATTCAAGTAAAAGCCAAAGTGTGGAATAATCCCTCTGCGGATTATTTTTCGTCGCCGCCTACACAGGTAGCACAGGCACTCTTGCCTGTGCCCGTGGCGAGCGCATTGTACCACGAGCAGAGGCAAGCGTGCCTGTGGGTTTGCTGCGACAGCCAGGAGTGGCTGTCCTACCACGATCGGGGAGGAATCAACGTGCATAGACGAAGTTTTTTAGCTTCATCCCTCGCGGCCTCGGCTCTCGGTGTCAACGCATCATCCTCGCGACTCCGCGCCAGTCAGGGGTCCGCGGCAGGAGAGGGCCGTGATTACCACGAACTGCGGCGTTATCAACTGTTCCGGGGGCCGCAAGTCAAACTCGCCGACGACTTCTTTCGCCAGGCCCTGGTGCCGGCGCTGAACCGTCTGGGAATCAACCCGGTGGGCGTATTCAATATCGAGATCGGGCCGGGCAGCCCGGCGGTTTACGTGCTGATGCCCAGCACCTCGCTCGAGACCCTTGTCACCGCTGAGTTCCGCCTTAATAATGACGCCGACTATGTTGCAGCAGGTAAGGCATTCTTGAATGCCTCCGCCGCACAGCCGCCTTTTGTGCGCATTGAAAGTTCGCTGCTGGTGGCTTTTGAGGGAAAACCCCGGCTCAAGGCCCCGCCGGCCGCCGCCGAACACCGCCCACGTATGTTCGAGCTTCGAACTTACGAAAGTCCGACCATTCAGGATCACCTGCGCAAGGTCGAAATGTTCAACAGCGGCGAGTTCGAGGTTTTTGAGAAGGCCGGTTTCTGGCCGGTTTTCTACGGCGATACGCTCGTCGGATCACGATTGCCCAACCTGACCTACATGCTCTGCTTTGATGACATGGCGGACCGCGCTAAGAAATGGGACGCTTTCCGCTCCGCGCCTGAATGGAAGAAGCTCTCCACGTCGCCGAGGTACGCTTTCGAGGAGATCGTCTCCAACATCACGAACACGATCCTGACCCCGGCGCCGTATTCGCAGATCTAAGGGCAGTCAACAGTTTACAGTTCACAGTCGACAGTCAAAAGCACACGTCATTCCCGCGGACGCGAATCCAAGAGGTAGCGGCGGTTCGCGAACCGCCCCTACTTTCCGCGGGTGGATTCCCGCTTTCGCGGGAATGACAGGGCTAGGCCGGGGGCTATGCCGCCCCCAGACGGAATATTGGGTTGACTCCCGCAGCGCTGGCCATCAGTTTCCGCTCTTCCTGGTTCGTGACAGGAACGAAATTCTGGCCGATGTCCATTCCCAGCCGGAAGTATCTCTCATCCCCGGGCGGCATGGCTGCCGTGATGGGCTGGGAGAGCGTCCAGCGATAGCCCAGAGCGGCCTCGTGAGGAAAATCGGCGGGCTCGTACCAGCACTTCTCGTGAGGATGATCCCTACTCACAGACTCAGGCCAGGTTGTCTTGGCCATACCCTTTATGGCCATGATTCCCATGCCCTTTTCCCGCGCGTGCGCGATGACCTGAGGTCCGAACTTGGCCTGGGAATAGAGCACGAAATTAATCGGAAAGAGGATCGTGTCGAAGTTGTACCGGTCCATAGCCGAGATCGCCACTTCCGCCGAATGCGCCGAGAAACCGATGAAACGCAGCTTGCCCGCTTTGCGCGCCGCCTGGAACGCTTCCATGGCGCCGTTGGGGCCTAAAATCTGCTCCAGTTGCGACATCTTTGACAAGGCATGAAACTGGTACAGGTCCACGTGGTCCGTGCGAAGTTGCCGCAGTGATTCGTCGAGCGTCTTCGCCGCGCTGTCCCTCGTAAAATCCCCTTCCTCTCCACCGGAACCTTCCTTGCAAGCCAGGAAGACCTTCTTGCGGTAGGGTTCGAGCGCCGGTCCCAGGCGCGCCTGCGCGTCGCCATAACTCGGAGCTACATCAAAGTAATTAATGCCCCGGTCCACGGCCTCCGCGACGATATTGTTGGCAAACGACTGGCTGTTGTTCATTACCACGATCCCGGCGAACCCCACGATGGAAAGCTCTTCTCCGGTCTTTCCAAGCTTCCTCCTCGCAATGGGCTTCTGAACGGTTTCCTCCGCCCTGGCGATTGGCCCGAAAATCTCGCTCGAAGCCGCCAGACCCGCTGCGGCCGTCGTTCCCGTCATCAGAAAATTCCGCCTGTCCATCGCATACCTCCGTCGCGACTATCTAAACCCAGAAATTGCCTGATCAACTCATGGCCCTCCTCCTTTGTAACACCGGCAGAATCCTTCGTCAACGGCAGCAACGCGCAGTTTCCACGCGGGTGGCGCCTACGTCGCGACGCTCTCTGTCGCGATGTAGGCGCCTTTCGGACGTAGTCTCTGCGCCGGCGAGGCGCTAGGGGACCGCTTGGCATTTTCCGCTTGACAAGCCGAGGGGGATGTGATAGCCTATTATTATGGTCATTTACTGGACACATTGTCGCGGGCGCGGCGTGAGACGCAGGGCAGCGCGAGGCAAAGCGGACGGGTCGAGGCGAGAGGGAAGAGCGGGATTGGAAAAAATAAAAAATATTACGATCGAAGCCAATAAGTTACTGAAAATAAATGGGGCCATGCGCGGATTTTAGGAACGAAGCTAAGAAGTAACTGGAAACAAAGGAGTTACGCGAGAGTTGAGCAACCAAGCTAATAACTTGCTGAAAATAAAGCACATAACCTCAGCGAAGGCTGCGCATGATGCACGTTTTGGGCGCCGTTTTGCACAAAACGAGCCCAAAAAGAGCTCATTTTGCGCAAAACGAACCGAAACTCCGAGTCGCAACGAGGGGATTTGCTTAAGCACAGAGGGGCTACATGGCCCGCGCCTCGGCCACCTGGGACGCGTCGCCGGTGCCTGCAGGCCGGCGCCTGACACCCGGTGCCCGACCCCTGTATAATGCCCGGTCAGGGTGATTCTGTGATTTGAGAGGGACCATGCCTGCTGCCACTGAGGTACGCGCCAGATATGAATCCGTAATTGGCCTGGAAGTGCACGTGCAGCTTCTGACCAAGTCCAAGATCTTCTGCTCGTGTTCGACGCGCTTTGGCGATCCGCCCAATAGCAATGTGTGCCCCGTATGCCTTGGTCTGCCGGGAGCGCTTCCGGTGCTGAATCGCCAGGTGGTCACCATGGCCATGAAAGCCGCCATGGCGCTCGACTGTGCCATCAATCCGCGGTCACGCTTCGCCCGCAAGAACTATTTCTATCCCGATTTGCCCAAGGGCTATCAAATCTCGCAGTATGACGAACCGCTGTCGCAAGACGGCTGGATCGAGATTGAAGTGAACGGGGTGCGGAAGCGCGTTGGGATCACCCGCGTGCACCTCGAAGAGGATGCCGGGAAATCGCTGCACGAAGGGTTTCCCGATTCGGAGCGCAATTCCTATATCGACTTGAATCGTTCGGGCGTCCCCTTGGTCGAGATCGTCAGCGAGCCTGATCTGCGCACGCCGGAGGAGGCTTACGACTATCTGACGCGGCTGAAAAGCCTGTTGCTCTATCTCGAGGTTTCGAACTGCAACATGGAAGAGGGCAGCCTGCGTTGCGATGCAAACGTCAGCGTGCGGCCCTTGGGGGCCTCCGCGTTCGGGACCAAGACCGAAGTGAAGAATCTGAATTCCTTCCGGTTCCTGCAGAAGGCGCTCGAATACGAAATCGAGCGACAGATTGAGATTCTGGAAGGAGGCGGAACGATTCACCAGGAAACCCGTTTGTGGGACAGCCGCGAGCAGCGGACCTACGGAATGCGCTCCAAGGAGTTTGCCCACGACTACCGGTATTTCCCCGAGCCCGACCTGCTGCCGGTGGTGATAACTGAAGAGTGGAAAGAAGAGGTTCGGCGGTCGCTGCCGGAGCTGCCGGAGGCGCGCCGCCAACGCTTTCTGCGGGACTACAGTTTGACGGATTACGATGCCGCCCAGCTTACTTCCTCGAGAGTGTTGGCGGATTACTTCGAGCAGGTTGCCAAGGCCTGCGGGGAGCCTAAACTCGCCGCCAACTGGGTGCTCAGCGAGCTTCTTTACCTGCTGAAGGAAGCCAACAAAGGGATCACCGAATCGCCCATTTCGGCCCAGGTGCTGGCGGAGTTGCTGGCTGCCATCGCCGAAGGGACCGTCAGTGGCAAGATGGGTAAGGAAATTCTTGTGGAGATGTTTGCTTCTGGCAAAACCGCGCGCCAGATCATCGCCGAGCAGGGTCTGGAACAGATTCAGGACACCGAAAAGATTGCCGATGTGGCCCGCCGGATCATCGCCGCCAATCCCCAGCAGGCGGAACAATATCGAAAGGGCAAGACCGCGACGTTGGGCTGGTTCGTCGGCCAGATGATGAAGGCCACGCGCGGCCAGGCAAATCCCCAACGGGTGCAGGAGGTGTTGAAAAAAGAGTTGGGATGACTGGCGTGGTTGGTTGCCTCTTGTGGGTGCGATGTATAATGTGATGTTCCATTCAAGGCGAAGCTGTCAGGAGAGGAGTGAGCTATGCTCAATGTTGGTGACAAGGCGCCGAGTTTCTCATTACCGTCCGATTCGGGTGCCAGTGTGGGCCTGAACGATTTCAAGGGGCATACCCTGATTCTCTATTTCTTCCCTAAAGCCGATACCCCGGGTTGAACCAGCGAGGCAAACCAGTTCCGTGATGCCAAAAAAGAACTGGATAAACTGGGAGCCAAGGTTCTGGGGATGAGCGGCGACAGCGTCGAGGCGCTGGCGAAATTCAAAGTCAAATACAAACTGAATTTCCCTCTGGCAGGCGATACTGAACACCACACCTTGGAAGCCTACGGGGTATGGCAGGAAAAGAATCTCTACGGTAAGACGTCGATGGGTATTGCACGAACTACTTATATCATTGACGGTGATGGCAAAGTAACGAACGTTTTCCCAAAAGTGAAGGTGGACGGCCACGTCCACGAGATTCTGGCGGTCCTTAAGGCCTGAGAAGCAAGCCGATTGTTTCATCACCCGCGACCTCATCCTCAGGGCGGAGTGGGCAGTTCAATTGCCAGCGGGCCTTCTGTGAGGGAAGGCCTGAGCTGCCGCAAGATGCGGTTTAATGACTATGCGTTCTCGACGGCTGCTGCCTTGGTGTGCGGGCGTTATCGGCTTAGTGCTGTTGGGCCGCCTGTGGGCTAATCCGAGTCGATGAGAAATGCATCGACCGGACGACGACCCTTGGCTGGTAAGCTGTGGCTCTACGGCTTCGAGCCCAGGTACGCGGCAACAGAGGGGCTTCTCTTGTTTTCAAACGTGGGGTGATAGCAATAGAGGACGCGCACGTCGCGCTCACCGTAGCAAGGCAGTTGAACCGATTCTTGCGCCCAGCCTTCGGCTTTCAGGAGCTCCGGGAAGGCTTTGATGCTCGCCCGTTGCCGACCCAGAATATGCCTCTGGAATTGCAGGTAGGCGTACTCTCCGAGAATGACGATGGTTTGCACGTTGGGGAAGAGCTTTAATTCCTCGCGCAGATGCTTGGCGCAATACTCGAGAGTTCTTTCGTCCACACGGTTGCCTACTGCATGGCAGCGCGCGGCGTCGGTGAGCGCGAAACCCGCCTTGAATTCTGCGAAGTCCCTCACGCCAAGTAGTTCATAGAGCCGCGTGGAGAAGGGATTCGGCTGTTCCGGGTGGCGGTACGGCGAGTCGGACGGGCCGATGGGAGCACACCCCCCGATCACCAGCACGCGAATCACATCCAGGTTCGGGTAGTCTCGTTTCAGGTATTTGAACAGGAACTCGCGGGCCGGCAGTGAGATCGAGGAAACGGCGGCGCAGTCGCGGCAATTCTCTATTTTTAGCCGCAAGCTGTCGATCTCAGGTCTGGGAGTCGAGGGGCTCTCCTTGGCAGGCTGTGGCGCAGTCAAGGCAAGCTGGAGCTTCATCTCCGGGCTTGCTCCTGGAGGGCCGAAAATCAGGTTGTCGATGAGGCGCACCTTCCCGAGTCGCGCGGCTACCAGCGCTACCGAGCCCGGGAGCGCATGGGTCACGGGCTCAAGGGTGGCCGGATCCACAATGGCCGCGTAGTCGAGTTGGAGGCGCGGTTCCGCCGCGAACATCCTCCGCATTTCCGCCAAGAGCTTCTCGGCATCCGCTTCACCGGACTGGGCCAAGCCTTCGGCGCGCTTCAAGCTGCGGGAGAGGAGCACCGCCGCTCTGCGATCCTCCGCGCTCAGATAGACATTCCGTGAGCTTCTCGCCAAGCCGTCGGCTTCTCTGACGACCGGGCAAACCACAATTCTTACCGGCAGGTTCAGATCCTCAACCAAGCGCCGGATGATAACCACTTGCTGAAAGTCTTTCTGGCCGAAGAACGCGACGTCGGGCCTCACGATATTGAAGAACCTCAAAACCACTGTGGCTACGCCGCGAAAATGGCCGGGGCGCTGCGTGCCCTCCCAAACGGTGGCGATATGGCCGGGATCGACAAAGGTCGAGAACCCGGCGGGAAAGACCTCCTCGACCGGAGGCGCCAGGACCGCGTGCACCTTGGCGGACTCGAGAAGCTCGAAGTCCTTTTCCGGGTTGCGAGGATAACGCGCAAAATCTTCCGTAGGGCCGAATTGCGCGGGGTTCACGAATATGGAAACAACCACCACGTCGCATTGTATTTTTGCTTGACGGACAAGGCTGAGGTGCCCTTCGTGAAGTGCGCCCATGGTGGGAACGAGCGCCAGGGTTTTTGTCTGCGAGCGCACTTCTGTCGCGAATGAGATCATCTCCGCGACAGTGAAAATCCAACGCGTGCTCATCTTTTATTTGGCGGCGCAGTTTCGTTCAAATTGCTCCCGCAAGCCTGTGGGCCAGTGATAAGACTCGCTATCGTCAGGGAAGCGGCCACTCGCAATGTCTTCACGATATTGCGCCAGGGCGGGACGCAGATTTGCCGCAGTTTCGGCATAAACGCGGGCGAACTTTGTACGCGGCAGGAAACACAATCCCGCCAAATCATGGAAGATCAGAATCTGCCCGTCGCAGTCGGGGCCGGCGCCAATTCCGATGGTCGGAATACTCAATCGCCGGGTGATGACGGCCGCGAGTTCCCGCGGCAATCCCTCAAGACAGAGGGAGAAAGCTCCGGCGTCTTGCAGTGCTTCGGCATCATGCAGGAGTTCGGTGGCGGACTCCCACGTCTTGCCTTGCACTCGATAGCCACCCATGGCATGAAGCGACTGGGGTGTCAGCCCGATGTGCGCCATCACGGGCACTTCCGCCTCTACCATGCGCCGCACCAGTGGAGCGCGTTTCTCGCCGCCCTCCAGCTTCACCGCCTCCGCTCCGCCCTCCTTCACATACCGGATTGCAGCTTCCAGCGCTTTCTCATCGCTCACGTGATATGCGCCATAGGGTAGGTCCGCCACCAGCAAAGCGCGGCGCGTACCTCGGCGAACGGCTCGAAGGTGATGAAGTACTTCTTCCACGGTAACCGGCAGCGTCGAGTCGTAGCCCAAGACCACCTGGCCAAGGGAATCGCCTACCAGAATCAAGTCAATTCCCGCTTCGTCGACCAAGCGTGCCGTGGGATAATCGTAGGCTGTCAAACAGGAGATTCTCTCACCTCTCAGTTTACGTTCCAGAATCCAAGGCACGGTCACTTTGCTCACGGCCTCAGGGTTGTGGTCCATGGCAGTCACTCCAGCGTAGAGAAGTTGACAGTCAACAGTCAAAAGTCGAGAGTCGAGAGTCGAAAGTCCGAGGTCGGGCGATGAAGCGAAACCGCGTAATCGATTCAAATCGCAAATCACCAATCGCAAATCACAAATCCATAACTTCGCCACATCTACCGGCGTTCGGCCATCAAAAAAGACCCTCTCTGTCGCAGGGCGGGAGTTCCGGCGCCCATCAAAGAGCGTCCGGGGACCCGGACGGGCCTCCACTTGCCTGGACAGAGAGGGTCAAACCCGCTTCCGGCTACCAGGCTGCTCCCGTGAAAACCGGTCATTCCCGCGAGAATTGTGCTCCGCGCGGCGCAGTAGCGCGATTCCCGCCGGTCCGGGACCTGGCGACAAAACTCACTCGCGACCGTCTCAGTCCGCGGAGGCGGATCCAAGCGGCAGAAAATATTGCGTGCCCTTGACCGGCCGGCTCAGCCGCTGCAGGAGTTCCTGCAGATGCTCGCTCCGATCCACAAAGTCAATCTCGGAAGTATCAATCACCAGCAAGTCGCTGCGCTTATAATGAACGAAGAAGTGCTCGTACGCATTCACTACCGCAGCCAGGTACTCGTCCGAAATGCGGCCTTCAAACGGCACTTGTTTCTTCGCGATGCGCTTCTTCAGCGTTTCCAACTTCGCCTGTAAGTATATCACCAAATCCGGGATCGGCACCTGCTCGGCCATCAACGCGTAATACTGGTCGTAGAGTTGGAGCTCAACGTCGTTCAAGTTGAGGTAAGCGAAAATCTTGTCTTTCTCGAAAATGTAATCGCTCACCACGACTCGCTGGGGGTTGGGCGCCAGGTCCAGATCGCGAAGCTGCGTGTAGCGCTTCATCAGAAAGTAAAACTGGGCTTGAAAACCGGCGCCGGCCTTGCCTTTGTAAAACGCTTCCAGAAAGGGATTGTCCTCGGGATCGTACACGCGGACCCCCTGAAGGCGCTCCGCAAGAATATCCGCCAGCGTAGTTTTGCCCACACGAAGAGGGCCTTCGACGGCGATGAAGCGCGGCGCATCGTAAGCACTCGGTGTGACCACAGGTTAGTCCTCGTTGGGGTAGCGGCGAGTTCACCTCGCCACGTGGCGGCCTAAAGCCGCCTCTACGTCGTCAATCGCACTACCTGGCTTGTGTCACCGGCCTCCGCCAGCATCTCGTAGACGGTTCGCTTGGTGACCGGATGCCGGATGTTTCCCGCAAGCTCGCGGAGCGGGAGCAGGACGAATCGGCGCCCAGCCAGGCGCTCGTGCGGAATGTTCAATGCTGCCGAGCGCACGACCACGCTCTCGTAAAGTAGAATATCGATATCAATCGCCCGCGGCCGTTTCGCCACGCCGGTGCGGCGGCCCAGGGCGCGTTCCACCGTCTTCACCGCATTGAGAAGCTGCATGGGCATGAGGCGCGTCTCTGCCTCCGCCACGCAGTTCACAAACCATGCTTGTGGCCGGAAGTCCATCGGCTCGGTTTTGTATAACGAAGAAACGCGCGTGATTGCGACGCCGACCGCCGCCAGTTGTTCGAGCGCCTTGCGAATGTTGGCTACCCGGTCGCCGAGGTTTGAGCCAAAAGAAAGAAAGACCCGCTTGACCGGCGAGGATAACTTCGGCACGGGCGCTGGTTCTTGGACGTCACCCAATTCCGGATCTCCTAAGACAAACTATCGCAAGCAAGAGCACGTCATTCCTCGAAAAGTGACGGCGGAACTCCGGCCGGCGGCTTCAAGTTCAAGTGTTTGTATGCGGGCTCATTGGCCTTGCGTCCCGCTTTCGTGCGGCTGATAAAGCCTTGTTGGAGCAGGAACGGCTCGACCATGTCGACAAGCGTATCGACTTCTTCATTGAGCGTTGCAGAAAGAGCTTCCACCCCTACGGGACCGCCTTGATAGGTACGGATTATGGTGGAGAGGAACTTGCGGTCGAGATCATCCAGCCCCTCGTCGTCCACCCCTTCCAGCTTTAGGGCATCGCAAGCCACGGCGGGGGTCATAAGACCCGCCGCTTTGACTTCCGCAAAGTCGCGCACCCGGCGCAGCAAGCGGTTAGCGATGCGGGGAGTTCCGCGAGCCCGGCGGGCCACTTCCATGGCCCCGGACTCTTCAATGCGGGCGTTCAGGATGCCAGCCGAGCGCATGATGATCTGGCGGAGTTCGTCGACGGCGTAAAACTCCAAGTGATAGAAAAGGCCGAAGCGGTTGCGCAACGGCGCAGAAAGGCTCCCGGCGCGAGTGGTGGCGCCGATTAGCGTGAATTTCTTCAAAGGGACATTGATGGTCTTGGCGAACATCCCTTTATCCACCACAAAGTCAACCTTGAAATCTTCCATAGCCGGGTAGAGAAATTCTTCAATGTTCACCGGCAGACGATGGATCTCGTCGATAAACAGGATATCTCCCTCGGCGAGGTTGGTGAGAATACCCATCAGGTCGCCCGTGCGCTCGAGCGCGGGGCCGGAAGTGGTGGTGATCTTCGAGCCCATGTAGTTGGCGATGATATAGGCAAGGGTGGTTTTGCCTAGGCCCGGTGGGCCGTAAAATAAGGCGTGTTCGAGCTGTTCGTTGCGCTGCCGGGCAGCCTGCAGGGCGATGGAGAGCTTTTCCACCACTTTCTTCTGGCCCACATACTCCGCCAGGGTGGGGGGACGAAGGCTGCGGTTAAAGCCTTCCTCTTCTTTCGAGATCAGGTCCGGTGATACCAGTCGTTCTCGCATAGCAGGTGTCAGGTTTCACGTGTCAGGGCTTGTTTCCAGGATGCAACTGCTCGAACAGCGTGCGCAAGAAGTCTTCTGTGCTCTTCAGGTTCTTGTGCCGGGAGAAAATCTCGTCAACCATGCGCTGTGCTTCGGCCCGTGAGTACTCCAACTGCTCGAGCACCTGCAGTGCCTCCTGCTTGAGTTCGGCACCGGACTCGTGCTCAACGGAAAGCGGTTCTTCCGCTCGCGCCAGGGCGAACTTTGCCATTTTGCCGCGCAACTCGGTGACGATGCGCTCGGCTGTTTTGGTGCCGATAAAAGGCAACTGCTTCAGGAATTCCGTATCGCCGCGCTCGACCGCCAAGGCAATTTCGTTCAGCGGCCGCACAAGGCACTTGAGTGCCCGCATAAATCCTACGCCGGGAACGGTTGTAAAGGTTTCAAAGAACTCGCGGTCGAGCGGGTCGAGAAAGCCGACCAGTCTTGGAGTCAGGTGGCCGCCGCCCAAGCCGCCGTCGATGTAGTAGATGGTGTAGAAGGTCAAGGGATTGTGCCGCTCGGCGGCCGGCGCAGTTCGCAGGCGCGAAGCGATCCCCGACGGCACGAGGACTTCATAGCAGAGCGACCCGACGCGCACCAGGAGCGACTGGCGCTCGATGCGGTCGTAAAGGACTTCACCTGTGACTTCGGAGATCATAAGACCAGCTCTCAGCCGTCAGCTTTCAGCCTACCACCCACTGGCGCGCCTGCGCGTTGACGTAGCACAACGCGACGGCCAGCGCGTCGGCTACGTCCGGCGGGTAGGGGACGCGATGCAGCGAGAAGTAATTCTGCACCGCGCGTTGCACCTGGATCTTGGAGGCATTGCCGTTGCCCGTCACGGACTGCTTCACGCGCTTGGCCGAAAAGCTGAGCACGGGGATTCCTGCCAATCGCGCCGCCAGGCAAATCACTCCGCGAGCATGCCCCATCAGGATGGCGGTTCGAGGGTAACTCGCATGGCTGTAAACTTCCTCGAGGCACATCGCTTGCGGGCCGAATTCCTCGATTACTCTGCGAAGTTCCACGAACAACGATTCGAGCCGCTCAGGCAGATTCCCGCCCTCGTTTCGCGGCATGCGGATCACGCCGGCTTCCAGGAGTTTCACCTCGTCCGGGCAGCAAACCACAATGCCGTAGCCGGTGATGTTCAGCCCCGGATCAATTCCAATCACGCGAGTTGGCGACTTGGGGCCATCTGCCATTCAAGAGGATTGTAGCACGGGGGCAGCAGGTAGCAACTGCCCTGGTTTGTGGTAGAGTGTGCCCATAGATTATGTTCTTTGCGTTTGCCTTGGAGCAGGTTTTCCCGTATTCTGAATGCCATGGAAGTACATTTCACGCCCGAGCAGCAAGCGCAGCTTGCGCAGATCGCCACCAAAGCCGGAACCGTGCCCGAGCGGTTGGTGACGAATGTTGTTACCCGTTATCTCAACGAAGAAGCCCGCTTCCTTGCGGCTGTGGAAAAAGGGATTGCGGCAGCCGAGCGCGGGGAGTTTATCGAAGAAGAAGAAATGGACGCTCGTCTTGAAGCGATGTTCAAGCCCTGATGCGCATTCGGTGGACCCTCCCAGCCGCTGACGATTTACAGAACATCAAGAACTATCTGCACATCCATCACGGAGCGCAAGACTGGCGCTGACGCTTTTTTGGTTTCACAAAGGGGCTAGCGCGGGGTGGAGTCGGGCAGACCTCCATCCACAGGAATGGTTGCTCCGGTGGTCGGCGTCTGGCGTGTGGCGAAGAAAAGTACGGCGTTGGCCACGTGCTGCGCCGTGACGCGGGCTTTCAGCAAGTTGCGATTCTGGTAGTATTCCTCCAGTCCCTTTTCATCCAAGCCCCGCGCGCGCATACGGTCCGGGCCAACCTCCGCCCACAAGCCGGAGCGGCGCGAGCCGTGCGAGAAGACGGCATCCGGCGAGACCATGTTGACCCGCACGCCGATTTCGGCCATTTCCAGGCTGGCGATGCGTGCTAGTTGATGGGAAGCGGCCTTGGTGGCGCTGTAAGCCCCGAACTTGGCGCCCGGCGCAAAGACGTTTTTGGTGGAAACCGCAACGATGTCGCCGCCGGTTCCCTGCAACTTGAAGTGGCGGGCTGCCTCCGCCAGCGTCAGGAGTGTTCCTTCGGTGTTCACTCGCTCGAGTTTCTGGAAGGCCTCGAGCTGCATCTCCGCCAGGGAGGAAACGAGCGCGACCCCTGCGTTGACAATCACCAGATCCACTCCGCCCCAGGTCCTGATAATGGTCTCGAATCCTCGGGTGACGGAAGCTGCGTCCGTCACGTCCATCGCCACGCCTGTCACGCGTTCTGCAAAGGTCCCCTTGAGGTCCGCGACCAGGTTATCCAAGGCCTGGCCGGCCAAATCCGTCACCGCCACCTGGCAGCCATTCTCAAGCAGCCCCTGCGCAATTGCCGATCCGATTGCGCCCGCCGCGCCCGTGATCACGGCGACTTCCCGAGCCAGCGGCAATTCATCGAGCTTCCCGAGCTTGGCATGTTGGAGGGTGTGATACTCCATTTCAAACAGGTGGCTTTCCGAGAGACCTTCATAGGTTCCCATCGCCGCAATTTGGGCCTTAACCGCAAGCGTGTGCGCGGTGATGTCGCGTGCGATCTTCGCTTCGTGAACATTCCGGCCCGCACAGAGCGCACCCAAGCCAGGCAGCAGCAGCACGCGAGGCAGAGGATCAAACGTACCCAGACCTTCGGGCAAGTGCGCCGAGTTCCTCTCGATGTAGGCCTGGTAGGCAGCTTTATATTCTTCCAGAGCAGTCGTAAGCTGCTGCCGCAGCCGCGCCGGCTCTTCGTAGGCCGGGTCATCAACCCAAAGGGGCACAGCCTTGGTGCGAATCAGGTGATCGGAAGTGAGAGGAGGGGAGAGGGCAAGCTGCTGGCCGCGGTCCGAATCAACGAAATTCAGCGTGGCGCGATCGGTCAAAGACTGTAGGATAACGCGGTGGTAGGGCCGATCGGCATTTCCGCTCGGCTCCGCGAGCAAGCCGCGGACCAACGGCGCGACGGCGGCCAGCCGCCGTTCAGACAGCGACGGCGGCGTCGAAACCTGCACGACCAGTGGCCTGCTGGCATGCTGCGCGAGGTACCGCTCGGCCCGGCTGACCACTTCGATGGTGGCCTCATAGGACTCGCGCGCGGTCGCGCCCCAGGTGAGAAGCCCATGCCGCATCCACACCATGGCCCTCGAGCTGGGACGGGAATCGTGGGCGGCAGCCGCAGCCTTGGCAAGCTTGAAACCGGGCTTCACATAGTCCAATACGATTACATCCTCGCCCAGAGCTTCATGAACCCGCATGGCCGCTTCGGCCTGATTCGTCAGCGCCAGCACCGCGTCGGCATGAGTGTGATCGATGTACTTGTAGGGCAGAAATGCGTGCGCAAGGGTTTCAATCGAAGGCGTTGCGGCGTGAGGATTGAAAAGATGAGCGCGAAACTCGTCCGCCATCGCCGAGTCGGAAAGGTCCTCGAGGACACGAAGTCTCTTGAGAAACGCGAGGTCAACTCCCGGATGCCCCTCAGGCTCGAGATTGGCCAGGTCGCAGCCCGAGGCTTTGACATAAATGGCCGGGACCTGCTCGCCCAGAACGTTCGTGGCAAACCCCTTGACGGAGGTGTTGCCTCCGCCATGCAGCACCAGGTTTTCCTCGGCGCCCAGCAGGCGGCTGGTATACGTCCGCAAGGCTAAATCCTCGCCCCATTTTGCAGCGTACAAAGCAATGAACAAGCTGGCGTCTTCGTCGGACCATTGGTTCCGCATATGACTGAACAGGAGTCAGGTGTAGCCGTCAGCTCTCAGCCGTCAGCTTTCAGCCGGCTTGCTGATAGCTGATGGCTGACGGCTGAGAGCTAACACCTGACTCCTGACTCCCGGCTTCTGACTCCTTTCTTCACCTCGGCCAGCATGAACTTCGCGTTGGCCTCCGCTGCTTTGCCATCAAAGACAGCGCTTCCGGTCACGATCAAATCCACGCCCAGGGCGGCCACGTCGGCGATGTTATCTCGTGTTATCCCGCCATCCACACCCAGCAGTATTTCACGGCCCGAGGCGGCGATCATCCGTTTTGCCTTCTCAACTCGCCCCCGAGTGGAGGCGATGAACTTCTGCCCACCCCAGCCGGGGTTGACGGCCAGAATCAGAATTAACTCCAATTCATCGAGCAGAGGTTCGAGGACCTCGAGGGGCGTACCTGGATTCAGGCCCACGCCGCGCACGATGCCTCTTTCGGGGTCATGGGCGTTCTTTATCAGCCTCATTTGTTGAAGAACCCGGTGAACGTGAGAGCAAGCCTCGGGATGAATCGTAATGATGTCCGCTCCCGCTGCAACGAAGTCTGCCACCTTATTCAGCGGCTCCTCGATCATCAAGTGAACGTCCTTGAGCAGAGGGGTCTTGAGAGCTTTAATCAGCGGCGGGCCCACCGTCATCATGGGACAGAAGCAGCCGTCCATGACGTCCACATGAACCACTTTAACTCCGCATCGTTCAAGCAATGCCAATTCTGATCCGAGCGATAGCAGATCCGCAGTCAGGACACCTACACTCACGACGGGAGATGATTGCCGCAGAATGTCGAAAGCCGTTGAAACGCCCATGATCCTCCTTGGTCGTAGAAGCTTTCACCACAGAGATCACAGCGAGCACGGAGCATCAATCCGCTAAGCCTGCCGTGCTGACTCACACTAAGCGAAGGTCTGTTGTGTCTCGTGCCGCAATGTCTCGTAAAGATCAAACGCCTGCGCGGGCTTCATCAGCTCGTGGACCACTTTTCCAACCGCCTGGATCATGGCCGTGGGCGCCTCGGCCTGGAAAATGTTACGACCCATGTCCACGCCCGCCGCTCCCTCGCTGACCGCGCGATAGGCCATGGTCAGGGCCTCAAGTTCCGGCAGCTTTTTGCCGCCCGCCATCACGATGGGCACGGGGCAGGAAGCCGTCACGGTGTCGAAGCCTTCGGCCACGTAGTAAGTCTTAACAAACTGCACGCCCAGCTCGGCGCAAATTCGGCAGGCCAAGCGAAAGTACTTGGCGTCGCGCACCATCGCCTTGCCCACCGCCGTGACGCCCAGGATGGGAATGCCGTAGCGCAGGCCGGCGTCCACCAGCCGGGTCATGTTATTGACCGTCTGGGTTTCAAAGTCGCCGCCGATATAAACCTGCACGGCCAGCGCCGACACATTGAGACGCGCGGCGTCTTCAATATCCACGGCGAGCTGCTCGTTGGAAAGCTCTTTGAGGATGCTGGGGCCGCCGCTGGCCCTCAGCACCACCCCGGAAGTGAATGACGAGGGCACGATGGAGCGCAGGATGCCACGGGTCAACATCAGGGCATTGGTGTAAGGAAGCAACGGAAGAATATTGACATCGACCCGCTCCAGCCCCGTGGTGGGACCCTGGAAGTATCCGTGGTCGATGGCCAGCATCACGGTGCGGCCGCTCGTGGGACTGAAGATGCGCGCCAGCCGGTTCTGCATTCCCCAGTCCAGCGCCCCGGAACCCTTCAGAAAGAACGCCTGGTTTTTGGCGGGGATATCCAAATAGAATTCCTTTGTCTCTTTCACATTATCAACGTCGGCCATGTTGGTTTCTCCTTAGTCGAGAGTCGAGAGTCAAGAGTCGAGAGGCGGAAGCGTTGGGTCTGCGCCGGAGGCTAACAGTACGTCCGCGAAACCCTCTCAACTCTCGACTGTCGACTCTCGACTTCGTCAAGCCAAATGAAAAATCTCTTCCAGGCGCAGAAAGCCTTCGTCCGGACGGCGGCCTTCCAGATTCGCGAAAAAAGGCGCCATATCTTTTTGCCAGCGCAGGTTGACTTCCCGGCCGGCCATTCCGGTCAATGCGGCCTGGAGGTCAGGGGTTTCAAAGTATCCCACGAGTAGGCCATCCTCTCGGAGGAAAAGCGAGTAATTATGCCAACCCGTTTCGCGCAGGGCTTGCAGCATGTCAGGCCAGACGGTTCTGTGACGCTCCTTATATTCTGCGAGCCGCTCTGGCCGCACTTTCAACAAAAAGCAAACGCGCTCCACCGTAACCTCCTGGCCTGTCATCCTGAGCGCCGCGAAGGATCTCCGCAGTCAGCCTTGCTCCCACGAGACGCAAACAACTGCACAGATGCTTCGCTCCGCTGAGCATGACAACGTCGAATTGTTCGCACAGATCCACTGTTACAGTTTCTTCTCCAGAACAAGTATCCAGTCTGCAAACGTTGGCGTGATCGGCGCCTGCCACGTGCCTGCGGGGTCCGGTGTAACTTCGATTGTCTCATGCCGCCTTCCCGTCACCGGATCGAAGTAAAAAGCTCGATAGGTGATGCCCGGCTCGAGGCTCTTAACTCGGGGCGGATCCCACGCCGGGGGAACGAAGATCACTCGCAATTCTCCGGGGATGCCCGCCGCGTAGGGCTGTTCATAATTCTCTTTGCTCCAATGCGGATCTACCCACTCCGAGTGCGGCTCGAACCGCCACCACGGATACTCGAGGAGTAAAGCTTTGCCGAGCCCAAGCTGCACCGAGCCGGGGAGCTTGGCCGCCACGTCCCAGGGCGTATTACCCCAGGAACGTCCGTGCGGGGAGGGCCCGAATAGATGCTCGGCGGTGTTTACCTGCCAGATGCCGTTGGCGCCGTAGGTGTGGCCGCCCGCTCCATTGAGTAGGGATGTCCAGAACATGAAGCGTTCAACCTCTTGGCGGCTGGCCTCGAGGATTCCCTCGTAACAGACTTCCCCCACTAGAACCGGCATGCGCGGATCTCGCAACAACGACCCCGTGACCTGGTTCACCGTGTTGGGAATGCTCTTGCGGTCGCTGTGACCGGTTTGCAGCATATCGAAATCCAGAACGGACGCATCCTCAACCTGGTTTCGGGCGTTATCTGTGGGGTGGATCGTGATGAGGCGGCGATAGGGATCGGTGTTTCGCACGTACATTCCCACTTCCGTCCAGCCATGCCGTTGCGTGGCCGCATCCGCCGCTTTCGTCGTTGAAAGGTAGAACGGCATGGCGCCTTCTCCGGCCAAACACCAGACCACCGGATACGCGCCCCAGCGGGCAATCAGGTTTCGCCAGTGCTTCTTCATTTGGGGGATGCCCAGGAGGGGCAGGAAATAACCCCAGCATCCAACCACGCAGGGCACTAGCCCGCGCTCGACGAGATACTGGATGCGCAAATCCGCCATGTCGAAGTAGTGGGGATTAAGGCGCGCATAATTCGCTTCCCACGGGAACCCGGCCTCGTTCGCGCCGCGCGCGTCGAAAGGCGGCATGTCGGGGTATAGTCCCGCAATGATCTGGATGACGGTGAATCCCTTGCTCACCCGGTCGGCCGCCAGTTGCTGGAAGTCTTCCGGCCAGCGCAGCCGATTGCACAATCCCATCCACCAGGTATCTCCCAACCAGAAGAAGGGCGTGCCATCGGTGTGCTCGAAGTGCCGACGGTCCGCGGCGATGCGCACGGGGCCGTGCTTCCGCAGCGGATTATCTCCCGCATAGGCGGACACCTCCAACCTACCGGACTGCCCGTGCAGGCCCTCATTGGCCGCGTCGCTGCAAATTGTGCGATAAGCGTATTGCCCCGCGGTGGCAGGAGAAAAGCGCACGCGCCAGACTTGCTCACCCGCCCAAAATGCCGGAACTCGCTGTTCGTTACCTCGAGTGTCGGTGAACACTATGTCCACTTCGAGGTCATTGCAAGGGTCGGCGTAAGTTTTGCCAGAGTAGTAGGCCCACTCCACGACGCAGCGCTCGGTGCCGTATTGCACGATGGCGCCGGCGTTCGGCCCTTTTGCCGCTCCGCTCGCCGGAGGCCCGCCGCCCTTCGCGGGTGACACCTGTGAAAGAGTTCCGAGCGTCACTCCTGCCTTTTCCAAGAACGACCGGCGGCTTACCGCGCTCATACCTGCCTCGAGAAGTCGGGATGCGAGCCGTGATCGGCTAGTTAAACACAGAATCAAGGGTCTTGCCAACTGCTATAGATGAGCTACAGATGGGCCGCCGCCGAACCCCGCCCCGCCGCGCGCCAAATTCACATTACTCAACTGGGTTTGCTCTTTCGCAGAAGTGAGCTAGAATGCACAGGGGGCCTTCGTTCGACTCATCGACAAAGGAAACAGGGTGCTTGGCCCTAACGAGTGGCGGACGCACTACGCTTTCAAGTCGGCGGCGGCAGCCTATTTCGAAAACAGCACCGAGACGAACCGGGGTGCCACGATTCGAATTAGGACATTGGAGGACCCTCTGAGGACTTGCTTCTGTGATGCCGCAAGCTTCGCCTCCTGGCCTGAATACGATTGCGAGAGATGAAAGTCCGAACCCTTTTCTTAGCCTTACTCCTGGCGACGCTGCTTTCCGCCGCATATTACCTTCTTGTCTACGTCCCCAGACATAGCAAAGCCGGTGAACCGGTGCTGGCGTTCATGAGTTATTTTCTCACCTATTCTCCTCTCCAATCCATTCGCGAGTCTGCTTACGTTTTGCCGGATACACTAGGAGTTTGGGACAGCCCTGCTGAGATTCGCATGCAAATCGCCACTCTCAAATCCGGGGATCGCGTTTATGCTCTGGCCCGATTTCGCACCTGGGCTCATGTGCGCTTGATAAGCGGCCAGGATGGCTGGGTAGATAAAGACGGGCTGATGACCGCCGACACATACGCGGCGGATGAACACCTTCTCGGCGAAATGTCGAACCTGCCGGCGCAAGCGGAGGGGCACGCCGCCGACTCAGTTAATGTACATCTCGAACCCTCCCGCAAAGCTGCCGTGGTGGCGCAATTGAAGCCACAGCAGCAACTGGACATCTTTGGCCGGCGCATGTTACCGCGCCCCAGCGAGGGAGTTACAGCCGATGTCCCATCGCTGCCCTCGACTCCTGTCGAGGCCTGGTACTTGGTCCGATCGGGTTCGCGCGCGGGCTGGATTCTCGGACGTCTCGTGGAACTCGACGTCCCCAAAAACATCTCGGCCTATACCCAGGATGTGAATCTGGTCGCCTGGCTGGTGCTGAACACCATTGATGATGACGGGCGGCAGGTGCCCCAATACCTTGTGGCGGACCGCGCGGGCACGGAGACTTATGACTATACGCATATTCGAGTGCTCACCTGGTGGAAGAGGAAGCAGACCTATGCCATCGCCTATCGGGAAGGGGATCTGCAAGGATATTTCCCGATTCTGGTGACGCACGAAGGCACTCTTCCTGGCTTCCGTTTGCGGTTGGTGGACAGCAGTGGGGCCAAGTATCAAAAGGTCTACGCTTTGTTTGACACCATCACTCGCGCGCTGGGAACGGTGGCAGGCTGGCAAAGCGACGCGATGCCGGAGCCGCCTAAGCCCAAACACACCCCGAAGCGCGGCCCCCGACACGTGAAAGCGCGAAAATGAATTCCCAGCACGCCTGCCCTTGGCGAGCGCTTTACCCAACAAGAAATGCCCGCGAATACTGTCGAATTAGCCAGTAATCTACCTCCCTTTTTGTCACGCCTTGTTCTGACCGCGCAACCCGCCAAAGCTGAAGAGCGTCCAATTATATGGGCACAACAGAAACCAAAGGAGGTAAGAATGTTCATGAACGTCAAGGCTGTCAGACTCATCCTTTCGCTGGCCACGGCGATGGTAGTGGCCGCCAGCGTGGGCTTCGCTCGTTCCTGGTTCGGAAAATCTTCGACAAAATCATACTCCGTGACACTCGATAGTGCTGCCAAGCTAAGGAACGGCATAGAACTGCAAGCAGGCAATTACTCCGTGAAGGTTCCCGAGAACACTCAAACCCCGGAAGTGGAGTTTTATTCAGGCGGGAAGCTTGTTGCCAAGGAACAAGCCAAGGTGCAATCCCAATCGGTGAAGAATGACTACACAGCGCTCGAGCTCAACACAAAAGGAAACGCCAGTGTGATTACCGCGGTGGATCTAGGAGGTATGTCGGAGAAGCTCGTCTTCGGCAGCGCTAACGTTCAGCCTGGGTCATGAAAGCGGGAAGGTGATATTCAGCGGCGATCTCGAAGGGCGGCGCCAACCGCCCTTCTTCTCATCTCCCGCCAAGTCAGAAGGGAGCGCGGATCTCCCGTTTTCGGGTCCGGCATTCTCCCACGGGCAGGACAAACTGGCGGACAAACCGGCGGCTCACACTAGCGGCTCTCTTCCCCTGAAGAATGGTCGCGGGCGCTAATCCGAAGCGCTTCTGCGTAGTTGCTGAGAAGCCTCTCGTCAGTCAGACCTTGCTGTCTAATCAGCTCCATGGATTGGTGGCAAACCTCGAGAGAGGTTTTGGCAAGAAATGATCGTCCCATGAGCAGGACCTTTCCAGGGGTGTTCCCAGGACTGACTGGGCGTGCGCCCGCGCGCGTCACTTGGCCGGCTATCCACAGCCTGGTGGCCAGCTCCGCAACCTTTACTGCCGTCGTTTGATTAAGGGAGGATACATCGTCGCCTGCGTTGTCATCCTTGATCCGTTCGAGTGCCAAGTGGAATGAATGCCGCGCAAGCTTAAGGGCCTTAAGAGACGGGCTCCAAAGGTCAGGCAAGGTGCCGCCGTACGGCCCCGCATCCTCTTCAACCGCTTCAGATGAAGTCATGAACCGCTCGCCAAATCCCGCCGCCTCCAGGTTTCTGGCGATGGCAAGCCGCAGGATCTCGGAGGCGCCTTCACCAATTGTTAACAGCCTCGCATCGCGGTAATTCTGCTCCACCTTGTAGTCCGTCATGTACCCGTAGCCGCCAAGAAGTTGGATGGCATCGTCGGCAATGCGTAGGGCCGTTTCCGTAGCGAACACCTTGGCCATGCACGCCTGCACCTTGAAGGGCTTGGACTGATCGGCTAATTGGGCCGCGCTGCGCACGCCTTGCCAAGCCACCCACAAGCCTTCTTCCATTTGAGAGAGTTTCGTCCGGGTAAGTTGCTGATCGAAAAGTGGCGTCGTGCCGATCATCCGGGCCTTCGTGTAGCTGGTGGCTCGCTCGAGACAGTCTCGTGCAAGGCCCAGGACAAGCGCTGCCACACCAATCCTTCCCCTCAAAAGGACACGTCGCGCCACTTGTGCGGCGCTTCCCACCTGACCTAGAATCGCGTCCTCCCGAACCACGACTTTATCGAATCTCACGGCAGCGGTATCTGTGCGGCGCATTCCCATTTTGCCGTGAAGGGGCGAGGCAGCGATGCCGACTTGATTGCCCTCTCTTTCTACGACGCAAGCGGTGGTGCCGGCGTGTTGTCCATCCTGGCCGAGGGCTTGCGCCAAGACAACATACAGGTCGGCGTGACATCCGTTCGTGATGAAGGTTTTTTCTCCGCTCAGTATCCAGCCGTTGGAAGTCCTGGAGATTGTCGCCCTCATATCCGAGAAGATGTTGCTGCCCGCCTGCGGTTCAGTCAGGCACCACGCAGCTATTTTTCTACCCCCTGCCAGATCAGGCAGATATTTTCGCTTCTGCTCGTTGTTACCGCCCAGGAGTACATGGTTCGTCGCAAGTGATTCATGAGCGGCAAGCGTGAGGGCCAATGACCCGTCATGGGCGGCGATGCCTTCCATGATCGGCAGGAACTCCTCGAGTGTTCCTCCCTGGCCGCCGAATTCCGCAGGGACCACGGTGCCCAAGAAGCCGCTTGCAGCGGCCAGCGCAAGAAACTTGTCCGGGAATTCTTCCTCACCCAGGGTCCGAAGGTAGGGCACGAGCTCGCGCTCGCCGAAGTCGTGCACCGACTTCGCGAGGAGAATGAGATCCTCTTCTTGAAGCATTTCCGCCAAAAACCCCCGCGTCGCCACGACAGTCTCCACTTATACTATATTAATGTAAAATGGAGCAAAACGGGTTTGATCTCTTTCAAGCAGCCACTTGAGGAGGTTGCATGAGCGAACTGAGCTGGGGGTCGGGTCCGCTATTTATGAATCCTGATAGCGAAGCCGCCCGAGCGTTTTTTCGAGAGAAGAACCGGGCACTGACGAACAAGCTCATGTCTGTGCCGGAGGCGGTGGCAAGGTTTGTGAAGGATGGCGACTACGTTGCCTCCGGAGGCTTCGGGTCCAACCGCATTGCGACCGCTGTCCTGCATGAAATCTTGAGACAAAGGAAACGGAATCTGGGGTTCGCAGGCCACACGGCGACCCATGATTTTCAGATCGTAGCCGCAGGCAACATGCACGGGGAGCGGCTCATAGCGCGCCTCGACTTGGCCTACGTTCTCGGGCTCGAGGCACGCGGCCTCTCCCCTCACTGTCGGCGTGCGATCGAAAGCGGTGAGATCGAAGTCTGTGAATGGACAAACTTCGCCCTGGCCTGCCGGTTGCGTGCGGCGGCCGCGGGAATCCCCTTCATCCCATCCTATACGATGTTGGGAACAGACACCTTCCGTTACAGCGCTGCCAGGGAGATCGAATGTCCGTTCACCCACCGCAAACTGGTTGCTTTGCCGGCTCTCTATCCTGACGTGGGAATCATTCACGTTCACCAAGCGGATTGCTATGGCAACTGCCGCATCCTGGGAAACACGGTCGCGGATCTCGATATCGCACGGGCTTCTAAGCGCGTGATCGTGTCTGTGGAACATTTGGTGACCAATGACGAAATCCGCAGCCACCCTGAGTCCACTCTGATCCCGGCTTTTTGCGTGGATGCGGTCTGCGAGGTGCCTTTCGGGTCTTATCCGGGAAACATGCCGGGCGAATATTTTTCCGACGAAGAGCATCTGCGCTTGTGGCTGGAGGTTGAGAAGGATGAAGCTGAATTCAGCAAGTTCTTGAAGAAGTACATATTCGATGTGCCGGACTTCGAAAGTTATTTGCATCTCTGCGGCGGAATGAATCGAATCCGCGAGCTGCGCGCGCTGGAGTTGCTTGTGCCGAAGGCGGAGTAAACATGGCCGACTACAATGCGATGGAGCTGATGATTTGCGCGGCGGCGAGGCTGCTGGAGGATGGATCCGCCGTCGCGGTGGGGACGGGCGTGCCGGCGGCCGCGGCCGCGCTGGCCCAAAAAACCCATGCGCCGAACTTGTTGATTGTTTTCGAGGCCGGGGGAGTTGCGCCGCTCATGCCGTCGATGCCGATTTCGGTCGGGGACTCGCGCAGCTTCTGGCGAGCTTTGATGGCAACCAGCATGAATGACATCATGGAGACTTGCCAGCGTGGGATGATCGATTATGCCTTCCTCAGCGGTGCGCAAATCGACCCTTACGGCAACCTCAACTCCACCGTGATCGGCGACTACCGAAAGCCCAAAGCCCGCCTGCCGGGCAGCGGAGGCGCCAATGATTTGGCAAGCCTCTGTTGGCGAATCCTGGCGGTGATGCAGCACCAGCGGCGGCGCTACGTCGAAAAGCTGGATTTCATAACCACGCCTGGTTATCTGTCAGGCCCAGGGGCACGTGAGGCGGCGGGTCTCCCTGTCGGCTCAGGGCCGTATCGGGTTATTTCGGATCTTGCCGTGATGAGTTTTAACGCCGAAACAAAGCGCATGCAGGTGGAGAGCGTTCACCCAGGAGTGAGCTTTGCCCAGGTTCAAGAGAACACCGGCTTCGAAATCCTCGCGGCGCCGGGTCTCAAGCAAACGGAGCCTCCGGGAAAAGAGGATTTGCGAATCCTGCGGGAAGAGATCGATCCTTTTCGTTACATTATCGGGCGGTAGGCAGGGATAGGGCTTGCCCTACCTTCGTCCGCGGACGCTGCGGTGTTCCCCTCGAGGGGACGGCAAGCCGTCCCCCAATACCTGAGGTCGCGCGGAAACCGGCCTTTGGGGCCCGCGGCTCTTTGCTCAACCGAGGGATCAAAACCCGCAGACCCGAACGGTGGGGGTCTGCGCTACGCCGTATTGCCGGTGAGGACCTTGTCTCGCCGAAGCGAGCGCGGAACTCGATCGAGCCGCGTGATCGTTTCCAGTTCGGGTTTACTTAGCACCAGAGTGCCCTCGATTACGAGATCGGTCAAGGCGGGACTGCCAAAGCCTTCCTTGAGGTCTTCCGTCGCGTCGCGCAGCCAGGCCAGGAGCACGGAGGGGTCCTTCACGCTCAAGATCAAGTCCGCCTTCTCGGCGCTCTCATCGTGCACCCGCAATTTTCCCTTCTCGACCGCAAAACTGAAATTGCCGCCGCCCGTCTGCACATTGACAAGTCGATTCCAGTTGGCAAGATTGGCGGTCGCTCGCGCGCTGTGGGGAATCAGTTCAGCAAGTTTCTGGAAATGGATTTTAGCTTCGCGCAGGGCCTCTTGAAATTCAGGCGTGGCAGGGCCTGATTCCTGGGGCGCGAGCCGTCCCCACTCGATTTCGCCCTCGAGCAAGGGACTCCGCGCTTGCTGCTCGGGCGTAAGTTCCGATTGGGGCACAGCGAAGATATCCTCGATCCCGCCCATTCTTTCGTCGCGGAAAGCGATTTTCACCGCCGTGCCTTTCATGTAGATCCCTGGCCGAATTGTTCCGCGCGTCGTCTGAACCCGGACTAACATGGCAGTATCGCTGAGCTTGCCGTCCTGCGTCTCAAGAAACACTCGCCCCGTGCCAAACGGGACCTCTCCTTTGAAGCGGCTGGGAGCGAAGATAGTGATCACAGGGCTCGCAGCCATCACGCCCACGTCCTTGACGTATTCCTTGCGCATCTCCCTGAAATTACAAGCCGGGCAACGCTGCATAAAGGGCGGGACGATCAGGTGCTTGCATTGGGGACAACGGTGGCCGAAGATCCTGCCTTCATCGCGCAGGGCTTGAAAGAAACCGGAGAATTCGCCCTGGCTGTGTTGCACGGCAGTGAACATGACATCGTTTCGTAATAGGTATTGACTCTTTCCTGCCTTGACTTGCGTCATCCCCTTTTTGGGAAGCATCGCCGGCGGGATCACAGGCTCTTTCTTCCTTCTCGCCATGCTCAAGCCCTCCTTTCCAGCACCATCGCTACGCCGTAGATCGAAAGAGATGCGCCGGTGCCATGAACCAGCCCATGCTCGAGGTTTTTCCCGCGCAGTTCCCGCATAACGCTCCAGGCCGACATCATGTTGGAACCGCCCACGAAGTGCCCGCCGAAGACCAGTCCGCCCGAAGGATTCAGCAGGATTCTTCCACCCGGCATGATGATCCCTTCCTCGACAAGGTCGTTGCCCCGGCCTAGCGGCACCACCCCCATTTCCGCCAGCGTGATCATCACCTGGGGGATAAAGGCATCGTGCAACTCGATGACCTGAATATCGTTGATGGTGAGTCGAGCCTGCTCCAACGCTTTTCGTGTGGCCAGGTAATCCGAATAGATTCGATGCAGAACTTTATATCGTGAGATGTCGGTACCCACGAAGTAAGGTTCGTTTGCGGCCCCCACGCCTGTTATCCAGATCGGCTCTCGTCCCGTTCGCTCTTTGATTTTTTGCGCCATTTCGCCGGAAGCGAAAATCAGGGCGCAGGCGCCTTCCGTGTACACACAGGTCTCAAGCGCGCGAATCGGGTAGACGACATAGCGCGAATGAAGGACCTGCTGCGCGGTCACTTTCTCGCCCAGCCGCTGCGCGTAGGGATTGTTCTGCGCTTGCTCGCAGAAAAGCTCGACGATCTTGGCGCGCGCGAGAGGAGCAAGATCTCCCGGGTGTTCGTCCATGTAGGCCTGAATAACCTCGGCGTAGCTTTCCGAGGCGTGGGCGCCCAGCGGCCTCTCGAACCACGGGTCCCAGGAATAACCGATGGTCTGCACCACCGCGGGGGTGGGGCTCTGGGCTTCGAAGTCATAACAATCGAGAGCCTTCTCCACGCCGAAGACCAACATCAGGTCGTGCTGGCCGCTGGCGATCATGTTGTAGCCCGCCAGCATGGCGTAGGCCCCCGTTGCGCCGCCGTTCGACACCCTCATCAACGGCTTGTTCTGAAGCCCCACGATGCCCTGCAAGCCGCTTTCGGGGATGGCCTGAAACTCGAAAATATCGTTGTAGATCCCCGCCACGCCGGCTTCAACTTCCTGCACATGAATGCCCGCGTCCCGCACCGCTTCCGACACCGCCATTTGCGCCAGTTCCCAAAAGGTCTTCTCAACCCAGCGCGAACGGCACGGCGTCATGCCCGCGCCCACGATGGCCACTTCTCTCATTTGTTGCGCCCCCGGATTCAATCATACCACTTGGCTCATGGAGCACTCCATGGATTGTGAGGAGGCAGTCTGCCTGCCGCAGGCGGAGTTCAAGGGGCAGGGCACGGCCTACCCTTACAGCTTGTCGGCGGCCCAGAACGTCAGTCTGAGAATTGTGGCGGACCCTCCATAAGCGTTCCGGCGAGCGGGGGTAGGGGCGATAGAAATAGCCTATAATAAAAGCCTATCCTGTGAGGGGAGGCCGCCCCCGATAACTGCTCTTCACCCCCGCATGTGCTTGGCGGTTTCTTCGCCGTTACCGGGCACGGGCACCACCGCCTTGATGCCGGGCACCGGCCCCATGGCATACTCGGTCGGACCGAGCCGTTCGTTGGAGCTCATGAGGGCTTCCCAGGTAACCTCTTGCCCTGTATAAGCGGCGGTCCTTCCCATCACTGCTGTCAACGTTGCATGGGCGACGTGCTCCGCTTCGTTAATCGGCTGGTTTTTGCGGATGGCGGTGACGAAATCCACATGCTCCTGCTCGTACGGGCCGAACTTGGTCTTGCCCGGGTCCGCCCCCGCTTCCTGGTACTGCCACACCACCTTCCCGCTGGGATCGTAGATGGTGTTCTTGCAATTGGTGTAGCCTTCGGTCCCCACCACGTACTCGGAGACGTCGTTGATGCAACCGTCAACCTGGCGGCACATGCTCGCCAGGCGCGTGTTGTTTTCATAGGTGTACTGAATGGAGAAGAAATCGAACTGGTCGCCAGTCACGCGGCGAGCGCGCCCGCCCACGCCGATGGCCTTGGCCGGGTTCATACCGGTGAACCAAAGGACAGCGTCGAGATTATGGACGTGCTGCTCGACGATGTGGTCGCCGGATAGCCAGGCCCAGTTCACCCAGTCGCGAATCATGGCTTCCATATCCGACCATTCTTTCTTCTTGGGCGCGTACCAAAGTTGGCCTTGATTCCAACGGGCAACGGCGCCGGTGATCTTGCCAATGGCGCCGTTGGCGACGCGACTCTGCGTTTCCTGATAGGCGCGGTCGTGCCGCCGCTGAGTGCCCGCCACCACGCAGAGATTGTAGGCCGCGGCTTTCTGGCCGGTCGCCAGCACGGACCGCACGCCGGGTGCGTCGACGGCCACGGGCTTCTCGATGAAGCAATGTTTCTTGGCCTCCACTGCGGCATCGAAGTGGATGGGCCGGAAATGCGGCGGCGTAGCCATCAGCACCACATCCACATCGGATTCGAGCAGCTTCTTATAGGCATCGAAGCCGATGAAGCAATGGTCGTCCGCCACCTGCTGTTGGGCTTCCTTTGCCAGGCTGGCGCGGCAAGTGTCCAGATGGTCCTTCAGCACGTCAGCCAGCGCCACGATCTTCAGGTTTGGCCCGGCCTTGACAAACTGCAGGGCGGCCCCTGTGCCCCGCTCGCCGCAGCCGATCAGGCCTGCTTTGAGCGGAGGACCGTCCGGCGCGGCGTCCACGAAAGTCAGAGTCGGATAGGACTTGCTGCAACTTGCCAGCACCGCACCCGCGCCCGCCACCGCGATAGCGCCGATAAAAGTCCGGCGGTTAAGATCTACCTTCCCTTCGTCACTCATGTCCCTTCTCCTTTGAAAGTCGATGAAAGTCTTCGAATCAACCAGAGCTCGAATTCGACGTGTCATCCTTCGCTGCGCTCCGTCGAAGGTCACGTCATTCCCGCGCAATCAGGGATCCGTTGGTCCTGGACTGACAATGGACCCCCGCGTTCGCGGGGGTGACGTATGCTGCCTTTCATCTCTGTGGGTGGGCTACCGGCCCATCACCGCTCAGGATGACAGCCGGTTTATTTTTCCGTACCCACGAAAGCCGTCGCCGCGCCCGTAGCGTATTCCCGCACCACACGAAATCCCACGTCAGCGCAGTCCGAGTACCACCAAACGCTTTTAGGCACCTGCGGGTCGGTGAGCAGCCATTCGTCGTGCCGCGTATGGTCACGGGCGGCGCAACGCAGATCGGCGCCGTCAGAGCGATACGAACCTCCACGGATGACGTGCTCCTGCCCTGTAGCCGGGCCGCGAGGATCGACAACTTCAGAATCTGCGAGGTGCGCGTAAGCCTGGGGGTCGTACCAATCCGAGCAGAATTCCCGCACGTTGCCCAACATGTTCACGAGGCCCCAGGGATTGGCTTTGGTCCCGCCGGCCGGATAAGTCTTGCTCGCACTGTCCTCCAAGTACCATGCGTATTCGCTGAGCGGCGCCGTCTTCACACCCATCCACCGATTCACCCACCGCTCGCGGGTGAACTGGTTGGGGCTGCCGGGAAAGAAGTAAGCAGACGTTGTACCCGCGCGAGCAGCATACTCCCACTCCGCTTCGGTGGGAAGCCGGAACTTCTTGCCGGTGACTGCAGAGAGCCACTCGCAGTATTTCGTGGCGGCGTAGTGGGTCATGGTGATGGCCGGACGCGAGCCTCGCCCCCAGCCTTGGTCGGGAGAGCCGTAGGGCGGCGTAGGTCCCGTCACCGCGTCGGGTTTATCGGCCCCCGGATTGTCACGGGTTCGGCTGCGGCTGCCGCGCTCGAGCAGGTACACTTCGTACTCCCTCCAGCTCACCTCGGTCCGTTCCATCCAAAACGGGCTGAGCTTCACCCGGTGCACAGGACCTTCGTCCGCACGCCGATAGGGTTCCGACTCGGGGCTGCCCATCAGGAACGTTCCGCCGGGAATGGCCACCATGCGGATCTTCACTTCCGAGCCGGGAATCGTCTCGGTGTAATTCCGGAACCCTTCAGGGTTGAGCGGGAAGGAGGCGTCGAGACCGCGTTCCTCGGCTTCAGCTTCCTCAGGAGCTTCCTCGGCCTGCTTGCCCCGATAATGTCCCGCATGCAGGTGGCAGTTAATGCAGCGCATCTTCTCCTTCGAGCGCTGATAATGCAGGTGCCCGTCCACTCCCTTCTTCGAAAGTCCTGCGCTGAAGAGGTTGGCGTGGCAGCGGATGCAGGCGGAGTCGTAGGTGAAGGTGCGGGCCTCATCGAGGTGCTGCTTCGCCTGCCAGTCTATTTTGCTGAGATCTTTGAAGGTTTTGCCGAAAATATCCTGCGCGCCCAAGCGGGCCTTTTCGGTGTAATAGGTGAAGCCTGAGCTGGGAAGGTGACAATCAATGCAATGCGTCACCACCCCGCTCTTGGTGGTGAAATGCGTTGAACTTGATCCAGGTCTGGGTGGCCTCCGGATGCGCGTGGCAGGTTTGGTCGCAGAACTTGTCCGTCGAGGTGGCATCTACCCCTGCCTTGCCGCCCAACAACACTACGAATCCGATGACTATACCTATTCCTATAAAGGCGAACTTACCGCTCTTGTTGGCACCCGGTTCCATCCCTGTAACCCCGCACGAACAAGTCAAAAGGCAAATCGCAAATGGCAAATGGCAAAACGACAGCTGAAGAGCAAGTCAAAAGGCAAAGCGCAAATCGCAAAAGGCAAAACCAGGTATGCACGTGGTTACGAGTCGGATGGGAGACCTTCTCGGTTCTCCTTGGCTTTTCCCTTAACCGTAGCAGCGGACTTTGACAGCATCGCTCGTAACTGGTTTGACTCGTCGAGGAGATCGTTCATACGCTCGGCAGAGACCTTTTCGGACTTTACAAGCAGTCGAAGCCAGTAATTGGACTCGCGCAGTTCTTTCAGTGAGATCTGGAGCTTGTGAACGAAATCATCTTTCGATTCTGCTCCCCTTGCCTCTTCGTAGTTCGCACCCGCAGACATGCCACTGCGTAATAATTGGTCTCCAACCCGCCGCCCAACCAGTGTGTTCGGCAGAGATTCGACCAGCTTGATAATCCTCGCGCCATATTCCAGCAGACGCTCTCCCAAATCACGCCTCGACTCGATCATCGCGGTTCCCTTCGTGGGCATACCATTTGACTTGCTTTGACTTTGACATTTGCCTTTTGCGTTTTGCCTTTTGAATTGTTCAGGCATATGGAGAATCACCGGGCGCCGCACCCCGGCGGAAAGCCGCGCGAGGCGTATCGCTTCCATCCATTCCCGGCCTGGCGAACCATGTAGACTGCCACTCCTGGCAGCGATTCGGCAAGTCGAATTCCATCGGCAACGGGAAGGATGGAAAGCGCCGTCCCCAGCGCGTCGGTGGTGGTTGCGTCCCGGGCGAGCACCGTGGTGCTGGCCATGCCTTCCAGAGCTACGCCGGTGAAGGGATCAATGACATGCGAATAGCGCTTGCCGTTGATTTCGACGAATTGCTTGGAATCCCCCGAGGTGGATAGGGCGGCGTCGTGCAGCACGAGAGTGCAAGGCGCCTTCCCCGCCTTGGCGTCGGCTGTTTCGATGGCAACTTTCCAGCCCGCTGCGCCGGGCGGCGGCGCTCCCATGGCCACTTCTCCTCCTGCTACCACCATGGCGCGGCGCAGCCCGCGCGACTGCAGCACTGCCAGCATCTGGTCCGCGGCGTAGCCTTTACCGATGGCGCCCAGGTCCAGCTTCATCCCGGCGCGGTTCAGGAAGACCGTTCGCCGCGTGGGATCGAGTTCGATGTTTCTGTAATCCACCAACGCTTTCGCCTTAGCCGGATCCGAAGCATCGGGAAAGCGTCCGGTGGTGCGAGCTTCCCGCCACAACGCTACGAGAGGACCGACGGTGACGTCGAACGCCCCGTGCGACAGCTCCGAAATGTGGATCGATTTCGCCAGGACGTCATCGAGGTCGTTGCTAACCGGGAGGGGCGCACGCGCTCCCTCGCGCGCCAGCCGCATGAGTTCGCTGTCCTCCCGGTAATCACTCATTATCTGCTCGAGTTCCTCAGCCCGCGCGAAGGCGGCCTCAGCCGCTCTCGATGCAGTCGCATCATCGGGAGCGTACAGTTCAATGTGAAAGATTGTCCCCATGCGGGGCAGTGAGTACTCGTAACGCTTGAGTTGAGCCCCGTAGGCGGAAAGGGAACAAGGAAGAGCGACAATGCTTGTGCCCTGGGTCAGAAACAGGAGGGCAGCGCGTAACACCATTTGCCACGAAGAGGCACGCGTTAGGTAGCTGTTGTCGCCGGGAAGACAGCCGGATGATCGCTTCAACCCTGTGGCCATTGCCCCGAAGGGGCAAACCGTGAATAGCCGTGGGTGCAACCCACGGGCAAGAAGAACGAAAAAACCGCCTCGGCCCTGAAGGGGCCGGAGGGCTCGCCGTTTCACAAGATGTACCGCTCGTCGAATTCAATTTCAGCCCCGAACCTCCCGTCAACAACCCCGTGGCAACCCGGCATTTTCTCGCCCCGGATTGGACCTGTCAAGGCATAGATTCCGGACCGGCAGCGAACGATCGGTCCGCTCCCGTGAGCAGGGGCGGCCGTCGCCGCGGTTGATTCTGGCAGACGATTGTTCAGGCTTCTCAGTTCGCATATAATCAGCGCCCACACTTCGATTCCTTCGGACTGGAGGCTCGTCATGGACCGTCGTTCATTTCTTGGCGTTGCGGCTGGAGCTCTCTCGCTTACCCAGATGCCCGCGCCTGCTCGGGCGAACCTGGAAGGGAAGAAGGGACTGCGGCTGTCGATTACCTGGGGCATGCTGGGCCGCATGCCCGTGCCCGAGGCGCTGGCATTGCTCAGCCGCCTGGGTTACGACGCTTACGAAATGTTTGATTGGCGCAGCCCGGAGACGCTCCAGACGTTTGTGGGGGAGAAGGGCAAGTCGCCGCTGTTCTGCGCTTGCCTGGTGGCCAACAAGGGTGTGGCGGCGCCTGGTTGCGGACTTAGTGAACCCTCGCGAGCGCGAGGGTTTCCTTCGCGAACTCGAGGCGTCGATCGCGGCGGCGAAAATAATGGATTGCAAGCAATTAGTGGTTCTGACAGGAAACGAGCTGGGAGGAATGCCGCGCGCCGAGCAGATGGCCAACGCGGTGGCGGCGCTGCGTGAGGCCGCGCCAATGTTGGAGAAGAACGGCGTCACCGCCATCATCGAAATCCTGAATACCTATGTTAACCACGCAGGATACTTTCTCCATTATGTGCGCGACGGGGCGGAGCTTGTGGATCGCGTGGGAAGTCCCAACGTAAAGCTGCTGTTCGATATTTATCACGTTCAAATCATGGAAGGTAATTTGATCGAGAATATCCGAATGAATATAGACCGGATTGGACACTTTCATGTTGGAGACGTTCCCGGACGACACGAGCCGGGCACCGGGGAGATCAACTACCGCAATGTGTTCAAAGCGATCTACGAGCTTGGCGACCGCTTCCAAGGTTCCGTCGCCCTCGAGTACAGCCCCTTGGCGCCACTCGAAGAAGACATGGTTGCGATGCGCGGACTGTCCAACTTCCTTTAGATGTTGCGGCAAGCCCTGTCGCGGCACAATACGTGCGGGCGTGCCGGACGCCCCGCCCAGAGCGGCAGGTTGTATCCTTCCTCATCCCAACGTGCTAGAACCCCTTGGCGGTTCCCTTAATTTTTTTCGCCAGCTTTTCGATCTTGGCCGCCTTGTCGATGACATCGAGCGACAGAACGTTGCCGTTGGATTGGCTGAGCTCGAAGTTGGAGGGCCTGTGCGAGGCCGGAAAGCTGCATGGCCGCGTTTAGCCTGTTCAAAGTTAGCCTGCGCGAGCGCGCGGTTCTTTTTCCCCGAAGATGCCGTTTGTGAAGTTTGCCCATCGACTCCGGGCTCGTGAGTCCCTTCAGAGTTTTCGCTTCCGGTAATGCTTTGCAGCGCTTTTTCCATGTTTGCAGTTACCTGTTCGCGGCCGCTGTTCGGGTTTTGAGGAGGCGATGCGGCAGCGGGAGCAGAGATATCAGGAAGAACCAAGATCATCAGCGCCGCCAGGGCAAATCGCGAGCCCAAGGCGGAGCACATTCCGATGAAATTGATAGCTTGCACACGTGGTGTGTCATGCTGATAGCCTCTCCCTTCATCGCGGCAGAAAGTCTAATGACGGATCTCTTCGTAAAAGGTACTCTAAACTTCGGATTTATCCGAGGCCAATATACCGCTGTCCGTACCCCAAAGCAATGCTAAAGGAGATCAGACTTGTTGGTTAGCCCTTGTGTCCCCCCCATCCAAACGCAAAGACCGTTCCAGGGCTACCCCGATCTCAGCAGCCGGTCCAACGTCAGAATATTCAGCATCAGTTGCCGCAGGGGATGATAGTTGTCCTGGCGGCGAACGTGAAATTGAGGGGTGATCTTGCGGTCGGCAAACAGAATATAGCCGTCGGGAATCCCCGGCCCTTCTGTGAGAACTTCTCATTGATGATGTTGAACGCCAATTGAAATACCGCGCCGCCCACTCCGCCCGCGTGCGCTCATACACATTCAAAGTTGCTACCAGCGCTTCGTTCTGCGCCCACAGCGGTTTCATGTATTCGTACTCGCCCTGAAAATGGTATTTCAGGCTGGTCCCGGGCGGCGTCTCGACGGGCCATTGATAGCACGGGTGATCGACGTTCACCCATTGCGAAAGTCCGCCGTAAACGTAGTCCCATCCAACCTCGAGGTGATGATGGATTCTATCGGCGGCGGTTTGCCATAGAGCCTCGTCTCCGCGCCGGTTCGCTTCCTCCATCACCATCCAGTAGGCTTCCACCGAGTGGCCGAAGCGAGACTTGTCAGCTTCCTCCATCGGCCGGGTGAAATCGAAGTACAACATTTCTGTGTTCAGGCCGATGTCCGGCTTGTAATGCTTGTTCACGATTGCGTCCACGGAAAAATCCGCGATGGATGCGATTTCCGGATCGTTCCAGCGCTTAAGAATCTGCGTGGCAATGGTCAAATTCAGAAACCACAACCCTTGCGGGCGCACCGCGCGCTCGCTATTCCATAGGTAGGGGAAATCCGCCCCCCGGTACCGGAAAGTCGGGCTATTGAAATCCCGGAACAGTTTCTTGAGGAGCCCGAAGGCTGCCTCCCTGGCTTGGTCATCTCCACTGGCGGCAGCGTACTCTTGAAGGCCCTCGGCGAGGTGGTACATGCCTTCGGTATCGCCGCTGAAAGGCCTCAACACCTTGCCCTCCCTCGACAATAACTCGGCCCACCAGCCATCTTTCTGCAAGGCGTACTTGAACACAAATTCCTTGGTCTCTCTCGCCACCTCCAAACATTGAGGGCTATTTCCAAAGTGGTTATACAGGAAACTGTAAACCCATATGGCGCGGCCCAGGAACCACAGGTTCTTTTCCGTGTTGACGAGCGTGCCGTCGTAGTCCAGACTGCACATGATTCCGCCGTACTGGTGGTCGATGCCGTGCTGGTCCCAGAAGGGCAGAAGGACGTGGAAAAGCTGGTCGTAGAGGGTCTGCCTTAGCGCCCGAAGGCTCATGCCGGCCACTTGCGGCTGCGGAGGCGCGGCCGGATCGGCGGGCGCCCCAACTGGACTTTGAGCGCGCGTAAGCCTGCCCATCATCCCAAGTTGCGCCACAACCCCGGCTGTTAATCCGAGAAAAGCACGTCGTTGCACGTTCTGCGCTCCATTCTGCTAGCGAGGTCGGCGGCAGAGCCGCAGACGGTGGTCGAAGCCCTCTCCCTGAAATCGGAGGCCAACTGTTATTCTCCAGGCTACGGGTGAATATGCACCGCCGCTGCATGGTCCGGGGGGAGGTCCAGGCTGAAGACCGCCCGGTTCTGCTTGTGTTCAACCACTACCGCATGACCGGAGACCATATCCTTCCCGTGAAGCGGCGTTTGTCCTGGCCAAGGTAACTCCGCCTTGAACGTCAGCCCGATGATGCCCCCAGTTCAGCACATAAACGAGCCGTTCATCCTCCCGGCCACGCGCATGCACAACAGCTTCCACCGGCCCCGCGTTGGAAGTCGTCACAACATGGACGGGAGGTTTCACGCCTGCGGACTGCCATGCCGCGCGGAACAACGCGGCAGCGCCTGGGTCGTGGTTTTCCAGCAAGGGAATTCCCAGCGAGAAACCCAGCAGAATGGTCTGCCCTTTGCCCGTGCGGCGGACCACGATGGCGGGTGTACCAGCCTTTTCGAAAACGGCAGCAACAGTGCCCTCGCTGCCCTTTTCGAGTTGCAGTTCTTCGCGAAACACACGGCCCACCAAGTGGCCAGGCAGGGTGGCGCCGTTAAGCAGCGCCGCCGGTTGTGAGACGCGAACATCCGAAGGATTGTGGCTGGCGACCAAGTCGTGGCGGCGCGCGCCAAACAGTTTCTCCATACCCAGCCCCGGATTCACCCGATAGCCGTGGTCGAGTTCATTGATGATTCCAAAGCGGGCGTCGGCAAGCACTGTACCGCCGCCGGCGACATAGGCCTCGATCGCCTCAGCCACGTTCTTGCGCAGGCAAAGGTAGAAAGGAAAGATGACCAGCTTGTACGGCTCGAGCATATCGGCCGTCACTTCCCGGCCGTCGAGGATGTTCACACGCACCTGGTCGTTCCACAACGCATGATAGATCCCAATCATGTTTCGGACTGTAAACGAGTCCCAGTCGCCACCCTGGACCTTGGCTTTCAGGTCACCGGCAATGTCGTAGACAACGGCCACCTGAGGTGGTAGCGGCTTGCTCTCCAGGAAAAGGTCGGGATCCGAATTCAGCGCTCGCGCGGCATCGCCCGCGGCGACGGCACGGGGAGTGACGCTGCCGTCGGAGGCCGCAAGCCCCCGGCCGAAGGCCTGCCATTCATCCAGGTGGGGACGCCACCTCCAGAAGTACATCCCTTTGGTGTCATGAGCGGCCATCTGCCACGCCAGTAGGTGAATCCGGTCGTAGTTGAAGATCGCTCCGGGCTCGTCTCCATATCGAGTAAATCCCGTCTGGGGCCCGGTTTGTACTTCGGGCATCACGAAGGGCTTGCCACCCGCCGCATCGTGAGCGGAAGTCAGGTCCAGGCTGGATGACCACGGCGTGTCCCAGAGAGCTTTTTGCTTCGCCAATTCGGCTGGGTTGGCTTCAGCGCCGCGTGCAGGTATGTCGGGATAATACGACAGCCCGTATTCGTCGACGAATCTCGAGAGCGTCCAGTCGTCCTGGTTATAGATGCTGAGCCCACCACTGAACACCGTGCTGCCCACGTCATGAGTCCGGGTGGGATGCACCGTGTCGAGCGACTTTACCAGTTCGTTCAGATGTTGCAGGACGTGTCCCGTTGCGTACCAGTAGAAGAGCGGGCGATCAAATCCCTGGTATTCCTGATTCAAGAGTACGTCGTTCCATTGCGCGTACCAGGCAGCCGGACTTCCGTACTTATCCAGCCCCCACTGCTCAAACCAGTGATCGAAGTGCGCCTCGTCTCGTCCGCCTCTCCCGGCGCCTGCCGTCATGGAGAATCCCTCCATGTGCGGTTCATCCCAGATGTTGTAGGCAATCACGGACGGCTCATCCTTGAAATGCATCACGGTGGCCTTGGAGTAATAGTCGATCAGGTCAATCACCTCCGGGTCCGCCAACGACAGCTTGGCCTCACGCTGGTCCGCATCCAGGACGGGCGAAAAGCGCGTCGGCCATTTGGCCGCTGCAAAGTCAGTCAGCAACCCGCTCCAGTAGACCGTCGGCATGACCCGTAACCCCAAACGTTGAGCCGTCTTCAAGATAACATCCATTTTGGAGAAGTCAGGCTGGGGGTTTCCGTACGTCAGCAAAAAGGATGGGTAGGGATTGATTGCGTTGATGCCGGTTGTGGCTATCGTTTCGAGATCGTGAACGATCTGTTCGTTGGTTGTCCAGGAGTAGTAGATATAGATTGTGCCTACTTCGTATATTCGCTGGCCGGCCTTCGCGCCCCATGCGGAAATTAATACCAACATCGTAACGTATGGCAGGTATCGTTTCATGCAGTCTCCTTGTAGCGGTGGCCCCGTCAGGACCTAGGGCGGCCACAAGGGCTGCCCCTACCATGCAGAGATCTTAGCCACGTTGGGAGAAGAAATCCACCCCAACTGTGGAACTGGGAAGCGCCTGCCCTGGGTTGGATGGGATCCGCGGCCCCAAGAACTGGGTGCTCGTGCTACCCGGCGGGGCGCTGGGGGCTCGGTACTATTGTGCTATAGCACAGAACAGCAATCGAGCGTATAAATAACTCGTACGATGTAGTGAGGGTTTTGGGTTAGGCCTTATGCGGGGGTTCGCACCGACGGCAGCCACGGTTGGGGTTGCCAGACGCGGGTCTTCTGCTTCGGCCGAGACCACGCGAAATCAGACGGGCAGGTGAAAGGCCATGATTGTTGCCACGCTAATCTTGATCTTTTCGGCGGCGATGTTCTTCTTTTACTTTCAAGCTGCCTGCCAGAGTGTTCTGCGCCGGCAGTTTGATCTGGAGTATTTCAGGTCCATCGCCAGCGCCAACCGCTTGGAGTTTCCGTCTTTGCGACAAGCGCTTGAGGAAGCCGACACACCGATCGAATACGCGCGGCTGCGCAGGGCGCTTCGATGTGATTTCCTCGCCCTGACTTATCTACTGAAGAATGTCGAGAATTCCAAAAGGCGCTATTCGAATGAGGAACGGCTTCTGATCGCGTATTTCTACACCCAGAGCGTTTCGTTGGCTGTGCGGCGCTTGCTGAACCTGAGCGACAACAAGGTAACCCTCAGGCTGACCTCCGTCCTGCAGTACTTTGCGAACGTAGTTGGCCAGCGCGTCGACGCCGTCAAGCTTGGCAGCGTGACCGCCGAATGTCTCATCAACGTGTAAGCCGCCCGGGGGCGCACCTGATTTCGGCCTCCTTACCAGATGCGCCCCATCCCCGTTCTCCAAAAAAGCGGATAGGTATTCGAAAACCAAAATAGCTCATCCGTCTGCTGATGGACTAAGGCACAAAAAAGAAGCGCAAAGTGGACATCGTGCCCTGCTTCGCGCCCTTCGGGTACTCTGCGCCTTTGCGCGAAACCGGTTGGTCCGACCAGGGTTAGTTCAGAGGCTGGGACACGCGAAAGGTGTACTGCCCCGAAGCGACTTCCAGGACCACCGTCGAGCCTTCCTGCCTTAGAAAACGGACGCCCTCTGCTTTCGAAATCGGTCTGTCACGCTCTTTCACCAGCTCTGTCGAGGGTGCGGGCAGGTAAACCGTCGCCGAGGCATTCGCCGGAATGCGCACTGACAACTCGAAGCCGGCAGCGTCCTTTTTCCAATTGCTCTCGACCCGGCCTTGTATCGTGTCATGCCAGGCTCTCACCCACGTCAAATCGCCGACTGGTTGTGGGCGGATGGTAATCTGGTTCGAATCCGCTTCGATGCCTGCCAGACCGGCATAGAACCACTCTTCGATGTGACCCAGCATGCAGTGGTTCTGCGACGAGGCGGGATCGGCGTCCCAAGCCTCGGTCAGCGAGGTGGCCCCCTTGGCCAATTGGGCGCCGTAACTGGGAGGGTTGGTGCGGTTGGTCATGGCGAAAAGCAGGTCCGAGCGGCCGCCTTCCATCAGGGCACGTACCAGGTAGTGATAGCCGATGTCGCCTGCGGTCTGTTGATTGCCTCGGCGAATCACGTCATCAACCAGGTGTTCGAGCACGCGGCCACGCTCGGCGGGCGGGCACAAACCTGTTACCAGCGGCATCGCCTGGGCCGTCTGGCTGCCGGTGGCGTATTGACCGGCCGTCGGTCAAAGAAACTCGCATTGAACGCCGCTTGGACCGCATCCGCCCGCGCCTGTACGCCTCGGCCTCCTCGTCGCGTCCCAGACTACGGCAGGCCTGCTCGACGACGCGCAGGTCCTGATAATAGGTGGCGGTGGCCGTCACGCCCAGCGGAGTGAGTTTTGAAACCCCGGGCTCGCCCGGGCCGATGTCGTACCAGTCGCCCAAGCCGTACGATAAGATATTATCCGTCGCCTTATTGCCCAGATAGTCTACGTAGCGCTCCATGGCCGGCAGGCTCTCGGCCAGCAACTGCCGATCGCCGTATTCGCGGTACGCCCACCAGGGAATCATCACCATGGCGCTGCCCCATTCCGGCGAGTCCCGGAAACCGTCGGCGTGCACAGCGTAGTCGGGGGCGGTGTCCGGAATAAGCCCCTCAACCGTCTGCGAATCACGCATATCACGCACGATCTTGGGAAAGTAGGCCGAGAGGTCGTAATCGTAGCCGATGCTCGAGGCCATGAGATAAGGCACCTCGAGCCAGCCGAGTTTTTCGCGGTGCGGGCAGTCGGTGACCACGCTCTGGAGGTTGCTGCGCACCGCCGCGTCGATCAGTTTATGGATTCTGTTGAAGAGCGGATTCGAGCAGGAAAACTCTCCCGCCTGCGGCGCCGAAGCGTAAAGGAACTGGCCCTGGAGATCCGTCACCTCGGCAGCGCCTTCCACCTGCACGTAGCGAAAGCCGTAATAGGAGAAATGCGGATGCCAGGTTTCGTCGCCGCCGCCTTTCAGCGTGTAGGTGAAGTACTCGGGGCCGCCCGAACTTCTTTGGGTGACGAAGCCTTTTGCGCCGAGCAATTCGCCCGGGGTGAGGCGGACGGAGGCGCCGGCCTTGCCGCGCACCGTGATTTGCGGCCAGCCGGCGAAATTCTGTCCAAGGTCGTAAACGTGAATTCCAGGCGCAGGCTCGCTGACCTTTGCTGGATGGAACACCTGCATAACCTTGATCGGCGGCTGGGTCTCGGAGAACAGATGTTCCGTGGAATCGTCAACCACTTCAACCGTTTCCCAGCCTTTTGCCGCAAAGCCGGGCTCATTCCATCCCGGCTGCTCCGCGCGCGCGTCGTAGTCTTCGCCGCCATAAATGCAGGAGAATCGGATCGGGCTGGGAGCCACCCTCCACTTGTAGTCCGAAGTAACGTTCTGAATGGACCCGTCATCGAACTCGATGCGAAGCAGCAGGATGAATTTCGGCCGGCCCATGCTACCGGTGAACTTAACGTAGCGGCCGCCCGCGACGTTGTACATACCGTTACCCAGGATCACTCCCACGGCGTTCGCGCCTGGTTGCAGGAGCTTATCAACCTCAAACGTTGTGTACAGATTGGTGCGGCGATAGTTGGTCCAGCCGGGTTCCAAAACGTGGTCGCCCACTTTGCGGCCGTTGAGATACAGCTCGAAAAAGCCCAATCCGCAGATGTAGGCAGTGGCGCGGGTCACCTTGCGCGTGAGCGCAAACTCGCGGTGGAACATGGGCAGCGGCCCGGAGTTGAGCGCCGTACGGCTCCAGGCAATCCACGCGGCGTGCCAGTCCTCGGGCTTCAGGATTCCCATCGACCAGCTTGCCGCGCGACTCCATTCTGAGGGCGCACCTGCCTTGTCCCACACCCGCACCTTCCAATAGCAGGGCTGATACGAGACGAGGGGCTTGCCGGCGTACGCGATATTAATGCTCTCGCGGCTTGCTACCTTGCCGCTGTCCCACAAATCCCCGTCGTTCGCTTCCAGCTTGGCGGGCGTCGAGGCGACGAGGATCTGATAAGCGGATTGCGACTGCGCCCGTTCGTCGCTGGATAAATTCCAACTGAGCCGCGGCTGGCCGGCGTCGATCCCGCGCGGCTCGACCCGGTACTCGCATCGCAGGTTCTGAGGAGTAATGCCCGGCGCCAGTAGCGCCAGCAACAGCAAAGTGTGCATAACTCTACACAATGTCCTCTGTCTTCGGGTCCCAGTGCACGGCGCGCTTTTTGTGGTAAGAAGTGATGGACATCTGGCAAGCGATGGCGGCGCGGTAACCGATCTCGAACGAGCACCTGGGTTCCTTGCGGCTGCGCATGCAGTCGAAGAAATTCTGCATGTGCTCGGAGGTGGCATCGCGGTACCCCGTCGCTTGCCCGCCCTCGGGAGTTTCGGTGCACAGGGTTTCAACTCCCCGCTTCTCGCCGCCCTGGGGCTGATAGCGGACCTGGTCGCCTTCGTTGCGCGAAACTGTGCCTTTGTTGCCCAGCAGCAGGTCATGTCCTTCGCCGTAGAAATCGTTCCCGAACATCGAGTTCCAGGTGAAGAGAATCTTGCCTTGCAGCATTGAAACATCCACGGTGTCAGGCACCTGCATTTTCGGCGAGAGCAGGTTGGCGCCCGTCATGGTGACGCTGTCCGGAATCTTGAAATCCATGAGCTTGTACCAGAAGCCGACCTGGTGAACCATGTTCTCAAAGACGTTGCTGCCGTCGTAATCCCAGAAGAAGCGCCAGTTCATATAGCGCTGCGGATCGAACGGATGCGGAGTCGCCTCGCCCAGGAAAGCCTTCCAGTCCACATGCTCCGGGTCGCAGTCGGCGGGGATTTCCCGCGTCCATCCACCGTACGGGGCGTTGCGATAGTGGTGGGTGTGGAGGGCCGTGACGACGCCCAACTTCTCAGCGGCGACCATCTCCCGAATCGTGCCGAAGCCTGGAGTGCTGATGGCTTGAATCCCCACCTGCACCACGCGTCCCGAGCCCTCGAAGGCCTTCTTCATGCGCCGCGCATGGTCGGGATTGAACGCCATAGTCTTTTCCTGGTAGACGTCCTTTCCTGCCTGGATGGCGGGAACGAAATTCAACGCATGCTGGTGCTGCGGAGTGGCAATCAGCACCGCGTCGATGGATTTGTCGTCGAGTACTTGGCGGAAATCTTTGTAGATGTGAATCGAGGGAACAATGGCTTTCACCTCGTCCAGGCGCCGCGTATAGACATCCGCCACGGCTGCCGCTTCGACGTTGGGGCACTTGATGGCGGCGTGGAAGATTTCCTGGCCGCGATCCCCGCCGCCAATAAGACCGATTCGGATGCGGTCGTTCGCTCCCAGCACACGGCTGAATGGGAAGATCCCCGAGGCGGCCATCGCCGCTGAGCTTCCCAGGGCTTGCTTGATGAAAGTACGACGCGTTGACATCGGTATACTCCTTAGATGAAAAGAATTTCAAAATTCAAATGGCAAACGGCAAATGGCAAATGGTTCTGAATTGTCAGATTTGGCATTTGCCATCTCGCAGAGGACCTTGGCACCCACGGGGGAGAGGGCAAAGCTGCGTCGGCCATCGTCAATCCACATGCACCCAAAGATGCGCAACCGCTGTGTGTCCCACCCGGTTGGTGCGCTCCACACGGACGATGTAATCTCCCGGCTTGGCGAAAGCGTGGGTAGTTACAGCGAATCCGTTCTTGGCGTGTTCATCGACGTTGCCATCGGATTTGACCGTGGCCGTCGCGCCGTCGCCGAATGACCAATGCTCTTCTCCGTCCGTTGTGCCGAACGTCCGGACTTTGAACGTGACCGCCTTGTTTGGACCAATGTCCGTGGTAGGCCAGTACGCGGCCTGAATCGAGGGCGGGACCTGTTCGGGGTGTTTCGGGTCGAGCACATTGACGGTCTCGAAATCGTAAGCGGTCCGGCCGCCGGCGTCGGTGATTTTCAGGATTTCGCTATAAGTGCCGGCCTTCGAGTATGACTTCTCGACGTTCGCTCCGGAAGCGGTCTGCCCGTCCGTGAAGGTCCAATCGTAGCGCGCAATGTGCGACTGGCTCCAGGAACGTGACCCATCCAGCATCGCCTTTTCTCCCGCCAAGATAGCTTGGTGAGGCCGCGCCACGGCGATCAGGTGTGGCTTGTACTGCCGCTGATAAGCTTCCCACAAGAAAGCATACCCTTCCTGAGTCCCCCATTTGCCGGAGGGCTGGCGGCTGATGATCTCGAAATGCAGGTGCGACCATCCACCGCTTCCGCCTTCTTTCCCGAGCGTGCCGATCTTCTGCCCTTGAACGACTCGGCCCCCAAGCTTCACCGACGGGTCATACGAGTACAGGTGCGTGTAGCGCGTGAACCAGCCACGCTCATCTTCCACCCAGATGGTGTCGTTGAATTCTCTGTCGATTGCGGGGTTGTCTTTCACTTTGTCGATTACCGCAGTGCCGAGCCCCACCACGAGGCCATCGGTGGCGGCGATGACCTCCGTCAAGCCCTCCGCGCCGCCAATGTCGAGGCCCGCATGATAGTAGATTTTCTGCGTGGTAATGCTCTCGCCTCCATCGACGTAAGTCGGCTCGTTACCCATCTGAGTACGCGAGGCGAACCAGAGTTGCCGAACGGGATAGACCATCGATCCTGGCGGCATATACGGCGATCCCGCCGGCCAGAGGCGCAGCCGTGCCTCCTTGACGAGCCCCCAGTGATCGCGGTTGGTATTCTGGTAGTAAGCCTTGGTCACCGTGCAGTCGATCTGCACGCCGCCCACCTCAATCGGCAGACGATAATTCCCGCAGGAAAGTGTCGCCCGAGAGCCGTTGATCTCCACTTCCGCGCGCGCCTCCCGAATCGCGGAGCGAGCTTTGTCCCGCGTCTCGCTGGTCGAGAGCAGTTTCACCGTGGCGCGCTTGCCATTCGAGAGCTGGACGCTCTCCGTCGCCCCTGTGTCAATGTCCAAAGTGCGGAAGAGCGGTTGCTGGGCGCCTGCCGGCGTGCTGAAGAGTAGGCATAAAACGGCGATATTGAAGGCTTTCATGTACGGTCCGCCTCTCCTGTCTCAGGTTCGTCTCGGGCAAGAACCATACACCGCCAGCCGTTCGCGGTCAAGCTTGGCGGAATTCCGGCACACGACATAGTGTCGCCCCTTCATTTTTCCTGCATTTTTTACTTGACAAAATCCGAGGCCTATGATAGCCTACTATGATGGTCATTTTGTGGACACATTGTCGTAGGCGAGAGACGGTGAGTGACGAACCGCGTGGGATGGCGGGGACGTCCCGACACGAGGGGATTCCGGGGACTGAAAACAAATATAAAATAATACGATCGAAGCCAGTATGTCATTGAAAACAAATACAGCATGTTGATAACGAACCCAAAACGAACCCAAATTGAGCGCTCAATGCGTGCATTAAACCCAAGTTTCGAGCCTTTTGGTGCCGCGTACGTTCCGGCAGTCGTCCAGCACAATGGAATGCGGCAGGGTTTGACATTGCCCGGCTGGGTGACCATCCGGAGGATCCCGAAGACATACAAAAAATCGTGGAAACGAACTCAAGGATGTGTTCATTACAAAGGACTTAACTACTTTGAGGTCTGCAAAACGAACTCATATTGTGCGCCGATGCGCGAAGAACTGCCTGAAAACGAACTCGAAAACACGTCTTTCTCGCGCCATCGCTCGGGGATTTGCGAGCCAAAGAACGGTTCTCGGGCAGCCGCCCTGGGGGCTACATAAGGTCCGATCAGGCGGCGCCACCAACCAGTCCGTCTGCCGCAGAGGAGTTGACCGGTGAGCAAGAAAAGTCGAACCTCCAGAAGGGACTTCCTGACCACCAGCGGAGCGATCCTCGCCGGCCACTCCGTAAGCCGGTGGGCGGGCGGGGAAGAAACGAGCGCGGAGTTCAACTCCGCGGGCCAGCGCGCGCCAGGAAAACCGCTGGTGATTGACTGCCACGCACACGTGGGAATTGCCCGCCAACCAGGCGACCCTCTGGAACTGAGCGCACCCTGGGACACCGTGGCTGACCCGGAAGTGGTCCTTCAACATGCCCATGAGGCCGGCATCGACAAAACGGTGATCTTCCCGATCAACAACACGACTTACAAAGAAGCCAATGAGGATATCGCCCGCATCTGCCGGCGCTACCCCGAGCGGTTCATTGGCTTCGCCCGGCACGATGCGGAGACGGAGAGCGGGCAGATCCGCGCCATGTTGTTCCATGAAATCCACGATCTGGGCTTGCGGGGATTGAAACTCCACACTCAACCAAATATCGAAATCCTGGATGCTGCCAAGGAGTTGGGCATTCCAGTTTTGTACGATTCCAATGAGCATGTGGAGCTGTTCGAGGAGTTTGTTCCTTCCTATCCTACGGTGAATTTCATCATTCCTCACCTGGGAAGCGACCAGTCGGCGAATTGGCCTGGACATCTCAAGGCCATCGCCTTGGCCAAGCGCTATCCGAACGTTCACTTGGATACGGCGGCAGTGGTTATGACTCGATACCTGGAAGTGGCAGCCAAAGAGTTGCCTGCTGAGCAGATCCTTTTTGGATCGGACGAGCCCGAGATTGATTGCCGGTTGGAGATCTTCAAGATTCGGTTGCTAAACCTGCCTGCGGAAAAGGAGGAGTTGATTCTTGGGGGTAACATACGCCGCCTTCTGGGCGGCAGGGTGTAGTGCGGCTCGATTGTGACGGGTCCCGAAGGGACCCAAGATCATTAGCCGTAGGTGAAACCTACGGAAAGTGAGGGCTGCGAGATTCAGCCAACCCCGCAGGGGTTGAATTCGACCCCTCCAGGGTCGGGGCAAGCGCAAGGAAAGGGTCATTTCTCCGTAGGTTTCACCTACGGCTAATGATGTTAATGCCCTTCGGGCATTCAATGGAGCCTATGATCATCGATTCTGATGCACAGCTCGGGATTGGAGAAACCTGGGGTTCGCCGGCGCGCTCCGTTGAATACGATGTCGGAGCACTGCTCGAACGCAGCGGAGAAGCGGGTGTTGACCGGTCCTGCGTGATGGCGCCTCGAAATCCCGTCTACGACTTGCCAAACCGGCAGGTGGCGGAATGGTGTGGAAAGTACCCTGACAAGCTAATCGGATTTGCGGTGCATAATCCGCAACGCGAGTCCGGCCGGCTGCGGCCCGCGCTCATCGAAGAGGTGAAAGCGCTGGGTCTGAAGGGCGTCAGATCGGACGGGCATCCTACCCGGGAGTTGTTGGACGTTGTGGCCGAATTGAATATTCCGGTGATATACTACCCCGACCTCAACGAATATCCGGGACCCGCCCGGGCGTACTACATGATAGCCACCGCTTACCCTTCGGTTAAGTTCGTACTGCCCCATCTGGGCGCGTATCGCTCCTGGCATTGGTGGGCGCATTACGAAGCGATGGATCTTGTAAAGCGTTTTCCTAACGTCTATCTGGGAACATCCAGCGTGATCAGCCGCAAGTATCTCGAGATGGCGGCACGCGATCTGCCCGCGCAGAGGATTCTATTCGGTTCCTTCGCCCCGGAGCTGGATCCTCGCGTCGAGTTGCATTCGGTGAGGCTGCTGAAACTCACTGAGCCCTCGCAAGCTTTGATCCTGGGGGGCAACATGCAAAGCTTGTTAGGCTTGTCGGGGTAGCAGACCTGAAAAGCAGGTCTGCGCTACCTTAACTACGTAGGAGGGATGGAAATGAAGCATAAGTTAATATACTTAAGTTTGCTATTAGTCACTGTGAGTATGTTTGCAGCTTACTCCAGCGGCGCGAACTCACAGGCCGGGGCGTCCGCGACTGCGGCGGCCGCGACCGATCCTTTTGTGGGGCGTTGGGATATAAGCATCAAGACGCCGAAGGGAGACCTTCCTTCCTGGATCGACGTTTCTAATGAGCAGGGGAAGGTGAAGGTTGTGATGGTCGGTGTGTCAGAGCATGCGACCCCGCTCGCCAAGGCCGAAATCAAGGCGGGAGAGATCGAGTTTGTGTCTCCCAAGGAAGAGGAGGGATTTGATAACGACACGACTTTTAAAGGGAAACTTGAGGGCCGCCAACTGGTGGGCACGGCGAGCAGCCCAGGCGGGGTCTCCTGGACCTGGATCGGCCACCGCGCGCCGGCTCTGAAGCGGACAGGCTCTCCAAACTGGGGCGCGCCCGTGACCTTGTTCGACGGCAAAGATTTCAACGGCTGGAGATTCAGCGATCCCAAAAGCGCAAAGACTTGGACGATCGAAGGTGGCACGCTGGTGAGCAATGGTCACGGCCCTGAGATCATCACCACTTCCAAGTTTGAAGATTTCAAGCTGCACGTCGAGTTTCATTGCGGACCCAAATCCAATAGCGGCGTGTATCTGCGAGGCCGTTACGAGGTGCAGATCGAAACCGACTCCGCGCAGGAACCGCCCAGCCACCACACCGGCGGCGTTTATGGGTTTCTCGACCCTACGCCCGAGCAGCCGCGCCAACCGGGGGTGTGGCAGACGTTCGACATCACTCTCGTGGGACGCACCGTGACAGTTGTGCTGAACGGAAAAACTATCATCGATCATAAAGAGATCCCGGGCATCACCGGAGGAGCTCTCGACAGCCACGAAGGAGCGCCAGGGCCCATCTACTTGCAAGGCAGCGAAGAAGGACGCGTGGCATTTCGAAACATCGTACTCACCCCCGGGCAGTAGCGCGGTCCTAAAGCTCGGAGGGAGGGTTGGCCCTTGCGGCCGCCCCGGGCAACCGAGAGCGTTGCCCCGACGAGCAATGAAACTTGCGCGGCTGTTTGTAACAATCGTGGCGAGTCGTGAGATAATGCCACGGCTGGTAATGCGTGTTATTCAAATTCATGGGGCAGGGAGGTGTGAATGTCTAATATTTCGAGAAGGGATTTTTTCAAGAAGGTGTTGACCGGAGTTGCGGTGGCGGGGTTTCTTTCTGGAAACGCGGGGATGCTCAGCGCCAATCCCTGGGCATGCCCATTGCGTGCCAGACTTGGCCTGTCAGGGACATGATCGCGAAGGACTTTCCCGGTACGCTCCAGATGCTCCGTACGGCAGGGTTTCGAGCCATCGAGCTCTGCTCGCCGGTGGGTTATTCTGACTCTGGGTTCGCCGGCCTGGCCAAATACTCGGGAGCGAACTTCGCAAAATTATCAATGATGCCGGCCTTACCTGTGTCAGCTCGCACTTTGGCATCGATGAGCTCAGGAAGAATCAAGATGACCGGATTGCGTGGGCCAAGGCCGTCGGCCTGACGCAGATGATGGTGCCCAGCCTCGAAGGGCCGAAGAACCCTACGATGGATGACGTGAAGAAGGCCGCGGACGAATACAACCGTATGGGCGAGAAAGCCGCCGCGGCCGGTATTCAGAAGGGCGCTCCGAACAACGAGGACTTTGAGCTGACGAAGGTGAACGGACAGCGGACTTATGACCCGCTGCTCAAGCTCCTGGACAGGAAGTTGGTGAAGTTCCAGTTTCAGGTCTCGACAATCTCAGAGGGCTACGACGCCGCAGAGTACTTCACCAAGTACCCGGGACGTTTCATTTCGATGCACGTGCAAGGATGGGATGCCAAGAACCGCAAGGAAGCGCCAGTGGGTCAGGATAGTCTCGACTGGAAGAAGATCTTCACCGCCGCAAAGACGGGTGGAATCAAGAACTACTTTGTCGAGATGGATCTGCCTCTGATGAAGGCCAGCGTGCCTTACCTTCGCAAGCTGCAGGTCTGAGGCACAGACTACCATCTCCACCGGCGGCATCGTCGGAACGGTTAGCGACGAGTGCGGGGCTATCGTGCCGGGTGCAAACGGTACCATCACCAACGAAGCCACCGGGCGGCAGTTGAACCTGACGACGAACTCGGCAGGGCTCTATAACTCCGGCCCGTTGACCCCGGGTGAGTATACCGTGCGCGTGGAAGCACCGGGTTTCGCTGCTACCGAAACCACCTGACCGTGCAGGTGAACAACACGTCCAATGGCAACGTCTCGCTGCACGTGGGCTCGACGACCACCACGGTCGAGGTCCAGGCGTCAGGGGTTCAGGTGAACACGGAGCAAGCGACCGTGCAGGGCGTCATCACCACCCGCAGATCGAAAATTTGCCCATCAATGGCCGCAACTTCCTGCAATTGGCGCAGCTTGAACCTGGGGTGCAGATCCAGGATGGCGCCGTCTTCGACCCCACCAAGAACGGCTTCGCTTCGATCTCCTTCGGCGGCCGGTACGGACGCACCGCCCGCATCGAGGTGGACGGCGGCGACATCAGCGACGAGAACGTGGGCACGACCACGATGAACATTCCCGCCAGCGCCATTCAGGAATTTCAGATCGAGCAGTCCTCGCTGGACTTGTCGAGCGGCATGACCTCCTCCGGCGCGGTCAACATCTCAACCCGCTCGGGCAGCAACGCGTTCCACGGTGAAGGCTTTGATTACGGGCGCTGGCACAACGTGGCTGCCCGCGTCGCTCCGGAAGACCTTTTCTTCCGCCGCGAGCAGTTCGGGGCCAATTTTGGGGGAGCCCATCAAGAAAGACAAAGCTCTTCTTCTTTACCGACTGGGAGCGCTCGCGGCAGGACTATGCGGCGCCTGTCGAACTCAGTGGACCCTTCGCGCCCTCTCCAGTTCGATCAATCAGCCTTTCAAGGAACACGATGTGTTTGGCCGCTTGGACTGGCAGGCGACTGACAAGTTGAAGCTATTCTATCGTTACACTTACAACATCAACAGCAATGTGGTTCCGTTCATTCCCAACACTTTTCAGCCTTTTCTGAACCGCGACCAGCCCAGGATCACTTGGCAGGCTTTGATTTGACCACCGGAAAATTCACCCACAGCTTCCGCTTTGAATTCCTCCGCTTCGCCAACGCCATCACCGATGCGGTGGCAGGATCGGGAATTTACGATCCTGCGCCGGGAATCGAACTCGCCATTGGGGGTGACCCTTTCTGCCTGACCGGTGGCGCGGACGTATTCTGCTCGGGGACGAACTTCCTCGCTCCTCAGGTAACCCAGCAGCACGACCTCGAGTTCAAGTACGATGGCAGCACGATTTGGGGCAAGCACGTGATCCGTTACGGGGCCGAGGTCAACCGCATCCTGGGCGGCGGCTACGCCTCGTTCCTGGCGCTGGCGCCCGCGGTCTGGCGACAATTACTCTGCCGCCGATCAGGCTTGCGGCAGCATCGAGGGCCGTTCCCAGGGGGAGCCGGGAACCCGCTTAATTATCCCGTGGATGCAGCTATCTCGGCAATGGCAAGGCTACGATACGGCGATTCCGATGTTTGGCTTCCCGGCTGGCGGCCAATTTGACACCCGCTTCTCGTGGTATATCGGCGACAATTGGAAGATTCGGCCGAACCTGAACATCAGCCTGGGACTGCACTACATTCGAGACACGGGCCGCAGCGACTCACAACTGGGTCCCAATCCCGCGCATCAACGAGTTCGGAGCGGGATTGGGCGACCAGGTCCACCAGCCCAATCTCAACTTTGCGCCTCAGGTCGGAATCGCCTGGGACCCCTGCAAGAACTGGCAAGACGGTGATCCGTGCGGGCGGAGGAATCTATTACGAGAACACGGTGTGGAACAACGTGCTGTTTGACGCCCCGGCACGCCTGCAAAAGGGGCTGTTCTGGGGGTACGCACGGCGCCTGCGGTAACTACTGCGGACCAGCCGATCGGCTCAGTATACCCACAAATTGTTGCAGCGCAGCAGGCGTTCCAGGCCGCGACTCTGGCTGCCGGTCCGGCGGCCAACGGCAGTCTACGTCGGGCAACTCTCAATGACGACTCAGGGCAATGGCGTGGACCAACTGTTCGCGCCGAACTTCCGCACGCCGTATTCCATCCAGCTCAATGCCGGTATCCAGCACGAGTTTCGGCCGGGAACCGTACTGAGCGTGGATTATGTGCGGAACCGGGGGCTCCACTACCTTGTCTATTACGACACCAACCACGTGGGAGCGGCTCGCTACCTGGACAAGAACGCCGCGCAGAACGCCATCAGTACTACGCTTGCCAATTGCGGCGTTGGACCATCGGTGCGGCCATCGGTAACTGCCCCAGCGAGCCGCTCGGAGCTGCGACCAACTCGCGAGCTACGTGCCGCCCAGCCAACATTTCGGACTTTGCCAGCAACGGCCTCGACTCGGGCGCCTGCCATATTCGCTTACGGAGCTGCCAATTCCGGCGCCGCCTTCCCTGGCGTCAACTCGAGTGTGGGCCAGAACGAAATGCTTTACCCCATCGGGCACTCAACTTACAACGGCCTGGATGTCTCACTGAAACAGCAAGTGAAGAACCCCATGCCGGGCGTAAAAGGCCTGAATCTTCCAGGTTTCGTACTCGCTCTCGCGCCTCGATTCGATGGTCCACCGACCAGGACTTCGGCGGAGCGGTCACCGACTTTGATAATTACAATCACTACTATCGGGCCGAGTGCCTTGGACCGTACCAACCAGTTCTCCTTTGGGGGAGTGTTTAACCTTGTTCACGGGTTCCAGTTGAGCCTGATCGCCCACGCTGACAGTTCGTTGCCCCAAACCCTGACGGTGTCTCCGGGAGCGCAACGTGTGGCCACCACCGCGCAAATCTTCCAATCCGATCTGACCGGAGACGGTACCACGGAGACATCCTGCCGGGTACCAACATCGGATCCTTCGGACGCAGCGTCAACCCCAGCAACATCAACAACTACATCAACGCCTACAACTCCAAGTATGCCGGGCAGCTTACCCCTGCCGGGCAAGCGTTGGTTACCGCCGGCCTGTTTACCGCATCTCAATTGCAACAATTGGGTGCGGTCGCTCCGCCGTTGGCCGACGCGCCTGCCGGCGAGGTGGGTATGGGGGGATTGTTTTACGGCTGATCTGGGCCTGACTTACATCGCCAAGATCCACGAGTCGATCACCTTACAACCCAGCATCACCTTCTACAATGTGACCAACTCGCAAAACTTCGATCAAGGCACCAATCTTCTAAGCGGCATCCTTCAGGCGGCAGGCGCTCCGTCTTCGGGTTCCGCCAACAACACGACTTACGGCGAGCGTACCACCCACGTGACGCTGGGCTCCGGCGTGTACGGCCAGGGCGGCCCGCGCGTCATGGAGTTTGGCTTGAAATTTACGTTCTGAAGCTCCGCTTCGAGGCAGGAAAAAGTCCGGCCCGTGTCGCAAGGCACGGGCCGGACGGCCTCCGCCAGGCAACGGGTGACCGGAAGCTGCAAAGAACCGTCCCTCGCTGGGACAAACTGTGTGCTTTTTTTGTAGGCAGCTTCCGTAGGCTGTATTACCGTCGCACGTAATCCCGGGCTCCTATCAACCCTCTAACAACTCCGGCGGCATAGTCTCCGACGTTAGTAGTCCGTCATTCGGCCAGGTGATTGCCACTGAGCCCTCTCGAATTCTCCAACGCGGTGCGAAGATTTACTTCTAGCGGGTGCGAAGTACTGGTGGTCATAAGGGCGTCTGTCCGGCAGGCGCCCGTGCACTTCCGTGTCTCATTCAAAAGGCATCGTCCTCCGCTTCCCTGATTACTCTGTGCACGGGTTTGGGCATGGGGAGATTGCCTTTGCTTGCGCGCCACAGGATGGCATTCAGTTGGGCCGAGTCGGCGGCGTCAGCATGCGAGAAGTCCATTTGTGCCGACTCCTTCGCACCGGGGCCCTTTGGAGGGTTAACCTCGTAGAGGAGGCCGTTCTGGAGATTACGCGCGTCGGCATTGAAGGGTGGCTGGTCTCCCGTCCCGGAGAACAGCGGCGCCATCACGGCGGCTTGGGCGTCGTTGTTGTTCATGGGCGGCAGGCCCAGCAGCACTTCCATAGTGTGGACCAGGTTAACGGTTGTGTAGAAGCGGTGGTCCACGAACGGCTGCCCGGCGGAGCGGGGTGAATACTTGCTGATCACCAGCGCCGTACTGCGGTGGGCATCGACGTGGTCAGCCCCGTCTTGTGCGTCGTCCTCGAGAATGAAGATCGCGGTGTCGTTCCAATAAGGGCCGTGTGAGATGGCATCGACGACCCGCCCCACGGCCAGATCGTTGTCCGCGACCGACGCCTCGGGCCGCGGGTAGCCGGGCAATGTGCCCAGCGTGTGGTCGTTGGGCAGGCGCAGGATCACGAACTGCGGAAGAGTCGTTCCTTTCCCCTCCTCGAGCGCTTTCACGAAATCCGCGAATTCATTCAGGAATTCGTCCACGCGCAATTGGTCGGGATAATCCACGCGGAAGTCGGCGAAGCGCGGATCGAAGTGATCTTCAATTTCCGGCTTGGTGGCGAAGCTCCCTGTGATGATCGGGACAGGCCACGGCCAAGGACTTGGGGCGCCGTGCGGTTGTCCAACGTTAGCCGGCAAGGGCTGTCCCGAGACAATGGAGTTCTGTGCGCAGCCCGTCGTGGGCGGCATGTCGCACCAGTGGGTGTCCACATACTCCCCGTAGTTGCGGTGGGAAAGTGCGTGGCGCTCCACGTTCGTCCAGATGTACCCGGTGGCCGGCTCGTTGACGTCCGGCTGGCCCTGGTGCAGCGGATTGTCACCGGACACAATCCCTTCGTAATCGTACAAGCGCTCGCTGCCTCGATAGGAGATCGGCCAAGTCTTCTCGGTATAGTCGCTGGTGATGGCGGCCATTGACCACACGTGACCGTCGCCGGAAACTTCGCCGCTGCAGTAGAAATTATCGAGAATACCGAATTGCCGCGCCAACTCGTGTTCGTTGGGCGTGATCTTCTCGCCGTACATGCAGAGCGCCGGGTCGCCATCGCCGGGCTGGAGGTCACCAAAGACCTGGTCGTAAGTCCGGTTCTCCTTGATGATGTAGATCACGTGCTTGATACGGTTCTGCCCGCCGCGAAAGGTTATGGAGTCTCCTCCCGGATAATCGGAGTGTCCATTGCCGGCCAAGTTCGAGGCGGTCCCGCGGGAGATCGCGTCTCCTGCGGGCATGAGGTTGCTTCTCAGGACTTCCTCCGTAGACTGCGCCAAGCCATGCTCCGCGTCCTGGATGCTCAGCCTGGCAATTGAGCCATGAATCATTGAAGCGATGTAGGGATGCTTGGCGCCTGGGTCCACCGTGGAGGGCGCCCGCGGGCGGGAGTTGGGACCAGTGCCCTGGCCTTTGCCGCTGGCGATGAGCAAGTCGTCGCCGCGTACGGCGACGGCGGTGGGATACCATTCCGTCGGAATGAATCCCATCGCGGGCTGTGGCGTGTCAGACGGGACAACGTTGAGATCGAACACGGCCACGGCGTCCAGCGAAGCGGCCGCGACGAATAGGCGCTTGTGATCGGCGCTTTCGGCCAGAGCGTTTGGGTACGCTCCTGAATACGTTTGACCTGGAAGCTTGGTGGAAAGCGTCGTGACTATTGTTCCCGTTGCGGTGTCAATCACGGCCACCGCGTCGGCATTGGAAAGCGTTACGTAAAGGCGTTTTTCATCCGCACTGAGCAGTAGGGCGGTGGGATGTGAGCCGGCTGCCGTGGGCGAGTCCGGGGCCTGAAGAGAAATCCGGCGCGTGACTTCGCCGCTTCTTCAAATCCAGTTCCGCGACCTGGGAAGCATTCCAGAGGCTGCAATACCCGCGCCGGCCGTCGCGAGTGGCTGCAACGCCGTAAGGATAGGATGCGGGCTCGTGCTCGTTCACACTCAGATCAAAGCGTTGAACTACTTGGCCGGAATTTACATCGAGTAGGACGGCGTCGTCCGACAGATTTTCGGCGATCAACAGTCTCTCTCCCTCGCCCGAAACCGCTGCCAATCCTGCAGGGTACGGGACAGCCGTGTCCTTCGGGGCCTTGTAGAAAACTGTGCCTGGCTGTTTGCCTGGAGCGAGTGGGGGCAAGGGAAGCTTTATGAATCGCTGCGGCGCCACACTGCCTCCCTCGAACGAATACACAGCGATGCCGTTGCCAGTGTCGTCGGGCTGCTGGCCTGCGGGGTCGTTCAGTGATGCGATGGACGCGTAAATTGACTCCCCGTCGTTGCTGAACGCCAGCCCGAGGAAATAAGTTTGCTTCGCGCCCACTTTCAGTCGAGGGTCAGGAAAGTCGCGGACCCGCCCGCTCGACAAATCAACAATCGCGATGGACTGCTGATAGCCGGACTCTTCCACGCCACGGCCGTTGTTGAGCAAGGCAGCATATCGACCGTTGGGACTAACCGCCAGCGCCGTGGGAAAGCTGTTCGTCGGTTCTGGAGATCCGGGCGCCGGGCTAAGGAGAATCTTGCTGGAGGGAAGAGGAATGCTTCTCTTTTCGGGAACTCCCTGCGCCGCTCCGAGGCGGGCCGAGCCGGCCAGGATGAGAGTAGTCAACGCTGCCGAGGTGAATGCGAGCTGCCAGTGGTAAGTCCTATGCATAATTCCTCAAGTGCGCCGCAAGGTCGAATGGCAGCCCTGCTGGTGCCGAGGGCGCCCGCAAGGGCCGCCCTACAACATCGGTTTCATCCCTTAAGGAAAGTTCCCTCGCGCAGTTCCTGGAAAGCCTGGCGGAGCTGCTCCTGCGTATTCATCACGATGGGTCCGTACCAAGCCACCGGCTCCTGGAGTGGCTTGCCGGAGACCAGCAAAAACCTGATTCCCTCATCGCCGGCCTGAACCACCACTTCATCCCCGCGATCAAAAAGAATCAGTGAACGGTTCTCTGCCTCCGTGGGAGGGGTCGTGTCCAACCAGCCCACCGGCTCAGTGGGAACGGCCAGCGGGCCCGAGGCGTTGCAGAATTTTCCCCCGCCCGCGAAGACGTAGGCGAAGGCGTGGCGGGTGGTTTCGACGGGGAGGACCTTCCTGCGGCCGGGAGGAACCGAGACGTCGAGGTAGGTGGGGTCGGCCGCAATGCCGTCCACGGGACCTTTCTTGCCCCAGAAGCTTCCGCAGACGATGCGGACTTCCGTGCCGTCATCATCTTTGACCTCCGGGATGTCGCCCGACTTCACCTCCTGGTAGCGAGGCGGAGTCATCTTGAGCGAGGACGGAAGATTCGCCCACAACTGGAAGCCGTGCATGCGGCCGGCGTGATCGCCCTTGGGCATTTCCTGGTGGATGATGCCGCTGCCTGCCGTCATCCATTGCACGTCGCCGGAGCCGATGACTCCGGCGTTTCCCATGCTGTCGCCATGCTCGACCGTTCCGGCCAGGACATAAGTGACGGTTTCGATGCCACGGTGGGGATGCCACGGGAAGCCCGCCAGGTAATCATCGGGCACGTCATTTCGAAAGTCGTCGAGGAGAAGAAAAGGATCAAAGTCGGACGTATTGCCGAAGCCGAACGCGCGGCGCAGGTGCACACCCGCGCCTTCCAATGTCGGCTTCGATAACACCATTCGTTTTATGGGACGGAGAGACATGGATCGTTCCTTTCCGCGTCAATGAAGACGCGCGCTGGATGCGCCCGCGCGGGCGTCACTCAATCGTTGCGTAAACCTGGAAAGCTCACCCCGCAGTTCCAGCATAACTGTTCTCAGACTGAACTGCAATTCCGATCAGACGGGTACCTTGCCAATCGGAAGTGTGGCGCCCCACTTTTCCATTGACAACCCATAGCTGGCGCTCTAGTATATGGCAATGCCATATATTGAACCGCAATTTTCCGATCGCGAACTGAAGAAGGGCAGCGCCGAGCTGCTGATACTCTCCCTGCTGGAAGCCCGGCCGCGGCACGGCTATGAAATCAGCAAGCTCATCGAGCAGCGCTCAGGCGGCGCCCTGCGCTTCTATGTCGCCTCGCTTTACCCGCTGCTTTATCGCTTGGAGAAGCGCGGCTGGCTCGAAGGACGATGGGTGGAGAAGGAGGGCCAGCGGCGGCGACGCTATTACCGTCTTACCCGCCCAGGGCGGAAGGTCCTCGCCTCGCAGCGGCGTGGCTGGCAGGTGTTTGTCGGCGCGATCCGGCGCATCACGGAGGTTGAACACGCGTGAGGAAGGAGTGAAGCCCGCCGCCGGCGCTCTCATCAGCCGGAGCAGATGGGAAGGGGGGCAGCTTCGCGGCATCGCCAATGGTCGGCGTTTGAAATCTGTGAACTGAAATTCGTGATTTGACTCGTAAGTGGTGCTATAAAGGACTTCTTTGAGTTGATATCAATCCTCCAAAGGAGTGCACCCATGAGATGTAAATGGACCCTGATCGGCGTTCTACTGCTGGTGGCGGGGGCGGCCTTTATGGCTCTTGCCCATGGAAGAGAGCACTCGTCAGGCCCCCTGACGGGGACCTGGGAGTGCGTAGCGCACAGCAGCGTCCAGAATGACGTGTCGTTTACGTTGGACCTTAAGCAGGGCGGGGAGGAAGTGGCCGGGAAATTCGTTAACTCGACCGGGGCGTACCCGCTGACCTCCGCAAGCTATAAGAAGGGCGTACTCGAATTCCACGTTGAGGCGCCGGACGGCAAGTATCGAGCCACGGGAAAGTTGCTGCATGGCCAATTGGGCGGACATTGGTCGAAGATGCAGGAAGCCGAAGGTGGGTGGGAGTGCCAGAAATCGGCCGATAAAAACAAGTAATCGGCGCGGGCTGCCTCCGGGGGGTCGAGCAGGAAGCGGTGAAGCTGTCAGCCTTCAGCTATCAGCCCTCAGCGGTCAAAAGGAAGGGTTTGCAATCTCCAATGATCTGGAATCTGCGCCTTTGAATCGGGAGTCTGCCCCCTGCCGGGTGTGATCTGAAATCTGAAATCTCCAATCTGAAATGCGCGCTTGCCGCAAGAGAGTACTGGCCGCCGGACGAACAGATTGATTTTTGGGGTTGACATCCTACCCAAGCTCGCTATACTTGGGTTATATGTCTACCCAAAAGCGAAAAGACCGGCTGGAACTCCTGCAAGGCACGCTGGATCTGCTGATCCTGCGCACGCTCATTTTCGGCCCCCAACACGGCCAGGGCATCGCGCACGCCATCCACCAGACAACCGAGGACGAACTGCTGGTCGAGCACGGGGCCCTTTATCCTGCCCTCCAGCGCCTGGAAGAGCGGCGTTGGATCTCGGCAAAGTGGGGGACCTCCACGCATCACCGTAAGGCGCGCTTTTATACACTCACCCCGGAGGGCCGAAGACAGCTCGTCACGGAGACTACCAAGTGGCGCCGGTTAGCGGCAGCCATCGGGCGGGTTTTGGGACCGGAAGCCAGCAAGGGTTGAACCATGTTCAGGCGAAAGCGCAAACCGAGTGATTTTGCCGCCGAAATTAAAGCCCATCTCGAGCTCGAGACGGAACAATTGAAGGAACAGGGACTGAGCGAACACGAGGCTCGGGCGGTGGCGCGGCGCGCCTTCGGCAACCTCACTCAGGCCCAGGAGCGCTTCTATGAAGCGGGCCGCTGGCTCTGGTGGGACCATCTCCTGCAAGACGTTCGCTTCGGGTTTCGCACGCTGCGCAAGAACCCCGGCTTCACCGCCATCGCCGTCCTCACGCTTGCCCTCGGCATCGGCGCGAATACGGCGATTTTCAGCTTGATTAACGCCGCGATGCTCCGTCCCTTGCCGGTTCGCGATCCGCAGCGGCTGGTGGTTTTGAAGTGGAGCGCCCGCCAATGGCCGAAAACACATGCTTTCTACGCGTGGAGTGGCTGCCCGATTAAAGCCACCGGTCTAAAGGATCCTGTTCCCGCTGGCTGCTCGTTTTCTTACCCTATGTTCGAGCAGGTTCGAGCCGAGAACAACATTTTCGCTGGCGTCTTCGCATTTGTTACCATCCCACCACTGGGAGTGAGCATCGATGGCAATGTCACCTTTGCCAGCGGTGAATTTGTTTCCGGGGATTACTTTCCTGCGCTCGGACTGAGGGCCTCGGTTGGCCGCCTACTGGGACCTCCTGACGATGGAGCCGACGCACCGCCGGCTGCGGTGCTCAGCTATAGCTATTGGAGGAGGCAGTTTGGCGGCGCTCCTTCAGCGCTTGGAAAGTCGATTGTCCTTAACGGCGTTCCCTTTACCGTGGTCGGCATCGGGCCGCCAGGATTTCTGGGGCTTGACCCTGGAATCGTGCAAGATATGTGGCTACCGCTTTCAACCCAAGCCCGTTTGTCCAAGTATGCCCCGAAAACGCCAGATGCGGCTTCCTGGTCGCTCCTGGTAGGCGCTCGGCTCAACCCGGCAGTCAAGCTCCCCCCGGCGCAGGCGGCGACCGAAGTGGTTTTCAGGCGTGGCGTCACGAGCGGCTCCGAGCCAATGTTGAAGCCGGAGGACGCGCCGCACCTTGAGTTAGTCAGCCTCGCCCACGGCTTGGCATCTCTTCGAAAGCACTTCGGCGACCCTCTCTTTCTGTTGATGGCGGCGGTCGGCGTTGTGCTGCTGATTGCCTGCGCCAACGTCGCGAGCCTCATGCTGGCCCGGACGGCTGCGCGCCAAAAAGAATTTGCGATGCGCTTCGCTTTGGGAGCAGAGCCCGGGAGAGTTTTCCGCCAACTTCTCACCGAGAGTCTCATGTTGGCTGTGGCTGGCGGATTATTAGGCGTTCTATTCGCGTATCTCGGCGCGGCTTCCTTGGCAGCGTTTCTTTCGGCGAACTGGTACTCTACTTTGGCGATTGACGTTCATCCCGACACCAGGGTTCTTGGATTTACGGTCGCGGTCGCGGCGCTGACGGGAATTCTCTTCGGCCTTGCGCCCGCCGTGCGAGGCACGCGCGTCAATGTGACTCCAGCACTGAAGGAAAGCGCTATTAATCCGCTCAGCAGTGGGAGAGGGAGATTCGGGTTAGGCAACGCGCTGGTGGTGGTACAAGTGGCCCTTTCGATTCTCGTCCTGGTGGGCGCCTCGCTGTTGGTACGCACGCTGATCAACCTTGCAACCATGAATGTCGGATTTGATGCGCGCAACGTCGCAATCTTCAGTGTACAACCGGAGTTGAATGGCTATAAAGGCGAGCGGCTCGCCAGCTTCTTCCCAGATTTGCAGCGGCGTCTTGGCGCCATTCCTGGAGTTGCGTCGGTTGGCTACTCATCGGCTCCCCTACTCAGTGGCGCGTTAATGTCGCGGGATATTTTTCTCGCAAGTGGACCAGATCGATCTCCTGAGGTAGATGCTCTTGATGTGGGTCCGAACTTTTTCGAGACCATGCGCATCCCGATACTTGGCGGGCGCACGTACAACGCGCAGGATTTCAAGGACGCCTCCCTCAAAGCGAAAGTTGTCATCGTGAATCAGAGCTTTGCGCGGCGCTTCTTCGCTAAGCGCAATCCCGTCGGCCAGTTGTTCAGTCTCGAGGAAGGGAAGCCGCCCGACGTCGAGATTGTGGGCGTGATAGGAGATACGAAGTATGACAGCCTGCGCAGGGGCATCGAGCCGACCATGTACTTCCCGATGCAGTCCGGCAGCGGGACATTTGAAGTTCGCACGGCCTTGAACCCTAAGGCCTTGATCCCTTCGATCCGTGCGGCAGTAAAAAGTGTGGACAGCAATCTCCCTATCGCCCGCCTGATGACCCAAAGCGAGCAGATCGACCGTGCCATGTTCCAGGAACGCCTGGTGGCGTGGCTTTCCGGGGCGTTCGCGCTGCTGGCGCTGGTGGTCGCCTGCATCGGACTCTACGGCCTGCTTTCTTTTGAAGTGGCGCGGCGCACGCACGAGGTGGGAGTGCGCATGGCGCTGGGAGCTTCGCCTCGAGCGGTGTTTGGACTTGTTCTTGAACGCGGCATTCGGCTGGTCGCCCTTGGCGCGGTCACTGGCATCGCTGCTGCGCTTGGCCTCACCCGCTACCTCCAGAGCCTCCTCTATGGGGTCCGTCCGATTGACCCGCTAGCGTACGCTGCTGTCACCATCTTGCTGCTGTTCGTGACCATGGGCGCGTGCTACGTTCCCGCACGCCGTGCCACGAAAGTGGACCCGATGGTGGCCCTGAAATACGAATGATTGCTGATGGTCGATTGACGATTTTCGGTTGATGATTGACTACTGACGACTGCTGGCGGCCGATTGCCGATTTTCGATTGTCAATTGATGATTGCCGACTGCCGATGGCCGATTGACGGTTCCTGGCCTGCCATTCAACACTCACCAGCCGTCGGGATTCTGAAATCTGAAATCTGGAATCTGCAATCCGGAACCTTGTGACAAAAGCCACCGAGGGTGCTGGCGTTCGCGGAAAGGGGCAGATTGTAATTTTCCGGCCACGGGTGGGCGGCAGGATGACATTTCGTCGTAGCCTTCCTTCTTGCCGTGCTCTGGCCGGGCCGGGCGAAGAAATTCTGCAAAGGCCGCACACTTTTTCGCATTTTCCGCTTGACAAGCCAGGGTCCGTATGATAGCCTATATTTGTGGTCATATTGTGGACAGTTTGTCGGGGGCGGGTGCAGGGGCCGCCGAGACGCCAAAGTAGTCAGAATGGTCATGGCGATAAGGGAAAGCCGGGACATCACGAAAAATGCAAAATAGTGGGAACGAAGCTAAGAAGTACCTGAAAACAAAGGACATCACGTTTTTGAATGCTGTAAATTATGCGCGTCTTGCGCGCAAATTAGCGCAAATCATGCGCTGAAAGGAGCAAAAGCAGCGCATTTTGTGCAAACGATCCGAAGCTTCCTCGTGCAATGCGAGGCCTGGAAAATGACAAATAGTCGGCCAGACACGCTGGGAGTTGCTAGAGGAACGAATCGGTGTAGAGGCTGATTGGCGGGACGGACGCGGCTGAAATCGCGATGTGTACACTACGCCTTCAGCCGCGTATCCAAAGCGGACAGACACGCACCCTCCAGGCTTGAATCGTACGCTGGCGCGGTCAGTTACGATTCAGGCGTTTGCGGTGCGCGGCAGTGCTTGAAGATCATGAATCGTGCGCGCAGCTCGCCGGTGGTTGGCCAGAATCGCCAGAAGCGATGCCCGTCCGATTTTTTCGCAATGCACGGAGCAGAGTGAAATGGCATTGAGGGGACGAACAAAGTCGTGCAGGCGGCGCTGGTATTCTCGAATGACGTTGAGCCCGTCGCCTTTGGAAAGGGCCCACGACCAGTCGGTAACCCAGCGCATAACGGTTCCGTGCAAGTGCAAGGGGCTGCGTTGGAGAGGATCGCCTGCTCTCAAAAGTTCGTTGAGGCAATCCGGCGCAGTTAGGAACACCAAACGCCCGCTGTGCAAAAACACGTCCGGCCTTAAGCCATATTCGCTCAGGCCGCGCGCAATATTATTCAGGAAGGTCGGGTCGGCAACGACTACAACCTGTTGGCCGATTTCCAACCCTGGCACTACGAATTGTATGATTTCGCTGAGGCCCTTTTCTTTTCGTACTATCAAACGGCATGTGTCGGCTTGGGCCATGAGCCCCACATGGTCGATGGTTCCTGCTCCCATACCTCCTATCTTCATCGAAATGTCATAGGGATGTCAACAAGACAACCTGGCGCAGCGACAAATTGTCGTAGGGGATGTTATGTCCTTTCGCTACCCTTTCCCTACCCTGCGCTTGCTTTCCACTTTCTTCCTTTGCCGCCCTCGGCCCGGGGTGACAACGTCTTCGCTATGGGCAGTATCGACGCGGCCACAGAAGGAATGGCCCCTCCAGATGAAGGCACATAGAACGACACGAACGCAACGCCGGCGGCGCTCCCGGAAGCGCCATCCGACGCTCCGGGAGAGGCTAACCCATTGGTAAACATTGGATAGTGATCGGAGTAACCCTGCCCGTTTTCCCCTTGCAACCATTCTTGGCAATCTCCTAATGTTAATTTGAGCCTGAAGTTTGTAGATGACGTGCACACTGGTCATGGTCTGGCGGGTCCCCGGCCTCGAACGAAGCCTACTGGAACTGAAAAGTCGTAGTGAATGCGTCAAGGCGCGGAGCGCGCCATGAGTGGAACAGGTGTGTCGGCTGGTGCAACAGTGGAAGATAAGGCATCACAAGCTAGCGACGAATCGCCGTCGAATTCCCCGCGGCCCTTGCCCTCCGGTGAGGAGGCACGGAATGCCGAAGCCCTGCTGGCTCTCGACATCGAGGCCGGTTCCGATTATTTGCTGGAATTGATTGTGCACAATCTGCAGCAGCTCGGCCAAGCCCCTCACGAGGCCTTTTTGCAGAGACTTCTGAGGGGTCTTACCAGCATCGAGGTCAGCGAGAAGGAGAGCATCGTCCATTGGGAAAGGATCTTGGCGCGCCGAAATGAGCTGGCGGAAAAACTCGGCCGGCAAGTCTTTCTCAGGACAGCGGCGGTGGATTACTTCGGTGAATTGCACCTCTTGCGCAAACCGATCCTGTTGGAATACGAAGAGCTCGAAAAGCTGCGCCATAACGCCGCCACCGACCCGTTGACCGGCCTCAAGAACCGGCGCACCTTCGAAGAGCACCTGGGCCGCGAGATTAACCGCGCCCGGCGTTACGGGGCTTCGTTTGCGATGCTCCTCTTGGATCTGCGCAGGTTCAAGCGCGCCAACGACACGTATGGGCATGCAGTCGGCGATGAGATTCTGCGCAGCGTGGCTCGCGCCAGCGCAGAGACGATCCGCGGTTCTGATATTTCCTGCCGGATTGGCGGCGATGAGTTTGCGATCCTTCTCCCACAAGCCGATCGGTCGAGCGCCGAAGCCTTTGCCGAGCGGATCGCGCGGAAGTTCGAATCTTATGCCAGACCTCTGGCACCCGAAACGCCGGTGGGCGTTGACTACGGCATCGCCATCTTCCCTAAAGACGGTGAAGACGCGGCAAAACTGTTCCAAACCGCGGACAAGAACCTTTATGAAAGTAAACAGAAGGCCTCGCGAGTGAGCGAGCAGATTGCTCCCGCAGCTTTGGGTTCCTCGGCCGAATCTGGCGGGCCGTTGCCTCAACCTGCCGGCGAGGCACCCCCGGCTGGAGAGGGTTTTGTCAGACCGCTCCTCCTGGCTTCCGAGCTACATGGTCGCGGCTCTGGGCGCCCCACCCCGCCATGGCCTTCCCGACCGCCGCCGGGACGAACGAATTCCGGTGGAAGGAGCGCGCCGGGTGGGCTTGATCCGTCTTCAGGAAAGGTCCAGATTCGTCACCGTCCTGGACATGAGCCGCGGAGGTGTCGGCTTACTGATGGAGGACTTTGAAGTGCCTGAGAGTTTTTCGGCCCTGATCCAGGTTCCATTCCTGCCTGATTCTGAGCTTACCTTGTATCGAGTTTACAGCGGCCCGGTTCTGAATGGGAAAAAGCGTGTCGGCTGTTCGTTCACATCGCTTTCCCGGCAGGCTGTCGCATAGTTTTCCGGCGCCACTCGACGGTGCGTTCCAATCCTGCTTGAAAACTCACTTTGGGCTCGAAGCGCAGGAATCGCTCCGCCTTTTCAATCCCGGCCTGAGAGTGGCGCACGTCGCCCGCCCGGGGGCTCGCGTAGATCGGTTCTATCGTATAGCCTACTATGGAGGACAGGGAGCGGAGGAGCTCGTGGAGCGTGAAGCGGCGTCCGGTGCCGATGTTGAATGCCATGCCGCACGCGCCCTCCGCGAAGCAGGCGAGCAGGTTGGCCTCGATCACGTTGTCGACATAAGTAAAGTCGCGCGATTGCTCTCCGTCGCCGTGCACCACCGGGTGGTTGCCCTGGAGCGCCGCCTCGATGAAGCTCGAGATGACCGCTGAGTACGAGGAGTGAGGATCCTGACGCGGACCGAACACATTGAAGTAGCGAAGCGAAACGGCAGGCAAGCCGTAAATCCGATGGAAGATCGCGCCGTACTTCTCTCCCGCGAGTTTGGTAACGGCGTAAGGAGAAAGCGGATTCTCCGGCATAGTCTCCAGCTTTGGCAACGTCTCGCTGTTTCCATACACCGAGGACGAACTGGCAAATACAAACCGCTTCACCCGGGCATCCCGGGCCGCTACCAGCATATTCAGGGTGGCTGTGACATTCGCCCGATGGCTGCTGGCGGGCCGTTCCACGGAGCGCTGGACCGAGGGAATTGCCGCCTGGTGGAGCACGTACTCGACTCCTTGCACGCTGGCCCTGCAGACAGCCAGTTCCGCAAGGTCGCCTTCCATCAGCTCGATGCGATCGAGGCAGTCCTCCAGGTTGTGTCGGAACCCCGTACTGAAATTATCCACCACTCTGACCGTGTGGCCGTCCCTCACCAGACGGCCGACCAGCGCGGAGCCGATGAATCCTGCGCCGCCTGTCACCAGAAAGCTTGCCATGCGACCTCGTTTCACTCTTAGTACAGGGCTCTTGGTGCCGGCTCGGCTGCCAGCTTGCCCAGCGGATCGAGAACCTGGCGGGCGCCGCGAGCCATCAAGTTCAGCTCCGTTGTCGATTGAAAGAACAGAAAACCTTGCTCCATGTACTTTTGCATGAGGCTTGCTTCCATGGCCGGTGCGCCCAGGATCTTGTTGTGCGCCTGCCCCGCGGCAACGATTTTTTTCAGAGCCTCTTGAACCTTTGGATGGTCAACCTGGCCACGGCAGCCCAACGAGAATGACAGATCGCTGGTGCCTACAAAGATCACATCGACTCCGGGCGTCGCGGCAATCGCGTCGATCTGCTCCAGGGCGCGCGCCTCTTCGACGATCACCACAACCAAAACATTCTGGTCGGCAAAATCAAAGTAATTCTCAGCGCCCGACCAACGGAACTTCGCCAGGCCGGCTCCTGAACCGCGCCGGCCTTGCGGTGGGTATTTGCATGCGGCCACAGCCTGGCGAGCCAACTCGGGTGTGCTGGTGAAGGGAAACATGACGCCCAGCACGCCGGCGTCAAGCACGCGCTTGGCGGTCCAGATTTCATTGACGGGAACCCGCGCGAAGGGCAGGGCTTTCAGGCCCCGCGTGGCCAGAACCATGTTGCGCAGGCTCTCCAGAGTAATCGGACTGTGTTCCATCTCGATCCATAAAAAGTCAAAACCGAGGCTAGCTGCCTGCGCAGCGATTTCAGCGCTCCCCACGGTGAGCGTAATCCCCACCGCCGGTTTCCCCTCGCGCAGCAGTTTCTTGACAGGGTTTTCCCAGACCTCTTGCGGGTTCGGGTTCGTGTTGGGCATCAAGGCTCTCCTCAGTGCTGTCGACCGGTATCGAGCGCTCCTAGTTTACCGCAATTGGCCTGTTCCGGCGACCCAGAACCCCTGACACTTCCCCGTGCTTATGCTGCACTGGGCCAGTTATTGAGATCTGAAAGCGCGGTCGCAAACCCCTCAGAGGGGTCTTGACTTAACCGCTAGTTTTATGGGAAAGCAGTTCCTAAGCTCTGCCTGACGATGTTCGCTCTTGCCTTTGCCCGCAGATCTGCCGCGCGGGCAACGGCCATACTCACTTTAGAGCAAAGGAAGCCGATGCCTCAGCCGTTTCAGACCCTTGTTTGACGATGAAGCGCACCGTGAAGTCCCCCGGTTCGAACCGGTCGAGCGGAGTCATGGCCACGTACTGAATCTTCCCGTCTTTATCCGGGGAGCCGAGTGGAGGCAGGCCCTTTCCAAGAACCTTGCCATTCCTGCTGAATTCCATTATCAACTGGGGAGCCGCCGCAACATTCTTGTCCGTGTAAATGACCAGGTAAAAGGGCAAGGTGCTGTTGTTCGCCTTGCTGATCACTGGATTGAGGGTTGGGGAAATGACTTTGGTTCCCAACAAGAAAGGGTCGTCGTCCGCAGTCGATGCCCCACGTTCCTTCGTGGACCGGACGACGCTGACACCGCTGATGGCGAGTCCCGAGGAAGGCGCCATGATCACGTTGCCTTTGCCGGCGCTGATCCGGTCGCCTTCCCCATCCCGCACCGCGGTTTCGAGGGAGTAGCGCCCGGGCGGCAAATCGAAGGTCTCGGTATAGATGAAGTGGTTTGCTTTGAGGGTCTCCAGCCTTTCGGAGGTGGCATTGATGGGGACTTCGTTCTCGAGTTTCTTTACGACCTGGCGCTGGACATCCTTCACGACAACAAGGTAGGAGAGGCTGCCTTTATACTGATCCCCCGCTTCAGCCTTTTTGAAGGTCACATTCGAGAGGGGCACGTCCATCACCACTTCGCACTCAGACTGATTCCTCAGCCCGCGAAAGTACAGACCGGCTGCCCCATATTCGAACGCCTTGGACAACTCAGGAGAATTCAACGCGGCTAACAGCGGTATCTCGTAAGGTACTGGAGCGGCTCCGGAAGAGTTCAGGGAAGTCGGAAACGCGTTGTAACCGGACCTGGATTGCACGCGCAAGTCACCGGAGGCCACTTTGAGGACGACTTTGTGGAATGACCCATCGTATTTCTTAATCTCCGGCGCGTACGAAATCTCGTAATAACTCTGGACGTCTTCCGCCAGTCTGCGGATCGGGGCGCGCAGATCATTGGTGTTGGTGATGAGGAAACCCCCTGTGGAATCGGCGAGGCGGGCGAGCGTCATCTGGTAATTTGCCCGAGTGCTTCGTATGGCCGTGTCTATCAGATTCGCCTCACCCATTGTGACCGGCCGATCTCCCATATTGCCGTGCTGGCTCTGGGAGGATTGCGCGGCTGCGCGCAGTTCGTTTCTGCCGGATTGATTCGGGTTCGCTCCCAAGAGCCCCCAGGCGTCCACAACATAGAGGCTCACGTTCGACCGGTTCGCGGTGCCTATGAGGTCATCGAACGCCGCTTCGAGTCCTATGGGGATCGTAAAGCCTTCGGAAAAGTAGACGATGGTCTTTCGCCCCGGTAGGCGGTATTGTTCTTTCACCGCATCGAGCAAGGAGAAGATCTCGTCCCGCCCCGCCACCACCACGGCGTTGCTGTGTTCCGTATTGAGTGCTTCCAGCAGCATTTGGTTCATGACCGCCTTGGCCTGCGCGTCGGATTCCGTGGCCTGGCTTGGGGCGGATTGGGGACTGGAGCCGATGGCCTGCTGGAGTTCGCGGCGCACGCGGGCCGTATTGGCGGAGAAGTCAAACACCCGGCTGCTCGTCGCCCGCGCTATGGCTTCACGGAGGGCGGCAGGTCGTTAGTATACGGTTGCAAAACTTCGAGCTTCTGGTCAATCGTCATGACCGCCATGTCAACGTTTGAGGCAAGTTCCTGCTTCAGCAGATCCAGGGCCCCGTCGCGGGCCAGTCGCCGGGCGTCATCGTGGTGACACTGGAAAATCATCATCACGGACCGGACCCTTTGCGGTGGTTCAAGTGGTGTCCGCGCCCCGCCGCTCGCAACGGCATCATTTCCCTCGATGAGACGAAACGACTTGATCGTTTTCGCCTGCCCGTTGTCAAACACCCGGAAGTCGTCAGGCTTCAGGTCCTTGACTGCCCGCCCTTTCTTGTCGCGCACCACAACATCCATCAGCACTTCCTCGCTGGTAGCGGAGACCCTGCTACCCGGCGCGGAAGTGGTCTGGGCCTGCGGCGCACTTATGACCTGGCCCAGCGATAGTGAGACGACGGAAGCCCATAAAACTGTGATGTAGAGGATCTTCAACATAACCAACTCCTTCTTACTCAGGCGCTGAAAGGGCGGTGCCCGTCGCCGCCCGAGCGTGGCTACAACGGTTGACCCCGCAATATGAAACCGTTACCGGCCGGCAATCGCCGCGCGCAGTGCCGCCTCCATCGCTTGGGCACTAAAGTCCAATTGAGTCAGTCGGGTGCTGTAACGAACACGGCCGTCGGCGCCGATCACAAAGGCCCGGCTTGGCCAGGCGGCGTAAGCGGCCTCTACGCTGCCCTTTATGCCATCCACGAGGGCGGGAAACTTGAGGTGGAGTTCTCGTGTACACAGGGCGGCATGATCTTCTTTATCCTCCATCGTTGAGGCGGGCGCTACTGCTACTCCTTCCCGTACGTTCCGGGTGCTTTGCCAGTCCCCCGCTGCATGCGCCTCCCGGATGTAGACCAGAAAGAAATGCGCTCGCCGTCCGTATTGTTCGAATAATGAGTTGAGCGCCTCGGCTGAAGAACGGAAATTCGGGCACGAGTAACTTGCCGAAGACCAGCACGACGGGAATCTTTCCCGGAACTCGCGCAGGCGCACGTGCTGTCCCGTGCCGACCTCCGGCAAATCGAAATCGGGGGCGAAGGAGTTGATTTGTGGCCCGGGGTCCCTCGCATCCGCATCCTGTTGGAGCCTGCGCACCGTGTCACTCTCCAGCGCCGCCTCCGAGCGCAGGTGAAGCCGTGTGTAGACCGACAGCAACTCGCGGTGGGCCTCCAGCGAGTCCGGGATGGCCAGGATGACAGCCTCCAAACGCTTGCGAGCCTCCTCGAGTCTTCCTGTGCCACTCAGGCATTCACCCCACGCCAGTCGCGCCTCAATGGATTCGGGATGGCTGCGCAGGGCAGCGCTCACGAAGGGCGTGGCTTCGGAGTATTGTCTCGCGACGGTCAAGATTTGGCCGAGCCCCAGGTTGGCAGCGTAATCGTTGGGATCTTCGGCAAGCGCCTGCCGGAAAGCCGCCGCCGCGCCAACCGGATCTCCCGTGTTTAAGAGCGCCCGGCCGTAATAGGACTGAAGTTGAGACAGCTTGGAATTGAGTTCGACGGCGCGGGAGAACTCCTTAACGGCCGCGGGGTAGTTGCCAGACTCGAAGAGTTGCCTGCCAAGCTGAAAGTGCGCTTCCGCACTGTCTTCGGTGGGCAGACTGGGGATTGCCAGGCAAGGCTCGCCAGCAAGACACAAAGACACCAAGAGAGCAGGCAGAAGACAAAACACAAGAAACAACTCCGCCTTTCTCTGTCGGCCGCAATTTGAATCTTGCCTTCGCACTGCCCACCTAACGTGCTGCCTCTGAAATCTGAAATCTCGCGTCTGACGTCGTGCCCGGGCTGCCGATCTGCCCATCTGCCGACCTGCCTACCTGCCCATCTGCCCACTGCCTAGCTCGTAATGCCTTTTCCTTCCACAATCGTGATGTACCGGTCGATCGGCAGATTCGTGAAGCGGTCTACGCGGTTGCTGGGCGGAGGCCACTTGATTTCAAGCGAATCGATTCTCGTCCTCGGGCCAATTCCCAATACGAGCCTCGGGTCATGGGAGGAGAGATAACCTCCACCCGCGACCTTGTGAATGTGGCGTTTGAAATCCCCTGCCTGCCAGCTCACTTTTGCGCCCACCGCATCGGGATTGGCCACTTTACCCTTGGGCTGGATGCCCAGCCAATGATTGAGCTTGCCGACGTTATTCCGAAGCAAGAGGGGAGCGCCGTCGTTGAGGATCATCAGCACATCCGCTCCGCCATCGTTATTGAAGTCGCCGACCGCCAGGCCGCGCGCCGCAAACTGCCTGGCGAAGACGGGCCCGCTCCGGTCGCTGACGTTTTGAAAAGTCGTCTTGTAACCGGTTCCGAGATTGTGCCGGAGCAGGGGGTTCTCTTCGTATTTGATTTCGCTGTGCAGTTGGGACACCTTGTTATCGGGGATGGCCGGAGACGATGAACAAGTCCATGTTGCCGTCGTTGTCGTAGTCCAGGAACTTTACGCCCCAGCCGCTCATGGTCCGCACTTTCATCCCGATGCCGTCGAAACCGTAGAGTCGTCGAAGGTCTCATCCCGGTTATTGTGATAGAGGGAGAACATCTCCTCATCAACATCGGTCAGGAAGATGTCCATCCAGCCATCCTGATCGTAGTCGGCGGAGTCTGTGCCCATTCCCGACCGAACCCGGCCGTCGGAGCTGTAGCCTACTCCCGCCTGCAGGCCGATTTCCTCGAATTTCCCGTGGCCGCGGTTTGCAAAGAGGAAGCTGCCATCATATCGTTGGCCACGAACAAATCCATCAGCCCGTCGTTATTGATGTCGGTGGCCACGGCTCCCCAGGCAATCCCCTTGACGCTCGCGATGCCGGAGGCCTCGCTGACATCGGTGAAGGTACCGTCGCCGTTATTGTGGAAAAGCCAGCTCGGCATGGGATCGTAGACGTTTGGGATGCAATAGTAGCGCTCCACGGTCCCACCAAAGCCGCAGAATTTGTTGTTCGACTTGTTAAAGTCCACGGAGCGGCAAATAAACAGATCCAGGCGGCCGTCATTGTCATAATCAAACCAGACGGCGCTGGCGGCGAAGCCAACGGCGTTAATACCTGCCTTCTCGTGATGTTCCGCGAACGTGCCATCGTGGTTGTTGTGGAAGAGTAGGGAACGCCCATACTGGGTCAGGCAGAGGTCAGGCCAGCCGTCCCCGTCGTAGTCGCCCACGGCGACGCCCATTCCGTAGCCGCCTCCCGCCAACCCGGCTTTCTCGGTGACGTTCGTGAATGTGCCGTCACGGTTGTTGTGGTAAAGGGCGTTGCGGAGCGGAGGATTGGGGTCGTAGAAGTCGCACTTGCCGCTGTTCACCAGGTAAATATCCATCCAGCCGTCGTTATCGTAATCGATGAAACCGCCGCCGCCCCCCAGGGTTTCCGGCAGGTAGAATTGTGGAGAGCGAGCGCTGGTCCGCTCGAAAGTAATCCCGCTGGCAGAACCTGGAATCACCTCGAAAACGGGAAGACCATTCGGCGCCTGGAGGACGGGTGAGCCTGATGGTGCGAGAATCCTTGCTGAAAGTCCGTAACCCGCGAATCCGGCGAGTCCGAGGGTTTTTAGAAATTGGCGGCGCGAGCTACTCATCTGGTCCCTTTTCACCACCGAGGCACGGAGGCACAGAGACTTTGCAGAGTTCGTGGGCTTCCTCTGTGCCTCAGCGTCTCTGTGGTTGAACACTCGACCTTCGTTTCCAAATCACTGCGGGGCCGGTTGCTCCTTCGTGACTTCATCTGCATGCGCGCGCTTTTGCGCCTGGACCTCGGCTGTCAGTTTGTCAACGATCACCCTTTCACGGTCGCCGTCCTGCTTCATGTGGAGCCGGTAATAGAGCCTGGCCAGGGAGACGTGCGCATCCAGGAATTCCGGGCTGTCTTTGATCAAAGCTTCCAGCAGTTTCCTGGCCTGGGGGATGTTCCCCATTCCGATCTCACCGATGGCAAATTGATAACGAACTCCCGGGTCGCCCGGCCGCACCTGCAGCGCGCGATTTAGGAAAGGGATCGCTTCCTTGTAACTTTCGCCCTGATTCAACATGACGCCGAGATACAAGTTGGAGCCAAACTCGTTGGGATCGATCGCTAATTCCTGGCGAAAGCATTCCATGGCATCCTCGCGGTGGCCGAGGGTCAGCAGCGCATTCCCGTAAAGATAATGAGCCATGGGAAGCTTCGGATCGAGTTTGACGGCGGCCGCCAGTTCATCTACAGCGCCTGACGCGTCGAGAATCTCCAGACGAGCGGCCCCCAGCATCAGGTGCGCTTCCGCGGAATCGCCGTTGCTCAGGATTCTGTTTACCAGGACTTCACCCTTACGCACCTGCCCATCGCGCATCAGCGACATCCCTAACAGGTAGGTCAACGCCTGATCGCTCGGATGAGCGGTTTCGAGCGGCTCGAGGAGTGTCACCGCCTTCTTGAATTCCCCTAAGCGAAAGTAGCAGTCCCCAAGTAATAGAGCTATTTGGAGATTTCCCGAGTCGGCGGAATGAAGCGGCAGGAGCTCGTGCACTGCCTCGTTAAGCTGTACAGCTTTGTAATACGCAAGAGCCAGGTTCAGCCGGACCTGGGGAAGCGGCTGCAAACGCAACGCCTTCTTATACTCAACGATGGCCTCCTCGTATCGTCCTGCCGCGGCCAGCGCCGCGCCCAGGTTGGACCTGACCGGGACGACATCCGGAAACTGGGCGAGAAACAAGCGGTAATCCTTGATGGCCTCGTCCAGCTTGCCGGCCTGCTGGAACGACTCTGCCTCCTTCACGAGAGCTTCGGGGGACTGAGTCGTCTGCGCGTGGAGAGTGCCGGCCAACAGGAGCGCTGCTAGAAACCCAGCGGAACATACCGAAAAACCGCTGCGGTTCTTTGTGCTCTCCGGTGACGAAAGAAGACCCAACACAGAGCGCATTGAGACCCTTAGTGTTCTCTCTGTTGAGTCTCTGGCGGCGCAGAGGACACGGAGAACCTCGTCTCGATGGCGGAGGTTCAGACGCGGCTTTCGGCTAGCCCGGAAACGGCTCATTCGCCCTCACGATGCGAATTCGATGATCTGTGAACTTATGATGCCCTCCCGGCAACTCGAGTTTGGGCATGTGGCAAGAAGCGCAGCGGTTCTTTGAAACTTTGCAGAGCGGCGCCTTCGGTTGGCCCCCCCTGTGACAGGCCTGGCATTTGGCGTCGTAATCCAGAATGTTGCTGTCCAATTCGTGGTGCGGGTCGTGGCAGGCAAGGCAACTGATTCGCGGGTCATCCACGTCGTAGCATTTGCTTCCGGTCAGGCGATAGGGTTGGAAACGGATATCGTTGATATCGAACCTGCCTTGGGCGATCACGTCTTCCCAGGTGCGGTGGCACTGCCCGCAGAATTCAGATATTTCCTCAGTTGACATTCTCGTTAGATGCTTCATCTTGACGGGGTTGGGATCACCTCGGGTAACCGAGGCAAGGTGTTTCTCCGCAGGCCCGTGGCAGCGCTCGCACTGGACGCCAGGTGTCATTTTGTCTAAAGTCATCTGCCGTCCCTCCGTAGCTTTGGTGGCATGGCAGCCAAAGCACTGCAATTTGTCCTCGAGCGTCATGCGGCGCCCAGCCGCGTCGACCAGACCTGCGGGTGCAACGCCCTGGGCGCCGAGAGTAACATCCAGCCCTCCGATTTCATTGAAATAGCTGACCCGGCTCTCGTAGAGCTCACCGTCCTTCTCAAGAATGTAGGTCTGGCCGATCGCTGCGCTGGCCCCCATCGCCCAGCGGATGGGCATGGTGAGCGTCTGGACGCCATCGGAGGCCGAATAATCGCTCTCGTCTCCATGGCGCTCGATGCGATATGAGTACTTCCCCGCCGTGGCGCTGAGCAACGGGTGAGCTGCCAGAACTTTGCACTCTTCAACGGTTTCGAGTCCATGCGCCATGGAAGTGGCCGGTTGCGTCTTGGCCTGCAGGTGGCACATGGCGCAGGCTGGAACGGGCCGCTGCCTGGGTTGTGTCTCAGGAGCCCGCTCGGTTTGCGCGACGAGCGGGCCGGCCCACAGGAGAAGCACCACAATGGAGGGTACAAAGGCCCAAGTCATTCACTCCTTACCCCCGGCAACCGGCCAACCATGAGAGCACGGAAAAGCTACCGCTTGGCCGCTTGCAATTCGTAATACGCCACCCTGGCTCGCAGCGTTTGGGCGAGCGACTGGTCGTTGTCGCGCGTGGCCAGGTCCAGCGCCTGGTGACCCACCCGGGCCGCATCGGCGAATCGACCCACTTCGGAATACATTGCCGCCAGCAATGCCAGGCTCTGCTGCTCGCGACCGCCGGAAAGCTCCACCGCCTTTTCGAAATGGGGAATCGCCTCGCCGAAGCTATGCTTCGCGGCGAACACCCTGCCGAGATTGAACTGGAACTCGAGCGAGTCCGGATCGATATCTACAGCCTTCTGCAAGTGCGCCACGGCATCATCCAGTCGGCCCGCCCGAGCCAGGACAAGGCCGAGCAAGTTATGCGGATCAGCGAAATCCGGGTCGAGATCGAGAGCTTTGTGGATGTGGCCAGCGGCTTCGTCAGTGCGTCCTGCCTCAATTAAAGCCGCTGCTAAATTGCTCTCCGCGATCGGGTTTTTGGGATTGATCTCGAGGGACTTCTTGTAGGCGTTGATGCCGTCCTCCGGCTTGCCCGTCCTGGTCAGCGCCACGGCCAGGCTGGAGTACGCGTCGGCATTGTTAGGGTCGAATTGGACGGATTGCTGGTACTCGGTGATGGCCTCGTCAAGTTGGCCCTGGTGGTCCAGGGCAAAAGCCAAGTGGTAATGCGCCTTGCCGTCTTCTGGGTCCAGTCCCACCGCTTTACGCCACTCGAGCAAAGCCCCCGCGTAATCGCCCTTTCGTGCCAACTCGCCGGCCACGTCGAAGATCCTGTAGAAGTCCGTGGCCGGCGCGTCCATCTTGGTTATGCCGTTCATGGGGATGTTCACGAACTCCGGTATGTTCACGGCGCGGTTGGCGGCGGTCGCGTTCTCGACCAGGATGGCCGGGCTGTCGTGGCCCTGGTCATCGATATGCGTCAGGTATAACTGCGTGTACAGGGACCGCCCTTTGGAAGAGAAGGCCAGCCAGCGGCCGTTGGGAGAGAAAGTGTGCCAGGAGTTCATGCGCGGAGTATTGCAGTCCAAGCGCCGCGCCGTGCCGCCTTCGAAAGGCACAATGAAGAGTTGGCTGTCGGGCCTCATCAGCAGGCCCGTATGGTTTTCGACAAAGACGATCCAGCGGCCATCCGGCGAAACCTTGGGAAAGTCGTTGCTCATGCCGTTCTGCGAAGCGCCCACAACCCGTTCCGGCGTGCCGCCTTGGCCGTCGTTGAAGGGAATCCGGTAGAGATCGTATTGAATCTGCGTTTCGTTTGGATCGTTAGCGACTTGGGCCACTTTCTGGCCTTCATAATATGGGTCCTTGGCCTCCGCTCGGGAGAAAACAAGGTACTTGCCGTCGGGACTCCAAAAGGCGCTGGCCTGCACGTAGCGCGGGTCGTCAGCGCCCGGCAGAGGGTGCAGCTTGCCGGTGGCCTTGCTGTACCAGGCCAGGACGCCGCGAGTGGGATAAAAGACCTGGCCGAACCCGTAGTCTTTATAGAATCCGTTGAAAAACCGCGAATCGAAGTTCCGCATGTGCGAGCCGGGGTTTTCGATGGAAGTGACGACGTACTGGCCGTCGGGCGAGATCTGCGACATGAAGCCGAACCGCTTGCTCGCCTTCTCCTCCGCGAAGGAACTCCACCGGATCACGTACTGGTTGCGGATGGAAGTCTCCGCCTTGACCGGCACGATGCCGTACAAGCCCTTGTCGTTCCCTGGGCCGTCCACGTCCAGCCCCATGGTCTTCCCGTCGCGAGAGAATGAGTGGCAGTTGGCGCAGGTCGGCAAGCCTTCCATCATCAGCCTGCTTCTCGGCTCGGAAATGTACCGGAGACGCCATGCGATGAAGGGAATAGCCTCGGTGGGCAAGGGCATGATGACGCCCTTTTGGCCGACCGGGACAGATATCAGCGGAACGTCGCGAAAGAAGAGGGGCGCGCCCACCGGATCGGTTGAAGTCTGAAAGGCGACTTCCCCCCGCGACTCCGGCTGAGTGGCGGACTCGTCGCGGAACCCCGTGATGACCACCGTTGCTGGCTCTTTGACGGAATGCTTCTTGATCGTCGCCCAGGTCTCCGGGTCGGGGGTCCAGGAGTGCCCCGCTTGTTCCTCTGGCGTCAGTTGCGGCGGCACAGCTCCCGCCTTCGCGCAACGCTCATCGATCTCGCCGATGGGGCGCTTCTCGCCGTGGGATTTGGCCTGAATTGCGTGTGCGTGACCGCTGAAACGAACGTCGATCACCCAGAAAGTTGCGTTCGGGCTCGGATCTCGCCACTCGAACACGGGCGGTGTGATTTCGGGTGGGAAAATCGCCCCTTCCGCGGGGTAGTCAATTGTTATGAGGCTGCCGGGCGTGGGCATCGCGTCGGGCTTGCGGCGGTTCTTGGCATGGCCCGGAACGCACACCGCACCCAGCATTATAATGGCAATAACTGAATTCCTAAACGACCGCATTAGAAATTAGCGGACAACCGCACCTCCTGGTTGGTTCTTTACTGTTCCGTCAGCGCCACCGGTTCGGGTAGTCTCGGCCAAACGGTTCGACCGGGAATCGCTCGCCGGCGGACAGCGGAACCGCATTATACCACCGTCTTGCGCTCCCCGGAGAATCAGCCCTGCTGGCCATCGTAGGGGCACGCCATGGCGTGATGCCCTAAGATGAAAAAGGGGCCGCCCCTTGCGAGGCAGCCCCTGTTCTCACCGAACGCTTCCCAGATACGATCAGAAGAAGAACTTCATCGCCAACTCGACGATTCGATGGCCTTGCTTCGTGGTAGTGTAGCCGAACTGCGAGTTCGTCTGCTCGAGTGTGGCCGGATTGTAGCTGAGGCTGAGGTTTGTTCCGTTGAACGACCACAGCGGATGGTTCATGAAGTTGTATCCATCAACACGGAACTGGAGCGACTTCGACTCGGTGATCTTGAAGTTCTTGAAGAGCCCCATATCCCAGTTGAAGAATACCGGTCCGTAAATGGGCGGCGGGATTGTCGGACCAGTCTGACCGATTTGCGTCGGCACGGCGAAACAACTCCCGTTGACGTATTGGTGGGCCGCGAGCCCTTTGCTTGGGTTACACGTCTCGATGGGGTTGAGTTGTACATCCGTGGTGCCGAGCAGCGAAGCGTTGCTGATGTGGAAGGAGGTGCCAGGGATGTCAGCGTTGTTAGTGTTCATGTAAAAGTTCTGGTTGTCATTGCCCGTCAGATTGGGGCCGCTCTCGAGTTGCGTTACGCCCGAGATTTGCCAGCCGCCGGCAATTTCATTGGCGAGCTTCCCCTTGGGGCTTGGCAACTGAACGGAGTAAGCGGCGTTGAACAGTTGCGGGCGATTGCTGGCTAGCACGCCGTAATTGTCCGCAAAATTGATCTGGTCGTAGAAGCCCACAATTCCCATTGATTTGCCGTAAGTGTAATTCATGTTGATGCTATAGCGGCCCTTCGAGCGCAACCACGTCACCTGCAACGCGTTGTAGTTGTAATAGCCGTTTGCAGTGGTGACATCCAGGTCTGAGTAACCCAACAGGGGACGGAATTTGTCGGGATTGAGGCTATTGGGATCCACCCCCCCATTGTTCGAGGAGAGTAACGCTCCCCTGGGCACCAGGTTAATGTTCAGAGAGTTCCCGTTTAAGGTGCCGCCGTTTCCCCCGCTGGGAATATCCCGCGTGCGGTTCCCAACATCGGCGACCTCCAACAGGCTCGAAAACGGCAGTTGTCTCGAAACGGTAAAGCTGTAGCTGTCCGTGTAGGGCTCCTTATTGTCTGTACTATCCACCGCCGATGGACCCGACGCCACGGAACTGAAGTTGACCGTACTCAGTCCGGCAGCCCCCGGGAACGACGACGGTATCGGATCGACGAGCGGCGGTTGGTAGCCGGCGCCTAAAGGAATGTTCGTGTCGCCGAGATTGAGCGATAGGACTCCGGCGGAAGCGTCGAGCCCGTTGGTGAACTGGCCGGCATGGAAGTAGTATCTGCCCCAGCCACCCCTCAGGACGGTCTTGCCGTTCCCGAAGAGGTCGTAGGCGCCGCCTATGCGAGGCTGATAGAACAAGGCCCGTGTGGGGAACCCACCCACCGGAACGCTGGGATCCTTCTTGTGCCACTCGAAACCGCAGAACGTCGGGGCGCCCGTACAGCCGGAGTTTTGGGAGTAAGCGCTTTGGTAAGCCGAAACGTCGAAGATCGAGAAACCGTCCCCCAAACGATCACCCCAGGGCTGGAAGTGACTCATGCGCATCCCGTAGTTGAGGGTTAATCGCTTGGTTACCTTCCAGTCATCTTGAACAAACCCCTCATAGGTGTTGTAGGAGATGTCGTTGATCCGGTTGAACGAGGTTTCGTTGTAATTGGCCATGAGCCCGATGGCTTCGTCCGCATAGGCGTCGCCAGTGGTGAACAGGTTGTTCGACGTGTAGTACTGTAATGTGCCGTTGGTTTGGTTGCTGTTGGGCTGAGAATTGCGAATCCATTCCCAGAAGAACCCTGCCTTGATTGTATGAGTGGACACGACCTTGGCGAAAGTATCGCTCATGCTGGGCATCCACTTGTCGGCATAGAGACCTGCCGAAGGCCCGCCAGCCTCGAAACCGCCCGGATTGAACACCAGGGCCGATTCCCCCCCGAAACTTCCAAAGGATGGGATCTGCGTAACACCGTTCTTAAACAGACCCTGGAGGCCGTAACCGACTTTCGTGCGGTCTACCTTAGAAGGATCGGAGAAGACGTTGGGGAAGCCGACATACGTATACGCGAAGACGAATTCGTTGGTCATGGTCGGGCTGAAAACATGGGTTAGCGAAGCCGAAACTGAGTCGGAGCGGTTCTTGCCCAATATCGGTGTTGGGTAGGGAACCTGACTGCCGTTGCGCCACCAGAGACCAACGGGGAATTGTTGAGTCTCGCGCTGGAGGTTGTAACGCACGAACAGCTTGGTGCTGTCGCTGATGTTATAGTCAACCCGCGCCGCCCACTGAAGGTTGTTCTGGTTGAAGACTTCCGACTGGATGTAGTTGTACCCACCGGTGTCGTTAGGGTTAGCGTTAGGAGTGGGAGAGGGGTACAGCTTCATCAGGGCCACCATATTGGGATCCAGGACGGATGCCAGATTGCCATTGGGGAACTTTGCCAGAGTGGCGGCGTTCAGACAAGGTGTGTAGGTTGTGGACCCCGGGTTGCAATTAACGCCCACCTGTTGTCCGGAACCAGTGTAGTAGTTGTTGTTGGCGTTCCCTATCTTCTCAAGAGAATCGGTCGAGAAGTCGCCCCCGAGCATGGCTGAGGTGGGGACTGTCGCGCGGAGCAAACCAGTATCCAGGACCTGATAGAAGTACTCGAATCCAGTGAAGAAGAACAGCTTGTCTCGATTCTTATTGAATCCGGTGCCTGGAATAATCACGGGTCCGCCGAGAGTTGCGCCGGGGTAGTAGTATTTGTTGCCCGGCTTGGGGGCATTTTCGGCGTTGTTCAGTGCGTCGTTGGCATTCAAGGCGGCGTTGCGCGCTGAGAAGAACCCTGAACCGTGGAACTGGCTGCCCCCGGCTTTCGTTACGGAACTGATAACCATGGGGCCTTTCTGGTTCTCAGCACTGAAATTCGACGTGAGCACCTTGAACTCTGAGAGCATATCCGCGTTGGGATTAACCGGCGTGTCGCAGTTACAGCCCGGGTCGGAAACGTGCGCCCCGTCCGCCGTGATGTCCAGGGAGTTGCTCGGCAGCCCGTTGTAGCTGTAAGCATTGTTCAGCGGGCTCTGGCTCCCAGCGTCGCCGTTGGCGTTGATGCCGATTACCTCTCCCGTGTAGTTTGCTCTGTTTGAGGTCCCGTTTTGGAGAGCGAATCCCGGCATGATGGCTATGAACTGCGCTGCGTTGCTGCCTACCGCAATAAAGTTGCTCAGTTGAGTACTGGTGAGGGTTTCCGACTTTTCGCCGGAATCGACTGGCACAATGTTTGTCACCGCGCCGGTAACCTCCACGGTCTGGGTTGCCGAGCCGACCTTAAGCTCGACGTTGAGATTGCGTTTCTCGCCGCCCAGGATCTGCATGCCAGTAGCTTCATAGGTTTGAAACCCTTGGGCCTCAACGACCAGCTTGTAGGTAAAGTCACCCACTGCCACCGATGCGAAGCTGTAATAGCCTGCACCGTCGGTCACCGTATTGCGCGCCGAGGCCGATTGCTCGTTTATCAGTTTCACTGACGCGCTTGGCACCACCGCACCCGTCGGGTCGCTCACGACGCCTGTCAGAGCCGCAAACAGCGACTGCGCGGACAAGCGCGTGACCGGTACAGTGAGGAACGTAAGTACGACGAAGACATATATCCATCGCTTCATGGTTAGTTGTCCTGTCTCCTTTCTCCTCTCAGAAGAATCGCGAGAGTGAGAACTCTTAACTTGATTGGGATGATTTGCCTGCCCGTGCCCTCAAGGGAGCGCACCATAGACAGGGTCCAAAGCCAATAACCCGACGCGCGTTGAGCATCCTCGATTCTTTTCCTAAAGACAAGGCTAAACCCGTTAAATCACCGTTACAATCGGAGAATCCCTTGTCGTTTGTTTGGGGTAACCCGGACCCAAAGTAACGTCCACTTCTACGTTACCTCCCTTGTAGTAGAGTGCCATTACCTCCCCGATGCACGCGGTGCATCATTTATCTTATTGAAAAATAAGGTATTACATCATAATCGCCTTCCGCGGCACCGTGGCGGGGTAGTATGGCGATTTGCCTTCTAGCCATGGGATTCACGGGCCCGTTACACGATTTTAGAGTCAGCGCTACTCAACTTGCGGAGGCGCCTTCCAGCACCTTACTTTTGCAGCAAAACCGCGACGGTGGTATAATTTAGCGCCCAGAGGGTGAAGAAAGATGAGTCAGTCGGCCACCCGTCAACAGGAAAAAGCGGAACTGGACGCTGTTTTCGCTTCGGGGACCTTCGCCAAGTCGCAAAACCTGGCGAGACTGCTGAAATATCTATGCCGCAAATACTTCGAAGGCCATGCGGGCGATCTGAAGGAGTTCAACATTGGCGTCGAAGCGCTAGGGCGCCTCGCCGACTTTGATCCCACAAGTAACTCAATAGTTCGTGTCGAGCTTTTCCGGCTTCGCGAGAGGTTAAAGAAGTACTACGAGACCGAAGGCCTTCATGATCCGGTCGTCATCGTCCTAAAGCCGGGCAACTACACGCCGCAATTCCTCACTCGCTCCGAACTCGAGGCACAACTCGCGCCGCAGCAGACCGAAGCGGCTGGCGAAACCCAGGAGCCTCCCGACACAGGGACGAAGGTCGCAGAACCCACAGTTGCTGACGTCTCTGCGCCACCCGGGCCAATCGCTGCCGCAACCTCCCATGGGCTCGCGGGTCGGCGGCCTCGTAGCTGGACTTGGTTACTACTTCCCGCCGTCGCACTCGTCCTCTTGGCTGCTATTGTGAGCTTGGTTACATGGAAGTCCAAGGTTGTCAGTTCACCGAGCCCCAGCTTGGCTGTCCCTCCAATTGAAAGCCGAGAGGTGGCGGCCGGCGCCGACGCACGGTCGCTAGTCCGAATAGTTGCGGGGTATTCAAAAAGCAACTACACGGACCATAGCGGGCAGGTTTGGGGCCCGGACCGTTATTACACCGGGGGGCTCACACGGAACTCGCCTCCCCAGTTTATCGATCGCACCTCGGATGCCACGATGTATCAGAACTGGCGCGAGGGAGAGTTCAGCTACGACATTCCTCTCAAGCCGGGCGTGTATGAACTCGGGCTGTACTTCGCGGAAACTATTTACGGCTCGAACACCTTGGCGGGAGGCGGTGAGGGCAGCCGCACTTTCAATGTGGCATTGAACGGCAAGCCGCTCCTCACCGAATTCGACCCAATAGCGGATGCGGGCGCCAATAACACAGCGGACAAGCGTGTTTTCGTTGATGTGACCCCGGCCGCCGACGGCAAACTCCATTTGCAGTTTTCCAAGTTCGTGGGTCCCACGCCCCCGCAAGACACGGCTATTTTGAACGCCATCGAAATCGTACCGGGAATACCTGGGAAAATGCGGCCTGTCCGCATCGTTGCTCAGACTAACTCTTACACGGACCACAGCGGCCAAGTATGGATTCCCGATCTTTACGCGAGCCAAGGCCGCTTGGCCCTTCACAACCGGCCAATGGAAAAGACGCCGGACCCTGGCCTTTACTACGGAGAGCGCTACGGGCATTTCAGCTACGCCATCCCAGTCGCGACGGGGCGTCAGTACGGCCTGACGCTGCACTTTGCCGAAACGTACTTTGGACCGCAGAACTCCGGCGGAGGCGGCGCCGGTAGCCGGCTGTTTGACGTTTACTGCGACGGCGTCACACTGCTTCACAACTTCGACATTTTCAAGGAAGCCGGAGGCGCCGACCGCGCCGTGCAGAAGACCTTTCACGCCTTGCCGGCCAGCCCGGCGGGGAAGCTGTTCCTCACCTTCGTTCCGGTCAGAAATTACGCCTGCGTCAATGCCATCGAGGTGGTGGACGAGTCGAAGTAAAGGCAGAAAGCAGAAGGCAGAAAGCAGAAAGCAGAAGGCAGAAGGCAGAACGCAAAAGACCTTCCCTGGATGTAAAACGACCAGGGGCAGCGGGTCCGGCGCCCCTCAACAGATCGAGATACGGGTCTGGAGTAGCCCGCTGATTGCATCAAAACCGGCTTTTCCGAAGAACGACATTCGATGTGCTAATTCTCGCCAGTGCTTTCTGGTGGGGATCTCGGTGCGAAATCCTAACCTTGGGCTCTGAAACCTGGAATCTGAGATCTTCCAGCCTGCCCACCCGCCCATCTGTCCACCTGCCCATCTGCCCAGTTGCAGTAAGTCCGCTTCCCTTGATAGATTAACTAGACTTAGCGATGGCGGGGTGCAGTACTCCGACTGCAGCGGACAGGAGTAACTCTGGCCGGCGAGAAACTTTCCAAGCTTGTCGAACTGATGGCGCACTTGCGAGGGCCAGAAGGCTGCCCCTGGGACCGGGCGCAGGACTACGACACCCTCAAGGGTTTAATGATCGAAGAGGCTTATGAAGTCATCGACGCGGTGAATGAGCGCGATTTCAAGGGCCTCGAAGATGAATTGGGCGACCTGCTCTTCCAGGTGGTGTTCTACTCCCGTTTGGCGGAAGAGGAGGGGCGCTTCAGCATTGACGGCGTTATCGAGGCCGTGCATGCAAAACTCATCCGGCGGCATCCGCACGTTTTCGGCGAAGTGCGCGCCCGCGATGCCGGCGAAGCCCTGAAGAGCTGGCTGAAGGTAAAAGAGCAGGAGCGTGCCGCGACGGCTCAGAAGAAGAACGCCGAAAAGTCCATCTTGGACGGAATTGCCGGGTCAATGCCCGCGACCCTCGTCGCTTACGAACTGGGACTGCGAGCCGCGGAGGTCGGTTTTGATTGGAAGGCGGCTGAGGACGTGCTCGAAAAGGTCGAGGAGGAAATTCGAGAGATACGACACGAATTGAGAGCTCCGACCCAAGCCGACGCGACGCTAGCGCTGCGATGCCGGCTCGAGGAGGAAGTCGGCGACCTGCTCTTCTCCGTAGCCAACTTGGCGCGATTCGTCCGGTCTGACCCGGAAACCTGCCTTCGGAAAGCGAACCAAAAATTCATGCGCCGGTTCCAGGCGCTCGAAAGGGAAGCCGCGGCGCAGGGGAAAAAGCTGCCGGAGTGTTCTCTGGAGGAGATGGAATCGCTTTGGAACGAGTTGAAGTTGAAAGAGTGAAATACACCATCCGGGCTTGCGAAACGCTCGAGGAGCTTGCTGCGCTCGTCAAGATTCAGCAGCAAATTTGGGGGTATGCGGAACACGAAGTTTATCCCCTCAGGCTGTTCGTAACCCTGCGAAAGATAGGGGGGCAGGTGCTGGGAGCTTTCACACCGCGCGGCGCTCTTGTGGGCTTTGTGGCTTCCTTGCCCGCCTGGCACGGAGCCGACCGCTATTATCATTCGCTTTCCCTTGGCGTCTTGCGCGCACACGAAAACCGGGGACTGGGCAGAGCACTAAAAATGGCGCAAAGGCGTGAGGCGCTGCGAGCGGGAATCGGACTTATCGAGTGGACGTTCGATCCCCTGCGAGCGAAGAATGCCTTTCTTAACATCGTCCGTCTGGGCGCCATCGCCCGATGTTACCAGCCGGACTACTACGGTGAAGTTGAGAGCCGTTTTCAGCGTGGACTGCCAAGTGACCGCCTGATTGCGGAATGGCATCTAAGTTCCATCCGCGTCAAACGGGCGATGGCAGGAAAGGCGCCGCGGCCCGGCAAAGCGGATCCTGCGGCGACGCTCGGAATTCCAGCCGATATCGATGGTTTAAGGCAGTCAAACCCTGCGCAGGCGCGCCGGCGCCAGTTGGCAGTTCGCAAGCAACTGCAAGAGTTTTTCGCTCAGAAGCTGGCCATCACGGGGTTCGAATACGACGTGAGGTCGGCCCGTTACCTACTGGACCCTTATGAAGATTAATCGCGTGGAGCTTCGGGAAATTCAGATGCCGCTCGTCCATTCATTCGAGACGAGTTTCGGCAAGACAACCCTGCGCAGGATCGTGCTGGTGCGCGTGGATGCGGAGGGCCTTTCGGGGTGGGGCGAAGTGACGGCGGGTGAAGCGCCGCTGTACAGCCACGAGACTTTCGAAACAGCCTGGCATGTGTTGCGAGAGTTCCTCGTTCCTTGGGCTCTGGAACATGCTTGGGCATCGCCTTCGGAACTGGCGGCGCGCTTCCGCCCCATCCGCGGCCACAACATGGCCAAGGCGGCCCTCGAGAACGCGCTCTGGGTGATCGAGGCGCAACAGAAAGGCATTCCCTTGGCGAAAGCCGTGGGCGGGACGCTCGAGGAGATTCCGTGCGGCGTATCCATCGGCATTCAAAGTAATGTCGAGGTACTGCTGGAAAAGATCGCTCGAGAAGTCTCAGCCGGCTATCAGCGGATCAAGGTGAAGGTCAAGCCGGGTTGGGATGTCAATGTCCTGGAGCGCATCCGCACCGAATTCCCTCGTATCTCCCTGATGGCGGACGCGAATTCAGCCTACACGTTAGCCGACCTGGAGCATTTGAAGCAATTCGACCGATTCTATCTCATGATGATCGAGCAGCCGCTCGGTTGGGACGACATTATCGATCACGCCAAGCTGCAAAGGGAAATCTCCACGCCCATTTGCCTCGATGAGTCGATTCACAGCGCCGACGACGCGCGCAAGGCCATTGACTTAGGAGCGTGCAAAATCATTAATATGAAACTGGGCCGGGTGGGGGGCTTTACCTCGGCCCGACGGCTTCACGAAGTCTGCCGGACAAGAAACATTCCGGTTTGGTGTGGGGGGATGCTCGAGTCCGGCATCGGGCGCGCCCACAATGTCGCCATGTCCTCGCTCCCTGGTTTTACACTTCCGGGTGACGTTTCAGCCAGCCGGCGGTACTGGGCGGAGGACATTGTTTCCCCGGAAGTGACCGTCAGCCCTCACGGAACTATCCGGGTGCCCCAGACCCCCGGGTTGGGTTATGAGCCCGACCTCGATCGAATCGAAAAAGTGACCACACGGAAGGAGCAATTTAGCTAGCGTGGGGCTGGCTGGGACCTGCCGGCCTCAGACGATTGGAAGGTGCGGAACAGCACCCATCTTGAAGCGACCTTAGACGCACCGCGCTAGTGCCTAGAAGGATTAATAAGCGAACTTATTTGTCGGAAGGGAAGGGCGGGGCTTGAGCCCCGCCGCTGAGCTCGGAAGGATCAAAGGGGGCTTTAGCCCCTGAAGCGAAGTGGTTTCAGGGCCTAAAGGCCCATTCAACCCTGCGCCCCTGGGCGGCGGGGCTAAAGCCCCGCCCTTCCGAAGGTCATTTGAAATTGCGCTCATTAAACCAACGAGGTGCTAGCTCACCAGCGAAAGCAGTGTCAGACGCCCTCTCACGGCCTTATCGCCATCGCCACAGCCATGCCCTGATGCACGTTCTGTTGTTCTCGGGGACGGTGTTTTGGGCTGCGAACATTGTGGCTGGAAAAGAGGCTGTGAACGGTTTTGGCGCTATGGGGTTGGCGCAGTTGCGCTTGGCGGGCGCCGCCATCCTTTTTGCTGTTTTGTTTTTGGCGTGGCGCGGCTGGCCAGTGTTGCACTTGGGCGGCCGTCAATGGCTTGTTCTCCTGGGTGTTGCATTCAACGGTCTAACTCTGAACCAGATATGTTTTATTAATGGTCTCGCCAGGACTTCAGTGGCGCACACCGGCCTCATCGTAGCGCTCGGCCCGGTGATGACGCTGGCGCTTGCATGCCTCATGAGGCTCGAGCCGTTGACCCTTTCCAAGCTGCTGGGCATGCTGATTTCCTTCGTGGGAGTTGCTATGCTTACTCTTGGGGGGCAGGAACCGGGGAGTACCGCGCACTGGCAAGGGGACCTGATCGTGCTGGCCGGCAGCGCGTCCTTCGCTTACTATACGATTCAGGTCAAGGAAATCGCCAATCAGTACGATACTCTTACCCTGAACACCGTGACCTTTGCCTTGGGTTGCTTGTTGATGATTCCATTTGCGGCTCGATCGGTGATGCATATCCGCTGGGCCAAGGTAACCCTGGGCGCTTGGGGCGGCCTGGCGTTTATGATCGTCTTAGGTACAGTTGTGGCCTACCTCTTCTACGCCTTCGCCCTGACGGAGCTTGCCGCCTCCCGCGTGGCGGCATTCAACTACCTGCAGCCGGTGGTGGCGGCGCTGCTGGGGGCGTGGCTGCTCGGCGAAAGTATGACGCGGCGCGTGATCGTGAGCGGCGCGCTGATCCTTCTGGGCGTGTACCTGGCCGAACGCGAGCGGGGGGAAGAAGGGCAGTAGGCAGATGGGCAGGTAGGCATATGGGCAGTGGATATTTGACCATCTCTTGAATTAAGGACCAAGCCGAATGGATTTCTCTTCAACACGTCGAAGCCGTCTGGATTTTCGACACGTAAGCAAACTGATTGCTGGGGCGGCATTGGCGTGCGCGCTCTTGACTCTGGAATCCGGAATCTGGAATGCGGCTGGGCCGCCCGATGGGGCGGACTCAACGTCTAAGCCCGCAGCTTCGACGGCGGACGCCGGTTCTCAGAAGACTGCCTTCCATCCGGACGTGCACTCCAACATTGCTGCGATCGCCGATGCCGAGACCTCCACGCTGCTCTATGAGAAGAACGCGAGCAGAGTCACTCCGATTGCCTCGATCACTAAATTGATGACGGCAATGGTCACGCTCGATGCGAAGCTCCCGCTAACTGATCTGGTAACAGTCAGCGATGCGGACATCGACGACTTGAAGGGCACGCGGTCTTTCTTAAGCCTTGGCACCACCTTGTCGCGCGAAGCCATGCTGCACCTTGCTTTGATGTCGTCGGAGAATCGGGCCGCGGCCTGTCTGAGCCGCTACTACCCAGGAGGGCGGCCGGCTTTCATTGCCGCCATGAACCGCAAAGCGCAGGAACTGGGTATGGACAACAGCCACTTTGTGAGTCCGAATGGGCTTTCTCCCGAGGATGTTTCGACGGCCCGGGACCTGGTAAGACTCGTGAAAGCCGCCTGCCAGTATCCGTTGATCCGGCAATTCTCCACGGACACCCAATACGATGTTTACGTAGGCAAATTGAGCAAGGTGCGGCTGCAATACGGCAATACGGATCGGTTGGTCGGACGCCCGGACTGGGACATCGAACTCCAAAAAACGGGCTTCATTAATGAATCAGGCAGGTGCCTGGTGATGGAAGCGCAGGTGGATGGGCGGAACCTCATCATGGTTTTCCTGGATTCATATGGGAGATTGACTTGTTTTGCCGACGCTCGTCGCGTACGCAGGCAATTAGCTGTTCTAGAACGGCGACGGTAGAGGGAAGGTTGGACAGTCGATGCGCTACTCCCAAAACCGCGAGTTCGCAGGAACCTCGAGCTTCTGGGCGTAATGCCTACCCCGATTTGCCATCGCGCGAATGCTTCCGCCGTGTATACTGGTTATGATGAAGATCAAGGTGCTCTTCTTTGGGCTGACGCACGACTTGGCGGGGCTTCAACAAGAGGAGGCGGAGATTCCGGAGGGGGCCAACCTGGATGGCCTTTGGGAGCGGTACGCGGCGCGTTTTCCTCGCTTAAACGACCTCTCGCAAGCGGTTTTGCTCGCCGTGAACCAGGAGATTGCGAACCGGGCCCGAGTCTTACAGGATGGGGATGAAGTAGCGTTTCTTCCTCCGGTCAGCGGTGGCTCGAACCAGGACTATTATTTGCTGACCCGCTCTCCTATCCCCACCGCGGAGCTAGTCCATCAACAAAAGGCTGCCCAAGATGGCGCTGCCGTAGTGTTCGAAGGTGTCGTGCGGAACAATTCCAATGGGCGACGAACGCTCTACCTCGAGTACGAAGCGTACGAGCCGATGGCCATCCGCAAAATGCAGGAAATCGGCTTGGCGGCAAGAGGAAAATTCGAAATCGACCGCATCGGAATGATACACAGGCTGGGGCGGCTGGAAATTGGCGAGACCAGTGTGGCTATTATTGTAACTTCTGCCCACCGGCGCGCCGCCTTCGGCGCCTGTCAATTTGCCATCGACCGGCTAAAGCAAATCGTTCCGATCTGGAAGAAGGAATATTTTGAGGACGGCTCGGTCTGGGCGGAAGGCGAGGGCCGTGGAAGCGTGCTGAGGCCAAATAACAACCCCACATAAGGCTCCCGGAAACTCTATGGAGAATACCCTGAAAGTCGCCATCGATATCGCCCGCGAGGCAGGTGACCTGCTTCTGGAACACTTTCGCCAGCCTCTCGAGATCACTTACAAGCGGCGCTCGGACCTGGTGACCGAGGCGGACCGGAAATCGGAAACTTTAATCGTGGAACGGCTGCAAAGCCACTTTCCGGAATACGCTATCGTGGCGGAAGAAGGAGGAGGGCAAAGGACCGGCTCGGATTATTGCTGGTACGTCGATCCGCTCGATGGGACAACCAATTTTGCGCACGGGTTTCCCATATTCTGCGTCACCCTGGGGCTCGCTTATCGCGGCGAAGTGGTGGCAGGGGTAGTTTATGATCCCACCCGCGAGGAGCTGTTTACGGTGGAACGGGGGGCAGGGGCTTTCCTCAATGGGCAGCGCCTCTCGGTGTCAAAGAACGTAAACTTGTCGGATTGCCTGGTGGCAACCGGTTTCCCGCCTTTCGCTTCGAATCACGATTTAAATGTCGAGTTCTATTTTCGGTTTACACAGCTCACTCACGGCATTCGGCGCGCTGGCTCCGCCGCTTTGGACCTCTGCTGTGTCGCAGCCGGCCGGTTCGACGGCTTTTGGGAGTTGAAGCTCAATCCCTGGGACAAGGCGGCGGGCACCTTGCTCGTTACGGAAGCCGGCGGCCGCGTGAGCGGCATTCCCGGCAAACCGTTCGAGCTACTCGGAGACGACATCTTCGCCTCGAACGGCCTAATTCACGATCAGATGGTCGCCGTGTTCAAGGAGGTCCTGGAGCGTTGCGGCGACGCGGGCGGGCGCTTCTGAGAATCACGGGCTCTTTTCGCCTGTCATTCTGCGCATAGCGAAGTCTGATTTCCGGTCCGATTGGGATCGGACCATCGGACCCCAGAAATCGGGGAATCGCTGCAGTAGCGGTGCAGCTTGGTGTAGAGGCGGTTTTACGCCGCCATCTGGCGAGGTAAACTCGCCGCTACAACTTCAAACCGCACCACTGCCCAGCACCGTTTAAATTACGCCCATTCAAGATTTCGAGAGGTAAATTTGGCGAGACCCGCACGACCGCGGCGATTCCTCCGGCGAAGGGGACTGATTACGTTATCGCTGAGCGGCCGCGATGCACCTCCCCTCCCATCGCCTCTTTCGCCCGATCCGGAGATTACCGAAACCGACATCTGGCTGCACCGGCTTGCCCCCGCCCACGATGGGTTAAAGATCGCGCAACTGACGGACCTACATCACAGTCTTTTTACTCCCCTGGAAGAGATCCAACGAGCTGTCCATCTGGCCAATCATCTGCGGCCGGACGTGGTGGCGTTGACGGGCGATTACGTGACTCTTTCCCCAACTTATATCTGGCCGGTGGCGAGAGCGTTGGGGAAATTACGCGCCCGGCTGGGGGTGTTTGCCGTGCTGGGCAACCACGATTTTCGGGTGGATGCGGAGGAGATCACGCAGGCGCTTCGTTCGCAGCGCATCCGCGTGCTTCGCAATACGCACTGCGCTTTGAGGTCCGGTTCGGCCAAGCTTTGGGTGGTGGGCGTGGATGATCTTTGGTGGGAAGCGGCGGACATCCGCGCTGCCCTGCGGCTGGTTCCGGCTCGCGACCCCAAAATTCTCCTCTGCCATAATCCCCTGGGCATCCACATGGCAGCGGCGCACGGGATTGATCTGATGCTTTCAGGGCACACTCATGGAGGACAGGTCCGGCTTCCCATGGTCGGCTCGGTGTATGGAAGGTCAAAGTTGGGTGAGCGGTTTGTGGAAGGCTGGAATCGGCTGGATGGAACCCAAATCTACGTGAGCAGAGGTATCGGCAAAGTCCTGGTCCCGTTGCGCTTCGGTTGTCCTCCGGAAATCACCCTGCTGCGCCTCCGGCGGGCATGAAAGTCCTATGAAAAAACGGCCAGCGGTCATCCTGAGCGCTGAAAGCTGAGAGCTGAAAACTGATTGCTGTAAGCTGACTGATGACTGAGGACTGAATACTGAAAACTATGCTGACGCATTTCGTACCTCTGCTGGGCATCGCGACGATTCTGCTCGTCGCATTCCTGCTATCGAAGAAGCGAAGCGCGATAAGCTGGCGGATTGTGGCCTGGGGCCTGGGGCTGCAGGTCCTGGTGGCGCTTTTTGTTCTTCGCACGCAGGCGGGCTACTGGCTGCTGGAAAAAGTCTCGGGTGGATTCGTCAAGCTGCTGAATTACTCTTTTGCCGGCTCGTCTTTTGTCTTTGGCCCGCTGGGCGAGAAGGCGGGGCCATTCGGAGTGGTGTTTGCTTTCCAGGCCCTGCCCATGATCATCTTCATCGCCTCCCTCTCATCGATCCTCTATTACCTCCGCGTGCTCCCGACGTTGGTGTTTCTGGCGGGAAAACTGATGTTCAAACTCATGGGAACAAGCGGGGCGGAGTCGCTGGAAGTGGCGGCGAGCATCGTGATGGGCCAGACGGAGGCGCCGCTGGTGATCCGGCCCTACCTCGATGAGCTGACCGATTCCGAACTCATGACAATTATGACCGCCGGCATGGCGCACATAGCCGGCTCGGTGTTCGGGGCCTATGTGCTGTTTGGTGCGGAAGCCCGCCATTTGTTGACGGCGGTGGTCATGACGGCGCCGGGGACGATTCTGATTTCCAAGATGCTGGTTCCTGAAGTGGGAACTCCCAAGACAGCGGGAAAAATTGAGATGGCAGCAGGACAAAAATCTGCCAACATCCTCGATGCCGCGTCGCGCGGCGTAACGGACGGCCTGTATCTTGCCCTGAACGTGGCGGCCATGCTGATCGCCTTCATCGCTCTTGTGTATCTGGTCAATGGCATCCTCAGTCTCGCGCATACCAATCTCCAAACCCTGTTGGGGTCGCTGCTGGCGCCCGTGTCGTGGGTTCTCGGTGTGCCTTGGCGCGATGCCAGAGCCGTGGGCAACCTGATGGGAACGAAACTGGTCTTAAACGAGTTTGTGGCGTTCTCCATGCTCGGCCCGCTGAAGGGGCACATCGCGGAGCGATCGTTCACCATCGCCACCTACGCGTTGTGCGGCTTTGCGAACTTCTCCTCCATCGGCATCCAGATCGGAGGCATTGGCGCCCTGGCTCCCTCTCGCAAGCAGGACTTGGCGAGATTGGGTTTTCGCGCCGTCCTCGCAGGGACGCTGGCGAATTATCTGGCGGCTGCCATTGCGGGGCTTCTGCTGACGTGAGTTGTGGAGTAGGGGCGGTTCGCGAACCGCCCCTGCCCTCGTGATCGAGAAAATGCTTATGGTATCAAGAGGGCAGAAGGGCCCTCCAGGATATCCCGAAGCGTTGCGAGCCGTGAAATTCCTCGCCGCGCGCTGGCCTGCGGCCCCACGCGTCGGAATTGTGCTCGGCTCTGGCTTAGGCGGGGCTTTGCCGGAACTGCGCGGGGGACGAAGGTTTCCGTGGTCTTCAATTCCGGGTTTCCCACAGCCCTCCGTCGCAGGCCACAGCGGCGGGTTGCATCTTGGTGTCTGTCGTGACGTGCCCGTGGCGGTACTGGCCGGCCGCATTCACCTCTACGAAGGTTACGAGCCCGCCGAGGTGGTTTTCCCGCTCCGAGTATTGGCGTTAGCTGGGATTCGCTACCTCATCACCACCTGCGCCGCGGGCGGCATTGCGCCGCGCGCTACGCCGGGGAGTTTCATGGTCTTTTCCGACCATCTCAATCTCCAAGGAGCTAACCCGCTGGCAGGATCTCACGACCCACGTTGGGGAGAGAGATTTGTGGATATGAGTGAGGCGTACGATTCGCGGTTGCGTCGGGAGGCGCTCAAAGTGGCCCGTGGACTGGGGCTGAAGTGCTTCGAGGGCGTCTACGCAGCGCTGTTGGGTCCCAGCTATGAGACGCCGGCGGAGATCCGAGTCTTGAGAGCGCTTGGCGCCAGTGCGGTGGGTATGTCCAGCGTGCCGGAGGTTATCGCCATGCGCCAAATGGGAGTGCGCGTGCTCTCCCTGGCTACAATCACCAACCGCGCCGCCGGCTTGAGCCGAAAGCCCTTGAGCCATCAAGAAGTAATCACCACCGGCCAGGCGGCAGGGCGGAATTTGGCGCGCCTCATCGGCGCAGCCCTGCCGGAAGTGGGGTAGTGACTCAGTTTCCTGTGGCACAGGCATACTGCCCGTGCACGGTCACGGCCGGATAGTGTCCTAAATGTGGGTTGGTCATTGCCTGTGATCTCTCAGCCCTGAAAGGGCGACCCAACAAAGCCCAGGCCATCGGCCTGGGTGGAAGCGGCAAGAGGATTTTTCATTTCCTGCCTCAAGCCCTGAAGGGGCGTGATAGCTGCGCCTTCCGTAGGTCGCCCCTTCAGGGCTCGACCGGGAAAGCCGCCTCCTTTCCCAGGCCGCTGGCCTGGGCTTTGCTAGGCCGCCCCTTCGGGGCTGTGAGTTGCAGGCGAAGTCCAGCTTCGAGTTTAAGACACCGGGCAACACAAATTTAGGACACTACCCACGCCCGAGACGGCCGTGCCGAATCAAAGCGAGTCACTACTGGCCGCGGTAAGAGAAGGTGAATAACCGATGACATCGGAAGAATTGCTCCAGCACGCAATGAAGGCCAGAGAAAACGCTGTTGCAACCTTCTCCCGGTTCAAAGTCGGCGCCGCGCTTCTCACTGCGGAGGGCAGAGTTTATACGGGTTGCAACATCGAGAACGCCACCTACGGGCTGACAGTTTGCGCAGAGCGGGTGGCGTTGTGGAAGGCTCTCTCGGAAGGCGAGCGGGTCTTCGCTCGAATGGCCGTAGCCTCGGGGGGAGAACGGTTGGCAGCGCCTTGCGGAGCCTGCCGGCAACTGCTTTGGGAGTTCTGCGGTGATCTTGAGGTCGTCTTAGGCAATCCCGCAGGCGTGAAGGAATTACACCATCTTGCCGAACTCTTTCCGCGGCCTTTCGATCAGCGCTCGCTCGAACTCTAGAATTTGCTGCCCTGGAATTTAGGCTTGTTGGCTTCTTGTTTTTGCCGGACGATCTTCTCGGCGGTATGACGGATGACGTCGGCGACGTTCCGGTTGAGAGCCAGCCGCCTCAGATCGAATTCATTGACTCGAGGGACTAAGTGTAAACCTACATCAATAGGGGTTCGAGGATTGTTGACCAGAGCCCGGACAACCACGTAGAGCTTCATGAATCTGCGGTTCAGAGTAATGACCCGCAAGGCGTCCTCGCAGACATCTTTCATGGAGGCATATTTCTCGACTTCGTCCTCGGTGAGTTTGGGCGATTGCATCACGGCGCGGGCCACCAGTTTGTTGCTGTCCCGGATCAGGAGCATTCGCTCTTCCTTAGTGCCGGTCAAAGCGGCCTTGACCTTTTGCACTACCGACATGCGTTGGGTTCTCTGGATCGCCGTGGTGGGCTTCTGCTTTGGCGGCTCAGGCCTCGAGTCCCCCGTCGCATCTTCTGAGGGAGCGGGAAGGGGAGGCTCGGAAACGTCGCTGGATCTGGCTTCGGCTATGAGGGAGAAAGCCCCTGCCAGCCAGCCCCGAACGTGCTCGGTCAAGTTGGGGTTTTCGAGGAGAGCCTCTCCTAACTCCTCGCGGTGGGGCGCGAGGTTGGTAGCAACAAACTCCAGGACGGCGACCGGAGTGGCAGGGTCCCGGAGCACTTGCTGAAGCTCCTCGGGGGGCCAGGATTGCAGGGCCTGGAGGGCGGTACTCTGCTCCTCGCCCTCGCCTCCGGAAGCAAGCAATACCAGGATTTCGATCTTTTCCTGCAAAGAAACAGGCAGTTCACCCCGGCTCGCCTTGCGGCGCACCACTTCCGGCACAGTGCCGGCGCGAATTGTCTCGACTAGTCGCTCGGAAATAGACTATCTCTCAGGGCTGGGGTTTTTCACGTCCGCGCGAGTCAGATGAACGGACTTCACCTCGCCTCGCCGCCCCAGGGGTTTCAGAGTTTCGCCATTCAGAGTCAACACGATGCCCGAAGCATTTCCTACCGTGACATCGAAGGTGTCGTGAGCTTTCAGGTTTTCGACCTCGTTGGGGTTCAAGGCCTTCTGGAGAACCGTCTTGCCGTCAGCATCCACGGCTACCCAGGCGCGTTCCGTCGCGGTCACTTGCAGGGTCATGTCGGAGAGGCTTGGGACCGCGGGAGGAGCCTGGGCGGCGGCGCCCTGACCCGCCGGCTTGGCTTTTGCTCCAGGGGAAGAAGGAGCACCCTGTGGCGTGGCAGGCGCAGTTGTGCCGCCGGGGGAAGCGGTGGAGGCCCCCGGTGCCGGGTTGCTTTCAGGCGGGGTGGATGCAGGGGGTTGGACCGCCGGGACATTAGCAGGTGGGTTTGTGGCGGTTGAAGGGTTTGTAGCCGGATTGGTCATTGTAGCCGCAGGGGCGCTCGGCGGAACGACGATGGGTGCGCTGACACGCTGCTCCCGGACGCGGCGCGAATGGCGGAAAAGGGCATAGCCGCTGGCCAGCAGCACCGCGGCTACCGCAAGTCCGATCACCCGCGTCCGCAAAGCCGCGCCGTTCTGGCGCGCCCGGTTCGCCGCAATGCGACGGATGTCGACTTCCGGCTTTTGCCTGCCGGCAAGCTGGCAATCCGTCAGCACGCGTTCTTCGTCCAAGCCCATATATCGTGCGTAGGTCCGCACGAAGCTGCGAGTAAAGATTCCCCCCGGAAGTTTTGAGAGTTCCTCGCTTTCAATAGCTTCCAGAAAGCGAATGCTAATTCGTGTGGCGGCGGATATTTCCTCCAGAGTCACGCCGCGCATTTCGCGCTCCCGGCGTAAGTACTCCCCGAATCCCGTCAACTGTGGTTCTTCGCTACGCGTCACCAAGGTATCACCACGCTTATCTTATTGACCTGCCTCAGGGGTGTCAATTGATTTGCTTTGGGTGTTCCTTGGCCTCCCACCGGCACTCCCCAATCCCTCGACAACGACCCGCAATGTAGGGGGACGGCTTGCCGTCCCCGGAAAGTTACTAGGCCGACGAGGGTAGGGCAAGCCCTACCCCTACGCCACTCAGTTTGACGTAGAGGCGGCTTTACGCCGCTACGTGGCGAGGTAAACTCGCCGCTACAACTTGAAACTGAGACACCACCGTACTTGGGTACCATTGAGGTTATGGCAGGAAATGTATATGCTATGAGTGGTGGAAGACATTATCAGGACTCCCCCGGGATAAGTATGGACCTACAGGAAGAGGTCATCGAACTCCGGCAGCAAGTCCAGCGCCTCTCCCTCTTCCATGAGGTCGGGAAAGCCCTCTTTTCAACCCTCGACCTCCAAAAAATCCTCCAGACGGTCATGGAGAAGATCAGTGACCTCTTACAACCGGACACATGGTCACTTTTGATGGTCGACGAGAAGGCTCACGAACTCTATTTCGAAATCGCCATGGGACAGGGCGCGGAGAAGCTTAAGGACGTTCGTCTTAAGTTGGGAGACGGCATCGCCGGCTGGGTGGCTGAACACGGGGAACCTGTCCTGGTGGAGGACGCTCAGACCGACCAGCGATTCCGGTCCCGGTGCGACGAGTTCCCGCAACCGGGTACTCATTCTGTGGTTTGCGTTCCCATTAAAGGCCGCGAACCGGTCCAGGGTGTTATAGAACTGGCAAACTGCTTCGGTAAGCAGAGCTTTACGCAAGAGCACATCCCCACTCTCAAGAGCCTTGCTGACTATGCGGCGATCGCTCTCGAAAACGCGCGGTACGTGCAGCGCATGCATGAACTCACCATTATGGATGACTGCACGGCCCTCTTTAACGCGCGGCACCTCAATTTCGTTCTGGATGCGGAAATCTACCGTTCCACCCGGTACGGCTATCAGTTCTCTGTAATCTTCTTCGATCTCGATCACTTCAAGCAGGTCAACGACCGGTACGGCCACCTCGTGGGATCGAGGCTGCTTTGGAGAATCGGCGACCTTCTCAAAAGCAACCTACGCTTGATTGATTACGCGTTTCGATATGGGGGCGACGAATTCGTCGTGATCCTGCCCCAGACCTCGAAAGAGAATGCCCTGACCGTCGTGCGGCGGCTCAAAGACTTGTTGAATGCAAAAGTCTTCTTCCATTCGGAGAATCTGAACGTCAAGGTCACCGCCAGCTTCGGCATTGCGACGTTTCCTACCGACGGCCGCACCCACCGCGAGATTCTGCGCCTGGCCGACGAGGCCATGTACCTCGTTAAGAGAACCACACGCAACAACATCGCCTTGGCAGGCGAAGGCGTAATGCCTCGTGACCCCTTCCTCGAAGAGCACGCTGAAGCCAACCCAGGATTGTGAACTGCGTAAGAGTCTGTGTGAAACCCTCATTCAGGCTGTCATTCCGAGCCCTTCGCTGTCATCCTGAGCGAAGCGAAGGATCTCGCTCTGAGAGGCCGGCTGGCGCAGACCTCCGCCCTTCGGGGTCTGCGATGTCCCGAAGGGACACGTTGCTTACTCCGGCTCAATCCAGCCGCGAAGCAGGTTGAAACGCCTTTAACCATGCGGGTTTTCAGCATTGCGGCTTCCTTGCTCCTGTACTAGAAATAGAACGTATGGATGACGCGCCGAGCATACGCAAGTACACCGGCTTCGATGAGATGAAGGCGGATGAGTACCGCTATTGGCAGAGTCGGCCCGCGCATGAACGGCTGGACGCGGTTGAGGAATTGATCGAAACCGCCTATGCGCTCAAGGGGTGGGAGATCGAGCCTGATGTACCAAGACTACAAAGACCTTTTGTCCGCCTTCCAGTCCCAGGTGTTAAGTAGAAGGTGCGAAAGAATCGGCGAAAGTCAAAAATATCGACGCGCTGTCATTCTGAGCAAAGCGAAGAATCTCGCTTTGAATTCCTTCGCCATCAGCCACTTGCATCGGCAGAGCGAGATCCTTCGCTTCGCTCAGGATGACGGCGAAGGGCTCGGAATGACAGGGCTTGGTGATTTCTTCACACCTTCGTTAAGTACCTTGTGGTCGGCGGCTTCGCGGTGAGCTATCATCCGCAGCCGCGTCTTACCAAGGCCATCGACATTTTCATAAGTGCAGATCGAAGACCTCATAGCCTCGAAACTCGCGTCAGGACGTGCCCGCGACCTTGCGGACGTCGAGGACATCCGCAAAGCGGCGGAGAGCCAAGGCCCGAAGCCCGCAAAAAAAGAGCCTCCCGAACCAACCGGCGGCGGTCCTCGTCCGTGACACCTCTGAAAAGGTAGCTGAACCTTTTCCCTCATGCGAAAAATATGAGTATCCGGGGCAGTATCAGAGTAGAATGCGCGTCATATGAATGCACCTGCCATCGTTACCGAGTTGGTCAAACGGTTCCGTGACAATGAGAAATCCTACTGCTCTCCCGCATACAACGAGGCTCAGCTTCGAGTCGAGTTCCTTCAGCCGTTCTTATCTGCACTCGGCTGGGACATTGACAATCGCCGGCTGGCGCAGACCTCGGCTTTTTGAGGTCTGCGATGTCCCGAAGGGACACGTTGCTTAGTCCGGCTCAATCCAGCCGGTCCATGCGCAGGACGGATGCGTCGTGCAGAAAGTAAAACCTCCAGCTTGACCACGGCCAATCTCCGGGCGAACTCACCAGCCCACGCTTCACCGGGTTGTTATGCATGTAGTTCAGTTTCTCCCGCCGCTTTGCTTCGCTGTACACATCGAAGGGGTGAAAGCGCCGGTTCCAAAGCCGGAAGTGGGACTCATCATGCACCGTGGGCGGCAAGCGGAGGCGAGCCAGCATTTTCTGGCACCAGGGATACTGCTGGTTTTCACGAAGCGTTTTGAGAATGCGTCTGGCCGTTTCCTCTTTGAGTTCCTTGACGACCACGGGAGTTGATTGGGCGGGCTGGGGTTTGAGCAGCAAATAGTAGTGCTCGGGCATCAGGACCCAGCCAATGAGCACGCAGTTCATCTTCTGCCGGACTTCCTCGAGGCGCTCGACGAAGCACTGACAGAAGCGGGGAGAGCGAAAGACCTGTGCCCGGCGGTAAGTGCTGCCGGTGATGAACTGCAGTTCACCCGGACTGTAAGTACGGTGGTGGATCGGCATGATGCCGCACAATATAGGGGCGGCGCTGCCTGGAGGGAAGGCAATTCCGTGTCCCTTTGGGACATCGCAGACCTCAAAAGGCGGAGGTCTGCGCCAGCCAGCCCGTTACACAAATGATTACACACGCAAATCAGGATAATGACCCTAGGCGCTTCCTGCTCCGATCAGCCCGTATCGCTCGGCCGCAGCGAGTGATCCGGGAATCTCTCCGAACTCTTTCGCCCGCGAAGCATTTTGAGGTAGCCGAAGCCTACCAAGCATTGGTGAGGCTCGTCCCACAGGCGGAACGTGAGTGACTTCAGGCTCGCGAGCAGCGTCAGAGGGGGTACGCTTCGAAACAGCGGCTCCTGGTTGTGGCACTTCTCAAGGTAGTAATTGGGGATGCGCGGACTCAAATGATGGATGTGATGAAAGCCGATGTTGCCTGAGAACCACTGCAGAATCCGGGGCAATTTGTAGAACGAACTGCCTCGGAGCGCCGCCCGGGTGTAATCCCATTCACCGTGGCGTTGCCACGAGACTCCTTCGAACTGGTGTTGCACATAAAACAACCAGACGCCCCACGTGCCGGTCACAACCATCACAGAAAGCTGAAGCACCAGGTAGGCCTTGAGGCCCATCAGGAAGCTGAGCAGGACGGCCACCCCCAGAATCGCCAGGTTCGTCAAATACACCGAATGACGATCTCGCCGGCCCGCACGGGCAGCGGAAAACCGATGCAGGACCACAAACAAGACGGTTGGCGCCAGCACGAAGAGCACGAACGGGTTCCGCATCAGGCGGTAGGCGAGGCGCCTCCGCAGAGGAGCGTCCAAGTATTCCTGGACCGTCCACGTGCGCACGGAGCCCAAGTCGCGCCGGTCCAGATCGCTGGACCCCGCGTGGTGGACGGCATGCGTCCAGCGCCAGTGACCGTACGGCGTGAAGGTCAGCACACCCGTGATGAACCCCACAAGGTCGTTGGCTCGCCGGGATTTGAAGAATGAACCGTGGCCACAGTCGTGATGAATGATGAACACGCGACCCAGAAAGCCGCCGGCGAGAATCGCCAGTGGAGCGGTGATCCAATAGGACACCGCCAGGCTGCGGTACATCAGGACCCAGAGCACCACATACGGAACCATTGAATTGATGATCTGAAAGACGCTGCGCCACAGGGAAGGCTGCTGGTATCGGGCGACGACTTCCTTCCAGGCGAGTGTGTGACCGTGCCTCTCGCTTTCGGTAAGAACTGGATTCTGGGCTAAAAGTCGCATGCAACTCCAATGAGGGACGGCTGCGGGGCCGCGCCGGGCCTTGCCTAGGAGAAAGGTTGTCAGACGCCCTTTTGCTGCCTTTGGATCAGTTCCACAAGCTGGTCGAGTTTCTCTGGCGTCACCTTCCTGCCCCGGAGGGTGCGGAACAACACCGGCAAACGCCTGAGCAGTTGTTCGTCGGTTTGCAGGTCAGCGGGGAGTTGGCCGCGGGCCGCAGCAGCGCGGTCGAAAAACTCGATCCACTGCTCGCTGCCCTCTTTCAGGGAAAGCGCCTTCGCGTATTCCCGCAATTTCTGTGGAGATTCGGGAGGAGCAAAAACACCACGTTCAAGACGGCTGATGTTGCCCGGGTCATAGCCGTGCTCCTCACAGAAGGAGCGCAAGCTCCAACCCTTGCTGGTCCTCATTTCCTTAAAGTACGACCCGAATGTTGAAGCCACAGAGCACCTCCGCGCCAAGCGTTGTATTAAAATTACAACAGCCGGCCTGGGGCTGTCAAGCGAATTCTGCCTATAACCAGGACATTCAGCGCTTTAACCAACTGCGCGGCAGCGAAAAGGGTGTGACGCGGTTTCGGTTTGCATTTTCCGCTTGACAAGACGCCGCCGGTGTGATAGCCTATAACTGTGGTTATGATGTGGACACATTGTCGTAGGCAAGGCCCAGGGGGCGACGCGGCGCGAGGAATGGCGGGAAGTGGCTGGCACTCGCTCAAACAGGGAACTGGAAAACACATAAAAAATATACGATCAAAGCCAATATGTTATTGAAAACACAGGGAGGCAGTTGAAACGAAGCTAAGAAGTATATGAAAACAAATGGGTTATTAGAGATAACCTGACAAGAAGCTTATAAGTTGTTGAAAACAAATAACATGGATTTATTGAAGGCTGCAAACTTAACAGCTCTTTCCCACAAGAACACGTGAATCTGACCCCAAGACTAGCGAAAATGCATCGTTTTGCGCAAAACGAACCGAAGCTCCGCCACGGAAACGGAGGCCGAATAGCGACAGATTGTCGGCTAGTACTTAATGACGGAATGCGCCGTGATAGCCTTGCCCTTTGGAAGGGCGGGGCTTCAGCCCCGCCGCCTCCGCGAATCCGACGAGTTGGGCCTTTAGGCCCTGAAGCAATATTCCCTCAGGGGCTAAAGCCCCCACCGATAAGCCGTTTTCCATGGCGGGGCTAAAGCCCCGCCCTCCCCGGCACTCCGCAGGATGACGCGGACTTTCATCAGCCGGTAATAGTGGTGGCGGTTCGCGAACCGCCCCTACAACTCGTACGGCCGCGGCGCCTCATCGACGGATTGGGGACAGCGGGTGTACGCTTGCAACCCTCGGCGTCTTCTGTCACGATGGCTGTCCGTTATGCGTTGGCAAATCTGTGAGGTGGATGGAGAAGCGGTCGCGCGATTGGGCCGCGAGCTGAACATCCCGAGTATTATCGCCCGGCTTCTGATCCTGCGGGGGGTCACTGATCCGGAAACAGCGCAGCGATTCCTCCACCCTGCACTCGATCAGCTTCACAATCCCTTCTTACTGGCCGACATGAAGACCGTTGTAGACCGCCTGCGCCGCGCGCTGGAGCAGAGAGAGAAGATCCTGGTCTATGGCGACTACGACGTGGATGGAACCATGTCGGTGATCATCCTGCTGGCGGCGCTGCGGGGACTCGGTGGGGAGGTTGAGGCATACATCCCGCATCGCTTGAACGATGGTTACGGGATGCGCGCGGCCGTCATTGAGGCGGCGGCGGCCAAGGGTATCCGAGTAGTGGTCAGCGTGGACACAGGCATCCGGGAACACGAAGCGCTGAATCGGGCGCGTGAGTTGGGCTTGGATTGCATTCTCACGGATCATCACCTGCCGGACCGCCATCTGCCTCCGGCCTGTGCTATTCTGAACCCACAGCGAGCCGACTCCGGCTATCCCGAGAAGGTCCTGGCCGGCGTAGGGGTGGCCTTTAAGCTGGTGCAAGCCCTACTGGGCGAGAGGCTCTCCGGCCGGCTTCTCCAGTCTTACCTGAAAGTTGTCGCGCTCGGGACGATTGCCGACGTCGTGCCCTTGCTCGGCGAGAATCGGGTCATTGCGCACTTCGGACTCGAGGCTTTCCGGCAACCTTCGCAGGCCGGTTTGCAGGCGCTGCTGGAGGTTTGCGGGCTCACTCGCTGCGACATTTCGGCCGGGGACTTGGCATTCCGTCTGGCGCCGCGCCTGAACGCGGCAGGACGCATGGAGGATGCACGGGATGTGATTGACCTCTTCACTTGTCCGGATCTGGAAAAGGCTCGTGAGATAGCCGGGCGCCTGGATCGATTCAACCGCGACCGGCAGCGAATTGAAGAGGGGATTCTGCGAGCGATAGTGGAGGAGATGGATGGCCACCCGGAGAAGAGGGAGCGCTACTCCCTGGTGCTGGCCGGTGAGGCGTGGCATCGGGGAGTGATCGGGATTGCGGCGCAGCGCGTGGTGGAGCGGTACCACCGTCCGGCATTGGTGGTGAGCGTGGAGGATGGGATAGGAGTCGGCTCCGGGAGATCGATTCGAGCCTTTCACCTCCTCGATGCACTGGCCGCCATGCAGGAACTGTTTCTACGTTATGGCGGCCATGCTCGGGCAGCGGGTTTCGCATTGCCGGCGGAGCGGATCGCGGAACTGGAAGCGCGTTTCGAGCAATACGCACGAGAGATTCTGAAGCCGGAGGACCTCGAGCCAACCCTGCGCGTCGATGCCGAGGTGAGCGGGCACGAAATTGATTGGGCTCTGTACGAAGCGCTGCAGACGCTGGCGCCCTTCGGTTGCGCCAATCCCGCCCCGGTCCTGGCGGCTCGCGATCTGCGTCTGGTGGTGGGACCTCGAATCCTCCAGGAGAAGCATCTAAAACTACGAGTGGCCCGCGGGCCTAGGTCTTTTGACGCCATCGGCTGGGGAATGGCGGAGCGGGGTGCGACGCTGGTTGCCGGGCAAACGCTCGACTTGGCTTTCACCTTGGACCAGAATGTGTTTCAGGACACCACAACCCTACAGTTGGTGTTGAGTGAAATCAGGGGATGAATGGCACAGGACAACACGCAACCCGGCACCGAGATTGGATGACCTGGCTCGTGGCCGGTGCAATGACCGTCACCGCCTTGGCGGTGACCGGGACCTACTGGCTTGCCACACGCCACAAAGAAAAGCCGGCCGTATTGCCGCAGAATGTCCCCATTGATATTCATCAACAGCTCTCCGGCTATACCGTCACCCACTCGGACGGTGATCGGCGCGTCTACACCATTCATGCCGCGAAGACGGTGTCGTTCAAACAGGGAGGGGCAACAGTTCTGGAGGACGTGTTGGTGGAGTTGTTCGGCAAAACGGGCAAGCGCCGCGACCTCATGCGCACGCAGCAATGCCAGTACAACAGCCAGACCAGCGATCTGTTCAGCTCCGGTCCTGTGCACATTGAGCTCAATTCCGAAGCTGAGAAAACCCGGGCTTCAAACTCGAGAGGCAGCCGGACAGTCTACTTGGATACATCCAAGGTCTCTTATCAACACGAAAAGTCGCTCGTAACCACCGACGAGGTTGTGCACTTCCGTGTCGGGCCGGCCTCCGGATCATCCCGGGGGATGGTTTACGCGACGAAAGATGGTTCGTTGGATCTCGAAAAAGACGTGGCCATGGAATTGCCCCCCCGCGACGATCATGCCTCCAGTCCTCCCATGAAGCTAATCGCCAGCCATCTACGCTATGAAAAGCCCGGCAGGCACATAGTCCTTTGGGGCCCGGTGCGGGTAACGCAAGGCGACCAGAACGTCTACGCAGGCGGCGGCAAGGTGTTTCTGGACGAAGCGAATCATGTCACTCGAGTCGAGATGGAAGGCAGCGTCAAAGCCTCGGAATCGTCGCCCGAGAGGCAGGTGGAACTTTCGGCGGATCGCGCGCAGGGCGAGTTCGACCCGGCGATGAGGGCCCTGCGTCATCTGACGGCCGAAGGGAATGTGGCCGGGCAATCTCGCGGTAAAGGGAGTACTAGTCACTTGCGGGCGGAACGAGTTGAACTGACTCTTGTGGGTGCTCCCGCAAAGTTGCAGAGTGGGGATGCTTCGGAAAACGTGCAACTTGTCGTCGAATCTTCGCCAACCTTGGACCAGGGGAAGTCGGCAAAACCGGCGACCATAGAAAAGCGATCGCTCTCCGCCTCAGAACTGAAGTTCAGCTTTCGGCCGAACGGCAAGAGCCTTAAAGATGCGCAGACGGTCGGCAGCGGCAGACTCGTAATCGACCCATCTGATTCCAAGGCAGGGCAGCGCATCATAACCGCCGGGCAGTTCCTGATGACTTTCAGCGCCCTCAGCGACCTGGAAACGCTGCGTGGCGTAAAACCGACCCATATCGTTTTTCAGCCGCCCCGTGACGCCCCGCCCGGCAGTGTCGCCCAAGAGAGCACTGCGGATCAGCTATTGGCCACATTTGACGAGGCGACACACGCCCTTAAGCAGGTAATCCAGTCAGGGAATTACACCTTCCGTGACGGTGACCGCAACGCCAGTGCGGAGGAGTCCGTCTACGTGGCCGCCGCGCAGGATGTGACCCTGACTGGCCATTCCCGCCTGTGGGATGCTGTGAGCCAGGCAAAGTGCGAGCGTCTTCGCTTCGATCTTGCGACTGACACTGCCGAGGGGATCGGCAAAGTACAGAGCACGCACCTCGGAGGTGGGGACCAGGCGGCGAACGGGCAAGCCCCAGACCCCACAAACGTCTTAGCGGACCGCATGGTGGCCCAACGGCAGGGCCAAACAGTACATTACGAGGGACATGTGCGCGCCTGGCGCGGCGCGGATGTCGTGGAATCCACCAGCCTGGACGTTTATCGGAAGGGGAAGCGGATGAGTTCCGGCGCCCAGGTGTTGACCTCCCATCTCCAACCCGCTTCTTCTGGGGTGGGAACGCCACCCTCCACAGGCACCGCCCGTCGTGAAACGCGTCCACTCACTGTACGCGCCGATTCCCTGGAAGCTTTCGACGCGGGTAGCGAAGCAACCTACCGTGGCCACGTGAAGCTCCAGACAGGGCCGACCACCATGGAAGGCGACAGGATGGATGTTTATTTCGCCCGTATCGGGACAAGTCAAGACTCAGAGGTGGACCATGCCAATGCTGACGGGCACGTCGTGGTTGTCCAACCGGGTAGACGAGCCACGGCAGAGCGCGGCGAGTACTCCGCCAGCACGGGACAAATCGTCCTCACCGGTGGGCCTCCCAGTATTCATGACGATAAGAAGGGCTTCACAACCGGCCGTCGTTTGACACTCTTTGTCCACGATGATAGGCTTCTGGTGGAGGGAGGTGATGGGACACCCTCTTTATCGCAGCACCGCGTCGCGCCGTGAGCGACCATGCAGATTCTCTCTACAGTTGAGCTGACGAAATCGTACAAGGGGCGCAAAGTCGTTGATAATATTAGCCTGAGGATTACTCAGGGAGAGGTAGTAGGGCTGCTGGGGCCTAATGGAGCGGGAAAGACCACGACGTTCTACATCATCGTCGGCCTCACCAGCCCGGATTCCGGCCAAGTGATGCTCGACGGAGCGGACATCACAGCCTATCCCATGTACATCCGGGCAAGAAACGGGATCAGCTACTTGCCTCAAGAGCCTTCCATCTTCAGAAAGCTCACCGTGGAAGAGAACATCATGGCGGTGCTCGAAACCTTGCCGCTAACCGCGCACCAGCGTCGTGAGCGGCTGGAAGAATTGCTCGAGGATTTAGGGTTGCAGCAGGTGCGGCGGAGCGAAGGGTACATGCTGTCTGGAGGAGAGCGGAGGCGCGTGGAGATCGCAAGGTCTTTGGTGATTTCACCCTCCTTCATGCTTCTCGACGAACCGTTCTCGGGAATCGATCCGCTCACAGTCCAAGACATACAGAAGATCATTGTGCGTTTGAAAGGGACAGGGATCGGGGTCCTGGTGACCGACCACAACGTGCCCTACACCTTGCAGGTGACAGATCGGGCCTATATTATTAACAACGGACGAATATTCCGTGCCGGGTCACCGGAAGAACTCGGACAGGATGCCGAGGTGAGAAGAGTTTACCTGGGCGATAGTTTCCGGTTGACAATGTAACCGGATCGCGCCAGTCTCTAATGCTGGATAAGTAGTGGGTCAGTTTGGCGTAGCGGCCGCCTAACGCCGCCAAGGGGCGATCTGCGGGTGCGGGATCGCTATCACAAGGATCATAGAATCGTATGGGTGGTGGGCCTGCTCCTAGAATCGGACTGAACCTGAAGGTGGCGCAGAAGCAGATTCTGACGCCCGGTTTGGTGCAAATGGTCAGTGTTCTCGCGCTCAATAAACTCGAGCTGCGGGAGATGATTAACCGGGAGATGGTTGCCAACCCTGTTCTGGAAGAGGTTCCGGAGGACGTTCCGAGCATCGACGAAGTCGACAAACGTACCGAAACGGAAAACGCAGAACACACTCCGCCGGCTACCAATCATGTAGTAGCCCGAAACGACGACCACCAGGATTCCTTCCAAGAGATTGATTTCGGTTCATTCTTCGATGATTACCTCGATCCCGGATACCGATCTCCGGAAGCCGAGGTGGTGGAACGGCCCTCCTTCGAGAACTTCCTATCTCAGCCAACATCTCTGGCTGCTCACCTGGAATGGCAATTGAGTCTTTCCGTCTGCTCGGATTCGGTGCGCGAAGCCGGTCATTCCATCATTGGCAACCTGAATGAGGATGGGTACGTCACCGCGCCGCTGGAGGAGATTGCGCAAACCGGCGGGCACTCGTTGGCCGACGTCCAGGAAGCCCTGAGCCTGATCCAGGTACTCGATCCGGTGGGCGTGGCGGCTCGGGACGTGCGTGAATGCCTGTTGATCCAACTGCACACCCTGGCTCCCGAGAATACGCTGGCCCAGCAGATCGTTTCCGGCTACCTCAAGCAGCTTCAGAACAAGCAGTATCGTGACATCGCCCGCGCCCTGGACCGGCCGGTGAAGACCGTGGAACGTTGCGTGGAGTTGATTCGCAAGCTCGATCCGCGGCCCGGCCAACGCTATAACAACGCCCAGGCGCGGCTGATCGAGCCGGACGTAGCGTTTGTGAAGGCGGGGGATACCTACCAGGTGATCATGAACGAAGACGGCCTTCCCCAGTTGCGGCTCAGCCACCATTACCGCCGTTTGTTGGGAGAGGACAGTACGACGCGCGAGGTGCGCAATTACGTCAAGGAACGATTCACTTCCGCCATTCAACTCATCAAGAACATCGAGCAGCGGAAGCAGACCATTGTGAGGGTTTGTGAGGCGATTATTCGCCGCCAAAACGAGTTTCTGGATCGAGGTATTGATTACCTCCGTCCCATGATGATCAAAGAAGTCGCCGAGGAGGTGGGCGTTCACCCTTCCACGGTCAGCCGTGCCGTGGCGAATAAATATGCCTACACCCCGCAGGGCGTGTACGAGTTGCGCTATTTCTTTTCGGAAGCGGTGCAGGGACCTTCGGGAGCGGCGACTTCCTTGATTAATTTGAAGCGGCTGGTCAAGAAAATGATCGAGGAAGAAGACGCCGCACATCCGCTGACCGACGACCAGATCACGCAGCAGTTGCAGAAAGTTGGATATTGCGTAACCCGCCGGACGGTAGCCAAGTACCGCGAGGATATGCGTATTCCCAGTACCCACCAGCGCCGGGTAAAAGCTTGAAGCTGAGTTCGGAAGGTGAAAACGTTGGTCCCGCCTAGGCCCTTCGCCTGTCATTTCCCCCAGGAGGTCAGCTCATGAACATTGAGTTCACCGGACGACAAATGGAGTTCGGCGACGAGTTGCGCCAGTACACTCGAGGCAGGCTGCGAAAGATTACTCGACTGTTGGGTGATGCGTACGAAATGCACGTCATTCTGACGGCGGAAAAGCACCGCCGCCTGGCAGAAATCACTTTGAAAGTTCGCGATCATACTTTGGTGGGCATCGAGGAATCCGCTGACCCGCGGGTTTCTCTCAACGGCGCGCTGTCCAAGCTGGAGCGCCAGGCCGTCCGCCTGCGGGAGAGAAAGCTCACCCGCAAGCGCCGCCCCAGGCCGACCACCACGGTGGTCCTGAATGTGCTGGGCACCAGCGCCATCGAGCCGGAGGAACGCCGCACCATCCAGACCGAGAGAGTTCCGATCAAGCCCATGAGCGTTGGAGAAGCAATCGCTGCTCTCGACCAATCGAAGGCCGGTGCGGTGGTGTTTCGCAATCCCGAGACCGAGCGCGTCAACGTCATTTATCATCGCCCCGATGGAAACTTGGGACTGATCGAGCCTGAACCGTAGGAGGGCAGTGGGCAGGTCGGCAGATGGGCAGGTGGGCAGATCGGGCAGGTAGGCAGGTGGGCAGATCGGGCAGGAGGGGCGTAGCAAACGGACGTGTCCGTGAATCGCCTGGTGAGAGAGGGAGTACCTGCGTACCTGCCTAATTGCCCGCTTGTCTACCTGCCCACTGCCCACCTGCCCATCTGCCCATTTGCTTTCTGGTTTTCCATGGCAGCCGCCACCAAACCGCGGAGACATTTCGTTCTGATTACGGGGATGAGCGGGTCCGGCAAGGGGTCAGTACTCAAGGCCTTCGAGGACCTCGGCTATCACTGCGTGGATAACCTGCCCATCGATCTGATCGGGCGGTTCGTGGAAAGATGCCAGCAGCGGGCCAGCCGGACGCAGCGCGCGGCGGTGGTGGTGGACATTCGCGAAGGCGCGGCACTCAGCCAGCTCCCCACGGTCTATCGGGACCTCAGAAACAACTACGCGAATTTATCGCTGGTTTTCCTGGAAGCCTCAGACAAAGCCTTGATCAGCCGCTTTGAAGAGACGCGGCGCCCGCATCCCCTGGGGCGCGACCTTCCGGTGCGCGAGGGAATCCGGCTGGAACGTACGCTGCTGAAGCCCATGCGGCAGCTTGCTGACGTCACCATCGATTCCACTCGCATGAACGTCCACGAATTGCGAGACCTCATCCAGACGCGCTTTGGGGGACCCTCAGCAGCAAGAGCCATCCTGGTTTCCGTGGTTTCGTTTGGATTTCGGTCGGGACTGCCTCCGGATGCGAACCTGGTGTTCGACGTACGTTTTCTTCCCAATCCTAACTACGTGCCGCGCTTGAAGAGCAAAACCGGGCAAGACGCAGTGGTGCAGCGTTTCATGGATTCCTTCCCGTCAACGCGGGCCTTCATGAAACACTTGATGGACCTGCTTTTCTACCTTCTTCCCAAATACATTCAAGAAGGGAAGAGCTACCTGACCATTGCGATTGGCTGTACGGGCGGGCGTCACCGCTCCGTCGCCGTCGCGGAAAAGCTGGGCCGCGCCCTGGCGGAGGAAGGTTACAAGACCCGCGTTTCACACCGCGATATCGGGAATGAACCGTAGGTGGTATGGGGTAGGTGGTAGATGGGCGAAGACCTCAGTTTGAGTGGTTCGCAGGGTGGGGCAGGAAGTTGTTCCCCACCTGCCACCTCCCACCTGCCACATACCGTCCTTGCCATCGACATCGGCGGAACGCATTTCCGCATCGCTCTGTTCGATCACCAGGGGCGCCAGTTGGTGATCTCGGAAGGCGAGACTCTGCGCTCAGGCGGCCGCGAATGGATGCTCGAGCAGATTAGCCAGCGCACTCTGGCTCTTCTCGGACAGGCGGGCTTAACCGTGGCCGCCTGTGGAATCAGCTTCGGCGGTCCCGTGGACTTCCGGCATCAAAAGGTCACCTCGGTCCATTCGCCGGGTTGGAAAGACTTCTCATTTGCGCCGTGGGTCGACGCGAATCTGCACCTGCCCTGCCTGATCGACAACGATGCCAACGCGGGCGCGCTGGGCGAGTTCCGTTATGGGGCCGGCCGCGGCACGGAAGCCATGGTTTATGTCACCCTGAGTACAGGCATCGGGGCCGGGGTGATCTTGAATAGGAAGATCCATCGGGGCAAGGACGGCCTGGCGGGGGAATTAGGACACATTCCCATCTCCGAGGCAGGAAACACCTGCTCCTGCGGGGCTCGAGGCTGCCTGGAGAGTTTCAGTTCGGGATGGGCGATCGCCGAGCGGGGCAGAGAGTGGAGGCGGCGCCGCGGAGATTCACTCGCTGCCCTGGGTGACTCGAGCCGGTCAAGGTCCGAGGGGATCACGGCCAGGGAAATCGCCCGGGCAGCCGCTCAAGGCGAACAGGCGGACCTTGAGATCTTTCGGGCGGCGGCCCGTCATCTTGCTCGCGGATTGTTGACGGTGATCCGCATACTCAACCCGGATCGGATTATCCTGGGCGGAGGACTGATTCAGGCCGGTGCGGTCCTGCTCGATCCGCTGCGCGAGTCTCTAGCGAAGCTAGCCTCACCTACGATTGGCTATTCGACGGAGATGGTCGCTGCCGGACTGGGCGCGTACGCGCCCCTGTACGGCGCTGCGGCCATGGCCCTTGACCTCGCGTAGGGGCACGCCATGGCGTGCCCCTACATGGGTTATCGGTGCAGCACGCCGGCCGAAGTCACTCCACGCGATAATCTCGCTGCCGCAACACGAACTCATCAGGCCGTAACCTTTTTCAAACCTCCAACGTCCATATGCGTGACTGCTGGTTCCGCCAGGGCTCGGGATCGGCGAGATGAACAGGGCAGGGAACTCACGGAACCAGCAAAGCGTGGCCACCCGCATGGATACCAGCGGGGGGCGAGAAGGAGGATTCCAATGCGCGGAACAAAACTACTCTTCGCGGCGTTGATGCTGGCTCTTGCGGCCCAGGTGGGATTCGCCAAGAAACAAGCAGACTCGCCTGCGCAGATCACGGCGAAGATTGAGGACAAGCTTTATCACGCTCAAGTTTTCAAGCACGGGAACGTTCAGGTCAGTGTGGACAACGGAGTGGCCACGCTGAACGGGACGGTGGATTCGGTCGGCTACAAGATGGATGCGGAACGCGCGGCGCGCAAGGTGGATGGCGTGACCGTGGTCGACAACATCAGTGTCCATGCCGATGATGTAACGCCCCGCCAGATCGCGGACCAGGCGCGGAAAGACATCGTGACGTACTATGCTTACACGATTTTCGACAATGTCAACCTGCAGCTTCAGGACGGCCGTTTGGCGGTGAGCGGCCAAGTCACGCAGCCCTTCAAGAAGTCAGACATTGCCAACTTCCTCGCGCACATCAAGGGAGTGGCGGAGCTCGATGACAACCTCGAAGTGCTCCCGACTTCTCAGTTCGACGATCGCTTGCGCCTGGCTGTGGCGCGGGCGATTTACAGAGACCCGTTCTTCGTTCATTACGGCGATCAGGCATTGCCGCCCATTCACATCATCGTGAAGAACGGCAACGTGACACTGGAAGGCGTCGTCGCCAACCAGCTTGATCGCGCCAAGGCTGAGGCCGACGCGCGTTTCGCGGCCACGTACTTTGGCTTCACTGACAATCTCAGGCTCGACGAAGCGTAAGCACCGTGCGCCCCGCTCTGCCCTCTGGAACCGGTGCCGGCCCAGAGGACAGGCGGAATACCTCACCACGGAGGCACTGAGACACAGAGAAAACGCCGCCGGTCTTCAATCCTCAGCGTCTCCGTGGTGTCGAGGTTTTCTTCAGGACTTCGAAGGGCAAACTACCCGGATCACGGCCACGAATACCACAACCGGCCGCACGCCTCACCTGTTGATCTCTACGATACTATCGGCGGGAATGGTGTAGGACTCCGAGCGCAGCAGGACGCGTTTGTACTGGCCAAGTTTCTCGGCGGGGAGATAGAAGATGACGGCGAGATTGGGCTGCGCGGCGAGGTACTTGCGGGTGCCATCGACCCCCATCACAAAGCATCCTGCCGAGCGTCCGTCGGTGTCGGTGCCGGTAGCGGCCAGAACCGCCGCGGAGAGCACGCCCTGGACCGGCCAACCGGTATGCGGGTTCATGATGTGGCAATAGCTTTTGCTGTCAATCTCAAAGAACCGCTCGTAATTCCCGGAGGTCGACAGTGAGTAGTTCCGAAGATGGATGACATCCGCGGGCCGGTGCGCATCGTAAGGATCGCGCAGGGTGATTTTCCAGCCCTGCGCGCCGGGAGGCGAGCCGAGGGCGTAGATGCTGCTGGTGCCGCTCGAGACCAGCGCGGAGGTAATCCCGTTCGAGCGCAGGATGTCAACGGCGCGATCCACGGCATAGCCCTTGGCGATTCCCCCCAGATCGATGTCAACTCCGCTCTCGTCAAACCGGATGGTGCGCCGTTCGGCGTCCAGTTTCAGATGCCGATACCCGACTCGCTCGAGCACTTCATCAATCTCCGCCGAGGTGGGCAGGCGGCCCCGGCCACGGAAGAAACCCCAGGATTTCATGAGCGGGCCGACCGTGATGTCAAAGGCGCCGTCCGTCTGTTCGCTGCGCTGGACGCAGATTTCAAGCAAGTGAAACAGCCCGGGCTCCACGATCACGGGATGGCTGGCGGCTTCGCGGTTGATGACGGAAAGTTCGCTCTCCGGCTTGTAGTTGCTCATCTGCTCGTCCAGACGGTCAACTTCTTCGAAAACCTGCTCCACCACCTCCGCAAGGAAAGCACGATCGCGCCCGTAAACAGCCACGGTGAAGATGGTGCCCATGCTTTCGTGCGAGGCCTCGTAGCGGACGGGGGGCTCAGAGGCAGTGACGAGTGACGAGTGACAAGTGACGAGCAGCAGCGCGCCAAATATTGAGTAGTTAATAGTAAATAATGAATTACTAAGATAGGTCATATAAAGGCAGGAGTCAGGATCTCCTGAATCCTAACTCTTTACTCCTGACTCCTGCTTTTTGGGCCAAAGCACCTTCTGGCCGGTTTCGACAGCGCGGTTGCCGTAGATCACGCCCTGTGCATCGGCGACGCCGATCTCGAGTGGAGCGATGACCGGTTTGCCATCCCGGATCGTGGCGAAGAAATTCGACATTTCGCTCCACCACGGGTCGTGGGCTTCCTCGTATTTATAAATCCCCATGGACGCCAGCCAGCGCTTGGCGTAGAGCATCTCGCGGTCAACGAAGCCTGCCGCCTGATTGGCGGTGCGTTCCGGGAAGATGGGGATTCCTTCCTGGGTTGCCGCCTTCGACACCGTGGCGCCCGCCCACCAGTTTTCCTTCAGTCCGGCGTTCGAAACTTTGGCCACGGGCTCACGATAGAAGAGTCCTTTGCCCAGCGTGATCACCAGGGTTCCGCGATCGCCCATGATTTCTTCCTGAAATTGGAAGTGCTCGTTGAACAGGATGCCGCTCCACAGGAACTTCTGGCCGCCCGGGTACTCGTAAATCGCCTGGATGTTGTCGCAGACTTCGCGCCCATCCTTCCAGTAGTCGATCCCGCCCGTTGCGGTGACGGAGACCGGATCCGCTCCGATGGCCCAGTTCGCCACGTCCAACTGATGCGAGCACAACTCCGCAAATAACCCACCTGAGTATTCCTTGTACATGCGCCAGTTGATCAGGCGCTCGAATTTGGGGTCGGGCACGGGCCGCCGCCAATTGCTGTTGCGATGCCAGTTGGCGCGCACGAACATTACTTTGCCCAGGGCGCCTTTGTGGACCATCGCCATGGCCACCTGGTAAAGGTCGCTGGAACGGCGTTGCAGGCCCACTTGCAGCGCTTGTTTGGGATGCTCTTCCGCCGCCTTGCGAATTTGCGCCTCTTCGTCTTCCTTGAAGTACATGGTCTTTTCGACGAAGACGTGCTTGCCGGCGCTCATGGCGTCCACCACCATCTGGGTGTGGAGGTTGAGCGGCGTCACCACCATCACGGCGTCGAGATCCTTCCTCTCCAGCATCTCATGGTAGTTGTCATAGGTCTGCGGATTCGATGCGATGGTTTCGACACCCTTCTTGAGATTGGGAGGATAGATGTCGCACGTCGCAATACACCGGCCTTCGGGAATGGTCGCCAGGAATCTCAACAACGTACACCCCTCCGTTCCGGTGCCAATCATCCCATAGTTGACGATGCGGTTGGGGCTAGGATCGGCCAGAATGGCGGGCGCTGCGCCGCTGGGGAGCGCGGAGGCCGCTGCCACCGCGGCAGCCGTCTTCAAGAAATCGCGGCGGCTAACGTCTGGGTCTTTCTCCATGGTCAAAACTCCTATCTAAAAAAAGCTAAAAGTTTCGGAAATATTCTACACTCGCACCGGACAGAATGCACCTGCGTTATACTGGATAGGGAGGACGACTGGGACAAGTTGAAGCGCTGGACAAAGTTCGTTGCCTGCAACCTTCTGGGGCTCGCCGCCTCGATGCCTGTGGCCCTCGCACAGAGTTCTTCGTTCTCTCCTCCCTCGGACGAAGTCACCACCGAAAGCTTGAAGTTTACGCAAGCCTACGGCGCTATTCAGGAGAATTTCGCGGATCCTGTCGATCCCGAGCGCGCGGTTCTGGATGGCGGCATCCGGGGCATGCTCTCTGCCCTGGATCCCTTCTGTTCGTTCTTCGACAGAGACCAATTCGAACTCCTGAAGCAACAGACGCGGGGCGAGGCGCTGGGTTTTGGTTCCATCCTTTATGTGACGCCCGGGAAAATACTGGTGCTTCAGACCGCCCAAGGATCTCCGTCGTGGCGCGCGGGACTGGGGCCCGGCGATGAAATCGTGGAAATCAACGGCACCCGAGTCAGCCAGATCGACTTTGAATCCCTGGTTGAGTTGCTGCGGCGCTCCCGCTCGCATCCCGTCCGGCTGGGGGTCATCCACCCGGGCCGATACGTCTCGCAGGACTACGACATGAAGCCGGCGGAAGTGGCCCTGCCGAGCGTGGACAAGTCGTTTTTGCTTTCTCCCGGAATCGGATACGTTCACTTGAGCGGCTTCGAGCAGAAGACCCCGCAGGAAGTCTCGGACGCCGTGGGCAATCTGTCGAAGACGCCTCTCGAGGGCCTGGTGCTCGACCTGCGCGATAATCACGGGGGCGTGGTGGACGCCGCGATCGGCGTCGCCGGCCTCTTCCTGAAACCCGACGTCCTGGTGATGACCATGCGGGGCAGGGCATCGCCTGAAAAAGCTTACCGCACGACCGCCCCCGGCAAACGATTCGACGTGCCGATCGTCGTCCTGGTAAACGCGGATACGGCCAGCGCCGCTGAAGTGCTGGCGGCCGCGCTGCAAGAGCACGACCGGGGGGTGATCGCCGGTGGGCCAACCTACGGCAAAGGCGTGGTGCAATCCGTCACGCCCCTGAGTGAGGATACCGGACTGGCGCTGACCACCGCTCAATACTTCACCCCCAGCGGCCGCTCGCTGCAACGGCCTATTCCGGGAACAGCCCTGGCATCGCCGGGCAAAGAACTCGATCCGGCGTCTACCTCCAGCCACTTCTCCACCGATGACGGCAGACCGCTCTCGCCAGGCGGCGGAATTGCTCCCGACGTCGAGGTACCTCCCCGCAGACTCGATCCCTGGGTCGCTTTCCTGGACCAAGCCGGAATTTTCACCAACTACGCTTCGGAGTACTTGACGTTTCACGGGCGTGCAAACCGGACCTTCGAGCCGGACGCCGCCATGCTTGGCGATTTCAAGGACTACCTCGCCAGGAGAGGAATTCGCACTCCCGCGGAATTCTGGGATAGCGACCAGGAGTACCTGAAGCTCCGAATCAAGGTCGAACTTCTCAACCTGGTCTACGGCCTTTCCAGCGGCGAGGAAGCGGAAACCAAGGGCGACCCGCAAGTTCAGAGCGCTGCCAGTCTTTTCGCCAGAATACCCGAAATCCTGAAGGGACCTCGGTCCAGCAAGTAGAACCGGAGATCGCGCCGTCCGTGACGTTCCACCCGATGTTTTCAACAGCCGTCCTTTGTTTTCATAGACATTCTCGCTTTGTTCTGCCGAATTTGCAGTCGAGGAGTCGAGAAGTCGAGGAGCCGAGAAGCCGAGTGGCGGGTACCGGACTGCGGCTCGGAGGTTGAGTCGGCCTTTGCCTTCTGCTACTCGACTCTTCAACTCCTTGACTCCTCGACTTTTTGACCTCTTCCTTTGTTTTCGACCCGGTTTCACGCCAAGGCGCGAAGTGCGCCAAGGCCGCAAAGTCCCACCACCCCCAACCCCTCCTCATCTGAGGAGAGGAGCCCGGTGATTGTGGTTCCCCTCCTCGGATAAGGAGGGGTCGCAAGTAGCGCCTCATCCCACACGACGTTTTCCTTTGTTTTCATAGACATTCTCGCTTTGTTCCCTCGAAGACCGAGAGGCACCGGATGCCAATTGCCCTGAGCCTATATGTCAAACAACTGTGTAAAACATCTGTTTTAATACAGGGTAGGCACACTCGGCTCGCGATTCCGGCTTCGCCTCTCTCGCGCTGTTTGGTCCATTCGTGGCCTTTAATTGCTCGTCTTTGCATGCAAAACCAGTTCGTTTTGAGTTCGTTTTTTTGACGCTTTTATTGATTCCAAAGGAGTTGTTGAGTTCGTTCCCGCGATTTTTAACATCTTTTCCGCACGTCCTCTTTTCCTCGATCCTGGGACTCCGCACGCGAGCTTCTCTGTGCTGGCTCTCGGGCGCTTGCCTCGGTGGACGAGAAGGGTGGTTTTCATTCGCTCGGGTGGGCGGCAAGCCCATGACAACTCGTCGGTAATCCTGACCCAGGAACCCGACAACAGACACCGGACACCTGATCCCGCGGACCTGGCGCCTGAGACCTGCCAACAGGCTTCCCCCTTGGGGCGGACAGGGGTCGAGGAAGGGGGCTTCCTCAAAGGGAGGGACTTTCACAGAAGTAGCCTATCACGCCTGGACGATTTTGTCAAGTATCAAGCGTTCTACTAACACTCTTGTTACTGCACTCGCCAAACCGTGAAACTGCATACGACGCCGCCCGGCACATCCGCCGCGTCTCTGCGGTGAAGAGGATCGGAGGCAGACAGTTTCGGCGCGCCGGAGTAGAATGCGATGCAGTGCGCGCGGCGGAAACGGAAAACCGATGCGTGGAGTGGAAGTTCATTACCCGCAGGATTGGTTGCCATGCGTGAAGGCGAGTCCCTGAGCAACGGCGGGATGGTTTGGAAGTAACCCCTCACCCGACCCGCGACGGCTGATGAAAGCGCCGTCGCGGGCCACCCTCTCCCCAGGGAGAGGGCAGTCTATCTTTCACTCCCGACTCCTGACTCCTGCCCTTTCAACTTACTGCCGCGGCTTCGATCTCCACCAGCATCTCGGGGTCGATAAAGCGGGAGACTTCGACCAAGGTGGTGGCCGGATGGATCTCGCCGAAGAACTCCGAGTGCGCTTTCGCCACCTCCTCCCAGCGGTCGATCTTGGTGACGTAAATCCGGGTGCGCACTACATATTCGAGGCCGAGTCCAAGGCGTTTGAGGGCGCTTTCGATATTTCGAATTGCCTGCACCGATTGCGCGTACATGTCTCCCGGGGCGAGAACCTTGCCGGAAGGGTCTGTGCCGGTCGTTCCGGAGACGTAGACCATGTCCCCGACCTTAATGGCGCGTGAATAACCGACCTTCGGTTCCCAAGGAGTTCCTGAGAAGATTTTTTCCCGTTTGATCTTCATTTGCGTCTCCGTCTGCAGGGAATCGGTCTAGATCATGATTTGGCGGCCCTTCGGTTCGTTCGCTCGAGGGCGGCCACCCGCACTTCACCTACTTTTCCGGTTCGAAGTAGCGACGGTGAGCGCTGGCGGCAAATGCCAGCCGGCGGCGGCGCCGTGCCAGCGCCTCCCGGTAACGGCGTTTTTCATCCGCCGTAACGGGGAGTATGGGCGGAACCTTGGCCGGGCGGCCGTCTCGATCGACGGCAACGTAAGTGACGAAGGCTGAACTCGTCTGACGGCGCTCACCGGTCAGGCCATCTTCTAAAAAGACATTGACCTCGACTTCCAAAGAGGTGTTAAAGGCGCGGGTGACGAAAGCTCGCAGGACGATCAATTGGCCGACCTTGATGGGATGAACGAAGTCCAGATTATCCACCGACGCCGTCACCAAAAGGCTGCGGCAATGGCGCCGGGCGGAGATCGCTCCCACGATATCAATCAGGTGCATAACTTTGCCGCCCAGGATGTTACCCAAAGGATTAGCGTCGTTGGGAAGAACTATCTCCACCGTTTCCGTAAAGGAATCCGCTACAGTTTTGGCCTTGTGGTTTTTCATGCTTGGCTCTGTTTAATGCGCCTACGGATTCCATACTATGCGAGCCCCACGGGGGATGCAACACGAATCCGCAAGCGTAGCGGCGAGTTGTCATAGACACCCCACCCCACACTACGCAAGGGCGCAAGCCTCTGGCAAAGGGGTTCCCCTAGCCATGCGTTCCTAGGGCTTCGGCTTGGGCGCTGCTGGCTTGGCGGTGGAAGGCGTACCGGATCGCGTCGCAGGCGCCGCCGGTCCACCCGAGGTCGGAGCTTCCGCGGGGTACGCGGCGTCGTAGAGCTTTACGATCTGCTCCGTCAGTTCGACTTCCGTAGCCGCGAAATAGATCGGAACCTGGTCACTTCCGATCACCAGAGAGTAACCATTCTTGGGCGCATAATCCTGAATCACTTTCACCATCTTCTGACCGATGCGGCGAAACATCTCATCCCGATCGGCTGCCGTGTCGGCCTGATAATCCTCGGTGGCGCGCTTCAAGACCTTCTGCTTTTCTTCCAGGTCCCGGTTCAGGCGTCGCTGTTCGTCGTCGCTCAGCGTGGCGGCTTGTTTCTGCAACTGGTCGCTGATGGCCTGAATATCTCGCTGTTCGTTTTGAATCTCTTGCTGGCGAGGCTGATACTTCTTCTGGAGGTCAGCCATCGATTTCTTCCCTTCCGCCGTGCTGAGGATTGCCTCCTGAATACTGACGAGCCCAATCTTGCTTGGCGCGCCCGCACTCTGAGCCAGCAAACCCGCCGGGGCAGTTCCCAGGAAGAACAGAAGTGTAAAAGTAGAAACTCGAGTCTTCATTCAATCTCCTTCAAGGATTTAAAGTACTCATTGCGCTAACACATTCTAACTCATTTTTTCTCTAAAAGGTGCGAACTACCGTGAATCCGACCCTCCCCTTGCGCTCCCGCAACTTAAAGGGGTTGAATAAGCCCCGGGCAGCTTCGTAAGTCGCCGTATTGGGAAACAGCGTCTCCGGGGGCAGGACCTGGGGAGGGGTGATGAGAACATCATCCTCACGCAGCCAGTTGTAGCCATAATAAAGATGAAACGGCGCGTTGACCACGGGGAGGATGACGGTCAGGTCGAGTCCGGTTGAACTGCGGGGACGGAAATTGGTTTTCGCGATGATTCGAAGCCGGGTGGGCAACTGGAAGTAGGGGTACTCCGAACTCAACTGCGCGAGGGTTGGAATGGTCGTATCAATCTGGAGTTGGTTGGTCCGCAGGACAAAGGCGCTTCCCGCGTCGACAAAGGCCGCCAGGGTGACGGGGCCCATAATGGGCACGCGGTATTCGAAGTTGCTGACGAGTTCCGTATCCCCCCCGGGGTAGATGGGCGTGTAGTAGGGGAATTGCGTGTAAGAGCCGCATGTGGCTCCCTTCTGTCCATTGGAGCCGGTAGCCAGAATGGGATTGCCGAAGTTGTCGCGGTTACAGACCTGCCCAAGTCCAGGGAAGAACGCCAAGGGGCTAATGGACCGGATGTCAAAACCCCGAATGTCATACTCGCCGCCGATATAGAAGCGCGAGAAGGGAGGGGGCACGCGGCCTCCGTACCCTTCAATCGAGGCGGCCAAGATGCGCATGCCGAAGGCGTCAGGTTTCTCGGAACGAACGTTGCGGACCGGGTGCCAGTACTTGAACTCGATGGACGGCGTAGCGGTGTAGACGTTCCCGCCCAATCCGGAAATACCCAGCGTCGCAGAGAGGTACTTTCCGCGAGTGGGATTCCAAGCGTCATTGATGGTGTTAAAGACGTAAGTCGGCATGATCGAACTGGAGACGATGCCGCTGAGCGCCGATGGACCGGCCAGGCCGCGGAAGTTGATCGCCTCGAAGAACGACTCGGAAGCCGCGTTGAAGGCCTGCATGCTGCTGTAAGAGTAGCTGTAAGTCACACCGACGCGGGCGAAATGGCGCCGCAAGGGATAGCTGGTAAAGAGGGTAAATCCTGAGGAATTCTGCTGGAAATTCTGCGCGTAGTATTGGCCATACGCGGAACTGGCCAGCGTCGTGGGATTGACCCCGTAAAGGTAAGCCAATTGGCGGAGCTGGTCGTACCGGTAATCACTGCGATAGACGGTAAAGCCCAGCGTCATGTTGCGGTCTAAGACGTACGGCTCCGTGAACCCAAAGGAGTAGAGCTTCTGATAGGTCCCCCACTCGGTTTGAATGCTTAAGGTTTCACCCAACCCCAGGAAGTTGTTGGTGGCGTAATTGATCCCAACGAAATTCCCAGCCAAGCCGCTGACCCCACCCGAGAAGCCGATCTGGTTCTTGCCTTTTTCCTTGACCTTCATGGTGACATCCACGGTGCCGTTGGAGGCGTTCTGAGTGATGTCGTAGTCTTCTTTTTTAACCGTGTCGAAGAAGCCCAGTTGGTTCACGCGCAGGACGCTCAAGTCCCACCACTGGGAGTTGAACATATCTCCTTCGCTGAGCAGCAATTCGCGTCGAATCACCTTGTCGCGCGTCTTGGTATTGCCGGAAAACTCGATGCGATGAACGATAAACTGCTTGTCTTCCTCGAAGTCCAAGGCCAGATTGATGACTCGCCGCTTGTTATCAGGCTCCGGGTCAGGGGAGGCGGTGAAGTTAATGTAACCGAATTGGCCATAGAGCTTGGTATAGTTCTCCATCGCCTTGCGAACTTTGGAGAGTGAAAAAAGATCACCCTCTTTCATTCGCAGGATCGGCGCCAATTGCTTTGTCGTGAAGAGCTTGTTCCCGCGGATGACGAACCTGCCCAGGCGATATTGCAGCCCCTCTTCAATCGGGATATTCAGATCCACGCGCTTGCCCCGGCCCCAGCTATAAAAGAAAAAGGGATAGCGCCGCCGGGTGTCCACCATCTTCGTCTCCGGTTCTTTGGCCAGAGCGAAATAGTAGCCGTGGTCGCGATAAAGGTCGCGGATGTTTTCGAGGTCGGCTTCGATCCTCTCCTTGTCGTAGGTTTTGTGAAACCAGTAGAACCAGGGTGGAGCGCCGGTCGGCCGGGAATATTTCATGGCGCGCTGAAGTTCGCGCGCCGAGAAGACATGATTGCCGGCGAAACGCACGTTCCCAACCTTCACCTTGGGGCCTTCCACGACGATAAACGTAAGAGCGACGGAGTTGGGCGGGATGTTCCGCGTGCGATGCCGGACGGTAGCAAACATCTTGCCATGCGCCGAGAGCATATCCTGGAGCACCACCTCGGCCCGCCGGACGACCACGGGATCATACTGGGACTGGATGGAGAGAGGAACTTTTTCTTTCTTGAATTCATCCAGCACATCGGATTGTTGAACGCTGCTCAATCCCTTGTAGTCGATGCTGCGAATCAGCTTCTTTTCTCGCACGAAGAAGGTGACGATGATGCCGCCTTTTGGGGACTCGGTTGCTTCCAAACGGATGTCGTCGAAGTAGCCGGTGTTCCAAAGCGACATGTAATCCCGGCGGAGGGCAGCCTCGTTGTAAACATCGCCTCTTTTCGAGAAGATGCTGGCACGCATACGCGCGCTGGTGATGCGCCGGTTGCCTCGAAAGATGATTTCCTGGATGGTCTGCTGCACGGCAGGCTGAGCAGGTTGCCCGGGTGTGGTCGGAGTCGTGAGTACCGGAGGCTTCTGCTGTGCAGGGGCCGCCTGGGGAGTCTCGAGTTGAAGTTTCTGCTGGGGAGCCTCCGGCGGCGTCTGCGAGGGCTGTGCCGGCGCCTGCTGGCCGGAAGAGGGCGCGCTGGAGGGCGCGGGCGGATTCTGATTCGCAGGCGGCGTTGGCGAGGGTTGTGCCGGCTTCTTCTGGGTGGAAGATGAGGTGTCGGGTGAAGAGGGCGGGTTCTGGTTTGCGGGCGGATTCTGGGCCCGAAGCGCCAAGCCAGAACTCAAGAGCAGGGCGGCAAGCGCCAGCCCCACTCGCCTGTTCCACGGTCTACTCGGATATGCTTTACAGGTGGCGAAACTTCTCTTCAAGAAACGGTCTTCCCCCTCGTTGACTGGGCTCAGAGAGTCCGATGCCGGGACTGCGTCGGAAGTTGGCCCGAAGACTCAAAATCATTGAGCCATTGTACCATTGAGCCATCGAGCCATTGGGCCATTTAGCCATTGACCCGTAGGCTTTGTCAATAACCGCGGGCGGGCGCGGTGCAAAGACAAACGAACTGCCCCGTGCCCTCCACACCTTTGAAGCCTCAACACAGACAGCAATGACTCAATGGCCCAATGGCTCAATGACTCAATGGCACAATGGCTCTATGACTCAATGGGGCAGGCTGCATTAACGTGCGAGTGGCGTGGCCGCAACGAGCTTGTCATTCATCGAACGATAACTGAGACCGTCCTTCTCTACCACCACTTCCAGAACCGAGGGAGGGTGAATCTCCCCCTGGATCAAGGCTTCCGAAAGCGGGTCCTCAACGAATTTCTGGAGAGCCCGGCGTAGCGGACGAGCGCCATAGGATCGGTCCTCACAAGTTTTTTCCAGGATCCACTGGCTCGCCTCACGCGACAGGGAAAGCGAAATATTCTTATGCTCCAGATTCTGGTTCATCTGCCCCACCAGCAGTTCCAGGATCTGGATGAGATCGCTATCATTCAGCGCATTGAAGACGATGACTTCGTCCAAGCGGTTCAGGAACTCAGGATTGAACAGCCGCTTGACCTCCGACATCACCATGTCTTCGGCCTTACGTTCGCTGGTGCCTTCCGCCGCGGATTGGAACCCCAGGTGGGAGCGGCGTTGCAGGTAGCGAGCCCCGATGTTCGAGGTCATAATGAGGATGGTGTTCTTGAAGTCCACCGTATTCCCCAGCCCATCGGTCAGGTGCCCGTCCTCAAAGACTTGCAGCAGTATGTTGAACAAATCAGGGTGGGCCTTCTCGATCTCGTCCAGAAGGATCACCGAGTAGGGCGTGCGCCGGACTCGCTCCGTAAGTTGGCCACCCTCCTCATAACCCACGTAGCCGGGAGGCGACCCAATCAGCTTGGAGACCGAATGCTTCTCCATGAACTCCGACATGTCGAAACGAATCAGCGCCCGCTCGCTTCCAAAAAGGAATGCTGCCAGGGAACGTGCCATTTCCGTTTTACCGACGCCGGTAGGACCCAGGAACAGGAAAGAGCCCACAGGCCGGCCGGGCGGTTTGAGGCCGGCGCGGGAGCGGCGAATCGCCCTGGCCAGCGCTGAGATGGCGCGGTCCTGGCTGATAATCCGTTTGTGCAGCTCCTCCTCCGTCCTCAGCAGCTTCGAACTCTCTTCCTCCTTAATCGAGGTCACCGGTACGCCCGTCCACCGCGACACCACATCTTCGATGTCTTCGCGGGTAACGCTGCCCATGGCCGTTTCGTCGATATTGTATTTTTCGCGCAGCAGCCGCAGGCTTTCGCGTTCCTTTCGCTCCTCATCCGAATAGAAGCGCGCCTTTTCGAATTCGTGGTTGGCGATGGCATTCTCCATGCGGTGCACCACGAATTTGATCTTCTTCTGCACGTCGATCATCTCTTCGGGCAGGGAACTCTGCCGGAGCTTCACCCGCGCCCCCGCCTCGTCAATCAGATCCACCGCTTTGTCCGGCAGGAACCGATCGGGAATATAGCGGCTGGAGTGGTAAACGGCGGAGCTGAGCGCTTCGTCGGTGTAACTGACCGCGTGGAACTTCTCGTACCGTTCCTTGATGCCGAAAAGAATCTTGACGGCTTCGCCCTCCGAGGGAGGGGCGACCTTGATGGCCTGGAAGCGCCGCTCCAGCGATCTGTCCTTTTCGATGGATTTGCGAAATTCAGCCGGTGTGGTGGCGCCAATGCACTGGATTTCGCCTCGCGATAATGCCGGCTTGAGAATGTTCGCGGCGTCCAGAGAGCCTTCCGCCGACCCCGCCCCTACCAAGGTGTGAAGTTCGTCGATGAAGACGATGGCGTTTTGCGACTCCATCAGCTCCTTCATGATGGTCTTTAGACGTTCTTCGAACTGGCCGCGGTATTTGGTGCCCGCCACGATCAAAGAAAGATCCAGTGCCAGAATTCGCTTGTCGGCGAGAAACGAAGGTACATCACCGTCGGTGATTCGCTGCGCCAGTCCTTCCACGATGGCCGTCTTGCCCACGCCCGGCTCCCCGATCAGGACGGGGTTGTTCTTGGTCCGGCGGCAGAGGATTTGGACCGCCCGCTCCAGCTCGGCCTCGCGGCCGATCAAGGGATCGAGCTGGTTCTCCAACGCGCATTGCGTGAGGTCGCGGCTGAATTCAGAGAGGAGGGAGGCTTCCTTGGGACGCGAACTGGAGGCCTTTTCGTTCTGGGCGCGGTTCATGTCCTCGCGCAAGGCGTTCAAACGCAACCCGCGTTCGTGCAGCATCTCCGCCGCGAACGATTTGTCCTCGCGCAGCAAACCCAATAAGAGGTGCTCCGTTCCTATATGTTTGTGCGAAAGGCGCTCAGCCTCTTCCGCCGCGAAAGCCAGCACCCGCTTGCACTCCTGGCTCAAGGGCAGGTCCACGGAAGTCGAGACCTTCTCGCGCACCGGAGTCCGGCCTTCAACCTGTTTGCGGATGGACTCAATCGAGGCGTGGGAGCGGAGGAAGCGGTTGGTCAGCGCTTTATCCTCGCGCAGCAACCCCAGCAGCAAGTGCTCCGTTTCGATATAGGGGCAGCCGAATTGGCTGGCTTCGTATCGGGCGAAAAATATCACACGCCGCGCCTTCTCTGTATACCGTTCGAACATAGGTCCCCAGCCCTCTCGGTAACCCCTCGCCCCGGCGTCCAGGGTAGCAGGTCATTGAACCATTGGAATTAGAGGTGCGGGCCCTATGGCCCGCCTTACCCGTCCTTCAGTTTTCCATTCGCCAGGCGCAAAATCCGCTGCGCGTGCCCGGCTAATTCCCGATTATGGGTGGCTAGCACCGAGGTCAACTGGTGATCCCGGTGCAGTCCCTCCAACAACTCAATCACCCGCAGGGCAGTGCGCTGGTCCAGGCTGCCGGTTGGCTCATCGGCCAGCAGCAGGGTCGGTTGGTTGGCTAGCGCCCGGGCCAAGGCGACACGCTGTTGCTCACCCCCCGAAAGCTCACCCACGCGTCGTCCGGCAGCGCTGGCCAGCCCAACTTCCCCCAGCAATTCCCGCGCGCGCTCCCTGGCTGGTGAGAACTCAAGGCCGCCAATCAACTGCGGGATTATTACGTTCTCGAGCGCGCTAAATTCCGGCAGGAGGTAGTGCATCTGCCATACAAAACCGACACGCGCATTCCGGTAAGCGGCACGTTCCTCCTGGCCAAACTCACTAAGCCTCTGCCCCATGAAGTATACCGCACCCGTCGTCGGAGTGTCCAGAGCAGCGAGCAGGTGGAGCAGCGTCGTTTTGCCCGTTCCAGACTCGCCCACCAAGGCGACCAGTTCGCCCCTACGGACGTCCAGGTCCAGTGCGTCCAGGACGACAATCTCCTCGTCACCTGAGCGATAGATCTTAGTCAGTTTTTCGGCGCGCAATAAAGATTGGGTCATTGAGTCATCGGGCGATTGAGTCATTGAGTCATTGAGCCATTGAGTCATTGGGTCATTTTGCCCGTGTACCCTTCAGCTTTCGTGGCATCTTGTCAGCGCTTCTTAATGGTTCAATGACTCAATGGCTCAATGACTCAATTGAATTGCCTTCCGCTCGCTCTTGCCGTTCGCTGAGATGCTGCGAGGATTGCCAGGAGCTCATTGGCTTCCGCCAGCAGGCTCTGCATTCGTTCTTTCGGGACTATTCCGGTCTCAACCAGAAGCTCCAACCAGAAGACCGTCTCGTCAGCCTCCTCGACGGTCCTTCCAACCTTCGAGATAAACTCAGCGCGAGAGCGGGCGCGGCATACCGCACGATAGTTCGCTGCTACCGATGTGCTTGCTCGCAACACCTGCTTTCCCATGATCCTTGCCTCGTCATTTTTCGGCAAGCTTCGAAAAAGCCTCACGACGCGAATCGCAAACTGTTTTGTTCTTTCTCTTAACTGCTCAGGTTGTGTCGTCATAATCTTTCGCGCCTTGTTTTAGCGACCGCTCCTGCCGCCTTACTTCGATGGCTCAATGGCCCAATGACTCAATGGCTCAATGAGTCTATACCTCATTCATAGCGGAGGATTTCCACCGGGTCCAGCCCCGATGCCGATAACGACGGGTAGAGCGTCGCCAGAAAACTGATGCCGAGCGCTGCCAGGCTGATCCAAACCCCGTCCCAAGGACGGGCATGGAAGGGTACCGAAGCCAGTGCGTAAACATCAGGCTGGAGTGGAAAAAGCTTGTACCGGCCCCCCAGCCAAGAGCCTCCGTAACCCAGAATCAGCCCCAGCAACGTGCCGAAGGCTCCGATGAGCAGTCCGTGAAGAGTGAAAACCGCCCAGACTTGCCTCTTCCGGGCGCCCATAGACATGAGCACGGCGATGTCCCGGTTCTTTTCCATCACCATCATGGCCAGGGTAATGAAGATGTTGAGGGCGGCAACCACCACGATCAAGCCGATGGTCAGGATGGTCACCAACCGTTCCAGCCGCAGCGCGCTTAATAGGGAATGGTTCTGTTCCATCCAGGTACTGGTCTCAAATCCCTTGCCGGCGGCAGCCCTGATTTGCTCAGCCACCGAGGGCGCAAGATAAATGTTATCAATCTTGAACTCAATCACCGAGGCAACATCCGCCAAGTCCAGCAGGCGTTGCGCCGCGGGAAGGTTGGTGAACGCCCAAGTGGCATCGAAGTCGTAGAAGCCGGAATCGAAAACCCCGACCACCCGGAAGTGACGGTACTTGGGAAACAAGCCCTGCGGAGTCAGGTAACCCTGGGGACTGGTAATGAGGATCGTGTCACCCACGTAGGCTCCCAACGACTTTGCCAACTCTTTGCCGAGAATAATGGGATCAGCATCCGCAAAGGTCTGCGAGAGGCCTTCCAGACTTCCTTCCCGCAGTTTCAGCAGCAGGTCTCCCACGTGGACTTCACGCTGCGGATCGATGCCTTTCAAAACTATGCCGGAGGCGCGAGAACGAAAAGAGGCCAGAACCTCTCCGTAAAGCGCGGGAGCACAGGCTACCACATGCGGCAGCCTGCTAAGGCGCACGGTCAAGGCTTCGTAGTCTCTGATCCCGTCGTTCTTGGCGCGCAGAAGGTTGACGTTGGCGGTGGCGCCGAGCAGACTCTTCTCCAATTCCTCGCGGAATCCGTTGTTGATCGCCAGCGCCACAACTAACGCGCAGACGCCGGCCGTGACCCCTACGATGGAGATGATCGTCACTACGGAGATGACCGATTGCCGTCGCTTGGCTTTCAGGTACCGCAGCGCCACGAAGAGTTCAAAA
>CAWJHY010000062.1:0-23752 GCA_963842495.1 uncultured Acidobacteriota bacterium
CACTTGACATTTGTGGATTCCGCGCTTCCGCCTGTTTCTCTCTTTCGCCAGATCTGGGGGTTGCTGCACGAGCCGAAAACCACCGTTCCAAAAGAGTATTACCGCGGAAAGGTCGCTTTGCCGGCCACCGACCTGCGCCCCTGGATCTTTGATATCCCCAATCAACTAAGGGCGCTGTTTGAGAAGCCGAAAAACAACATCGGAAGCGAATATTACCGGGGCGAGGTGGATCTGCCCGCCACGGATATGCGTCCCTGGATCCTCGACATCCCAAACCAGTTAAGGGCCTTATTCGAGAAACCGAAGCCCCCCTCGATCCCCATTACCTCCCACCCCGTCAACGTGCCGAACATGTGGCAGGACTATCAGCCCCAGTCGGGCTCGTGGATGAATTCTCTGCTGGTTCACGTCGTGGGAGTAGCGATCATCTTGCTGCCATTTCTTATTTCTCAAGTCAATAGGCCGGCCAAAGTGTCCGCCAAGAGCGAGGTGATTGACATTTCGCCCTACTTGGCCGAAATCGAGGCGGCCGGCAAAAAGGCTGGAGGGGGTGGCGGAGGAGGCGACCGTTCGCCGACGCCGGCATCGAAGGGCGCAGTTCCCAGGTTTGCGAGACAGCAACTGGCTCCCCCAATGGCGGTAATTCGAAATCTCCACCCCATCCTGCAGGTCGAGCCAACCTTGCTGGGCCCGCCCGAGTTGAAACTCCCACAAATGGCTTCCAATTTGCCCAACTGGGGCGATCCGCAGGGCGTTGCGGGCCCACCTTCCAACGGGCCTGGAACGGGAGGAGGCATCGGTTCCGGTGAAGGGACCGGCATCGGGTCTGGCAAGGGCGGCGGGTTGGGCCCCGGAGAGGGCGGCGGGACTGGTGGCGGGATCTATAGTGTCGGTGGCGGTGTCAGCGCGCCTATCCCGATCTTCAAACCTGAACCGCCTTACTCCGAGGAAGCCCGGAAGGCCAAGTATCAGGGCACCGTGGTACTGATGATCGTCGTGGACACCCACGGCGATGTTACCGACTGTAAGGTGGTGAGGCCACTGGGCCTGGGGCTCGACGAAAAGGCCACCGAGACCGTGCGGACCTGGAAATTCAAGCCGGCTATGCGTAATCTCACGCCAGTTCCAGTGCGCGTGATTGTGGAAGTCAGCTTCCGCTTGTTCTGAAAAGCAGTCGACAGTTGACAGTCGACAGTCAACAGTTTAAATCGGCAACCATTGTCCGCAGTTGGCAACCTGAATCAAGCAACAAAAATCTACAAACTTCGTGTCGCGCATCCCCCGCGACCCGTAGTGTCTGAGTTTGAATCTGTAGCGGCGAGTTTACCTCGCCAAATGGCGGCGTAAAGCCGCCTCTACCTCAAACTGAGACACTGCTCGCAACCGTTCAAATAGACTCCAATCACCAGGTATGGTAATGTAACTCATTGTTCCTGGGAGGTCGTCTAACGGTAGGACTGCAGACTCTGGATCTGCGTATCGGGGTTCGAATCCCTGCCTCCCAGCCAATTCATTCCGAAGCATTTCCACTCCTCGGGCGGATGGGCACGTTCAACACTGCCGTGTTCCATGGTAGTTTGCAGTACTGGGTGAAAATCCTCTCCATTTCCGCCAGCCGTTGCCGCTCCCTGGCGCGCAGCCGGCGCGAGAACGACTCGGGAACACAATACTGGACATGGTAGCGCAGGAGCTCATCGCCCACACCTTTCAGCGCCGACTGAACTGCGGCGATTTGCGTCAGCAAGTCAACGCACAACGCGGACTCCGCAACCATGCGCTCCAGCCCGCGCACCTGACCTTCAATGCGGCGCAAGCGAACCGTCAAGCGTTTCTGCACGGCCGGCTTCAGCATTCAAGGGCCTCCCGTCGCAAACATGCTCCCGACTGATACCAATACCAGGGTAGGGGTATATGAGCACCGTGTCAACCGGACTCGGCCGGGCAACCGTCCACATTTACATCGCATCACGATATATTGGGCAGACACTCGTTAAGACTCTCAGGGAGGGCTCCGATGAACACAGGAAAGATATTTGCGTTGGCGATCGTATTGACCGTAACGGCAGGGTTGGCAACCGTGTCAGGCCAAACCAGTGGAACGAACAGCGCGAAGCAAGTTCCTCAGTCCGATACCCACACCACAGACAAGATGACTCTTCACCATGAAACGGGAAAAGTCTACTCGCTGGCTGCCGACGAACTGATTCTCGATCACACCTGGAAGGGCAAGGAGGAGAAAACCACATTTACGCTCGACTCCAACACCAAGAAGGAAGGAAACGTCGAGAAGGGCGACCGTGTCATGGTCTATTACCGCTACCAAAAGGGGCACCGGATCGCAACCGAACTCAAAGCCATGGCGGCCAGGACCAAGACCGAAACAAATAAGTCCTAGAACCGAGTTCCGGCCGGACGCGGTCAGGGCAACGCTCCGGCCGAGGATTCAGCGCAACCACGGAGGGTGGAATGAAGCGAAGTGTGGTTATATATTTGATCTTGGGGGTGGTTGCTGTCGCCGCCTTCGGTCAAAGAGGGGCGAACACACAGGCGGAGAACCTGCGTAATTGCCTGGATGGCTTTGAAAGCTGCAATCGCGCTTTGTTGACACCCGCCCAAGCTAAAGAGATAGCTCAAGTTAAGCACGATCAAGACCTCTGGGGATGCTTGAGCGGTTACGGGGAGTGCGACCGGTCATTGCTGACAGCGGGCGAGGCGAAAGAAGCGGCCCAGGCTCAGCGACGTCAGAATCTCCTGGCCTGTGTAACTACTCTGGGTGTTTGCGACGCGACCTTGATGACGCCATCCGAGGCCGAAAGGGTCGCCAGCATTGCGAGAACCCAAAACCTCTTGGACTGCGAAACAGGTACCGGGGCGTGTGATCCCTCGCTCTTGACCGCAGCGGAGGCCACAGACGTGGCCAGCCTCGCGCACGATCGTAATCTCCTTTCATGCGAAACCGGCCAGGGTCTCTGCGACGAATCCGCCCTGACCTCGGCGGAGGCGAAGGACGTTGCCGGCAGTGCGTATCAACGGAATCTGGCGGCCTGCCGGAGCGGCGAAATCTATTGCGACGACTCCCGTCTCACGGCAGCGGATGCGCAGGAAGTTGCCGCGGCCAAGCGCGAGCGCGATGCCTTGACTTGCCAATCTGAGGCCACCCCATGCAGCCATACCCCGCTGAGCGCCGGAAAAGCGGAACCGGGCGTTGTCAACCCACCGTCGTGATTGCTTGGCCATGGCCGACGGTTGGATGATCAGGAATGGGCATGCTGATCCTCGATGGGGGCGCAAACGCATCTCCCGAAGGGGTAGCCGGGAGGTTTCAGGGACTGGGGGGCACTTCGGTCTCCTTTGGAGCGGCAGGACCACAAAGAAGGGGCCTCTGCCCCCCGTATCCCCTTTCAGGCACGCCCGCAAGGGGCGGAGCCCGGGCACGGGACGCTCGTCCGGCCATCCGTGCTTGGCCCACAGGAAACTTCTCCGCTCACGAGTACATCAAATAGGCAGGCGAGCAGTTGCCTTTGTCGGAAGGAGATGCGATGGGAGGTCCCGCTCTGGTCGCTGCCGAACCCTACCTCATCAAGCAGGATTACGAACACTATACCGCCGAGCAGCACGCCGTCTGGACAGAGCTCGTGCAGAGACGGCTCCCCCAAGTAGAGGAATATGCGTGCCAGGAATATCTTGAGGGCATTGATATTATTGGCTTGCGGAAGGATCGCATTCCAAACCTGGCCTCCATCAGCGAGAGGCTACAGCCACGGACAGGCTGGAACGCCACGCCGGTCAGCGGCTTCCTTCCGGCCGGCGCGTTTTTTGAAATGCTTGCGGCTCGCAAGTTTCCAACGACCACCTGGCTAAGAAGCCGGGACTCGCTCGACTACATTCCTGAGCCGGACATCTTCCACGATGTTTTCGGTCACGTTCCCATGCATTCGCATCCTGTGTTTGCGGGTTTTCTCCAGCACTACGGGAGCGTGTGTACACAGATGGAGGACAAACTGGTTCTGGAGCGGCTGGGGCGGCTCTTTTGGTACACGGTTGAATTCGGGATCATGCGGCGAGGAGGCAAGGTCAAGGTGTACGGCAGCGGGGTGATCAGCTCACACGGGGAATGCACGAATGTGATTCAGGGCGGTTGCGCAGTGAGGCCGTTTGATCTGGAGACCGTTCTTGAGACTCCCGTCAAAGTCGATGAGCTTCAGAAAGTTCTCTTCGCGATCGAGAGCTTCGAGCAGATCTACGAGGCCATGCACGAAGCCGAAAGGCGCGTCAAGGAGGCCTCGCACGTTTGATTCACGCCAAGCCCCGCGCAGCTCAGTGCGGAGATCCCTTTTCGCTCACTGGAGGACAACGTCACCTAGGCCTAGTGCATGGAATTGCATTGGAGCCTGCGGAACTGCCACCAGATCACGCTGCAGATTGCCACGGGCTTCGAGTAAAATAACCGTTCGCCAGAAAGAGCTGGCAGGTGGTTCAACACAAGATCGAAGAAAGGACTGATGCTCTTATCTCTCCTCAGGTGGGCAGTTTTTGCGATAGCTATTCTTCCACTGATTTACTATCTGGCGGCTACCCTCTGCGCCTGGGATTTCTTCCGGCGCAGTCCTGAGCCGAGCCCCGACTTCACCCCCGCGGTCAGCATTCTGAAGCCCTTAAAGGGCCTGGAGCGTGAGGCCTACGAAAACCTGGCGAGCTTTTGCCGGCAGGATTACCGGGAATATGAGATCCTCTTTGGCGTGGATGACGAACGGGATTTAGCCATTCCCGTTGTTGAGCGGATCATGCACGATTTTCCGGGAGTGCCAATTCGCCTGGTGATAGGAAGGGCGGACCATGCCACGAACAACAAAGTAGCCAAGCTCTGCCGCTTGCTGCCGGAAGCACGCCACGAGTTACTGGTCATTAGCGATGCCGATACGCGCGTCCGGCCGGACTATTTGCGGCGCGTCGTCGCGCCTTTTCGCGACGCCTGCGTCGGAGCAGTCACATCCTTGTACCGCGGGATGACGGTCCCCAGCCTCTGGTCCGAACTCGAGGCTTTGAACCTGACCACCGACTGGCTGCCCAGCACTCTGGTGGCGCGAAAGCTCGAAGGCGTGCGATTTGCCTTGGGCGCCACGATAGCGGTCACCCGGACCCGTCTGTCGGAGATTGGTGGCTTCGAGGCCTTGGCTGACCGCGCCACCGACGATCACGACCTCGGCAAGCGCATCGCGAGTCGAGGCTATCGTGTTGAACTGATCCTCTGCACTATCCAAACGCTCTGCGCTTCCGCTACGGCTCGTCAGTTCTTTACCCATCAACTACGCTGGGGCGTGTTTATACGCCACTGCCGGCCCTGGGGATACGTTGGGGAGTTGTTCACAAAAGGTTTGCCGTGGTCGGTCGCGGCAGCCTTGGTAGCGCCCTCTCGCCTGATCGCGATCGGGTGTCTGGCAATTCCACTGGCGGCCCGCCTGGGCGTGGCCTTAAGCTTTGGCGCTTACGGAATGAAAGACCCGCTCTTGGCCAGGAGATGGTGGCTGATTCCTCTGCGCGACGCACTCGAGTTCCTGGTCTGGGTGCTGGCACTGCTTTCGAATCGCGTCCGGTGGGGCGACGCGGAGTTCTATGTCCGGCGTGGCCGTCTGGTTCCGGCAAGTTCGACGGCAGTCAGGAATCTGCCATGAAATATTCCATCGCTAAGCTCATCGAAGCACGTCAGGGCGAACAATTCGCGTTACACAGGCAATATCTCAACTCCAGCCTGGCCAGGGCTCAGGCAATCATCGGCTTCGACAAGATCTATACCCGGGGAGAAGGGGCCTATTTGTGGGATGCCGACGGCAACCGTTACCTCGATCTGCTTGCCGGATTCAGTGTGTTCAACCTGGGGCGCGGGCATCCGATCGTCAAGCAAGCCATGCAAGAGGTACTGTCTCTGGACCGTCCGAACCTGGTGAAAATGGATTGTCCCGTGCTGGCGGGTTTACTCGCGGAACAACTGGTGAAGCGCATGCCGGGAGGACTCGATTCGGTGTTCTTCGCCAATTCCGGCGCCGACGCTGTGGACACCGCACTCAAATTCGCCCGCGCCGCGACTAAGCGCTCCCGGGTGCTTTACCTGGAGCACGCGTTTCATGGTTTAACTCTGAGTACCCTCGCGATCAATGGCGGCGAGCACTTCCGCCGGGGGTTCGAACCTCTGATGCCCGGATTCGATGCGGTGGCGATGAACGACCTGGCCGGGCTGGAAAAGCAACTTCGCGCTAAGGACGTGGCCGCATTCATCGTCGAGCCGATCCAGGGAAAGGGAGTGTACATTCCCCGCGACAACTATCTGATTGAGGCTCAGGGACTGTGCCGGAAATACGGCACGCTCTTTGTCTGTGACGAGGTCCAGACCGGGATGGGACGTACCGGGCGGTTTCTCTGCGGTGAACACTGGCGGCTGGAGCCTGATATCGTCACACTTTCCAAGTCATTGGGTGGGGGCTACGTTCCCGTCAGCGCCATGATCACGCGTCGCAGCATCCACGACGCGGTTTTCAGCCGCCTGGATCGCTGCCAGGTGCATTCCACAACCTTTGGCCAGAACGAACTTGCGATGGCAGCCGGGCTGGCGACGCTTCAGGTGATGGACGAGGAACGGCTGGTTGACCGCGCCGCCGCGCTCGGTGAGAAGCTCTTGACAAGGCTGGCGGCTCTTGCGGATCGCTACGAGATGATCGCCGAGGTGCGCGGCAAGGGTCTGATGATCGGAATTGAGTTTAAAGCACCGCGCTCCCTGGGGCTGCGTGCCGCGTGGACGGCCGCCGAAGCAGCGCAGAAGGGCTTGTTCGCCGAGTTGGTGGTTATGGCTCTAATGCGCTATCACCGCGTCCTGACTCAGGTAAGCGGCCCGGACGTCAACATCATCAAATTGCTGCCGCCGTTCATTATCAATGACGAAGATGTGGAGATGATCGTCTCGTCTTTCGATGCGGTGATGGCCGAGGCGATGAATGTCAAAGGCCGCGTGTGGGCCCAGACCATTGAACTCGTCAAGAACGCGATGGCAGGATGAAGTGAAAGCTGAAAATCTCTCGCGCCTTCAACTCGATGTCAGCGCCGCTTGCAGCATTGCCCTGGCGTAACCCACGTTGTAAACAAAGCCAACATAGGCGCCGCCACCTGGGTAGGACGATCCCATGCGCGGCAACTCGCGGTCTGCATCCAAGGCGCGCGGATGCTCCGGATAAATCAACCGCGGATATTTCTGGCGAACCAGTTCCTTCATGACGGCGAACATGTTGACCTGTCCGTCGTCCAGGAACACCTCGGTGTATCTCTCATTCGGCACCCTCACCTGAACGTTTCGGAAATGCACGTGGTTGATGCGGTCCCGGGTTCCGAAATAACGGCACACTTCCACGGGGTCCTGTCCCATTTCCCGTGTCACGCCACAATCAAACGTGATTCCGTTGGCCTTGCTGGGCACGATCTCGATGAGGTGTTTCCATCCTTCCACGCTCCCCATGATCTGTTCTGAACCGCGGCTGATCGGGGCAGGCGGGTCGTTGGGATGCAGAGCCAGTCGTACGCCTGCTTCCTCGGCTACAGGAATCACGGCCTGGAGAAAATAGGTGATGTTCCGCCACATCTCGCCGAGAGTGTGAGCCCCTTCATTCGCAAGCGGAGGCAGGTCCTTTACGCGGTCGTAATCAAACGCCGTCAGCCCCGCGCCGGCCCTTCCGATTTCCGCATAATATCCCTCGGTGGCGCGGTGCGCATAGAAATTGTACTCAATGACAGGCAAACCCGCTCTGCCCGCAGCGCGGATCGATTGGCGCACTTTCTCGATCTCTTCGTCACGCCCCGGCCTTCCATAGAGCGTGTTCGGAAATCCGCCGATCATCATGTTCCCAAGCGTCAGGCCGGCAGATTTAAGTGTGTCCATGATCGACCGAATTTGGCTTTCCTCCCAGGGAATCGGAGGGCTTCCGCCGCAGGCCACGTGGTTGACTCCGATCTGCTTCACGCGGCGCATCGTGGCTTCTTCGAGGTGGTTCGACGGTATGTCTAAGCAGATCTTGGGCGTGCCGGGGCCTTCCGGACACCAACCGCCCTCCGCAGCTCCGGGAACTTCTGCAAGAGCGAAGTTTGCTGGAATCACAGAAGTTGACAAGGCCGCCGTTCCCATAGCTCGTAGAACCGATCTCCGAGAAACAACGCAATTCATGAATTGACCCTCCTCGTTTGCAAGCTCTGGCTGTCTCTTGGACACGAGAATTATAGAGCAGTTGCCTCATCGATGGTTTGTCATTCCGAGCGGAGCGAGGAATCTCACTCTGAGTGCTTCCTCCACGATGGTTTGTCATTCCGAGCGGAGCGAGGAATCTTGCTCTGGTTCTCACTCACAGGGCGCAGAGCGAGATTCCTCGCTCCGCTCGGAATGACAGCGTTCTTGACGGCCGGACATGATTGGCCCTCGACTTTTGACTTTCGACTCTCGACTGCTCGACTCTTAACCGCTCTAGACAGTTCCGCAAGTCTCCGCTATTCTTGTTTTTCATTCATTTGGAGAAATAAGGAGGAAGGTTATGTCGCCAGTGAAAGTTGGGTTTTACGGCCACGTCCGGCAGTATCACAATCTGAAAAGCGTGATCGACGCGGCCATTCTGGAAGTCCTGGAAAGCGGCAGTTTTGTGATGGGCCCCAAGCTCAAGCAATTTGAAAAAGAACTTGCCACGTATTGCAACACCAAAGAAGCGGTGGGCGTAAACTCCGGCACGGACGCTCTGTGGCTGGCGTTTATGGCGCTCGGCATCGGGCCTGGCGATGAAGTGATCACCACCGCAAACACATTCTTCGCCACGGCGGAGGCCATCTGGATCGCCGAGGCGACGGCAGTGTTCGTCGACTGCGAGCCGAAGACCTGCAACATCGATACGAGTCTGATCGAGGCGGCCATCACGCCGAAGACCAAGGCCATCGTGCCGGTGCACCTTTACGGCCAGCCTGCCGAGATGCGCGCGGTCGCGGCGATTGCCAAGAAGCACAACCTGCTGGTCATCGAAGACAATGCCCAAGCGATGGGCGCGCGCGGCCCGGACTTCACTCTGGGCGAGCTTTCTGACGCGATGTGCGCCAGTTTCATCATCCAGAAAAACCTGGGCTGCTTTGGCGACGGCGGGGCCATAGTCACGAACCGGCCGGAAGTCGCCGAGCACGTGCGCAGGTTGCGCAACCATGGCTCGCTGAAGCGCTCCGTTCACAGCATGGGCTACAACAGCCGCCTGGACGATCTCCAAGCTGCCGTGCTCAGCGTGAAGCTGAAACAGCTCGACCACTGGAACGACCAGCGGCGCGGCTTCGCGGCCCAATATGATGCGGCCTTGAAGAACACCTCTCTCAAGCTGCCTTATGCCGTCCCGGGCTATCGCCACATCTATCACCTCTACGTGGTCGAGACGGACAAGCGCGACGACCTGCAAGCGTTCTTGAATGCGCGAGGCGTAACGGCGCTCACTCACTACCCGATCGCCATTCATCAGCAGCAAGGCTATCCGTGGGGTAAATGCGCGCGCATCTCGGGCTCGCTGAAACACGCGGAGGCGTCGGCGGCGCGTGTGCTCTCGCTGCCCATGTTCCCCGAACTGACCCAGGAAGAAGTGCAAGCAGTGATCGAGGGCGTGGTCGAGTGGGACAAAGCGAATTAAGTCATTGGGCCATTGAGCCATTGGGCGATTGATTCATTCATCGTGCCATCCCGGCATGCAAGTGTCGCTTGTCCGGCAGCGCGAAGTGAGCGCGTTTTAATGAATCAATGACCCGATGGCTAGATGGCTCAATCCCCTGGGGGTTTCCATGAGTTCCAATCGAGAATACACCGTTGTGGTTGCGGGCATGGGAAAGCGCGGCACGCATCATGCCACGGCGTTCCAGAAGAACGGCCGGTTCCGCCTGGTTGGCCTGTGCGACATTGACGCCGGCCGTCTGGAAGCCGCGGCGAAGAAATTTGGCGTGAGCGAAACCAGCGCGGACGCTGCGGCGCTGGTGAAGAAAACGCAGCCCGACGTGTTCTGCTTCTGCACGCTGCCGGACGTGCGCCTGCCGCTGATCCGCGCCGGCGTTGAGTCAGGGGCAAAGCTCATCGCTTACGAAAAGCCCACGGCGCTTTCCACGAACGAGGCGCTGGAGATGATGAAATTGGTGCGAGACGCCGGAGTGAAAACCGTGGTGAGCCACCAGCACCGCTACGGCGAACACTATAAGAAGGTGAAGGAGATCATCTCGAGCGGTGCGTTGGGCCGCGTCCACACCGTCTACGGCCACGCCACCGGCTGGATGATGCACATGATGACACACCTCATTGACTATGCCCGCTGGTACAACGATTACGCCGAGGCGGAATGGGTTGCCGGGCAGGCGGAGGGCACGGGAAAGTTTTCGGATAACCACCCGTCCCCGGATTACATCGGCGGGTTCATCCAGTTCGCCAACGGCGTGCGCGGCATCGTCGAATGCGGCGAAGGCGCGCCGGATGTTCCCGAAGTCGAGTACTGGTGGCGCAAGGCCCGCATCGGCGCGCAGGGCTCCGAAGGCTTTGCGGAAGTGCTGACCGGCGGCGGTTGGCGCGCCGTCACTCGCCAGGGGATAAGCTCCGGTCCGGGCTGCATGGACTATGAACATGACATGGGCCCGTATGTGCAGGAGATGGCCGACTGGCTCGACGACGACACGAAGGTTCACCCCTGCAACGGTGAGAGCGCCTTCAGGGATTTCGAGATCATGATGGCGATCTGCCGCTCCGCGGTGCAGCGCGGCAAAGTCAAGCTGCCTCTGGGCCCAGGAGAGCCCGAGTTGGGAGCCCTCAGGAAAGCTCTTTCAAAATAGCCTACGCGGCTTCTATGGGTGGCGCAGACGTGCCGCCGTTAAGCATGTCTGCGTCACGCGGTTCCTAAGTTTCGGGCGAGAGGCGCATACATCCGGACAGACTCCGTCCGGACGTATGCGCCACCCTTGAATCCTGAATCGCGAATCCTGAATCCTCTCATTTCAGCGCTTCCGTAATGCGCTTGAAGGCCACCATGCCCGGATCGTCTCGGCCGACACTCTTATCCGCAAAGATGCGGGCGCGGCCCTGGCGAGACGGCTGGTCGCGAAACCGCTCCAAGGCCGCGCCAACAGCCTGATCGGCGGCGGAGGCCATAGCAGCGGGATCGTCAAGGCCGTCAGTCGCAGCACGCGCGGCGTCCAGCGCATCGAGCACCGTCTTTTCCCCGAGCTTTCCCCCGCCGCGCTGGGACATCGCAGCGATGGCGCCGCCGAGCAACGACGAGATTTCAGCCCAGGGAACTTCCCGCCGGCCCTTGGTTGACTTGGCGGCGCTCATCAGGCCGGTGGCCAGCAAGGTCCCGTAGGTAGACCCTGAAAGCCGCGTCAGCGCCTGTGCGCATTTGAGCAGCGCCATGCCGACGTCCTCCGGCAGGTTGGGCAGTTCGACCAGCATGCTGCGGCCGCCGCGCACCATGGTCACTCCCAAATCACCGTCGCCCAAGGCGGCGTCGAGAGCGTTCAATTCGTCTGCGCAGGCTTCGAGTTTCGCAACCACGCGCTTCATGGCCTCACACAGTACTGCGGTGGTGAGCCCTGCCGGCATGTCATATCCTCAGGAATGGGCAATCGCAGGGAGCTTTGAGCAGCCCTTCCAGCTCGTCATCGAGTTTGCAAAATGTGATCGACAGGCCCGCCATTTCCATGGAAGTGGCATAACGGCCGACCAGGGGCATCACCATCGCGGCCCCCGCGTCCTTCAGTAGCTTCGCGACCCGCCGGTAGACGATGTAAAGCTCTTCGTGAGGTGTCGCGCCCAGACTGTTAATCAGCACAGAGATATTATCTCCGTACTTTATAGGCATGTCAGTGAACAGGCGGGAAACCATCTCGTCCGTGATCGCGTCCGCAGGCCGTAGCGGCCCCCGCTGTACGCCCGGCTCGCCGTGAATCCCCATGCCGATTTCCATTTCGCTTTCGCCGATTTCGAAGGTCGGACGTCCGACGCTGGGAACCGTGCAGGGCGTGAGAGCTACGCCAATCGACCGGCAGGCGTCCACGGCCTTCCGGGCAACCGCGGTGACTTGATCGAGCGTTGCCATGCTCTCGGCCTTGGCCCCGGCGAGTTTGTAAGCGTAAACCAGCCCGGCAACACCGCGCCGCTTGGCGCGCTCTTGCGGCGGGGCGCTGGCCACATCGTCCGCCACGCGCACGGTGGTGCTCGCGATGCCCTCCATCTCGAGCATCTCGCCCGCCATGTCGAAATTCATGTTGTCCCCGCCATAGTTCCCGTACAAGCGCAGGACCCCCGCCCCGCCATGCGCGGCACGCATCGCTTCGGCCATCTGATCGGCGGATGGAGAAGAGAAAACGTCGCCGATGGCGCAAGCGTCCAGCAATCCCTTGCCGACATAGCCTGTGAACACCGGCAGGTGGCCCGACCCTCCTCCCGAGACGATTCCGACTTTCCCCTTCACTGGACCACTGGCCCGCGCAATCACCCGCCCTTCCGGCCCTAGCCGCCGGTAGTATTCGGGATGCGCCAGGCACAAGCCTTCCAGCATTTCGTCAACATACGCAAATGGGTCATTGAGGATTTTTTTCATGGGCTTCTCCGGCGTAAGAATCTCAGTTTTCGACCCGAAAAGCAATAAACGCGTGGTAGAATTAGAATGAGTTCAGCAGGCAGAGGAGCCATGACAATCACTATTCCTCCAGAGCTCGAAACCAGAATCCGCGGGCGCGCAGAGGCCGAGGGAGTTACGGTCGAAAAGTATGTCGAGCGCCTTCTGCGCGCGGACCAGCACGCAGAAGACGAGCTCGCAGCCCTGGCCATCGAAGGGATTACCTCCGGCGAGCCGTTTGAGGTCGGGCCGAACTATTGGGAGAACCAACACCGCCGGTTGGATGAGCGCCTGAAGCAATCTGGTATCCAGTGAGCCGCCGATACGTCCTCCGGCCGAAGGCCGACCAAGACCTCGAAGATCAAGCCTATTATCTTGCAACGCAAGCCAATCCCGACGTTGGCCACAGCTTCCTGCTTGCCGCTCATGAGACATTCTCTCTCCTCGCTACGCAGCCTGAGATGGGATGGCACTGTCGCCTCAAAGACCTCCGTCTCGCATCTCTACGGGCCTTTCGGGTGCGGGGCTTCGATAGGATGCTCATACTCTACCGCCCGCGGCCAGACGGCGTTGAAATCGTTCGCATAGTCCACGGGTCACGAGACCTCGAGGCCTTCTTGCGCCGCGAAGGCGTTGATTGAGGACGATCCGCATAGCCACGGGCTGATCAGCGGTCAATCTGACCTTGTGAGGCCGCTTGCACCGCACTGTTAGTCCCAAAGGCGCTGTCTGTCGTTGTGTTGACAGGCACCGATTGCCTCGAAGTCCCTCCTTTCTTCGCTTCGTTTCGCGCATTTCTTGCGCAAGAATGGGTCTGATTTGCGCAATCTGTTTGGGTGACTTCCTTTGTTTTCAATGAGTTCTTAGCTTCGTTCCCACGATTTTGTGTTTTTTCGGCGGATGAAGGACCCATGGACTGCAAGCTCTGCTGTGAGGCCTGGACAGCCCCGACGGGGGTTGACAGATTGCCCTCATCGCCCGCGCCGTTCGCAGGTTCGTGTACGGGCACGCCATGGCGTGCCCCTACGGCCACGGACGAGGCGGCGGCGTTGGGTGCGGGTTCAAACCGGCTCCCCTCCTCGGATGGGGAGGGGCTGGGGGTGGTGGGCGCCGGCCGCCCGCCGGCGTCGCCGGAAGGGTCATATTGTCCTACCAGCCTCGACAGCAGGTCCGTGGCGCTGCCCAGCTTTCGCCGCCGCTCCTGCGTCTCATCCAGCAGCCGGATCTTCCGCTCCATCTGCCGGTGCAAGGCGTTCTGCTGCCGGATGATCGCCGCCCACTGCGCGTGCGACGGCGCCGTGGCCGCGATCCGCGCCGCCCGCGTGTTCTCCACGTGTTCGTGCAGAAACAACTCGTATTCCCCCAACACCGCTTCCGTCTCTTGCGCCAACGTCATGCCGAACACCGTCTTGGCGTCCCCGAGGTCCTGGCCCTCCGACTGCCGCTTGCGCAGCTTCACATAGCCGTTCAACAGCCCCGCGCCCCGCACGGTCGGCTGCTGCCCGTACAGGGCCAGCAGCAGGCGGTGCATGTCGTCGCTGAACTCGTTGCGCTCCGTCAGATCCTCCAGCATGCCCAGCATCTCGAGTATCTCCTCGAACTTGCCGGGCGCGTCCAGCGTCACCCGCAGGCCCTTCTCCAGCATCTCGGCCTGCGACATGGTGGTCCCATCGTGGCCCACCTGCATGAACTGCTTGCGCCGCTCCAGATCGTGCTTGCGCACGTTGCACACCTGCACGGCGGACTCGGCCCGCTCCAGGCGCGCCTTCTTCCAGATCAGCACCGCGATGTCTTCGACCAGCACCTGCTCGAGCGCGTCGGCCGGCGGTCGCGCCGCGAGCAGGCCCGCGTAGAGGCGAAAGAACTGCCCCGGGTCTTCGCCCAACTCCCTGGCCGCCTCCCAATAAAAGTATTGAACGTCGGAGTAAAGCCCGTGCTTGAGGGCGTTGCGGCTGGAGTGCCGCTTGCCGCGACAGGAGCGCGGGCCGGTAGACTTGCGGGAATTCTCCCGGCGCGCTGTGGTCTGCGCCGGACTTGGATTTCTGCTTTGCATCGCTATTCTCCCTTCACACTTGACTGGTAGGGGCGGTTCGCGAACCGCCCCTAAGTCTAGCCTATCAAGTCGGCGTGAGAGAGTGGAAAAAGCTGCAACAGATGAGAATATTTATTTTTAGTGCAATGGAATCAAGGGGTTGGCAAAGCGAGGAGTTTTCACATTGTGAAAATCGGGGGCCAAACTGTAGCATTTTGACACATATATGCAGAAAACTGCATATATAACAGTAGAGGCGGCTTCACGCCGCCATTTGGCGAGCTAAACTCGCCGCTGCAACATCAAGGCAAGCCTCAGCGGTAGGCCTCCCTGCGGTGGAGGACGCGCGCGATTTCAAGAAAGTCGCCTTTGTCGCGGAAGAAGATTCGGTGGTCCTGAGTGCGGAGCCGAAGGAGCCCGGGTTCGATTCCCGAGAGTTGCTTTACGTTACCCTCGCCTGTGAACGCATAGCGCGCGAGGGTCCTCAGGACCTGTAAGGCAACAGGCTGGTCAATGCTGCGCAGGTCGGCCCTGGCCCGCTCGGTCCAAACAATGGGCTTAGCCATTCCGTCGTGTAGGCTCTCCGGGTGCGGATTCCGCGCCCATTCTTTCCCAATCGTCCTTCGTCAACCCGAAATCTGCGAGGACCTCATCATGCGGGATGGGCGGGTGATCCTTGAGCCATTCGTCCGCTTCGGCTATCGCCTTCGCCTCGGACTTACTCAAAGTGTCGCAATCCTCCTCCGGCGGAACCATTGTCTCCAGCAGGTGAACCACCGCGGCAAGCTGCGCCGGGGCCAGTTGGTCAAGCAAAAGATGGGCGTGTTCTCGGTCAGTTTGCATACCTTCACCAGTATACACGCTCGTCAATGCAATGCTAGACCCAACTCGCAGGGAACTGTCAACTAACCCGCCGGCGGATGGCGGTGCGCAGGCGGACTGGGCCGACTAAGCCCGACACCAAGAGCGGCGAGTCTTTTGAGTAGTGCTTCCAGGTGGCAAAGGTGACTCGCGCGCCGGGCGGCTTGGGTTTGCCTTCCGTGAACCACTTTGGAATGGCTTTGATTGCGCCATCGGGGCCGTACTCGTTTTCGGGTGGCAACTGCTCATCGCCGATCAGGCGGTTGACCCACTGATTGGTGACCAGGACCTCGAGCTGGTTGTCGCCGCGCCGCGCGGCAGCCGTGATGTCCACGCGAAAGGGCGGCTTCCACAGCAAGCCAAGATCGGTGTCGTTCAAGCGCACCTGCGCCACCGCGTGCACCCAGCCCAAATCCAGGTAGAGCCGCCGTTCGCCGGAGGGCGCACCGGGAGAAAGTGTGAGCTGTTTGCTGTACGTCGCCGTCCCGGAGAAGTATTTCACCCCCGGCTCGGAGTGCTTGTGAAGCGAAATCAGCTCGGGCAGCGTTACCTCCGGCGGCGCACCGAGGTTGGGCGGGAAGCTGACCTGCCACGGCCCCGTTACGTCCAACGCCTTGCCAATTCCGGAAATCTTCACGGCTGATTTGCCGTCGGCGCCTTCGAGAGTGTAACTGCCGTCCTGCCAGAAGAGCAATTCGGAATTCGCACCGCCGGGCCACTCGACCGCAGAAGGCTCGATGGGACCGGGGCTGGCCTTCGCCGATAACTCGCGGATGCGATCTTCGCCGAGCGCTTCTTTGAAAAGTTCGGGTTCGCTCATATCGCCGTCGAAGTATTCCGCGCCGTCGCGCTCGCTGGCGTCGTGCACTCCGGGATGAACGACGGCGCCGGAAGCTTCCGACTGGCCGATCAGCTTGCCGTCAACGTAGACCGAGGGAGCGCCGGCCTTATAGACCAGGGCCACATGTGCCCAACCTGAGATCGCAAGGGGCGTGGAAAGCACGGTGCGCCAGTTGGCGCGATCGCGCTCGAGCACTGCGACGAGGTTGCGCCCTGCGAGCAGCCCGCAGGAAACATGCCCGGAGCCATAGACCGCATCGCCCTGCGGCGGCGAGAGCACCAGGCTGCGATTGGGCACGTCGGTGTTCTTATCGCCTTTGGCGGTCTGGTAACTATCGAGATCGGGCTTGATCCAAACACTCACGGTGAAATCGTTCGTGACCTCGCGTTGGTTACCGGCTTTGAATGCCGGGAAGGGATCGGTTGCCGCGATGGGCTTGCCGTCTTTGACAATCGAGCGGATATGCCGCGCGCCGGCGGGAGAGCGAAACACCACGAACACCGATTGCGCGGGGCTGAGCTCGAGCGCCACGCGAGTCCCGGCCTCTGAGGTGTCGTAGATTTCGAGATTGGTGATCTCGCCCGTCTCGGCATTCCAAAGTTCCGGCTGCCGGCCTTTGACGCGGAAGGTGCAGACCACGTCTTCCGCGCGCCGGCGCAGGTTAGCCACAAAGTAAATCTCGGCGCCCTCCACGCGGCGATGCATGAAGTTGACGGCGGCGTCGCCGGAGCGCGAGGTGATGGCGCAATCGGGCTTGATGCCAAGCTTTTCGAGCACTTCCGCCATAGATAAACCCCAGAAGACCCGCCCTTTGCCATAAGTGCGATCAGTGGCGGTCTTGCCGTCGAGATTGCCCCAAACCTCATCGGCGATCTGGCGCAACTCCGTGTCGCTCGCGGGGTATTGGGTGAGGCCGGGATTCGCTTGCGGCTTGGGCCCCACTAAAGCGATGCCGTCTTTGACCATGTCGCGCACTTTGCGCAGCACCTCGAGATTGAGTCGCGGATCCTCGGGAAGAACCAGCACGCGATAGCTCAGGCCGTCGGGAAACACCATGGCGCCGTTTTCGGCTTTCATGCGAGTCAGGATGGCGCCTTCGTTGGCGACATCGTAGTAGAAGCCCTCCGGAGGCGTGGGCTTCAACTGCTCCGGATAGACGGGCGTATCCACGGGGACCTCGACGCCGATGTAATAAATGAGGTCGGCCACCAGAGTTCCCTGGCGCAACATATTCTGGGCGCGGGCCGCATAGCTGTACCAACCCGCGTGAACCCGATTCGGGTTCGCTCCGGCCGCGCTGGACCAGCCCGACAACGAGTCGTAAAGAGTATTGGTGCGGTCGTTTTCCCAGCCCCAGGGGCCCATGGTCATGCCGGGCCGCGCGGTGGGATGAGGCTGCATGGCGTTGCGATGGAAGATGTACTGATTGAGCCCCTGCGTGTACATCAAATCGCCTTGCCCTTTCATCTGGTAGGGGTAGTTCTGCCACTTGGCGAAGACTTCGTCGCCGGTGAAGGACTCGCAGCCGACCACGGGCTTGCCAAAGAGGTGTCCGATGGAGCCGGCGAGCTTCACGCTGTAGTTGTTATTTCCCTGCCCCACCCAGAACTCGCCCATCGGCACGTCGAGATGCGAGCCGCTTTGGATTTCCTCGAAAGGCCCGCCGCTGTAAGGCTCAGCATAGGCTTTAAGCTTGTTCTCGCGGCAGCGCTCCGCGAATCGGCCATAGTAGTAGTCGCCCATCAGGTCGGCGCAGGTGCGGCGAAGGTCCCAGAGGAAGCGCTCGGAAACCTCTGTTCTTTCCACGACGCGGCCGGTCATGGCGGGCAAGTACTTCACCAGGTCGTAGCCGCGGCGCTTCGAGAACTCCTGCGGAAATTCACGAGTCCAGTTCTGCATTCCAGTTTCGTAGCTGTCGATGACGCCGCCGGCCAGCCCCTGCGCCGCCAGGGGGCCGAGCGCCTCGAGTAATTCGCCAAAGAAATGATCGAAGTGATAATCGTAAGCCTCGCGGCTGTACTTGTCGCACTCGAGACCCCATCCGCCATCGGGCGCGGGATGGTTCTGGACGCCGGTGGTGGTTTGGCCGATACACAACACCATCCACGTCCCTTCCGGCGCGTCCCAGATCAATTTGCCGTCGATGTCCATGTAGCGGCTGATATCGAGGACTTTGGACGGATCGATGATTGAGCCGCGTGGAACCTCGAGCGTGTCCGGCCCGTAACCGGGCGTGCGGGTGAAGTTGGCCTTCTTCGTCCAGTGGGGAAGACGCGCCGCGCCGCTCAAGCGCAGGTCAGTGATGCGCGCCGCGTGCCAGGTGAGCATGCGGTAGAACTTTGCCCGGACGGCGGGGAAACTTGCCGTTTCGGGAAACTCCACCGACTCGTCGCCACTGTCGCCCCAGTCAAGGTCGCAGACCTTACGGAAGTCGATTCCATCGTCGGAAACTTCCAACCAAAGCGGAGTTTGCTCGTGCTCGTGGGAAGGAGGCGGCGCGTCGGATATGGGAACGCCGTAAGCGGTCAGCGAGCGCGCCTCGAACGGTTCGGAGAACTCGAGCAGAAGGAACGCGGGCTTGTCCGGAGAGGGGCGAAGTTCGACGCCAATGCGCGGGTCGGCGTAGATCAACACGCCTCGATCCACCGCGCCGGCGTTGGTGCTGGCCCTCTGGAGCGTGTCTTCCCAGGCGTGGGTTTCACCCTCGAGCGCGGGGAAAGCCAACACGAAAGCGTCGCGATAGTAACCCAGCTTGGTGAGCGGTTGCTTCAGATACGTGACCACTCGTTGCCCGCCGCGCAGCAGCGTTTCACTCCAGGTAAATTGCTTCATGGAGAGTTCGGGAGTAATCCACGGCCCGCCGCTCGAGGACCAACCGGGACAGTTCATGATGTCGAATTCCATGCCCAGGCGCTCAGCTTCCTTGGCCGCGTGGTGGAGCAGGCGTGTGTGCTCGGAGCTGCTGTAGTCCACCGGGCCTTTGGGAATTCCGGTGCCGACTTGGAAGATCTGGAAGCCGCGAATGCCCACGCGCTTCATGGCTTCGAGGTCGAGGGTAATGCCCTCGGCAGTGATGTTGCCGTTCATCCAGTGCCACCAGGTTTTGCAATGGGCGCCCGAGGGCGGATCCCGGAATGCCGATTCGAGCGAGCCCGCCGCCTCCGCGCCAAGATTAATCTTCGGCCTGATGCCGACGAGCGTAGCTGCTCCCGCCGCGACACTCTGAATGAATGCTCGCCGTTTCATGTGAATTCACTCCTCCTGTGGTTGCTCGCGCATGGCTATTCCGAGGCCGCTCGCAAGGAAACACCATGTGTCTCGTGTGGGGAAAAGCTAACTCCCTTCGCAGAGAAAGTAAAGTGATATTGCGGGCGCTGCGGCAGCAGCCGCTTTGGAGTGCGGCAGCTTGCTGCCGCTTTCCTCGGGAGCGAGCTTGGTCGCGCCCTTTCGGCAGGTCTCGATTTCCGGCCAGCAAGCTGGCCTGAAGAAAAGCGGCAGCAAGCTGCCGCACTCCAAGGCCGGGCTTTAGCCCGGCAAGTGGGCTAATGAGCCGAATTATTGAGTCGCAGTGGGGCTTGCCTCAGCCGCAATCGGCTATAATCATCTGCTGTATTTTGACTCTAGTGAGAAGGCATGAAACGAAATTTGGGCGATTCAAGGCATCAGATTCTTTCTCTCATAGCTCACTTCCTGGCACTGTTCATCGTGATCGGCATCTCGCTCGGCCGGTCATTCGCCCAGCAAAGTCAAGCGACGGAAACGAAGCCCGCCGCGACATCGGACCAAGCCCCGGCCTCGCAGAACCAAAATCCGTCGCAAGAGCAAACCGCGCCGGAATCGAAGTCGAGCGGCGGCGCGCGCTTGTCGAAGCAGGAAGTCTCGACGTTGCCGCTCAACAGACGCGACTTCAGCGCCCTCCTCTTGCTGGCTGCCGGGACCATGACGGACACCAACGGGGCGGCGAATTTCACCCAGCAGTTTGCCGTGAACGGCCAGCGCGGCGTAACCACGGTTTTCGCCATGGATGGGATCGACACCACGGACCCGGAATTGGGCGGATCGACTTTCTCTAATCTCAATGTGGACGCGATTCAGGAAGTCCGCTCGAGTTCCGGGGTGATGCCGGCGGAGATCGGCCACGGCGCGGCAGGCTTTACGGAGATCATCACGCGAAGCGGCACGGACGATCTGCACGGATCCGTCTTCGAGTTTCTGCGCAACTCGGCGCTCGACTCACGCAACTTTTTCGACGAGCGCAACCCGGTCAGCCCCGGGCGCCTGCCGCACTTCGTACGCAACGAGTTCGGCTTTACGCTCGGTGGTCCCTTTGTAATCCCGAGCCTCTACAACGGCCGCAAGCGGACTTATTTCTTCGGGCAATACTCGGGATTCCGCCAGGTGCTGGGCACCACCCAGATCCTCTCGGTTCCAACCGTGCTGGAACGCAAGGGCATAGACACCTCCGCCTTTCCGGGCGACACCTTGCTGGTCCCGGTCAACCCCCAGATCAGCGCAGTTCTGAATCGTTATCCTCTGCCCGACGATCCCCAGGGACCGTTTGGGGCCCGCACTTACGCGGCGCCCTCGCCCGTTTCCACGGTAACCGATCAATTCTCTTTTCGGATCGATCACCGCATCTCCGACAAAGCGCAATTCTCTGCGCGCTTCACGCTCAACCAAGTCACCGGGCCGTTGACCAATCCCGATCAGACAGCCATCGACCCAAGTTTCGCCATCCGCTTCTTCGATCACCAGCGCAATGGCGGCATTCATTACACCCGCACCGTGACTCCGCATCTCATCGCCGACACGACGCTGGGCGTGGAACGAAGCACGCCGTTTTTCCCGACCATCAACACCACGCAACCCGGCCTGGGGTTTGGCGACGGCCTTTACGAGCCCTTCAATGGCCCCGCGGGCACCAACCTGGGGCCCTTCGACTTTTTGATTCAATGGCGGGAGTCATTCTCCTTCGTGCACGGAAATCATTCCCTGAAGTGGGGCGTTGAAACCCGCTTCAATCGCGACACCACGATCTTCGACATCAATCCGGACGGAGCCTACACTTTTGGCGGCGGGCCAAGTTATGCGCAAGCCGCCATCCCCTCGGTGAGCGGGCTGCACGACATCCATCCCGGCGACCCGCTGCCGGATACGCTCAGCGCCTTCCTCACCGCAACACCCTTCAGTTATTCCGTTTCAAGCGCGCCCAGGTATTTCCCGCAAGGCAACCACATTGGCGAAGATGCGGAGCGGCGCGGGGCCTACAACTTCTACTTTCAGGATGCCTGGAAAGTCTCGCCGCGCGTGAGCATCAATTATGGGTTGCGCTACGAGGCCAACTCGCGCATCGCTGAGGCTCACCATCTCACTTCGGAGTTTCGCGTCGTCAATCCCGAGGGCGCACCCGCAGTCCCTTGGACGCCGGGCGCTTCGATCAAGTACCTGTCCAACCCTCAGCCTCCCTACGACAAGGACTGGCGAGGCTGGGGGCCGCGGATGGCAATTGATTTCCAGGCCACCAGCCATACGGTGTTGCACGTGGCCGGCGGCATCACCACCATCCTGCCCGACATGTGGCAGGACGATTTCCTCACCGGCAATTTTCCGTACACCGCCTCGCAATTGGTGACCGCCAAGCCGAATGTCGCGGTGCCTTTTAGCGGTTCCGTCACTAAAGTCACAGTGCCTTCGGTCTACACTGTGAGCGGCCAGGAAATCTATGCGCAGGGACCCTCCACCGCTGTGCCGCCGAATACGCAGCTCGATATACTTCGTTTCCAGCGCGACTTGACGGCGCTCACGCCCGGCCACGAACTCCAGTTGCTGGGACTGGGCGGGATGTCGCCGGATTTCCGTGATGGTTACATCGCCTCGGATAGCGCGGGCTTCGAGCATGCATTCGGCGACGTGAACCTGAGCGCCTCTTACGTGGCGACGGCGGGCATCCATTTGACGGCGATGCAAGCGCTCAACGGCTACGCAGGCGCCAGTCCGGAGTTCGCGCCCTTCGTCGAAACCGATTCCAGCGGCAACATCGTCAGCGGATTCGGGCCTGCCTACTTGATGTCCTCACGGTCGCATTCCACTTACCACTCATTGCAAAGCGCCGTCGGAAAGACCTCCCAGCGCCTGGGCCTGGGCTTTCAAGCCAGCTACACCTACAGCAAGTCGCTGGACGATACCAGCGCTGTGCTGGCCGGATTGCTGGGGCTTACCGATCCGGTCCTGCAAACCGCGCCCCAGGACCCGCGCCATCCCGCCCTCGACAAGGGACCGTCCACGTTTGACGTCACGCACGTCTTCACGCTGAGCGCCATTCAGAACCTGCCGTTCGATCGCGCCGGTTTCCTGCGGCCCTTCGGCGCCAAGCTCACCTCCGGCTGGCAAATCCTCAATATCACCACGCTCACCACCGGTTCTCCCTTCAGCGTATACTCCGGGGTTCAACAGACAGGCCTGGGCTCGGCAGGCGCGGACCGTCCTGACCAGATCGGGCGGCCCGTCTTCTCCACCAGCCGAACGGTGCGGGAGGATTATTTCGGAGAGGGCGCGAACAACACTGAGTTTTTTCAAATTCCTATCGGCGTTCCCGGCGGCACCGGACCCAACCAGGGCGTGCTCGGATCACTCGGACGCAACACGTTTCGCGGGCCGGGTTTCCACGATCTGGACTTTTCGCTGATCAAGGATACCAGCTTCGGCCGGCGCGGAAACACCGAAGCCATGATCCTCCAGTTCCGCGCGGAGTTTTTCAACGTTTTTAATATCGTTAACTTCGGACTTCCACTGAATATCATTCGAGGAACGGGCTTCGGGATCATCAACAAGACCGCCGGCACTTCGCGACAGATTCAGTTTTCGCTCAGGCTGATTTTTTAGTTGAGGAGTTGAGAAGTCGAGAAGTAGGGAAGTCGGGCACTGTCCTAATTTGGCTGGTTTCCTAATATGGATGTCATTCTGAGCGGAGCGAAGAATCTCGCTCTGGCCTTGCAATTGGGGCACGATCGAGCGAACCAGAGCGAGATTCTTCGCTCCGCTCAGAATGACATTTTGATGCCGCTACGAAATCACCGCCCCATACACCTTCCTCACCGCCGCAATGATGTCCGCCACATCTTGATCGGAGTATTGCGGGTCCATCTGCACACCAACGTAACGGTCGTAAATCTCCAAGGTCCGCGGGCAGCACGCGGCGCCATACTTGAGCGCCTTGGCAGAAGGGGAAGAGAAAGAAGGCCAGCTCCCGTCCATGTTGGGGTTTTGTTTCTGCTCGACGTAGGGAACGATCGGCAAAATCACCGAGCCCTCCATCTTCATGGCGGGCACGTTCTCCGCCTCAAGGGCGCGGATAATGTGATCGCGTTGCGCCAT
>CAWJHY010000063.1:0-69961 GCA_963842495.1 uncultured Acidobacteriota bacterium
GCCGGGCATACATGGCAAAGGAGATGTATGTCAAGGCCCGTTACCACTTGGAACAGGCCCTCAAGTTGTCGCCCGATTATACGCTGGCCAAAGAGGCTCTGGAAAAGATCCGCAGGAAGATGCAGTGATCTCGGCACGCCACCCGGGCAGCGTCCTGAAACGCCCACTGTCATTCTGAGCGAAGCGAAGAATCCCGGTAGTTGGTTTTCGGCCAGTAAAAGCGGACTGCGAGATTCTTCGCTTCTTCGAGAACTGTGGGGCGGGCGTCTCGCCCGCCGTGGCACGGGCATCCTGCCCGTGCGCGGGAGCGGGACGCTCCCGCGATAGCGGGCGAGACGCCCGCGCCACGTCCGGCCGCCGACGGGCATGAGCGACTAGCGAGCCGGGATATGGCGTCGCCGACTACCGCAGAGTACAATAGCCAGAAGCTGACGGCTGATCGCTGAGAGCTGACAGCTTGAGGGAACCATGCCCAAGGCTCAATTACAGTATCTGACCGACGAATTAAACAAGCTGCGCGAGCAGAACCTTTACCAGAAGCTGCGTGTCCTTGAAACCCAGCAGCTTCCCGTCTCCCGCTTCGACGGCCGTGAGGTCATCAACCTTTCATCCAACAACTACCTGGGGCTGACGACTCACCCCAAGCTCCGCGCGCGCGCCCTCGAGGCGATCGAGAAATTCGGCGTCGGCTCCGGGGCGGTGCGCACGATCGCCGGCACCATGACGATCCACCTCGAACTCGAGGAAAAGATCGCCAGGTTCAAGCACGTCGAAGCCTCTGTGGTTTTTCAGTCCGGTTTCACCGCCAACGCGGGAACCGTGCAAGCCATCCTGGGCCGCGAAGACATCATCATTTCAGACCAGCTCAATCACGCCTCGCTCATTGACGGCTGCCGGCTCTCGCGCGCTGAAATCAAGGTTTTTCCACACAAGGACATGGAGGCTTGCGAAGGCATTTTGAAAGAGATTGCGGCCCGCAAGTGCCGCAAGCTGCTGGTCACCGATGGAGTTTTCTCCATGGATGGCGACATCGCGCCGTTGCCGCAACTCGTCGAGCTGGCCGAGAAGTATGGCTGCATCATGATGATTGACGACGCGCACGCCTCCGGCGTCCTGGGGCGGAACGGCCGCGGAACCGTGGACCACTACAATTTGCACGGCCGCGTCGATGTTCAGGTCGGCACGCTTTCGAAGGCCATTGGCGCGCTGGGCGGCTACGTCTGCTCGACTCGCGACGCCATTGAGTTTCTCTATCATCGCGCCCGGCCCTTCCTCTTTTCGACTTCGCATCCCCCGTCCGTGGCTACCACCTGTTTGGCGGCCTTCGAGGTGCTCGAAGAAGAGCCGCAACTGATCGACCAGCTTTGGGCCAATACACGGTTTTTCAAGGCAGGACTGAAGAAGCTCGGGTTCAACACCGGCGTGAGCGAAACGCCCATCACGCCCGTCATCGTGGGCGACGCCGCATTGGCGCACCAGTTCTCGCGCGAGCTTTTTGCCGCCGGCGTCTTCGCCCAAGGCATCGGATTCCCCACCGTCCCCGAGGGCAAAGCCCGCATCCGCACCATCGTTACCGCCACGCACACGCAGGATGAATTGAACCGGGCGCTGGAAATCCTGGAGAGCATAGGGAAGAAGCTGAAGATAATCTAAAAGGGATTCTAATCTGCGTTCATCCGCGGGTGGCGCAGCTCGGTGGCCCACAGACAAGATTGAAATCAAGCGGAGCTGATCACTCTCAAAGAGCCGGGCACGCCGACAGGTGCTGGCAGCCAGGAACTGCAGCCGTTCGAGCGCAAGGGGTGATTTCTGGTAATCGCCTGCGGTGTGTCTTATAATCTTAATAGAGAAGGCACGGATGGCAACGAATCGAATCACTATTCCGCTTGACCCCAAGACGGCGAAGGCTTACCGAGGAGCACGCCCTGCGGAGAAGAAAAAAATGCAGGCGCTGGTCAGCCTGTGGCTGCGCGATCTTGCCGCCGAGAAGCCGGCTACCCTCAACCACATCCTTGACGAGGTCTCCGCGAAGGCTGCTCAGCGAGGCCTTACGCCCAAAATTCTCGACGCACTCTTGAAAGGCGCATGAATTGCGCATCGTCCTCGACACCAATGTTCCTCGTGTTCCTTACCCTGGCATGGAAATGAACTCACCCCACCGGTTCGGTGAGAGCGGCCGAGTGGTCGGCCAGGCGGGCAGGCTGGATCATGCGATAGAGGTGGTTCAACGGCACCCGGCCAGGACCCACGCTGTACGCCTTGCGCACGGCCTCGGTGACGTAGGCTTTGGCCAGAACCACCGCCTCGCGTAGCTGGCGGCCCAACGCCAGGTGCGCGGCGATTGCAGAAGAAAACGTGCAGCCGGTCCCGTGGGTGTTGTCGGGCTTCACGCGGTCACCGATGAACACTTCCAGCCCCGAGCCGTCATAAAGAACGTCCGTGGCCTTGTCCAGGTGGCCGCCGGTCACAACCACAGCGCGCGCCCCCATCTCCACGAGCTTGCGCGCTGCCGTCTTCATCGCTTCCAGGTTTTCCACTCGCAGCCCGGTCATTGCCGAAGCTTCGAAGAGGTTGGGCGTAATCACTTGGGCGCGCTTGATTAACTCGTCGCGCAAGTACACCTGGCACGCGTCATCCATCAGGTCTTTCCCGCTCGAGGAACGAATGACGGGATCGAGGACGGAGGGGAGCGCCGGGTTGGATTCCAGGATCTCGCTGACCACTTCCGCATTGGCGCGATTTGCCAACATTCCGATTTTGATGGCTTTCACTCGCCCATCCGCGAGCAGGGCGGCAATCGTCTCTTTCAAAACCGTGGGCTCAGTAGGGTAAACAGCGTAAACTCCCTGGGTGTTTTGGATGGTCAGCGCCGTAAGCGCCGCCACGCCATAACAGCCATGGGCGCCAAAGGTTTTCAAATCTGCGGCGATTCCTGCTCCCGAGGAGGGGTCGAAGCCTGCGATGCTGAGTGCCACCGGCCACGCGGCGCTAAGCTGATGATTCATTTTTTCTTGTTGAGCCTCTCTTCTGGTTTGCGACTTAATTTGATTATAGAGGGGCGTGCCGGGTTGTCAATAAAGTTTTGTTCATTGGGAAGTGCCTCCGTTTGAATTCGTAGCGCCGAGTTTACCTCGCCAAGTGGCGGCGTAAAGCCGCCGCTACTTCGAACTGAGACACTAATTTTCATTTCCCCGTCCCCACCACGTCCATCTCAGAGTCGGATTGCACCACCAGCTTCAAAATCTTTGAGCCTGTAAAGGGAATCGAACCCGAGTTTTCGAGGCGGGCACTCAGCGTCTGGTGGATGGTGGCATGGTTTTGAAGGACTCTGCCGTCGTCGAGCGCCAGCAGCACCCTGCCTTGACCCTGGCCTTCAATGTGCATCTCCACGCCCATCCCGTGCGAGGCGAGCTGAGACAGCGGCTCCGTCGGCCCAAGCACCTTCGCGGAGGGCCGCACCACGTTCACGAAGCTGAATTCCACCACCGCGGCTTCAATATCTCCCACTTTGGTCCTGCCGACGTATCGCAACGTGTTTTCCCCTGTAACGTCATACGGATACGCGGCGCTTGCCGGTGAGTCCAGTTTGTGCTTCCACGTCTTCCCCGGTGTCACCGGATAGTCGGGGTAGAGTGTGTCGCCGCCCACTTGCTCGAGGAAAAACCTCAGAGCCTGGCGAAGCGGCTCGCGGTAGGCCACGTCCAACTCCTCGAACAGGCCCTCGCCGCCTTCAAAGCCCAGAAGCTTTCCCTCCCGGTCGTAGTGGGCGACGATATCCTGGCCGGTGACGTGTTCGCTGATCTCCCGTTGCACGCTTTCGGCGGACTCGCCGAAGCTGTCGGGAGTGCGCTGGGCGAGGTCGGACTGGAATTCGAACTTGTCGAAATGATTCTCAATGTCCGCGCTCCCGTCGTCGTGCACCCCCTTTACCGTCACGGTGTTTTGCTGCTGCATCGAGAAGTCGGTCGGCAGGGGAGGCAAGAAACTCTGCAGCTCGGGCGGCTCCGAATGGACCACGGCTTTGGTGTGCATCTTGGTGGCGTAGACCATCTTCTGGCCGCTTCGGTAGCGACGCGCCAGCCTAACCTCTTCGCCACGAGACAATGCAGGTGCGCACAAGCAGAGCAGTGCCAGCCCCGCGACAAGCCGAATTCGTACGCGCGGCCCTTGTGGCCGCCCTCGCGTCCCTGGAAGGGAATTCACCACGAGTAGGTCTTGCCTCTCAAACCGATGCATTCGCCATTTCCTTTTGGTAGCGCTCCAGACATTCAGGGGAGCAGAAGTGAAGGGTTTCCGAGCCGCGCACGAGGCAGTGGGAAAGCTCTGTAGAAACAAACATACCGCAGACCGGATCGCGTGCGGTCTTGCCAACGCGCACCTGATTAGCTTGTCCCGAGGGATGAGCCTCCCCGCGCACTGGAGAGGGCCGGAAGAAAACTCGCAGAGCCCCGGCAAGCAGCTTCCCCAATACGATGAGAAAGATCAAATCCACCAAATACTCAAGCAAGCTTCCCATAATATGTCAGACGACTCAATCGCCCCGCGGGATGCCCTGATTCTACTGGCTGGACGTAGCGTCACCGGAAGAACCTTGTGCCGCGTCCAACTTCTGCTTCAAGCTTGGAAGATTCGGATTCGCCGGATCCAGCTTGTGCAGGTGGTCCCACGCCTTTCGGGCAGCGGCCAGGTTGTGAGTCCCTTCCAGGTTCACCACAATGACGTTCAGCAAGGTGGGCTTGTGGTCGGGATCGATCGCCAGCGATTGGCTGTACTGCTTCAGCGCCTCACCGCCCTGGCCAGTGTAGTAGTACGCCGTCCCGAGGTCAGTGCGAGCGTTGACGTTGTTCGGGTTGAGGGCCAGGGACTTCTGGTACCACTCAATGGCCTGCGGGTATTGCCGCTGGTCGTATAGGAAATTGGCGAGCTTGAGAGGAATGTCGGGGTCCTTCGGGTTCTGTTGCGCTTCCTCTTGGAGTTGTTTGATGATCAACGCGTTGTCGATGGGGGGATGCCCTTGGGGTAATCCGGATGGCATCGCCCCTCCCTGGCCTGTTCCGGGAGAGCTGCCGGTATTCTCGGCGGTCGTCCCGGAGGATGCCGTCATCACACCTTTCTGCCGCCCGCTCCAGCCCATCTGCGCGGCTGTGATGTAGCCCGCCAGAAAGCCCACCACGAGAAAAACCACCGCCGTTAGTAATGTCTCTTTTTTCATCCGGTTCCCGCGCACCACTCCCTTGTTGCAAGTCTAATTGAGCCACAAGGTAGCGTCAAGCGCATCGCCAACACTTGTACTCTCCTATTTTGGAAGTAGCGTTGACCTTCATGAGTTATTCGTATCGGAGGGCCTCAACGGGATTCAGGTGAGAGGCGCGGATGGCCGGGGTAAGGCCGCTGATGAGCCCTACCAAGATCAGGATGATTGTGGACACCCCGACAGTCCCGAGCGAAATGTAGAGGTGGATATCGCCTTTGCCAGAGGTGTCTTCGTAGAGAGGGCCGTACAAAGGAAGCGGTCCAATGGCCGCGGAGGCGGCGTAGGCAAGGCCAATTCCAATGACTCCGCCAATCGCGGTGATAACCAGGGCCTCAGCAAGAAACTGCAACTGGATTTGCCAGCGTCGGGCGCCTAAGGCGCGGCGCAAGCCGATCTCCCGCACGCGTTCTTCGACCGCCACCAGCATGATGTTCATGAGCCCCACGCCGCCGATGCCCAGGGTAAGCGCCCCTACGAACGTAAACAACGCCTCGAAGCCGATGGTGATGCCATCAATGACGGGCCGGAACTGCTCTCGGCCGAACATGATAATGGCGCGCTCGTCAGTGGCAGAGAAGCGTTGCCGCTTGGCGATTTCCGACCGCACCTGGCTCATGGCCTCCTTTTCAAAGCGTGGCGCCCGCGGCTCGAAGACCAGCACAGCGGCATAGCGAGTGTTCCAGAGTTCGCCCGCGCTGGAATAGGGGATCCATACCGATTCGTCGTCACTCGTGAAGTAGTTGCTGTCCTGAATCTTCCGCTCCATGGTTCCGATCACGGTGAAGCGGGTGCCGCTGATGCGAACCGTTTCGCCCACTGCCGGCTGTCCACTGAAAAGCTTTTCCCGGAGACGCGCGCCCAGGAACACCACCCGCCGCCGTTCGAGCGCATCCTCGGGGCTGATCCAGCGGCCCGCGCTGGGCACCTCGTTGCGCATTTCGCCATATTCCGGACAGACGCCGCGAATCGCCGTGTTGGCCAGGCGGTCGCCGTACGAGATGGGAAGCCAGCGCACGGTTTCAAGACAGGCGGTCTTAACCAGCGTGGCGTTCTCGCGAACCAGATCCAGGTCCTCTTTTTCAAGCACTACTTGCTTGCCCGCCCGCTGGCCTCCAGCCTGCTCGCTGGTCTGCTGGGGCCAGCAGATCACTGCTCCCTTGCCGAATGCGTCGAAGGACGCAACCACAACGGAACGAAGCCCTCTGCCGTAGGCGAGCAAAAGAGCCACGGCGGCAATTCCCCACATAATCCCCAACATAGTGAGGAAACTCCGCAGCGGCTGCCGGCGAAGCGCGGACCAGGCTTGAATGATCGTTTCGCGAAACATTGTCGGACCTCGGGCCGTAAGCTGTCAGCTATCAGCCGTCAGCTATCAGCATTCAGCCATCAACTCTAGGTTTGGCGACAGCTGAAAGCTGACGGCTGAGAGCTGGCTCAACTTCTGTATGAAAGAGGTGAGCATTCGCTTAAGCTCCGTTGCATTTCCACTCAAAGACTCGTACTGATTCTTGTCGAGATAACCCAGTTCGTGCGAGAGGAGGATGTGGTACTCGACTTCGCTGGCTGATTCCAGGGCCACCAGGAGAAAGCGTCGAAAGTCCGGGCCGCTCCCCCGTACGCATCCTTCGGCTATGTTTGCAGGAATTGAAGCGGCAGCTCGCCGTAATTGACTCGTCAGCCCATACATCTCGTCTCTTGGGAACAATTTGGTCGCCCGGTAGACCGACGGTGTCAACTCGTGCCCTTTCAGCCAAACTTTCAGATCCTTGAATGACCTCATTTGCCTTGGCCCCCCACTATGAGCTCTTAGTATTCTATGTGAACGGCCTGAAAGCTGATAGCTGACGGCTGATAGCTGACAGCTACCCCCCGGCTTCGTACCGCAGTGCTTCGATCGGGTCCACCAGCGCGGCGCGGCGTGCCGGGTACAAGGCTGAGAAGATGGCGATCGTCCCCAGGAGCGCGAACGACAACACGGCGGATTTCCAGGTGGGCAGCAGGCCCGCGAAGAAGGCCGGCATGGGAAGAAGGTCGACGAGCGCACAAAAACCATAAGCGATGCCCATGCCCAGGCCACCGCTCAACAACACAATCATGACCGCCTCGATGAAGAACTGGGTCAAGATCGACCGCGCGCTGGCTCCCACGGCTTTGCGCACGCCGATTTCACGAGTGCGTTCGCGCACTGCCACGAGCATGACGTTCATTACGCCGATCCCGCCCAGCAGCAGGGTCACGATGCCCACCGCTCCCAGAAAGAGCTTCATGCTGTCCATGATCTTCTGAAATCCCTTGGCCTCCTCGACCGTGTCCCAGAGGGGAGCGGCTTCCTTATCGCGCGGGTCGAAGTTGTGAATACGCCCCAGCGCGCGAAGGACTTGCCGCTTGCAGGTTTCGTGCTCGACGAGCGATTTTGGAGCCACCAGCAAGTGATCGAGGCTGGTGGGCAACAGAGGCGGTTTGTTGGGGAAATCGCGCCGCATAGCGCCGAAGGGGATGAAGACCTTATCGACGTCCCACCCGTCATAGCAACTGTTCTGGTCCTTGCTTTCCATGACTCCGATTACGGTGTAGGGCAGGTTGCTGATCCAGATGGTTTCCCCCACGGCGCCTCGGGTGGCGAAAAGTTGCTTCTTGATATTGCTGCCGAGGAAGGCCACTCGGCGCGCCTGGGCGTTGTCGCCCCAATCGTAGAACCTCCCTTCGGAGACGCGGATCGAGCGAATCTCGGCGAAGGGCGGAAGCGAACCCGTCACCTCCGGCGAAGCATTGTTATAGAGGCTGCGTACGGATGAACTTCCTCGCGAAAGTTCCGGCAAGACGTACCGGCAGGCCGTAGCCTCCGCCGCCACCTCGGGCGCATCCGCGTCCTGCCAGCTCACTTCCCGGCCCGCCCGCAGTCCGCCCGCCTGCATACTGGTCCGGCCATTGAAGAAGATCATCAGGTCCTTGGCGAAGGTTTCCTGCTGCTTCTTCATGCCCACGCGCAACCCTTCCCCCGCAGCCACCATCAGGGTGATGGAAATAATCCCCCAGGCGATGCCAAACAGGGTGAGGAAGGTCCGCAGCTTGTGTGACCACAAGGTGCGCAGGGTGTCGAGAATGAGGTCGCGGAAAACCATTGGCTGTCCGTTGTCAGTGGTCCGTTGTCAGTGGTTGGTCGTCAATGGCCTCCATTCAGTGCCTGTATAGGTGCAACGGACCACGGACAACGGACTACGGACGTGGTCACTGCAAAATCACTTGCTGCCCTTCCTTCAAGCCCTCGATCAGTTCCGTCTTCACGCCGTTGGAAATGCCTAGTTTCGCGGAGAGTTTGCGCCGGCCCGTCTTGGAACCCGGATCCGGAGTCTCCAGGAAGGTGTGGCGGTCCTTGTCGTAGATCACCGCCGCCTCCGGCACCATCAACACTTGGTGTTTTTCCTCGAGGATGATCTCGGCATTGGCGCTCATGTTCGCTTTTAGCTCCCCGGTGGGGTTCTGGATCGAGACGCGGACCTCGAAGGTTGTGACGTTGTCCTTCTCGACTCCCAGCGGAGAGATCTTCGTAACTTTACCCATGAATTTCTTATCCTTGAGCGACTCGACGGAGATCCTGGCCGGCTGGCTCAGATAGACTTTGCTGATGTCGGACTCATCCACCTTGCCCTTGACGTAAACCTCGCTCACGTCTCCCAGCGTCATGATGTTGGAGGCCTGCGAGCCGAGAATCAGAATTGAACTGACCGCGTCGCCCACCTCCACATCCCGCGATAGCACCAATCCATCCATGGGGCTGACAATCGTGGAGTTGCTCAGGTCCTCTTCGGCATTGTCGAGGGCGGCTTGCATCTGGGCCACCTGGGCTTTGGCGCGCGCCACTTCGGCGCGGCTCACCGCCACGTTGCGCTGGGCTGACAGTTGCTTGTTGAGCGCGAGCTGGTAGGATTTCTCAGCGTCTTCCGAAACGGCGGTCGAAACCAGTCCTTCGATCTGCAGCTTACGCTGGCGCTCGGCGGTGGATTTCAAGAAAGGCACGTCAGGACCTTGGGCATCCACCACATTGCGCTCGTAAGTCGCCTGCGCCGACTCCACGGAGGCCTCGGCGGCCTGCAAATTGGCGCGGGCTTCAGCCACCTGGGCGCGCAACTGCTCTTTGTCTAATTCCACCAGAACCTGGCCCTGCTTCACTCGATCGCCATAATCGGCAAAAATCTTCTCCACAATTCCGCTGGCTTTCGATTTCACTTCCACCTTCGCCAGCGGCTCGATCTTGCCGGTGGCGACTACCGACCGGGCCAAATCACCTCGTTCGACTGTGGCCAGTTTGGAGGGATCGATCTGGCGACTCGGCCGCAAGGCGGCGGAAATGCCAAATCCGCACCCAATCAGAACCACTAAAACAACGCTTGCGGCAATCCAACGCCGCCGTTTCTTGTGACTGTTATTCGACATCGCGCCACCTCAAACCCGGACGGTCTCTATAGTCGCAAATACGCGAAAGCAAGCCCGAATGTTCCTGAAAGGTTTTCTCCGACTTATTGTCATTCTTCGACAGGGGAGATCGGTGCGGCGGCGCCGGCACCGGAGGGAAAGACCAAACCGTGTGCGTCAGACACGCATGATGGCTTGCCAAAGTGGTTGAAAATGTTTTGAATTGGGTGCCTAAGCCCTTAACGCTGGGCGGAAAGCAGGGTGGGGCGGGAAACGACTTCCACGTGAACCCGTGCCGTTCCTGAGTGGACAAATCCTAAACGCTGGGCGGCTGCCCAGGAAACGTCGAGCAAGCGCTTTCCCATATTCGGACCACGATCATTCACGCGCAGCACTATGGACTTATGGTTTCTGAGGTTGGTGACCCGGATGGTCGTTCCAAAGGGAAGCGTATGGTGCGCCGCAGTGAGCCCGTTTAAGTCGAACACCTCTCCGCTGGCAGTCATATTTCCTTGCACTTCCTGACCGTACCAACTTGCGAGACCGACTGCGTGTTCCTGGATTGGGGCGACACTCAAGCGCGGCAAGCTGAGCGACCCGGATAACCGCGCCTCGGACTTCGGCGACAGCGCAATCAGCCCTGCCACAGCACAGCCAATGATGAGCTTTTTCATGCACCCCTCCGCGCGGTACGCTGCCCTTATTGGCCGAACTCACCGGACCTGCATTCTTTACCTTGGGTTGCGACTCTAGACTGCGACTCTGGACACTGCCACTCTAGATAGCCCGGAATTAAATGTCAAGCGAGAAAATAGGAATCCAAACCACCCGGTCCAGTATTCGAAGGTCTCGAGCTTTTCGCGCCTCATGGAAGAGCTGGACAACTTGAAGGTCGGGTTTGCGATATCAGATCTATGCCGCTGCTGGGTTTCGAGGAGGGGCGAGCGACAACTTCCACCCGCACAGGGGTCGTGCCGGAGTCGATAAATCCCAAGCGCCTTGCCGCACGCTGCGAAACGTCAATCAACCGCCGCCCAATGTAGGGCCCACGGTCGTTGATTCTGAGCAAGATGTTCCTACTATTGCTGAGGTTGGTGACCCTCACCGTAGTTCCGAGCGGTAGAGTGGGGTGTGCTGCGGTAAGTCCATTTGAATCATATACTTCTCCGCTTGCTGTGGTATTACCCTCGAATTCTTCGCCATACCAGCTTGCTTCGCCGGTTTCCGGTTCTTCTTTGGGCACAACCGACGGGCGAGGTGGTAGACTTGAAACGGACGACCTTGCCTCTGATTTGGCCGACAGGGCAATTAACCCCGCCACCGCGCATCCAATCACAAGTTTTCGCATTCATCCTCCAAACATCGCCCACCCATTCCTGTGGAACTGGCCTAATTTGAAACGAGTTGTCGGGTTGGGGATAAAGGTATTGTCGAGAAAAGCGAACAAAATGTCAAGAAGAAAAACAGTCTGGCCAGCCTAGTTTACACTAATCCGAGAGCCGTTTACCGGCTGGCACGACCAATAAAGGTCTTGAGCCCCCTCCCTAGTGCCTACTGCCTACTGCCCACTGCCTACTGCCCACTGCTTTCCCCCGCCAGCGGGATCTTCACCTGAAACACGGAACCCTCACCCGGCTTGCTTTGGGCGGCGATCGTCCCCCCGTGGGCTTCGGCGATCCACTTTCCGATGGCCAGTCCCAGACCCGCGCCTCCGGTCTGGCGCGAGCGCGCCGGGTCGGCGCGAAAGAAGCGTTCGAAGATGTGGGGGAGGTCCTGGGCAGCAATGCCGATGCCGCTATCGCTTACCTCGGCGACGGCAGACCCGTTAATCGAGCCCAAAGAGACCTTAATGCGGCCTTTGGGCGGTGTATATTTCACGGCGTTGTCGAGCAGAATTACGAACAGCCTGAGCAGCGAGTTGGCATCGCCATTAATCCAGACAGGGGTCAGCGGCAACTCCGCCTGCAAGCCAATCTGTTTGGTTTCCGCCAGCGCTTGTCCTTCCAGGCAGGCTTCCTCAATGCATTCGGCCATGTTAATGCGCGCTCGCTCGAGGGCTTGGGCGCCCGAGTCGGCGCGAGCCAGGAGCATCAGATTCTCGATGAGCGAAGACGTCCTTTGCAGATCCTCGAGGATTTGACGAAGCGTCTCGCGATACTCCTCTTCCGTTCGCGCTTTCCGCAGGATGATTTCGGCACGGGTCCGCATCAGCGCCACGGGAGTGCGCAGCTCGTGAGAAGCATCGGCGGTGAATTGGGTTATTCGCCGAAAGGCCTGCTCCAGCCGTTCCAGCATGCCGTTCAGCGTTTCCGACAAGCGTTGCAGCTCATCCCCTGTTCGCGGCACGGCCAATCGGCTGGAAAGGTTCTGCGCGCTAATGCTGCGCGCCTCGCGCGTCACCTGATCCACGGGTCCGAGCGCGCGCCGGCTCAGCCAATAGCCCCCCGCCGACGCCAGCAAAAGGAAAAGCGGAGAAGACAGAATCAGGACCCGCCGGAAACGGTTCAGCGCCTCATTAAAATCGTCCAGCGGGTACGCAAGCTGCGCGATATAAGTCTTGCCGCCCGCTTCCACAGGAACGGTCAGCACCCGCAATGGCACGCCGTCCGGCTGCTGAGTCGTGAAAGCAGTCTGGGTTTCACCAGGCGTTGACGGGCCGAAGTGCGCCATGGTCCTGGAACGATAAACCCACTTGCCGGCAGGATCTGAGACCTGCAGGAGATCGCTTCCGGCGCGTATTTCTTCGTCCTGCTCGAGGTCGCGCTCCAAGTCAGCCTTACCGGAGTCTCTCTCAATCAGCTCACGGACGCCCTGAACTTGATCCTGCAAGTTCTCATCGACAGTTTCCAGGATGCTGCCGCGCATCGCGTAATACGCAACCACTCCGAAGGCGCAGAATCCCGTCGCTAGAACGGCGAAGTACCAGGCCGTAATGCGAATGCGAAGAGGGAGGGAAATCCCTAGTTGGTCTAATGAGCGCAATTCCAGGTAACCCTTGGAAGGGCGGGGCTTTAGCCCCGCCGCCCAGATCCGCGGAGTTGAATGGGCCTTTAGGCCCTGAAAACACCTCGCTTCAGGGGCTAAAGCCCCCTCCATACCTCTCGAGGGCGGCGGCGGGGCTAAAGCCCCGCCCTTCCCCTTTCCACAAACAACTTCGCCAACTAATTCGGCAAGCACTGGTCATATTTTCGGATCTGCTCTCAAGCAATACCCGATTCCCCGAATCGTCTGTATCAGCTTAGGGCTGAAGCCTTTGTCCACTTTGCCCCGCAGCAATCGCACGAAGGCGTCCAGCGTGTTCTCCTCCACGTCGTTCTCGAGGCCCCAAACTGCTTCCACAATCGCCGTGCGGGCCACCACCCGGCCGGCCCTCCGCATCAGCAGTTCGAGCAGCCGGTACTCGGTGGGCGAGAGCCGGATCTCCCGCCGCCCGCGAAGGGCCTGGCGCGACCCGGGGTCGAGAGTCAAATCAGCTACTCGCAAGCACGGGGGGCGCGGAGCCGAACCCCGCCGAGCCACCGTGCGCAAACGCGCCAGGAATACCTCGAATGAAAACGGCTTCGTCAAGTAATCGTCTGCACCCAGGTCCAGGCCCTTGACGATGTCCGGCACCGCGTCGCGAGCGGTCAAAATCAGGATAGGGGTCTGATTCCCGCCATGGCGGAGCCGCCGCGCCACCTCAAAGCCGTCCACTCGGGGCAGCATGAGGTCGAGCACAATGGCGTCAAACTCATAGGTTTTAGCCAGCTCCAAGCCCTGCACCCCGTCAAAGGCTAAAGCGGCACGATGGTTTTCCTCCTCCAGCCCTTTCTTGAGGAGTTCCGCCATCGCTCTCTCGTCTTCAACAATCAGCACGCGCATAATCAAGAGTGGTTCGGTTGCACGCCCCTATAATAACGCTGCGAGCGGGAAGACGCACTGAAAACCCTAGTGCGGCAGCCTCACTCTGACCGGCGCAGCAATTTGAAGGCGTGATTGCCGCCCCATCCCTGATTCACCGCGAGATCGATCCAAAGCATAGCGATCGGTTCAAGCCAGCGAGCATTCCTTAAAGGTCCGACATCCACGGGGTTCAGCCCGGCATCGGCAATCAGACTCTTGACGATCGCTTTCGCGCCGGCGTCATCTCCGCAAAAGAAGCCGTCGGCGGTTTGGCCGGAGAACTCCGCCCGGCCGAAATTCCCGGCGCCAATGGTGTTGAAGGCTTTCACCACTCGTGCGCCGCGCGCCCACGCCGCAACTTGTTCGCCCGCCGAGGTGGTCAGACCTACCGTAAGTCCTTTTACGTCGGAAGCGAGGGGATTGGTACAATCGATCAGCACCTTCCCGGCAAGGTTCCCGCTTGACTCGATGGATTGTCGTGCTGCGGGCCAAGGCACTGCCAGGGCGAGGACTTCGCCAAACGCTCCAGCCTCCGCGTTCGTGCCGGCGAGCCCTGCGCTGCCCAAGGCGGCTAAGGCCTTCCGAATCTTTTCGCTCTTGGCGTCCGGCACCCCGAACAACACATCATGCCCTTCGCTTGTCCACAGGCGCCCCAGCGCGGCCCCCACGTTCCCCGCACCCAATATCCCAATCCGCATTTTCCCTCCCTTGATTCTGAATGTCCCTGACTCTTCGTTAAGATGCCGATCAAGCCCGACCGGTTCCATCTGGAGTGCGCTACGGGAACTCTTCGCATTTTTCGCTTGACAAGCGGAGGGGGATATGATAGCCTATTTTGATGGTCATTTTCCGGACACATTGTCGCGGGGGCGGCATGAGACGCGTGGCGGCGCCAGGCAAAGCGGATGGGACGAGGCGAGAGGGAAGCGCGGGATTGGAAGAAATAAAAAAAAGTACGATCGAAGCCAGTAAGTTACTGAAAACAAATGAGGCCATGCGCGGATTCGGGGAACGAAGCTAAGAAGTAACTGAAAAAAAAGGAGTTATACTAGAATGCGGAGAAACGAAGCCAAGAACTTGCTGAAAATAAAGCACATAACCGTCTCGAAGGCTGCCAATGATGCACGTTTTCAGCGCCGTTTTGCACAATACGGACCCCAAAAGGGCGCATTTTGCGCAAAACGAAGCGGAGCTCTTGAGTTGAACGGAGGGGCTAGTAGGGGCGGTTCGCGAACTGCCCCTACACTACGTGGTGCGGGCGTCTCGCCCGCTGTCGCGTGCGCCAGCGCCAACCCTTCCCAATTCTCCCCGCGAGTGGTATCCTCCTCGCCTTTGATTTGGGAGGAGGTCCGATGCGTCCACAAACTTCAGGGATGAATTCACGCATGAATAGGCTTGGTTTCGCACTCACGCTGATTTCCTTCATCGCCGGCGGCTGCACCGCGAGGGCTCAGTCCGCCCCGGCACCGTCCTCCGGCGGCCCGCTGTTTCTCACGGACGGCTGGGCGATTCAATCCTCGGCCGATGTCTCGGCCCCGGGTGAGGTCGTCTCCACCCACGCTTACACGCCGTCCGATTGGTACAAGGCGAGCGTGCCTTCGACGGTCGTTGCCGCGCTCGTCCGCCAACACGTCTTCGAAGACCCTTACCTGGGGCAAAACCTGCGAGCGATTCCGGGAACCACCTATGCCGTGGGCGCTAATTTCTCGAATGTCGCCATGCCGCCGGGCAGCCCCTTCCGCGTGCCCTGGTGGTTTCGCACCGAATTCCAAGTGCCGCAGGAGTTTGCCGGGAAGACCATCTGGCTGCATTTCAGCGGCATTAACTACCGTGCCGGCGTGTGGCTGAATGGACAGCAAATCGCCTCTCCGGACAAGATGGTGGGAGCGTGGCGGGTTTTCGAATTTGACGTCACTCGCTACGTCACTCCCGGCCAGACAGCTATGCTTGCCGTGGAGATTTCCCCGCCCCAGCCGGACGACCTGGCGATAACTTTCGTGGATTGGAACCCGCTGCCCGCCGACAAGGATATGGGCATCTGGCGCGAGGTATATCTCACCACGAGCGGACCGGTGAGCCTGCGCTACCCGCAGGTGATCTCGAAGTTGAATCTGCCCTCGCTCGACAAGGCCCAGCTCACCGTCACTGCCGAGCTTCATAACGCCTCAGACCAGGCTGTGGAGGGGGCGCTGAAAGGCAAGATCGAGAGCTTGGAGTTTTCGACGCCCGTTTCGCTTCAGCCCAAAGAGACCAAGGTGGTCAGCTTCTCCCCCCACCGCTTCCCGCAACTGGCGCTCGAACATCCCCGGATCTGGTGGCCATACGCTCTGGGGCCGCAGAACCTCTACCAACTCGACCTCAGTTTCCAGACCGGCGGCGAAATTTCCGATGCCCGGTCGCTGACCTTCGGCATCCGGGAGATCACCGCCGACCTCGACGCCAGGGACCATCGCCTCTTCAAGATCAACGGCAAGACGATTCTGATTCGCGGCGCAGGCTATACCTTCGACATGCTGCTGCGCGCCGACCCCGCTCGCCAGAAGGCGGAATTGCAATACGTCAAGGACATGCATCTGAACACGGTCCGCATGGAGGGCAAACTTGAAGACGAGAACTTCCTGGACATTTGCGATCGTGAGGGCATCCTGGTTCTGGCGGGCTGGTGCTGCTGCGACCATTGGGAGCGTTGGCGCGACTGGAAGAGCGAGGATTTCGTAGTTTCCGCCGAATCCCTGAAGGACCAGATTCGCCGCCTGCGCAGCCACGCTTGCCTGCTCGACTGGCTTAACGGAAGCGATAACCCGCCCGTGGAGAAAGTCGAGCAGACCTACATCCAGATTCTGAAGGAATACAACTGGCCGAATCCCTACCAGTCTTCCGCCACCGCCAAGCCCACCCGCGTGAGCGGCAAGACCGGCCTGAAGATGACCGGGCCTTATGAATACGTTGCGCCCTCCTACTGGCTGCTCGATAAAGATGAAGAGCGGGGCGGCGCGCACGGGTTCAACACCGAAACCAGCCCGGGTCCCGCGGTTCCCCCGGTTGAGAGCCTGAAGCGCTTCCTGCCTTCCGATAAACTCTGGCCCATCAACAGCACCTGGGACTACCACGCGGGCGGTGGAGCTTTCCGCGACGTCCGTGTGTTTACGGAGGCCCTTAACAACCGCTACGGACAAGCCACCGGCCTCGACGATTACGCCCTGAAGGCCCAGGTCCTGGCCTACGAGGGCGAGCGCGCCATGTTCGAAGCCTATGGCCGCAACAAGTACACCTCCACGGGCGTCATCCAGTGGATGCTCAACAACTCCTGGCCCTCCTTGATCTGGCACTTGTACGATTACTACTTGCGGCCCGGCGGCTCCTATTTTGGCGCCAAGAAGGGCTGCGAATACCTTCACGTCCAATACTCGTATGACGACCAGTCGATCGTGGTGGTGAACTCCTATTATCAAGCCTTCCCGGGGATGAAAGTCTCCGCGAAAGTCTACAACCTCGACATGTCGCCGAAGTTCTCCAAGGACGCGACCCTCGACGTTGGACCGGACAGCACGAATCGAGTGTTTACCCTGCCAACCCTCGCGGACCTCTCGAAGACTTACTTTGTGCGCCTCGATTTGAACGACCCGGCAGGCAAGAACGTCAGCAGCAACTTCTATTGGCTCTCTACTCAACCGGACGTGCTCGATTGGAATCGCTCGTCGTGGTATGTCACCCCCACCAAGACGTTTGCTGACCTGACCGCGCTTCAGAACCTGCCTAAAGTCAACGTGCAGGCTACGGCGCAGTCCGAAATGAACGGCGACGAAGGCGTCACGCGGATTACTGTCGAGAACCCCAGCCGCGGCCTGGCCTTCTTCGTTCATTTCAAAGTCGTCGCCGAAGGCGCACGCTTCGGTTTTGAGGAAGGAGGCGGGGGCGGGGGCGGCGATGACGAAGTCCTGCCGATCCTCTGGTCGGATAATTATGTTTCGCTACTGCCGGGCGAGAAACGCGAGATCACCGCATCCTATGCCAAGCGCCGCCTGCGCTCCGGCAAGCCGGTGGTGAAAATCGACGGCTGGAACGTTGTGCCCAAGACGCTTTGAGGCGGGGGTTAATAGTGAATGGTGAATAGTGAATAGTGAATTATAAATTGTAAATTATAAAGTCTGTCATCGCGCACAGCGACAGTCATTAGCTATTACTATATCTATTATTTCATACTTTATAATTTACAATTTATAATTTCACTTTGGGCCGCCGGCGAGCAGGTTATCCGCTTCCGGCAGGACTTCATCCAGGTCGAAGCCCTTGCCGGCCTTAAACTCCTGCTCGCCCCGTGCCAGAAGCTGCAGGATTTGGCGCTCCTGCTCGCTGCGCTCGTAGGCCTCCAAGCTGAGAAGAACCGCCGCAGCCCTGCCCCGTTGGGTGATGACGACAGGCTGACGCGAAGATTTAACGCGCTTCAAAGCCGCAGCAGCGTCTTGTTGCAAGTCGGTGATCGGAATGATGTCCGGCACACTCGCCATAGAAACAACCTCCAGACGTAAGCTTAAACGTGCCTCAAATCGTTCCGCGTGTCAACTTCTACGTGGCTGGCGCAGAGCTTCGCTCTGCGTGACGAGAGGAGCCAGCGCCGGCCTGCCGGCCATCAAGGAGCTTCTTGCTCCGGTAGGCGCAAGAGGTGATGGGCCGCAACTGGCCACGCGACGAGTTGCGTCTGGTTTCATTCCCATCCAAGGCGGCCTATCGAATTCCTGGAAACGCGGAGCTTCGCTCTGCGCCAGCCGGCGCACACAGGCAAGAGTGCCTGTGCTACCCGCATGCTTCGGCGTTGTTATTGCACATTCACCGTAACCTGCACAGAGTGGTTGTAGAGGCTAGTCGTATCCGAAGCAACCACAGTGAGCATATAGACGCCAGTGGGCGTGGGCGGGTTGGCGCCGGTGCCGCTCAAGCTCACTGTTTGGGGGCTGCTGCCTGCATTATCGCTAAGCTGAAGCGAGGCGCTTCGCGTCCCAGCCTGAGCCGGGGTGAAGGTCACGTTGATCGCGCAATTTGCTCCTATCCCAACACTACCGCCGCAATTGCTCATCTGGCCGAAGTCTCCGGGATTTGGGCCGACGAGGGCCATACCGGTTATGGACAAGGCGGCGTTCCCGGTGTTTGAGAGCGTGACGGTCTGCGCCGCGCTGGTCGTCCCCATATTCTGCGAGCCAAATGTGAGAGTCGCCGCCGAGAGATTTGCGATGGGTGCGGGCGTTGGACCGGAAGGAGGATTCCCTCCGCCGCCTCCGCAAGCCACCCAGAGTCCGATTGCCAGCAGGGCCGCAGCGAACACCACTTCCACTCGCCCCCGCCGCGTTGCGCACAGACTGGTCAGCACAAGAGCCAGCAGCAAGGCCAACAGCTGACCCCAGCCGGCAGGAAGGCGAAAACCCGGAGGAACCATTCGCCGCTGAATAAAGGGCGCGGTGCTAGTTGTGCCTGTTGTCGCAACGGTAAGCGTGGATGTCGTTGCCGACCCTCCCCCCACAACTACCGATGGCGGCGAGAACGTACACAAGGCGTTGGGCGGACAGCCGGAGCCAACGCTCAGGTTCACGCTTCCTTTATATCCGTAAAGAGGGGATATCGTGAGCGTCGCAGTCCCGGATTGCCCTGGTGTGGAGATGTTGATCGTGGTGGGACTTGAGGACACGCTGAAGTCGGTGACAGTGACCGTGACCGGCGGCGATATCGATCCCGTGTAGTTGGCATCGCCCGTGAACTGCGCCTGAAGCGTCGAAGTGCCCAGTGGCACATTCGGGGGTGTAGTGCAAAGGACCAACGTGGCATAGGTGAGGCCAGTACCCAGAGCGCCACACACGTCGCCGGCGACATAGAGGACCGTGGCGCCGTTGAGGAGAAACTGAATGCTGCCAAAGGACGGCGAGACACCGTAACTTTGCGTGTTGACGGTCACAGTGCAACACGAACCGGGCATGCCGCCGACAGCGGAGGAGGGCGCGCCGGAGAAAGTGGTAGTGGTCGGAGCTTTAAGGACTGTAATGATCTGCGCCGGCGACGTGCTCGCCGAATAACTATTATCACCTGAGTAAGAGGCCGTGATGTTGTGCGTGCCACCCCCAAGCTCAGTGGACTGGTCTTCCGTGTAGCCCTGGCTATTGAGTTCGAACGCGTAACCGCTGAGTCCCTGCCCCCCGTCGGTGAGTATCACCTGCCCGGTCGGACAGCCATAAGGAACGGAAAAACAATGGTCGCCTGAGCTGTTGGTAACATCGGCGCGCAAAACTTCGAGGGACGAGCCGTACACCACTGAGGTAGAGTTCGAGCTTGTCTCTAAGCCAGTCGTGGGATCGAAAGTCAACAGAGCGACGTGCGTCTGGCTCCCCTCAGGGCTGACTTTGACCTGAATGGGTGGCGTTGAATCGCTCGCACCATAAGTTCCGTTGCCTGCGTAGTGCGCCGTCACGCCGTAAGTTCCGCCGGGGAGCATGGTGGTGGAGCTAGTGACAGTCCCTCCGTTCAGCGTGAAGGGACCGATGCCGGTCACATTGGATGAACTTGTTCCCGTTTGCGCGACGAGGGAGACTGCGCCCGTCGGGGTGCCGCTGCCGGAACTGGGGGCGACGTTGACGGTGAAGGTTGCCGACTGTCCGTGCGTGAGCGTGGTCGGGGAAAGGGTGGCCAGTGTTGTTTTGGAAGGATTGAAGCTGACGGAACTCCAGTTGTTCACCAGATTCGCGGCGTTCACGGAGCCGAGGCCGGTGGCCAGGTCGAACCCGGGGCCAGTTGCCCAAGCCAGCGCGGTATCGGAGGGTGGGCTCACCTCGAGAAGGCCGTAGCCACCGGATGATACTGGCATGCTACAGTTCGGCGTTCCGCCCTGGCACGCCACCGAGTTGTTGCCCGTGACCACATCGTAGAAAACGCACTTCGAGCTGTTGGCCATTGCCGCCATACTCGAGCTCGAAGTGCAGCTCGCGCCGTTTTTCGCGGCCAGCGGGTAGAGCACGTAATTCGCGTTCCCCTGCCGCTCGCCGGTCTTCTGATCGACCAGGGCCATGATCCCGGCGAAGGTCGGCGTCGAAGCGGAAGTTCCCCCCGCGCCTTCGAAATACCATGTACTATAAGCGGTGTTACAGGAGACCTCGCCCGCCGGAAGCGCGTCCGCCTGGCAAAGTAGGTAAAAGCTGTTATTCTCGCCGTTGCTGGCGAACAAGGACACGTCCGGCAGGTCGCGCGCGCCGTCATTGGGCACTCCGTTTCCACTCTGCCAAGCAGGCTTTGGGTAGCCGCCCGTGCAAGTGAAGCTTGTGCCTGAGGTCGTCATTGTGACGCAGTTGCTCGGGCCCCCGCTGCCAGCGACAAGGTCGATACCGGCGGGCGTGTCGCCGCCTGCGTCAACGCAGTTGCCCGCCACTGCGGTGCGCGCGCAGGAATCGTTCCAGGTCTCTTCGGGAATGTATGACAGTGCGGAGGCTAGGGTAGTGGTATTATTGGTGCTGGACCAATAATCGGACCAGGTGTTGATGTCGTAGAAGTCGGTCCCGCCCACCGCAACGTTGAAGGGCGTGGAGGCGGTTCCGCTCACCATCAAGCCGTACTGCGCCGCAACCTCACTCCCGGAGGAGTCGCAGCCGGCGGAGCCGTTGTCTCCGCTGGCAACCAGTATGGTGATGCCCTGCGCGGCCCCCTGCCCCCAAAGCGCATTGTAAAAAGCATTGCCGCTATCGCCTATAGCGGCCTCGCAGGCGCCGTAGCTGGCGCTGAGGATGGGGGCGAGGTTGTTGTCAACGATGTAGACCGCCGACAGGTCCGCGCCGAAGGTTGTCTCGGTGGTTTGTGAAACCACCAGTCCAATCGTCGCATTCGTTGCCACTGCGCCCGACCATTCTGTGTCCAGATCCGCTTCGCTCTCGTCGACCGTCCCCGTGACCCCGGGGTCAACGCCGTTCACGATGATCTGGGGATTGTTGGCCGGCAGGCCGAACAGGGTGCGAAAGTCGCTCACATCCTGAACGTTAATGTTGGACGCAGCCACGATGGCGATGGTCTGCCCGGAGCCGTTAATCGCCGGGCTCCCTTGCCAGAGCGGCAGAACATTGTAGATGGTGGCGAAATCCGTCGGTCCCAGCACATAGTAGTTGCCGTTGTTGGTAGGAACGGTGAAGAGTGGCGTTACCTTGCCCGTGGCCTTCGAGCGTGAAAACGCGCCCACGCGCTGCAGCATCGCCTGCCTGGGAAAGTTATTCAGGGAGGCAAACCCTGCCACCACCGGCTGAAGCGCGGCGGGAATCTTCGGATCGCTGGCGTTGGCCCAATGCTCCTCGCCGTTAACCAAGAACTTGTGAATCTCCGTGCGCAAGGCCTGGCGCACCGCCCCCGCTGTGCCCGAGAATTCGATGACGGCGCGGCCGGTGGCCACTCGATTCACCTCAAAGCCCTGCGACGTCAGCCAATCGGTTACTGCCTGGATATCCGCATCGGCTGGGCCGAATTGCTGCCCGAACTGCTCCGGCGTGACCCACATGTGATAGTTGGGCGACGACTTGGTCTGTTGCTCTTCGAGCAATTCCTGCAACGCCGCGTTCTGTTCCGCCGAGCGCTGCAAAACCAGCAGGATGCGCTCCATCGGCACACTGTCAGGCGCAACCCCTTGGTCAAATTCGGGCCTTGCCAGCGGATGGGTATTCCCCCGCAACGTAACGAGCTGCTCCGCGTCCACGGGTTGCGTTACGCGTGCCGCGGGCGTTTGCCCGATGGCTATGATTGAGGAGAGAAAGATCAACGCGATGATTGCGATGAGTCGTACGGAAAGGGAGCGCAGGAGTTTCATGCTGCCTCCAAAGATTAAGGTGGCGCTGTCCGTAGGGTGCGCAGCGAATGCGCTTCTCCCCTCCGCGCCTGCGGGATTGCCATCTGGGCTTCGGTTTCCTACACCATGACATCACTTTGGTGCGTTGGGGGGGGGCGGACAGCGCATATGACAGATTGTCGTGACGGGTATTACCTCTTTGGGAGTCTCCTTCTTGGAACCCCGGTGCCGGACAGTACACCCATCCATTTCGATTTGCAATAGCCCTTAGTTTTTGTGGACACATCAACCCTGGTGGGAATGCATCAATGAATCAATAGCGTTGGTTGCCAGTTTAACCAATTCTCGTAATGTAATAAGATGACAATTAGTGGACTCGATGATACATGACCGAACGGGATTCGCGACCTAGGATTCGGGAAATACGTTCGCTGATTCCCGACTCCTGAATCCTGACTGGAGGTGCGGGCTTGGCAGAAACGGCAAAGTACGACATCGTGATTATCGGCAGCGGGCCTGGCGGATACGTAGCGGCGATTCGCGCCGGGCAGTTGGGTCTCAAGACACTGGTCGTCGAGAAGGACGACAAACTGGGCGGAACGTGCTTGCACGTCGGTTGCATACCGACGAAAGACCTTCTCCTCAATGCCGACGTTTACGATTACTTCAAAAACGGCAAGGAATTCGGAATCGTTGCGAAGGAATTTTCGATTGACTGGGCGGCCATTCAAGCGCGTAAGACGAAGGTGGTGACGAAGCTTTCGAAAGGCATCGAGTTTCTGTTCAAGAAGAACAAAGTGGAGACCCTTCAAGGTTACGGCCGCCTTGCCGGGGCGGGGCGGATCACGGTAACCGACGCTAAAGGGCAGAAGCGGGAAATTCAGGCCGCCAAGGTTGTCCTGGCCACGGGGTCTGAGGCCAAAACCTTTCCAGGCTTTGAGGCGGACGGGAAAACCATTCTGACCAACAAGGAAATCCTGGCGTTGCCAGCCCTGCCGAAGTCCATGGTGATCATGGGAGCCGGGGCCGTGGGTGTGGAGTTCGCATCGATCTTCCACCGCTTCGGGGTCAAAGTCACGATTCTGGAGATGCTGCCGCGCGCCGTCCCCCTCGAAGACGAAGAGATTTCCGCCGAACTCGAGAAGTCGTTCCGCCACCAAGGCATCGCGCTCGAGACGCAGTCCAAGGTCGAGAAGGCTACGAAGACGGCAAATGGGGTGTCCGTTTCGTACACTGGGGCAGACGGGAAGCCGCAAACCATCGAAGCTGAAACCCTCCTGGTGGCCGTGGGGCGCTCGCCCAACACCCAGAATGTGGGCTTGGAGGGAACCCGCGCCAAGCTGGAGCGAGGCTTCGTCAAAGTCAACCCCTACATGCAAACCGATGAGCCCGGCGTCTACGCCATCGGCGACATCGTGGCCTCGAGCCCCTTGCTGGCGCACGTGGCTTCGAGGGAAGGAATCGTCGCGGTGACGCACGCGGCGGGAAAGCCGGTTGAGCCCATCAACTACGGCCAGATTCCTAACTGCACCTATTGCGAGCCCGAAGTCAGCAGCGTGGGGATGACGGAACGCCAGGCGCGCGAGAAGGGACACCAGGTTCGCATCGGAAAGTTCCCCTTTGCCGCCAACAGTAAAGCCACCATCCTGGGCGCCCGCGAGGGCTTAGTAAAGGTGGTCAGCGATGAGAAGTACGGTGAAATCCTCGGCGTCCACATGATCGGGCCCCGCGTAACGGAGATGATCGCCGAAGCCGTGGTGGCCATGCGCCTCGAGGGCACCGTCGAGGATCTCGCTTATGCCATCCACCCGCATCCCACCCTCACCGAGGCGGTGATGGAAGCGGCCCACGCCGCGCACGACTGGCCGATTCATATCTGACGAGCAGGGGTTAGGGACTGGGGGCTAGGGGCTAGGGATTGGCTTTAACCCTTCTCCCCCTTGGGGGAGAGGGTGGCTCGCAGCCGGCGGTTTCATCAGCCTGAGCGGGCCGGGTGAGGGGGTCGCAACGCCGCTTGAAAGTCCATGAATTGTGCCACGCGGAAACAATGACCTGCCTCGTCGAACAACTCGGCCTGGTCGACTACGAGAACGGCCTGCGCCTTCAGCGCGAACGTGTTGCGGCGCGCAAGGCCAGCGTGATTCCGGACACGCTTCTGTTGCTCGAGCATCCCCACGTTTACACTCTGGGGCGCAATGCGAAAAAAGACAACATCCTCCTCTCAGTCGAGCAGCTCACCATGCGCGGTGTGCAAGTCTTCGAGATTGACCGCGGCGGGGATGTGACTTACCACGGACCCGGCCAGTTGGTGGGCTACCCGATCTTGGACCTCACGCAGCATCGGCGGGATATCGCCTGGTACATGCGCTCCCTCGAAGAAGTCCTGATCGCAGTGGCGCGGGATTACGGCATCGAGGCCGGACGCCTTGCCGGCGCACCGGGAGTTTGGGTGGGGAATTACAAGCTGGCAGCCATGGGCGTCCATATCTCCCGCTGGGTTACTTCCCACGGATTCGCTTTCAACGTTAACACCGACTTGCGCTACTTCGACTGGATCGTTCCCTGCGGGCTGCGCGATAAAGGCGTTACATCGCTCCAGGAGTTGCTCGGCGTGCCGGTCGCGATGGATGGCGTCAAAGAAAAGGTAATACAGCACCTTGGCCGTGTTTTCGAGCTGGAGATGGTCGAGGAAGTCGAGAGTCGAAGGGCGAAAGTCAGATAATGCCGCTCGGCTCCATGTGTTGCCAGGCCCCGTAGAAGTCTGCGTGAAAACTCGATGGTTCTGTCATTCCGAGGAGCCCCGCAGGTGCGGGGCGACGAGGAATCTCGCCCTGCGTTGAAGACACTCAGAGCGAGATTCCTCGCTCCGCTCGGAATGACAGCATTGAAGCGTTTTCACATAGGCTCCAACGGGGTTGACCGGTATAGAGTGGGACCTGAATCAGCAATGGCCAAAGCCACGACAATCCGAAGCGGCACCGAGCGAACAGGGATTCCTCCCGCCACGCTCGAGCGCATGCTGTACTACCTGAAGCTGACGCGCGAGGCGGAGTCGAGGATCGAGCAGGTCCTCTACCGTCAGGGGAAGATTGTGGGAGGGGTCTACGTCGGTCGCGGGCAGGAAGCCATTGGCGTCGGCTCGGCTTTGCAATTGATCGAAGGCGACGTTGTGCTACCCAGCCACCGGGATTTTTCTTCCTTCCTGATTCGCGGCTTCTCGCTGGCCGACGTCTTCGCCAACTGGATGGCGCGCGCGGACACACCCACCCGCGGCCGCGACAACACCTTGCACATCGGTGATCTGAAACTGGGCGTTATACCTATCATTTCTCCGCTGGGCGGGACCTGCCCGGTAGCCTGCGGGGTCGGGATGGTGATGAAGTGGCGCGGCCAGGGTAATGTGGTGCTGGTCCATCTGGGCGAGGGCACAACCAGCGTGGGGCAGGTTCATGAAGCGATGAACCTGGCGGGAGTCATGAAGCTGCCCGTGATTTTCATCGTCAACAACAACGGCTACGCCTTCTCGACCCCAGTCGAGAAACAATTCCCGATAAAAAACCTGTCGGCGCGCGGCCCTGCCTACGGCATGCCGGGCAAAACCACCGACGGTAACGACGTGCTGGTGGTTTACCGCGCTGTGGGGGAAGCTATCGCGCGGGCGCGGCGGGGAGAGGGCCCGAGCTTCCTGGAGTGCAAGACATTTCGCATGACCGGACACTCGGCTCACGACGCGGCGGAGTATGTTCCCGCCCGGCTCTTGCAGGCCTGGGTAAAAAAAGATCCCATCCAAAGGCTTGAAAAACACCTTCTCTCCAAAGGGATTATGACCAGAGAGAGCATTGGCAATCTCGACTGCCGCATCAAGAAAGAGATCGACGCGGCCGTCGCCGATGCCGAGGCTCGCCCGCTGCCGCAAGCTGAAACAGCGCTCGAGGGTGTATACTGCGGGCCGGAATGTTGGTGGGGGAACTACAGATTCAGGAGTCGGGAGCAAAACCGGAATTCGAAATTGGAGATTGGAAATTCGAAAAGCGAAAAGCGGTTGATTCGCCATTCCCGCGAAAACGGGAATCCACGGGCTAATGGGTCTGTTTGAAAACCTCTTTTCGACTGTCATTCCGAGCCCTTCGCTGTCATCCTGAGCGAAGCGAAGGATCTCGCTCTGGGTGCTCAGGGTAAACTCCGCGAGGAATCTCGCTCTGAGTGTTTTCAAGGCAGTGCGAGATTCCTCGTCGCCTGCGGCTCCTCGGAATGACAGCAAGGACGAGTTCTCACGCGGTCTCCAATGGACCCCGCTTTCGCGGGGGTGACGATCTAGTGAGCGATTTTCGATTTTCCAGTTTCCATTTTCGATTTTCCAGTTTCGGTGCGCCGATGCCACTGTTAACTTACCTCGAGGCAGTTCGCCAAGGTATCTGGGAAGAGATGGAACGTGATCCTTCCGTGTTCCTGTTGGGCGAAGACATCGGTGTCTTGGGAGGCGCGTTCAAGGTGACGGCCGGGATGCTGGAGAAATTCGGTGCCGAGCGCGTGATTGACACGCCCATATCGGAGTCGGTGATTGTGGGCGCGGCCATCGGTGCGGCGTTGATGGGAATGCGCCCTGTGGCCGAAATGCAATTCATGGATTTCATTGCCTGCGGCTTTGACCAGATTGTGAACATGGCGGCGAAGATGCATTACCGGTGGGGGCCGGCAGTTCCGATAGTGATCCGCGGGCCGTCAGGAGCCGGTGTGCACGGGGGCCCTTACCATTCGCAATCGAACGAAATGTGGTTTGTCCACACTCCGGGGCTGAAAGTGGTGATGCCCGCGACCGCTTATGACGCCAAGGGATTGATCAAATCCGCCATCCGCGACGACAATCCCGTGATCTTCTATGAACACAAGTTCCTCTACCGGCGGATCAAAGAAGAAGTCCCGGAGGGGGATTATGTGGTGCCCCTCGGCAAGGCGGCGGTAAGGCGCGAAGGGAACGACGTGGCCATCATCACTTACGGCGCCATGGTCTGGACCGCCCTGGAGGCGGCGGAGCAACTCGTAAAAGAAGGGATTTCCCTGGAAGTCGTTGACCTGCGCACGTTGCTGCCCTACGATGAAGAAGCAGTGTTGGGCAGTGTGCGAAAGTGCAATAAGGTTATCCTGCTTCACGAGGACACGCGGACGGGAGGCATGGCGGGCGAACTCGCCGCCTTAATCGGCGAGCGGGCGTTCGAGTGCCTGGACGGGCCTATCGTGCGTATTACCGCGCCGGACACGCCTATCCCCTTCTCGCCGCCCCTCGAGGAATACTATCTACCCAACGCCCGAAAGGTGATTGAGGCAGCAAGGAAACTGGCGGAGTACTAGAATTGAGTCATTGGGTCATTGAGTCATTGAGCGATTGGGCCATTGAGTCATTGAATCATTGATCCACTGATCTGAGCAAGCCATTGGACCGATGACTCAATGGCTCAATGACCCGATGGCTCAATGACTCAATCAGTCAGTTCTGTGGGGGATGCGATGTCGACCAACGTGATCATGCCCCAGATGGGCGAGAGTGTTGCCGAGGGAACGATTACAAAGTGGTTAAGGAAGGTCGGCGAACCGATCGGCAGAGACGAGCCTCTCTTTGAGATTTCGACCGACAAAGTGGATGCGGAAATACCTTCGCCAGCAGCGGGGATTCTCACCCAAATCCTGGTGAAAGAAAACGAGACCGTAGCGGTGAACACGGTTGTGGCCGTGATCGAAGGCGAAGGCGCAGCCATCACCATGCCGGCGAGGGAGGCAGACGCGCAGGTTTCGGCGCCTCCGGCAGTTCCTGCGGCGGCCGAACCGGCAGCGCCTGCTGCGACAGCAGGCGCTGAAATCGAGGCCGAAGGTCCGTCAGTTCCCCCTGAATCCGAGCCCGTGAGGTCGTCGCCACTCGTCCGGCGCATCGCCCGTGAATACCAGGTTGACCTCACGCAAGTACACGGCACCGGCTCAGGCGGCAGAATCAGCAAGAAAGACATTCTGGATTATGTGGAACAGCGCCAGTCTGCCGCCGCAAGTCGAACCGCAGCAGCCCCGGCGCCGTCCGCACCGGCGCCATCTCTTCCGCTGCCCGCCGCGGTCCCACCCGCGCCCGGCACGATTCAGCCCTCTCCCGCCCCCATCGCTTTTGCCGGGCCGGCACAAGTGGTACAGATGACGCCGATGCGGCGCCAAATCGCCGAGCACATGGTGGCCAGCAAGAGGACTTCGGCCCACGTCTACACCGTATTCGAAGTGGAAATGACCAAAGTGGTGGAGGCAAGGGAGCGGCAACGTGAGGAGTTCGAGCGGAGGAACGGCTTCAAGCTGACTTACACACCCTTCTTCGTTCGCGCTTCCGTCGAAGCGATCAGAGACATTCCTGTTGTCAATTCCTCGGTCGACGGCCCCAACATTATCTACAAGCGCGACGTCAACGTAGGGATTGCGGTGGCGCTCGAGGCGGGACTGATCGTGCCCGTCATCAAGCGCGCCGATGAAAAGAACTTCCTGGGCATCGCGCGCGCCGTTCAGGATCTCGCCGAGCGGGCGCGAACCAAGCGCCTGAGCGTGGATGACGTGCAGGGAGGGACCTTCACGATTACCAATCCAGGAAGTTTCGGCGGTTTGTTCGGCTTGCCGATTATCAACCAGCCCCAGGTGGCTATCTTGGGCGTTGGCACCATCGAAAAACGCCCCGTGGTGCGTGACGATGCCATCGCCATTCGCTCCATGGCCTACCTCTCCCTTTCCTACGATCACCGGGTTATCGACGGAGCAGTGGCTGAAAAATTCCTGGGACGAATTAGGCAGATCCTCGAAAATTGGAGCGAGCCGGTGCTGTAAGGGCAAGGGGCCAGGGCTTAGGGATTAGGGACTAGGGAAAGGCGGCGAACTGCCAGCGTGTTATCGACTGTTGACTGTCGACTGTTGACTTGCGGTTTTCGACTCTCGACTTTCGACTTTCGACTCTTGACTGGCTGCTGGCGTCACGCCGGGCAAGCGATTCATGAGGTTTTCCAAATCATCCAGGCAGACGTTGGGATCAATGCCTCGCTGTTGAAGATCAGGCAAGAAGCGGTTGAAGTTCATCGCAAAAAAACGCTTTCCCTCATCCAAACGGCCTAATTCCGCGAATTGGCCCGCCACGGTTTGCAACAGCCCAAGCGAGAGGCCCTTCTCCTGACGCCATTTCGCAAGGTTCTGGTTCAAAACGCCGGTGAGGTAGTCTTCATATTGCGTGGTATTGTCAACGTAATGCCCGTCAATGAACGTGTACACCGAGAGCACGTCGGCCGGTTCGGCCTGGTCGCCGCAAGTTGTCGTATAGGGGCGATGCGCAACGCATTCCCAACTCTTATCCTTCCGGATGTCGCGAATTTCAAGGCCTTCGAAAGGCAAGCCATCCAAACCCTCGATTCGCCCTACAACGGATACCGCGTCGCTGCCTAATTCCAGAATCGTGGCTACGGTGCAACAGTGATCCCCGCCGGAATACTGGCCGATCACAACGTCAGGCAGGCCGCTGCCGGTGAGGCTCCGGGTGTATTCCGGGCGGCTCCGGCTGCCAGGGACAGGCAGCCCGTGCCGTCCGCTGAAGTCGTAGAGAGTCGTCCAGGAGTCTTTTGATCCTTCCAAGGTCTCCAGCTTGAAGACGGGTTGATCTTCCCGGTTGTAAACAACAAAGCGGCCCGGAGCGAAGATCAATGAGGCGGGGGTGCGGCGGTACAAGGCGGCGCGGTAGTTCTCCAGCCGATAGTTCTTCAGCCTTTCGTAGCCAACCAAATCCGGCACCTGGCCGCGTATCCCGGTGCTGGTGAGGATAAAGTCCTCCGCGGTCGAGGCCATGTCCTTCAGACTGGCAGGGTTCCACTGTCGCTGGATCGCCACGAAGGACAGAACCACAACAACCGCAAGCGCGAAAGAGATCACGTTTTCGCCCTTGTGCATTTTCCAGCAACCTTTCCCCAGAACCGAGAGGCTGGCTCCGACTTTCGAGGCATCTATTTAATCACTTCTCGCCCGGATTGTCATGAGCGGGCGGGTCTGACGCGGGAGTTCGCCTACGGAGAGGAGCGGAAGGAGTCCAGCAGCCAGATATCCTCCGCCAGTTGATGGCGAAGGATGTAGAAATTGCAGTCATCGGCCAGCACCTTGAAGCACTGATAGCCCACGCCGTACCACTGGTCCAGGACTTCTTTGACTTCGAAGAGGCGTCCGCCGGGCTTGTCTTGGAAGGAAAACCGAATTGGCCGTTCATCGGCCTTGTAGCCGGCATAACATTCGACTTTGAGGTGAACGCTCATGCCGCTTCGAAGACAGATTCCGCAGAACCGGTGTTGTGGGCAGCCTGTGAGGGCTAGATTGCAAGTTCTGCGCGGACAGACTGGGCGTAGGCGTCGAATCCTGAAACCGGCACCAGGCGGATATGCTCGTGCTGAAGCACGCTCAGCGAGAAACGGACCTGGGGATTCTGCTGATCAGCGTTATCTTCGTGACCCACCGTCAGCGTGGAATGCGCTTGCTCGAGGACTTTTTCAAAGGTCCACACCAGCGCCTCGGTGAGTTTGGGATCTCGTTGCAAGGAAACCGCGTGGATCAGTTTCAGGCGTCCGTTAGGCTTGCCTGCCTGTGCCTGGGGCTTGTACCCAAAGTCGAAAGAAAAGGGATCGCCAACCCCCGTCCATTAGGAGGCTGGAACGCGCCTTTCGAATGACTTGTGCCCAAGAATGCCATACCGGCTGAAGCAATCTGTCATTTGCTGCCTGACGTAAACCCGGGTGTCTTGCTCCGTTGGACCGGCCACACGCACTCCGACATATCTTTCGAAAAGGTCCTGAAGCTGCGCCAAGAGGTTGGAGGTCAGGCAGGGGCGGGGCTGCGACAATTGAATGAGATTCGAAAAGGACTGTTGCATTTCGCCGAGGTATCGAGCGAGATCATTCCTGTGATCTTCGATCTCCTGTTTGAAGTGCGATTGGAGATCCTTCAGAAACTCCGCATCCGCCTCCTGGTGGAAGCGGCTGATTCGCCGCCAGTCGTCGCTAAACACGCAATCCAGGAACCGCTCCCCAGGACAAGAGAGGAAGACACCGATGTTGATAAACTCTTCCTTCGTCACGTCGGGGACGTAGCGCACCAGGAAGTACGAGCATTCCTTCAATTCACTCTCTTTGACCATGGGTCCGGCCTCGGTCGAGCGACCATATTAGTCTCACGCCAATTGGGGAAGGGTTTCAAGCTGCTATTCTTGGCGTCAATAATCGCTTGCCGAATTCCTCTGCGCCGCTTATGCAGCGTCTCCGCAAGTTGGTTCAACTTGCCGGGGTCGGGTCCGCACCACTCGCCGGGCATCTGAGAAATGCATTCCCCGATTTGAGAGCTGTCCAGGTTCTCGACTCGAGAGAGGAAAGGCTCAAAAGACTTCAATCCCTGGACCTCGTCATATACCAGCCGGCGCGGGTAAAGTCCCCGAATCGGGGAATCAGGAAAACTCCAATCTCCGTCGTTAAAACAAAAACCCTGATCGATCAAGAGCGCTGAATACGCGGGGTCCTCATCGTTCACGGAGCGGTAGAAAATGACCTGTCGCCCGTCACAATTGCAGGTCCATTTGTCGAAAACAAAGCCGCCCAGGAATACCGAGGCTAAACCCTTTACTCGGCTCAGCAAACGATCCGGCAGAAAATCCACCACTAGAGTTTGACCAGGCGCTCCTGGATAACGCGAGCCAAACTGCAGGCCAGCCAGGCAGAGTTCGCGGCGGGAACCGATCTCGAGTTCAAGCGGGGGCGTGCCACGGATCAGGCCAGGGGGAACTTCCACGAAGGCCGGAGCGGCAACCGGCAGGCCAATGAGCATCGCCAGGCGAGCGGCAAGCATTTCGTTGGCCAGGATGCGCACGTGCTGGGGGTTGTTCTGGAACTTGACGACGTAATCGGACTCGTCAGCACAGCGCAGCAGGTAGGGCTGCGAAGCCCCACGCATGCGGCGGATTACCTCCAAGGCGAGAATCGGATTATGGCCCGCCTGACCTTCCGGCCTTGAAGGCTCACCGTGGGGTTGGGAGTGCGAATCCATCCAAGCTGCCTGACGAGGGACGCCCGGCCCGGCACTGGACGGCTCCGGGCCAGACACACCACCACGCTTGTTGTCCGCGCCCGCATTTTGAGGGCGGATAGGACGCTTTCGGGTCCTCGCGACTTCCTCGAGCTACTTGCCGCGCCCCTTCTTCTTGGCAACCGGCTTCTTCGCCGCTTTGGCCGGCTTCGCCACTTTCTTTGCGGGCTTCTTGGCCTTGGCGGGCGCCTTCTTCGGCTTGGGCTTCGCTTTCGGCTTCGGCGTGGCTTTCGGCTTCGGCGTGGCTTTCGGCTTCGGCGTGGCCTTCGGCTTCGGCTTGGCTTTCGCGCCCTTCTTCCGGGCCGCAGCAGGCTTAGGCGTGGGCGCCGGAGCTTTCTCCGTCGCGGCCGGGACGGCGGGCGGCGGCTCGATAATCTCGGTTTCCTCTACCTTATAAGAAACCTCCTCCTCGAGATCCTCGCCTTCCTCGCCCAACCTCTCGTCCGCTTCTTCCTTGTAGTCGGAGGAGAGCTCGTCGCCATAATCCTCGAGCTCATCACCCGCTTTATTGTCTTTATCGAAATCCATGCATCCCTCCCCCGTCCGTTTCTGATTCACTCAACCATGCCCGGCGTTGCTGCCTGGGCGACAGGTGCCAACGTCTTGACTACCCCGCTGGAGGCAGATGTATAACACACCAATCGTTGTGTCAAGTGTAATGTTGCGTTCTTGAAGAAAAGCGTGCTAACGCCCCTGTGCAAGCTGCTGGGGAGTGGCCTTGGGAGCGGCCACGGCCTCGCCTGTCCCGGAAGCCGCCGGGGTGAGGCTAGCTGTCTTGCCTGGCGGCCGGGAACTCTTTTTCCCCCGGGCCCGCGACCGGCTGGACGGGCTCCTGCCCTCCACGAAGATGCGCAGAGACGCGCCGGCCGTCAACCGGGAGGTCTTCAAGTTATTCCAGCGGCGGATCTGGTAAGGAGTCACATCATAGCGATCGGCGATAAACTCCAGCGTGTCGCCGGGCCGAACACGATACTTGACCGCGTAGTGTGGCCCCCTCTCGCGCACTCGCGCCAGCGATGATTCGCTGCCCGGGGACATCGGCACCACCAGGTGGGTGCCCTGTTCGATCTCCGATTCATCATCCAGCTTGTTCGCCTCGCGCAAAGAAACCGGCGAGACGTGGAGCTTCTTGGCAATGCTGGCGAGAGTTTCGCCTTCCTCGACCTTATAGGCTCTCCACCAGATTCGCTTATTCTCCGGGATCGCGGCGATCCGCTGCTCGAACAGTTCCTTACTCCCCGGTGGAAGGTTCAAGGTGAACTCCGGGCTGTTGGGCGGAGTCGTCCAGCGAAGCAGGCTGGGGTTAAGCCGCGTCAAATCATCCACGGGCCTGTCGATGAGTTGCGCAACCAGGCGCAAGTCCGTGGGTGTGTTCAGGACGACTTGGTCGGCGGCAAAAGGCGGATCCGGCTGGATGTCGAAGCCGTAGGCTTTGGGGTCCTTGGCGATCATCACGGTGGCCATGAAAATGGGCACGTAGTCTTCCGTCTCAGAGGGCAGGGCGTGCAGCCGCCGCAGGTCCCAATAATCGGCGTAACCGGTCCTCTCAATGGCGGCCTGCACCGTCAACGGGCCGCTATCGTATGCCGCCATGGCAAGGGACCAGTCCCCAAACTCCTGATAAAGCTCCTTGAGGTGGCGGGCGGCAGCTTGTGTGGACTTCACGGGATCCTGGCGCTCGTCCACCCAGCGGTCTTTCTTCAAACCGTAGAGCGTGCCTGTTCCCACCATGAATTGCCAGATGCCCTTGGCCCCTTCGTGCGACAAGGCGTAAGGATTGAAGGCGCTTTCGAGGGCGGCAAGGTAGATCAGGTCCTGTGGAATCCCCTCCTTCTGGAGGGTTTCCGAGATCATTGCCTGGTATAACCCCATGCGCTTCAGGGCTGTCGTAACATAGCTCCGGCCGTGGTTCTGAAGATAGGTCAGCACGCCGTCAACATAGTCGTTCGACACCAGCGGCAAGTCTGACCGGACAGCTTTCAGTTCCTGCTGAGCCTGCTCCTTGACCCGCGGATCAACCGGGAAGGTCAGGCCGGAAAACGATTCGAGCGGCGGAGGGACATAGTTGTGCGGGCTCAAGGTGTCTCCGCGCTCGAGCGCCGCTGCTTCAGCGCCGTAGACGTCCTCCGTCAGTTTTTCAAACTCATTGTTGAGGCGATCGTCAGCCTGGAGGTCGAGGTTCGATTCGAGTAGTTTTTCCACCGCCTGATCGAACTTTTCTTTGGCTTCTTCCAGGTTTCCTGACCGGTAGTCGGCGATTCCGGCTTTGTATAGGGTTTCAACTTGGGAAACAAGCGCAACGGAGGGATCAGGGGGTGGCGCAGGCGGAGCTGCCGGCGTCGCCACAGAAGGCTTGGGAGGTAAGGCTTGAGCGACCGGCATGGGCGCAGGGGTCTGGACGATTACTTTCTGTTGTTCCGTTACACAACTGAGCGAGAGGGCAACAGCGCCCAGGCTCCCCAAGAGCTTGGCCTTGCTCGAAAATGCGCCTCCCATCCTGAGTTTGATAGTTCTTTCCGTCCTTTCCTCGCCACTCGACCGAATTCTACCGACTAGGCCCTTCCACGGTCAACCCTAAAGTCGCTCAGGCCCGCCGTGGTGCGGGCATCCTGCCCGCGACCTGTGGTGCGGGCGTCCCGCCCGCTGTGGTGTGGGCATCCTGCCCGCGCGTTCCCGCGGGGGCGAGACGCCCCCGCGACCGCGGGCGGGACGCCCGCGCCACCAATAGGGTGCGGCGACCCGAGCGGAGATCAGATGGGCGCGGATGGAAGTCCCGAGTTTGTCTAGCCGACTATTTGTCACTGTCATGCCGTCACGCTGGGAGTCGCAAGTCCTGACTTCGTTTTCGCAAGATGTAGCGTGATTTGCTCCCTTTGGGGTGAGATTGCTGTTAATTTGCGCACAAAACACGCGATATTTGCAACCTTCAAAAAAGTGATGTGCTTTGTTTTCAAGCACTTCTTAGCTTCGTTTCCACGATTTTCGTATTTTCTCGCAGTCCTCTGGCTTCCCCCGACCGGTCGATTCCCTCCACGGTCGTCGTTCCCGCTCGAGGCCTCCGCCAAAACCTGTGAGGTGCTAGAAAACTCGAATTCGACGCGTGATGCGCGCATTTTAGCACTCAAATGCGGTTCACTTGGGGGTTCGTTTTGAGTTCGTTTTGCACATGCCCTCTTTGTTTTCAATAACATATTGGCTTCGATCGTATTATTTTTGTTGTTTGCAAGCCCAGCTTTCCCCCGCTCGCCCGGACGACCCCGCGTTTCCTTTCCGCTCCGAGCATCCCAGCGCTCCTTAGCGACAAAACGTCGAGAAATAGTCAACCACAATAGGCTATCATAGCGAGTCCGGGTTGCCAAGCGAAAAGTGCGGAAAAGCGAAAAGTGCGGATGGAAGTGTCGTAGCTTCACTTCGTAGCGGCGAGTTTACCTCGCCAAGTGGCGGCGTAAAGCCGCCTCTACTTCAAACTGAGACGTTACCCTCCGCTTGTCACAGTAGACACGATTGGTGACTCTTGCTTGGGGCAAAACCGCGATTTGCAGAGGTCGAGCTAATCCAGGTTGTTGTGGAGTCGGTTGGGATTGGCGGAGGCTGGCCTCGTCGGCCTCAATTCGCTGCCGGAACAAATCAATCAATGGCATACAGCGGCCGGGGATGGTTCCGCCGTAGGCAGTCGTCGTCCAGAAGACTTTGCGGTGTGACGGATCGCTGACATATAACACTGCCGTGTATTTTTCTATCGACCTTATGATTAATACCAGGTCTGCTTTTTCAGGGTTATTCTCAATACGAAACCGCCCCCACTGCTTGATACGCTGCGTGACCAGAAAGGGAGTGTCCAACATAGTGGAGTTGCAATCAAGGTATATTGATTTCGCGGTTAACACCTCGGCTGGCAGATGCTTGACGGTTTTGGGTGACTTTCGTGCCTGACCCAGTGCCGGAAAAAGCAGAAGCACAGAAAGTGCAATTGCAGCTCTCAATGTCCGATGAGTACGATGCGTATCGATACTCCCTGCAATTGGTGAGTCAGCCTTCCGCGAAAGGGCTTCAACGAGTTCAACACGATAATCCAAAAACGACTAAAAGACGTGAAATATCAATCCAACTCAAGGAGTAGTTAATCATGTTCGTCGAACTCATGCCGCTTCTTGCCGGCCGCACTTTGCTCATCACAGTGGCCAAGGTGGATGACAAGACAATTCGTGTTAACGTCATTCCCACCCAGGCGAAGGCCGACGACAACCCCGCTCTTACCACCCCACTTACCTACACCGGCTCGCCCGAGGAACTCGATGCTGAACTCGGTAAGCATCTGGCCGGCCACTTCCAAACCCACCAGCAAACCGCCAGCACGCTGGCTGAAGCCAAGGCCCCCCTGGAAGCTGCTGCCAAAGCAGCGCAGGAGGAGGCGAAGAGGAAAGCTGAAGAGCGTAGGAAGGCAGCACAGAAGCCGGCTGCAACTGGAATGCCTGAGTCTGCTTGTGCCGCATCGACTACTTCCTGTGAACCGGCTCCCTCGGCGGCATCCAGCAGTACACTCGGGTTGTTCCCTGCAACACCGGGTTCCCCGTAATCCAACCAAATTGCTATTCAGTGCGGAGAGCGACCATCGGGTCGATTCGTGAGGCGCGGCGCGCCGGGACGAATCCGGCGACGGACGCGACCACGCAGAGCAGGAGAGCCATGCCTGCGAAGGTTGCGAAGTCGGTGGGAGCGGTGCGGAATAGCAGAGATGCGATGAGCCTGGCGACAGCAAACGACGCGACCAAACCCAGAGCGATTCCCACTAGCGCGAGCCTCAAACTGCGGGCAAGCACGCGCAGCAGCACATGTTTTTGAGTCGCGCCCAGCGCCATGCGAATGCCAATCTCTTGCGTTTGGCGTGTGACAGAGTACGAGACCACGCCATAGATGCCGAGCGAAGCCAGCAGCAGACCCAGCCCCGCAAAGATCGACACCAGCAGCATAAAGAAGCGCCGCGGCGAGGTCGCATGGTCGACAAGATTCTGAATTGGTTTGAACTGCGTCGCCGGCTGCTCGGGATTGATCTGGCGCAGCGTCCTCATCACGCTCGCGGCCAGGGTAGCGGGAGGCAGCTTCGACCGTACCGTCAGATAAGCGCCTTCCGGCCCGAACTGGCTCGCGGGCAAGTACATCTGCCATCCGGCGCCGTCTTCTGCATTGGTTTCATGCACATCAGCAATCACTCCGATCACGCGCGCATCCCCGCCGCCCGCTTCTGCAATACGGCCAATCGGGTCTTGCCCCGGCCACAGTTTCCGCGCAACCGTTTCGTTGACGATAACTACTTTTTCGCTTTTGGGAGCGTCCTCCCAACTAATGTCGCGGCCCCTGATCAAGCGCATGCCAATCGCCTTGAGGTAGCCTGGCGAAATGATATAGACGAAGACGCCCTGATACTTACCGCCGTCATAGTCCCCACCCTTGGCTCGAATTCCCCAACTACGGTTCCGGCTCATGGGCAGGTTATCCGAAATACCCACCGCTTCGACGCTCGGAATCATCGAAATCCGGCGCACGATTTCCTGCCATATCGCGGCCCGCTTGTCAGAATTGCCGCCATCTACATAGTCCACGCTGATGGCGGCTGCGTGGCTCGGCTCAAAGCCGAGATCGACATCCAACACTCGTAGAAAACTGCGCAGCAGCAGCCCTGCCCCGATCAGCAGCACGCACGCCAGTGCGACTTCTGAGACCACTAATGTTGCGCGCACGCGGTCGTGCGTCTTGCTCTCGCCTGATCCATGACCAGACTCTTTCAGCGCCTCTTGTATATTCGTACCCGACATCCTAAAGGCCGGTGCAAGACCGAAAAGGACAACGCTCGCGACTGCAAGCAGGAGTGTCCATAGGAGCGCCGCGCCGTCAACTCGCAAGCTGCTAAGCAAAGGCAACGCAATGGACCCTTGATGCGCCAGATAGAACGTGGTTGCGAAAGCAAAGCCCAACCCGAGGATTGCGCCCGCAAGCGAAAGCACTAAGCTTTCAGTGATCAATTGGCGGACCAGCCGTCCCCGTCCCGCGCCGAGCGCTGTCCGCATGGCGAATTCCTTGCTCCGCGCCGCCGCGCGCGCCAGCTCGAGATTCGATAAATTCACGCAAACGATGAGGAGGATCAGACCCACCGCGGACCAAAGCACCAGCAACGACCGCCGCAGTTTGCCACTCACGTATTCCTTCAACCCCGTAAGCTGGCCTGTGTAACCTTTTCCGTATTCAGGGTGCTTATGCTCGAAATAGAGTTGTGGAAAGAGTTGATCGGCCTCGCTCTGCGCTGCCGCCAGGCTGACTCCTGGTTTCAGACGGCCAACCAGCGCCAGATCGTTTCCGTCGTCGCGGAAGTCATCCATGATGTAAGGAGTAAAAAGGTCAACCTTTGCGCCCGGCGAAAAGACCGAGCCAAAATCGAATGTTTGCGGCAAGACACCCACTACCGTCACTGGCATGCCGCTCAGGTCAATGGTCTGTCCAATGATGCTGTGATCGCCGCCCAACTGCCGTTTCCAGAACGCATAGCCCAGCAGGGCCACAGGCTGGGCGTGGTGGAGAAATTCCTCAGCCCTGAATAAACGCCCCAACCAAGGTTGGGCGCTAAGCGTTTGAAAGAAGCCATCGGCTACCAGAATGCCAGTAACAGGCATTGGCCGGTCCTTCCCAATCAGCTTGAAATTATCGGGTCCGGTGAAGGCAAAGTAGCCGCTCACAGACTGAAAAGAGCGGTTTTGTTGCTGGAAGTCCTGGGTAGCATCCGCCGTATACGTCATGCTCGATTCGCCAGCCGTTGGGTTTTTCTCCACAATCCGTACCAGTTGCTGCGAATCACGGAACGGCAACGGACGCAGCAGAATCGTGTTCACCACACTGAAGACCGCGACGTTTGCGCCGATACCGAGCGCGAGAATCAGCACTGCGATCAATGTGAAGGAACGCTCTCGCCGCAATCTGCGAAAAGAGTAGCGCAAGTCCTGAATCAGGATATCGAGCGCCGGCAAGCCGCGCGCCTCTCGATGTCGCTCTTTGGCCTGCTGCAATCCGCCGAATCTGATTAGCGCCTGGCGGCGGGCTTCTTCGGGCGACATACCGCGCCGGAGGTTCTCTTCGATGGCAAGCTGAAGATGAGCAGCCATTTCTTCATCAAGGTCCATATCCAGGCGTTCCTTACCGAAGAAAGCGCGCAGGCGGTTCAGCGCCTGTCGGAGGGAATCGGTCATTTGTCACCGCCTTCCGGCTGCAAAGCGAGCACGCGGCCCATCATGATCGAGAGCCGTTCCCAGTGGGCCGCATCCTTTGCCAGTTGTTTGCGGCCCTGTCTTGTAATGGAATAAAACTTGGCCTTGCGATGGTTGTCCGAAGTTCCCCACGCGGCTGAAATCCAGCCTCGTTGCTGAAGCCTCACGAGGGAAGCATAGATAGTCCCCTGGTTCAGCAGGACTTCGTTGCCGCTTACCTGCTCGATACGGCGGGCAATACCGTAACCATGCAGCGGGCCGAGGGCATCAAGCGTGCGCAGGACCATCAGATCCAGCGTCCCCTGAAGAAGATCGAGTTTCTCTTTACTCATGCGTCCTCTAGTGGCGATATCGCAGTTCGTTGCGTCTGATGTGGTATCACCACATGTGCCGTTAGACGGACGTAAGCAACTGTGGTTAGCATTCACGTGGTGTTTTCTGCCGTTGTCCAGCCACCGAGAACAAAGGAGGCTTCGGTGATATGGATTCTGGGATTTGGCGTCGGGTGCATCGGAGGCGCTGACTGGCGACGAGAGACACAGGAAATGGTAAACTGCGGCTGGCCAGGTGCGAGAGTCGCCAGGGAGTCCAACATGAAAAGAAACGTTCCTATTATGCTCCTACTCGCCGGTGCAATCATTGTTACATGTCCGCTGACGCTTCTGGCTAACCAGATTGAAGAGCAGTACAAGCACGCCTCGGAACTTCTTTGGGCGGGAGAACTGAAGGAGGCCCAAAGCGGGTTCGAGGCCGTGCTCCAAAGGAAACCCAAGTACCGGGAGAAACGGGGAGAAACGGTACCTGGTACCGTTTCTCCGGTACCGTTTCTCCTCCGCAGAATGACAGGACTGGTTTGGGGTGTCAGGTTTCAGGGCGGGCAGGGCGAGATTCTTCGCTTCGCTCAGAATGACAGCGGGCGGCGCCGAATTTTAGAACTGTCATTTTGAGCGGAGCGAAGAATCTCGCTCTGTCTTCTCGCTCCAACCGGTGTTGCGCTCATGAGCCGGCCCATCCGTCGCTTAAGTTTTTCGGAGAGCATTGCACGGCGCGACGACAACGGGTAAATCATCGCCATGTCCCGCCTAGGCCTCGACCGGGTGCGCCTGGCCGCCGATCAGAACACGCCCATCTGAGAACCGGAAGAGCCGCAGACCTTGAAAAGCAGGTCTGCGCTACTCACTACCGCGACCCGTTTTCCGGTTTCTTTCTAGGTGTGTGTTGGAGTACGTTCAGCAAAGCCAATTATCGGCGTTTGGGTTTCCGCACGAGTCGAAGACGACGACATCCTAGACACTCGCACAATCGGAGCCCAAACATCCTCGCCAGCCAAAATAGAAGGGCAGGGTACCGAATTTCATCAAATCTCGGTGAGCCACATCTCCAGCATGGACGGGAGGAGTCGTACATTTTAGACTTCCTCTCAGCCCGAGGATTTGGCCGGAAACGATGTCAGGCGCCGTGTTAACGAAAGAAGATCTGGCGGGAGTGGTACCTGACACCAATATCGACACCATTTTGCTCTCCAATGCGGTCCCCGTCAATAGTCGTGAGCCCTATCTATTTCTGATAATATTTAGCGTTACCCTCGGTGTATTCGTTCCATTTTTCCGGCAGGTCATCGAGCGGGAAGATGGCGGAAACAGGGCAAACCGGCACGCAGGCGCCGCAATCAATGCACTCCACCGGGTCGATATAAAGCATGGGAACATCGGCGAAGTTGGCTTCATCCTTGCGCGGATGGATGCAATCCACCGGGCAAACGTCTACGCACGCGGTGTCCTTGGTGTTGATACAGGGTTCAGCAATTACATAAGCCATAGGAGATTCCTCCCGAGGGCATCTGAGTTTGAGTATCCTTTTGCCCCCACGTAGCCATAGATTATCCGAGTGCCGGGAAAGGCGCGATGACTTAAGTCGTGCTCGGGAATGAAGTGTCTGGTAAGCTATTCTGGAGAAGCAGGCGCGGCCCGGGTGGGCGCGCCTGACTGCTCATAGGCTTGCATCAGGGCAGCCGCAAGGGCTGCCCCTACAAAACACCTCATGACCGTTCTCGATCCAGTTGAGACTCTGCGCCGCGTGGCGTTTTTTGCTGTCCTGCCCGTTGATGAGCTTAGAGCCCTGGCCTTCCACTGCATCGCCCGGCGGCTCGGCAAGGGGGAGATGCTGGCTGCGGAGGGTGACGCGTGCGAGGGCCTCTTCGTTATCCAGTCCGGGGCCATCAAGATCTTCAAGATGGCCGAAAACGGCCGCGAGCAGGTGCTGGTGATCGAGCGCGCCGGATCTACGGTGGGCGAACTCTCAATCTTTGACGGCGGCACTTTTCCTGCCTCGGCGGCGGCGGTGGAAGACTCCACCTTGCTCTTCCTTCCCAAGAGGGAATTCCTGGATTTGTGCCGTCGCAATTCGGAAGTGGCGCTGGCGGTTATCCGCACCCTGGCGTGGAGGTTCCGGTACCTTGCCGATCTGGTCGAGGAACTATCCCTGAAAGAGGTCAGCCATCGCCTGGCACGGTTCCTGCGTGACCGCGCGCTGCGGTTGGGAGCGCGCACGCGACGCGGCGTGGAGTTCCCCTTGGACGAAACCAACCAACAGATCGGCGCGGAGATCGGCACGGTGCGCGACTTGGTGTCACGCAATCTCCGGCGTTTTGTGGATCGCGGCCTCATTCGCCTGGAGCGGCGCAAAGTCATCGTGCTCGACATGGCCGAACTCGAAGCCCAGGCCGCCGGGGCAAAAAGAGCTTCGGGGTGAGTAGGCAGTAGGCAGTAGGCAGTGGGCAGTCGGCGGCAAGGGCTGGGGTACCGCTTTAACTTGTGGGAAGCCCGCCGAAGGTGTGGAAAAATCAAAACTGCTCACGCCAAGGCGCAAAGACGCAAAGTGACGCAAGATTGACTATGCCTGCAGGTTATTCAAAGAAGTCACTGATCGAAAAGCTTGGGATCAAAGATGGTTTCGCCATCGCCATCCTGGGCGCGCCGGAGAATTATGCTGCGACGCTGGGAATGCTTCCCTCCGGTGTCAAGCAGAGTAGGACGCTCGCAGGCCCTCTCGATTTTGTGCAGTTTTTCTGTTCAAAACGCTCGGCGTTGGAAGATGATTTTCCCGCCTTGAAACAGGCCCTCTCACCTTGCGGCATGCTTTGGGTGTCCTGGCCCAAAGCTTCGTCGGGCGTCCCGACTGACCTAGGCGAAAACGTGGTCCGCGAAATAGGGCTGGCGAACGGTTTGGTGGACGTTAAGGTCTGCGCCGTCGATGAGGTCTGGTCCGGCCTGAAGTTTGTGTACCGGATCAAAGACAGACCATAGACCCGTTCCTTGCGAGCGGACGCGAAAATGCCCCCGGGATCAAGGATGGATTCGCCATACGGCCGGGATGAATGGCCCGGATTAGTTGGAGCGGCGCTAGGGCGCTGCGGGCTTGTCAAACTTCGCGTCATCGATGGGCAGGTTATGTTTCACCTCGCTCAGCTTGATGACGAAGGCGAATTCGCCCAGCGAAAAGTGCATGACGAAGGGTAGTTTGATACCATCAACTTCGCGGTAGTCGTCGAAGGTTATGTCCAATGTGACTTTGCCGTTGGGCCCTTCGGTTTCCCTTACTGCACGCACCAGCAATCCCGAGTCGGCGTCGAAATACATCGTTTCCGCGGCCCCCTCCGGGGGAGTCGCTTCGACCGCGTAAGCGTCGTGGCCATTGACGCTTTCCTTCCCTTTAACCGTCATTTTGGGGTAAAGCTCTCTGAGCTTGATCGCCGCATAGAAGTCGGCGTCGCGCTTCATCGCGGCCAGCTCCGGCCCGGTAACTTCTCGCATCCCGGTTTGCGGGTTGTCCTCCCAGCCCACGGCGCCATTGAAACCCCGCCTGGCCTGGCCAAAACTGGAGAGGTCGGTGACCATATATTGCTTGTTGGGGGCCTTCGCGTAGATCTCCTCGGCCGCCGGTCCGGGCAACTGATCCATCTCGAGCGTACCTTTGGAAACCCGACTGGTCAGTTTCTCGAGTACGGCCTTGCCTCCTAAGGCTTTGACGTACTTATCGAGAACCTGGTCCACAGAGGGCAGGGTAGCTTGTGGACTGGTCTGAGCCACGGCCGCAGTGAGCCCTGCCAAGAGAACGATCAGACACATCGGAAGAAGTGTCTTCGGTTCGAGACTATAGCGCATTTTCCCTCCCTGAGTTTTGCCCCTCCCGCGTGGCGCTTACATGCCGTTTTAAAAGTCTGAAATGATTACGAAGAGCGCTATGGGGCATACGGTTATTCCACACATTGAAGGGCGAAAGAGTCGCCGGTCAGCGATTATCTCACAGCTTTCTGACTTCTGACCCCTGAATCCTGACTCCTGCCCTTCATTTTCCGGCGTTCCCGGGCCCCCCCACAGGATAAATCCTGGGCAGCCGCTGCTCGACCGGCGGCAGCGCGGGGAAGGCTGCATGCGGCTCCGTCTGGTACCAATAGGCGACGGAGAAGTAATTGTCGGAACGGTGGTTGGCGTGGCCGTGCTCGATGGTGGCGCGCAGCGCTTGGGTGAAGGTGATGGGCGAATCAAGGTGGAAGCGGTAGACGGAGTATCGCCCCCCGACCCGCTCCACACCCTTTACGGGAGCGCCGAACATCAAGTAGGAAAACGGCTGGTCGCCAAAATCCCAGGCGCCCTGGAAATAGTCTTCGGAGCCCGTGCCGTTGATGGAGGGCAACTTCTCACCGTCAATGAAAAACATATCGTCGCCCTCGCCCCACCACTCGTCCTGATTTTGCAGCACGGACATGGTCACGCCCACGTAGTGGCCACGGCCGGTGGCTTCCATCCAAACGTAATTGCCCTCCCCATCGAGGTTGGTTTTCTTATCCACCAGCGGATCGCCATTGGAATGCCATTGATTGGTCCAGCCCTGGCAGGGAGCGCACTGGCGATACTGGGCGTGGAAATAGATTGTGTCCGCAGGGAGGGGAGTCTTGTAAGCGCGGTAATCGATATTGAAATAGAGGGCATCCACGCCTAACTTTCCCTCGTCCGTGAGGGTGATTTTCCCCGCCTTGCGAAATGGCATGGGAAAGTAGCAGTTCAACGCCTGAGCCGAGCCCACGGCCAGGGGGAAAGACTGGTAAGTGAAATAGTCACCCAAGCCCAAGCCATAGAAATCGCCGATGGGAGCCTCCACACTGGGAGTGGTTTCGTTGTCCCAATACATGCGGAGCACTAGCTTCTTGAGGTGGTATTGCTCGCCGCTCGCAATCGTAAACCAGATATGCGTAATGACTCCCGGTCCGGCCTGTTCAAACACTGTAACCGTCTCGCCGGCTTTCATTTTCCAAAAGTCATCATTGGCTCCGGTTCGGTCGTAGCTGGAGACCCGCTTCAGGACGTAATTCTGCTGCTCGGTGAGATCGGGAAACAACCCGCTGAGGTTCTGGGCAGCGGCGGGCACGGCAAGGGTAAGAACAGCCAAGAGAAGGGCGAGCTTGCGCATTTTGACCTCCGGAATGTTCGAATCAGTATGCTGCTGCGAGCCGCGTCATTGTATCATGCGCAACCCAAGGTCCTCGACTTCCATGTCAAGGGGCGTTAAGCTTTCGGTCAAGAGGCAGCGCTGGCCTGAAGGTCAACGCTACACGACATATGCCCCAAGCGCCAATACGCCAGATCGGCAGTCCCACCAACTCGATCGTCAAGGTCTATCGACGGGCTTTGGCGAAAGGCACAACACGCGAGGGCTGGCTGGCTGTCGAAGGCCCTTTCCTGGTGAAGGAAGCCCTGGCGGCGGCCCCGACAGTTCGAACCCACAGCGTGCTTATCACGGAGAGCGGCAGTGCGAAATTTTCCGGGCTCCTGGAAGGGTTGCCCGCAGAAGCAGAGGCCGTGCAGGTTCCTGACCGCCTGTTCGAGCAGGTGGCGCAGACCCAGAACCCCCAGGGCATCGCCGCGCTGGTGGAGTTGCCGCATTACAATCTGGATGCTATTCTGGCGGGCCAGAATCTGGTTTTGCTGGTGGCCTGCGGGGTCCAAGATCCTGGCAACCTGGGCACGCTGCTGCGCAGCGCGGCGGCATTTGGCGCCTCGGCCCTTTGCACGCTGCCGGATACCGTCAGCCCATTCAATCCCAAAGCAGTCCGCTCTTCCGCCGGCGCGATCTTCCACCTTCCGGTGCTTCACGATCTGTCCGTCCACGACCTTGTGTCTCGCCTGCGCGCGGATGGAGTTTGCATTGTGGCCGCCGACCGCCATAGCCCCTCGGCGCTTTGCCGGGCAGATCTGCGAGGCTCGGTCGCCGTCATGGTGGGCAGAGAGGCTTCCGGCCTGCCGCCTGAGATTGCCCGTGAGGCCTCGCTGGTCCTGAGTATCCCCATTCGTCCCGGAATGGATTCCGTCAACGCGGCAACAGCGGGAAGTGTGTTCCTTTACGAAGCGGCCCGGCAGCGGGGATTTAAGTATTGAAACGACGTCCGTGGTCCGTTGTCATTTGTCCGTTGCCCCTGGATCGTTCAGGTTGTTTGGTTGGACCGATAGACCGACACGTGCAGACAGGCAGATGGACGGAGGCCACGGACAACAGACCACGGACCACGGACAATCAGTTTTAATGAGACAATTCTTATGAGCCTATTCGAACCACCTGCTGCAGAGTACGCTCGTAAGTCAGCCCAGCAACCCTCCGCCCCATCGCCGCTTGCCGACCGCATGCGGCCGGAGACCATTGAGGAATACGTCGGCCAGGTCCACATCCTGGGGCCGGGCAAGCCGTTGCGCAAGCAGATCGAGCGTGACGAGCTTGCCTCAATGATCCTCTGGGGTCCGCCCGGCTCCGGTAAGACGACGCTTGCAACCATCATCGCGCGCAAAACCCGTAGCGAGTTCGTTCGTTTCAGCGCCGTCCTCTCAGGTATAAAAGAGATCAAGGGAGTGATGGCTACGGCGGAGAAGGTGCGGCGGTATGGCCGGCGAACGGTGCTATTTATTGACGAAATTCATCGGTTCAACAAAGCGCAGCAGGACGCCTTTCTCCCCTACGTCGAGCGCGGCGACGTGGTGCTGATCGGCGCCACCACTGAGAACCCTTCCTTCGAAGTGATCTCCGCGCTTCTCTCGCGCGCCAAGGTCTACATGCTTTCCGCCCTGTCCACAGATGAAGTATTGACGCTGCTGGAACGCGCCTTGAGGGACGAGCAGCGCGGCTTGGGCAAGGAGAAAGTGGAGATTGCGCCGGAGTTGCTTCGCCAGATCGCCGTGTTTGCCAATGGTGATGCACGGGCGGCTTACAACACGCTCGAGGTGGCGGTGGCCGCTGCGCTCCGCGAAGGCGAAGGCGAGGCGAGGCGCGCCATGGTTGGCGAGTCCGTCATCGAAGATACGCTGCAGCGCAAAATGCTCCTCTACGACAAGGGCGGCGAGGAGCACTATAACCTGATTTCAGCCCTCCACAAGTCGGTGCGCAATTCCGATCCGGACGCTACGCTCTATTGGCTGGGCCGCATGCTCGAGGCCGGCGAAGATCCGCTCTACATCGCGCGACGCCTGATTCGCATGGCTTCCGAAGATATCGGCCTGGCCGATCCCAATGCTTTGGCGGTAAGCGTCGCCGCCATGCAGGCGGCGCATTTCGTGGGCATGCCGGAGGGAAACCTGGCGCTGGCGGAGGCGGCCGTTTACCTGGCGCTCGCCCCCAAGTCGAACGCGCTTTACGTGGGCTACGGCGAAGTGGCGCAAGACGCGCAGAAAACCCTCGCCGAACCTGTGCCGTTTCACCTGCGCAACGCGGTAACCGGTTTGATGGCCAACCAGGGCTACGGCAAGGGCTACCAGTACGCCCACAATGCTGCCGACCGGCTCACTGACATGCAGTGCCTTCCTGACAACCTCAAAGAGCGCCGCTACTATCGCCCCACTGAGCAAGGATTTGAGAAAAGACTAAGAGAGAAGATGGCGGCGATTGCGGAATGGAAGAAGAAATACGCGGAGAAGTGACTGTGTCTGAAATTTGAGATTTCAGATTTGAGACTGGATCACACCGGTGGATCGATTGAAAGATGGAGAGGGCAGCGAATGTACAGTGGAGGAACCGACACGCGGAAACGTGGCTCGAAACGGACTCTATTCTTTCCCATCCTTCCCGTTGCTCACTGATCCCGGATTATGCTGTTCTCTGATCTGGCGGAGCTTTTCGAGGAACTCTTTGCGTTCGCGGGCGGCTTTTTCGGCTTGGCGCGTTTTGTCGGTTAGATAACGCTGCCCTGTGATTTTGGAGCTCTGCAAGGAATCAGCCCAGGCGCGCAATTGGCGGGAAATGCCTTCCGCGACGGATTTCAAATCTGAGATTTCAGATTTCAGATCCGCGAAGCCGGGGAGCCCCTCTAACAAGCACAGCATCGACCGAACTTCCCCCGCCGACCCGCGAGCGATGTACAGAAAGGTGAGTAGGTCCTGGGTGGTTCCTCGTTCGAATCCTTCTGCGATGTTGTTCGAAACGGAAACGGCGGCGCGCTCAATTTGATCCCGCAAGCTGAAGCGGCCTCGGGATGGGACCTTGGCCGTCATGCCATGGATTTGAATCGCCAGACTGATGGCGGATTTCCAGACGGGCAGTTGCTCGAACCGATCATATTTCATTCGCTCAAATCCCCTCCGTCACAAACCGCCTGGCATGTTCCTCGAGATGGGATCGGAGCTCTGCGCTGTCATGAGCTTGTTGTCTGGCAGTGCCGGCCTTACGGTCGGCATCGACGGTGCTGACCTGAAGGTCAGCGCTACCTCACAGCCTTGACTGAAGACGCGGCCACGCGTTGCAGCGCCTCGAGGAACTGCTGGTTTTCCTCGTGCACTCCCACCGTAACGCGCAGGGAGGTGGGGAAGCCGTAGAGTTTCATGGGGCGCACGATGACGCCCTCGTGAAGCAGCCGGATGAAATCTTCTTCGCAGTCTCGGCCCATGTCGATCAGCAGGAAGTTGCCCACCGAAGGCGTGTAGCGCGCCCCCAGCAGGGTCAATTCCTGGGTCAGGAATTTCATTTCCCGGGCATTCATCTCGATCGAGCGCGCCACGTGCTCGTGGTCTTCGAGCGCCGCCAGACCTGCAACTTGCGCCACGCTCGAGGCATTGAACGGCGAACGGATGCGGTTCAGGCATTCGATCAATTCGCGGTGACCCATACCGTAACCCAAGCGCAGGCCCGCCAGGCCATGCACCTTGGAGAAAGTCCGAAGCGCCAGGATGTTCCGGCCCGCCCGCACACAGTCCACGGAACGAGAATAATCGGGGCGCTGCACGTACTCGTAGTAGGCCTCATCCAACACCACCAGAACCTGCGGCGGGATCGCATCCAGAAAACGGTTGAGCGCTTCCGCGGTGAACATCGTCCCCGTGGGATTATTGGGATTGCCAAGATAGACCAGCTTGGTTTTCTGAGTGATGGCATGCGCCATGGCAGCGAGATCGAAAGTTGATTCGCGCATGGGTGTCGTCACCACTCCCGCTCCCATGTCCTCAATCGCCAGCCGGTACATGTAAAAAGCGGACTCGGACGTGACTGCCTCGTCGCCGCTGCTCAGAAAAGTCTTGGCCGCCAGCTCCATCAAGTCCGTTGAGCCTGCGCCCAGGATGATCTGGTCAATTTTCAACTGGTGAATTTCCGCCAGTTTCCGGCGCAGGTAATACCCGCTTCCGTCGGGGAAAGAATGTATCCGGTTCAAGTGGTGTCGAAGAGCTTCAAGGGCTTTTGGGGAAGGCCCCAACGGATTTTCGTTAGAGGCGAGCTTGATGGCGGGTCGCCCCAGTTCGCGCTCGACCTCCTCCACCGGCTTGCCCGGCGGATAGGGGCGGATGCGGCTCGACCAGGGCGGAAGTATGTCGTAAATGATGGAACGTGGCATGGTGTGTTCCCGCAACCGCTGTGCCTAGTGGCGAGTGGCTAGTGGTTAGCGCCTGCGGTTTTACTAGCCACTAACCACTAGCCACTAGGCACTAGCCCCTGTTCGTCCGCCTCTCCAATTTTTCAGTCCCTTCACTTCCGCGGTCTTCAGTTCACGAAACTGTCCGGGCGCCAGACCTTGGTCCGTTAGAAAGGCAATGCGGGCGCGCTTCAACTTTAGCACCTCCTGCCCGATGCGCTCAAACATCCTCCGCACCTGGTGGTACCGTCCCTCGACAAGCGTGACTTCATACCAGGGTTTTTCGCCCGAGGCAAGAAGTCGGATTTGGCACGGGGCGGTGTGGCGCCCGTCGAGGACAATCCCTGTTTCCAGTTTCTTTATGTCTGCCTCGGCGGCCTGACCTTCCAGCTTAACGTGATAAGTGCGGGGCACGCCGGATTTTGGGGACATCAGGAAATTAGCCAACTCGCCGTCGTTCGTGAGCAGCATCAACCCAGAGGAATGGAAGTCGAGCCGTCCCACTGGATAAACTCTCTCCCTGATATTGCGCAGCAGCGAGATTACGGTGGGGCGATGCTGCGGATCGCTCACGGTGGAGACATAGCCGGGCGGCTTATTCAGCAAAAGGTACAACCGCCGGCCGCTGCGCTTCAACGGCTTGCCGTCCACTGCGATGCGTTCGCGCCCCGGGTCAGCTTTGGAGCCTAATTCCGACACGACTTGCCCGTTCACCGAAACCCGGCCCTGCACGATCAACTCCTCGGCCTTGCGCCGGGAGGTTATGCCCGCTTCGGCAATGATCTTTTGAAGTCGCTCTTGCATGTGCGCTGATCGTAACGGTGCAGGCTGACAGAATCGGGTTCGCGCTACCCTTGGTCCTCGACCTCGGGCAGCGACGGAGGACTCATTTCGGACACGGATTCTTCGGCCACCGCTGCGTCTTGCGGAGTTGATTCGGAAGCCGAGGGGGCGGAAGCCTCGGCCGTCGCTGGCGGCTGCGGACCCGTCTCCGCTGCCCATTCCGAGCCCAGTGCTTGCTTGGCCAGCTCTTCAAACTCTTTGAGGCTGGGAAGCTCGCCCACGTCTTTCAACCCAAAGTGCACCAGGAAGTCGCGCGAGGTTCGATAGAGGATCGGGCGTCCCACCACATTCTTTCGCCCCGAGGTGACCACAAGTTTCTTTTCCAGAAGGGTGTGGATAACGCCTCCACAGTCCACTCCCCGGATTTCATTAATCTCCGGCAAGGTCACGGGCTGCCGGTAGGCAATCACCGCCAACGTCTCAAGGGCAGGCTTGGAGAGCCGCACGGCCGGCTTCAGGCTTTTCACGAATTTCCGCAGCACATCGTGATGCTCCGGCTTCGAGAAGAATTTGTATCCCCCTGCCACTTCGCGGATTTGAATTCCGTGCTGGGCCAGTTGAAAATCCGCGGTTAATTCCTCGAGCTTCGATTTCACTCGCGCTCGCTCTTCGCCCTCCAGGGTGTTGAGGATCGCCTCGAACGTCACAGGCTCGGGCGCAACGTAGATGATGGCCTCGATCAGAGCTTTTAACGTTTCGTCATTGAGCATGTAGAACTCTGTCCGTGGTCAGTCGTCCGTTGTCCGTAGCTTCATCTGTCATTCCGAGCGGAGCGAGGAATCCAGCCCTGTTTCTTTCCTGATCCAACCCTAGGCAGAGCGAGATTCCTCGCTGCGCTCGGAATGACACCGGATAACAGACCACGGACGACGGACAACTACCCGAGACTTTCCTCCAAACCAGCTTGCAGCGCGGTGGCGTTCGTGGCGGCGAAGATCTCCTCGAACCGCTTGCTTTTGGAAATCGTTATAGGACCGAACAGCTCTTTTTGCCGCAACTGGATCGCCCGGACTCTCACCAACTCGAGCAGAGCCAGGAAGATCGCGATGAGCGCTTCCCTCCAAAGGTAGCCCGCGATAAGTTCCTCCAATGACACGGGGCCGGACCTCGAGTGGAGCACTTGCTTGATGTGCTCGACCATCTGCGCCACGGTCACCCCTTCGCGCCGGATCTCGATCTGGGGGCGCTTCTTGGCGCGCTCGAGGATCTCACGGAAGGTCGAAATCAGATCGAAGACGGAAACCGCGAGGCCGGGCTCATCTTCGGCCTCCGCGAACTCACCGATGCCCGGCTGCGACCACATCGCTTCCTCGACCATCCGCTTCGATTGCAGCATCTGCGCCGCGTTCTTGAACTGCTCGTGCTCGAGCAGCCGGTGCACCAGTTCTTCGCGCGGGTCTTCGTCTTCTTCCGGCGGGGCGTTCGGATCGGGCGGTAAAAGCATCCGCGACTTGATGTGTATCAGCGTCGCGGCCATGAAAATGAACTCCCCGGCCACATCGATATTGAGCTCCTCGAGCATATGGAGGTAGTCGAGGTATTGTTGAGTAATCCTGGCGATCGGAATGTCGTAGATGTCGATCTGTTGCTTGCGAATCAGGTCGAGCAGCAGGTCCAGCGGCCCCTCGTACATGCCCGCCTTGATGGGAGGCGGCGGCTCCCCGCCATGCGTCAAACGCTTTCGCGTCGGCGCCGGCTCCCCCTCGGATGCGACCTCGTCGGGCGGTCCGCCCGGAGCCGGAACAACCGGTCCTCCACTCGCCCCGACAGCGTTTGTCAGCGGTTCGTCAGTGCCGGTTTTTGGCTCGCCATCACTCATCAAACAACCCCTAAAGGGGCGGCCCTTGTGGCCGCCCTGGGTAACCGCAAGAGTTGCGCCTAAGTCAGCTTCACCGCCGCTCGCACCTCTTGCATCGTAGCCTGGGCCACCGCGCGGGCTTGGCGCGTCCCGTCCTCGAGGATATCCCACACCTCTTGCGGATTCTGCTCGAACGGTCTGCGGCGTTCCTGAATGGGCGCGAGAAACGCATTCAGGTGCCCGGCGGCGAGCTTCTTGCAATCCACACAACCAATCTCCGCCGTGCGGCACTCGCGATTCACGCGCTCGATCGTTTGCGGCGCGGAGAAGACCTTGTGCAAATCAAACACCGGGCAGACGTCGGGATCGCCGGGGTCGCTGCGACGCTTGCGGGCCGGATCAGTCATCATCGTGGCGAGCTTTTCGGAAACCACCTCGGGCGTGTCGGTCAGGAAAATCGCGTTGTTATAACTCTTCGACATCTTGCGACCGTCCGTACCCGGCAGGCGCGGAGCGGAGGTGAGCAGCGCCTCAGGTTCGGGGAATATCCCGCGCAGCTCTCCGAGCCGCAGGTTCAAGCATTCTGCTCTTTGCTCCAATGTGGCTTCGCGAAAGACGCTAGGGAGGCAGCTCCAGGGGTCGATCCCGACGCCTTTGGCGGGTTTAATGTCCTCCACCTCCATCACCCACCCGACCGCGCGGGTGGCCCAATCGCCGTTCTCACCGTCGCGCAGTTCAAGTTCGCCGAAGGCCAGATTAAACCGTCGCGCGACTTCTCGGGTGAATTCGACGTGCGGCACCTGGTCCTCGCCCACCGGGACAGCGTGCGCTTTGTACATCAGAATGTCCGCCGCTTGCAGCAGGGGGTAACCCAGGAAGCCGTATGTGTGCAAGTTGCGGTCCGTGATGTTTTCGAGCTGCTCTTTGTACGTCGGGATGCGCTCCAGCCAGCTCAGCGGCGTCACCATCGAAAACAGCAGGTGCAGTTCGGCATGTTCCGGCAGACGTGACTGAATGAAAAAAGTCGCCTTGTGGGGATCGAGCCCGCAGGCCAGCCAGTCGGCTACCATCTCCCAGGTGTCCTGGCGCAGGCTGAGAGTATTTTCGTAGCCTGTGGTCAGCATGTGCCAGTCGGCTACAAAATGGTAGCTTTCATACTCATCCTGCAGTTTCACCCAATTCTGAAGCGCTCCTACCAGGTTGCCCAAGTGCAGTTTACCGGTGGGGCGCATGCCGCTCAATATCCGACGCCGTTGGTTGGTGCCTTCACTCAAGGGATTTGCCTTGTGGTTTCCAAATGAAGATTGCCCGCCGCGCCGAGACCCAGGTCCCGAATCTACGCCATTCGCCATCCTAGCACAGGTGGAAGGAAAGACGAAGCAAGGGTCGATGGGGTGCGGGCGTCTCGCCCGCCGTCTCGGGAGCGTCTCGCTCCCGGCCAGGAGTCCTCGGCGAGGTGCGAGGGCAGAGCCTGTCCTGAGCGGAGCGAAGGAATGCCCTCGCGACAGCGGGCGAGACGCCAGCACCACATCAAGACGGGATTTTCCAAAGCCCTGCTCGGGGGTGTACACTCACTACAAATCCAGAAGAACGCGCTGCGTTGGCTGCTGAGAATGTAGCGCGGGACGTCCCAAGAAGCCTGTTATAATGGACTGTTTCAGGGTTTGAGAGATTCGACAATTGGAGGTGCCCGTGAGCAGAATCAAGATTGCGTTGGTGTTTGGATTGGGGCTTTTCCTTTTCTGGAGCGCCTGCCATGCGGGCGAGTTGCCTGCCGCGAAGATCAAGGTAGGAGAGAAGATGGCGGATTTCACGCTCCCGGATGTCAACGGCAAGCCGCATCGGCTCTACGACATCGAGGGAAAGAAGGCTGTGGTGGTCATTTTCATCGCCACCCGCTGCCCCTATTCGAATGCCTTCACTCATGTCATGGCCAGCCTTGCGCATGAATACGAAGGCCGTGGCGTGGCGTTTGTCGGAATCAACGCCAACAGCACCGAACCCGTCAGCGAAGTGGCGGAACACGCACGAACTCATGGCCTCGACTTTCTGGTCCTCAAAGACGAGGGGAACAGAGTGGCCGACCAACTGGGCGCCTCCGTAACGCCCGAAGTATTCCTGTTGGACAGTAGCTGGGAGCTGCGGTATCACGGCGCGCTTGGGAATAGTCACCAGCCCACCAATAATCCCGACAAAACCAATGCCGACGAGCTCCGCCCGGCATTGGAAGACGTCCTCAATGGGAAACCTGCTGAGGTGACCGAGACCAAGGCGTTCGGTTGCTCGATCAAACGGGTCAAGGTGGGTTGACGGAATGCAGCGATCCATGGCGATGACTTCCCTCCTCGGCGGAGGAGGGGGCAGGGGCTGGTGGGCACAAGATAAACTCCACGGTCAACCCTCTTCCTCCTCCTTTCTAAGCAGGGGAATCAGAGTGGCAAGGTTCGCTTTCGTCCTGGCCGCTCTGCTTTTATGTGCGGCCTGCTCGCGCTCCCTGATTCCGCCTGAACCCCCCGCACCCAAGGGAATTGTCGATCTGGACGAAACCGCCTGGGAGAAGGTGCGGACCGAGCAGCGCGGCCGGGTTCTGCTGGTTAATTTCTGGGCGACGTGGTGCGATCCCTGCCGGGAAGAATTCCCAAACCTCGTCCGCCTCCACAATAACTACCGAAGCCGCGGCCTTTCGGTTGTGGCGATATCCATGGACGAGCCTGAAACCGTTCCCGCCATCCAGCGCTTCTTACAGTCACAGGGGGCGCAATTCGGAAGCTACCGCCAGCATTTCAAGGATTTCGAGGCGCTCGTGAACTCTATCAATCCACGCTGGGGTGGCGGTATTCCCGCTACGTTTCTTTACGACCGGCAGGGAGAGCTGGTGAATAGCTGGGAGGGTGCAACGGCTTACCAGGAATTCGAAGCCGCCGTCAAGCCGCTGCTGCCGTAATCGAGTCGAATGTCGATGACAAATGGACAAGGTAGCGGCAGAGCGCGCCAAGGGAGCGGAGGCCGGTCGCCGGGCGGCAGGAAACGGGCGGAATATGAGGACGATCCTTCTGATCGAAGATGATCGGGAAGTGGCGGCCGCTCTCCGGGAAAGTCTGCGCGCTGAAGGTTACAGCGTCGAATTGGCTACGGATGGAGAAACGGGGCTAGAACGCGCCACGCGTGAATACTTCGACTTGATCATTTTGGACCTTGTGCCACCCGGAAAAAGCGCCCTCGAGGTTTGCCGGGAACTGCGCCAGCAATTGATTCTCGCTCCCATTTTGATGCTCGGCACGCACAGCCGGACGATCGATAAGGTCCTGGCTCTGAAAATCGGGGCGGATGATTACATTACCAAGCCCTTCGACACACAGGAATTGATGGCCCGGATCGAAGCTCATCTACGCCGCGCCCCAAGCGGGGGTGGTGCGCCGGGGGCGCTCTACCAATTCGGGGCCATCCGCGTGGATTTCCGCCGCGCCGAGGTTTTTCGACACGGAACACCGGTGTCTTTGTCGGCGCGGGAGTTTCAGTTGCTCAAATACTTCGTCGAACACCGCGGCGCCACGTTGTCGCGAGCGGAGCTTTTGAAGGAAGTTTGGGGGTATAGTGGCGCGCCTTCCACGCGCACCGTAGACGTGCACGTCTTCACTCTACGACGCAAACTCGAGGCAGACCCTAGTCAACCACAGTTTTTTCAGACTATAATAAGGCTCGGCTACAAGTTTCTCGGATGAGCTCCAAAGGCATGCCACGCTGTGAGCCGCGGGATGCGCGGGTAGTAGTAGAGGTTGATGTCGAGGCGGTCCCGCGTCTGCGGGATTGCGTTGGGACGTCGCGTGCAGGCGAGATCGCAACGGCATCAAAGCAGGAATCCAGCGCGATGCACGAGGCGTGGCAAGCATCGCCAGTTAAGGCCTGAGGTTCGAATCAGATAAACGCAAAGGTCTGCGAGGTCCTCCCGGTGTTTTGAGGAAGCCAAGGGGAGGAGAATGGGAAGGGCCGAAAGGGTTGAAATCAAATTGGTGTAAGTAAATATTTACACAAACCTAACATGAACAGGGATAACCAGTCCCTGCTTATCGCCTTCCAACGACTTTACAATGCTATTGAATCCAGCATTTTGACTCAGTTGCACATTTTATCCCTGTAACTGGGTCCCGGTTCGGGCTAAAATTGCTACTTTGCCCTGCCAGGCTGAAGCGTCAAGGGAGCATTCGAGTTGAAGTGGTGCTGCCAGAGGTAGGAGAGTGGGCGCCCCACGACTGAGTTAATCGTACCGTCTTAGGCCTAGAGATGCCCGTGCGCGGGGTGTACTGTAGCGCAAGGGGTTACTGGAGGAATCTTTGACACAAGCAATCTCAAGATTCATTAGGTTGATACAAACGAGTGGCTTCCTGCTTTGTATAGTTCTCGGGTGCGGAGGCGCGTTCGCGCAAGTTGACAGTGGGTCCGTCGGGGGCATTGTGAGAAACCCCGCCGGTGAAGGAGCAGCCGGCGCTAAAGTCTTTCTTAAGAACGAAGCGACCGCCATTACGAAATCCACCTACGCTCGCGGAGACGGCACTTTCATTTTCGCGCCTGTCAGGATCGGCACTTATACCGTATCCGTCGAGTTGCAGGGGTTTGTGCCTGCCTTTCAGGCGGGCGTGGCAGTCGAGATCCAGCATCAAGCGTCGGTCAATTTCCGCCTCGTCGCCTCCCAAGCCGCCAGTGGCGCTACCGTTGTTTCAGGATCGACCGCGTCGTACACTCACGAGCCGGCGGATAAACTCGCCTCTCCCTTTGCCGTTGATACTCTGCCCGTGTTTAGCCGGAACGTCACCGATTTGGCGCAGTTGTTTGCGGGCACGGGGCCCACCGCGCAGTTGGTCCCCGAAACGCCGCCCCGCGCGCAGTTGCTTCCGGGCAAAGGGCCCATCGCCGAGGAGCCGGTCAATATTGCGGCGACGGGGAGTTTCGTGGCTAACGGGGTTCAGTCTGCGCAGAACAACTATATCCTCGACGGAGCCGATAACAACATCCGCTTTCTCGACTTCCTTCCCAGCACGGCTTACCAAGTGCTTCCCGCCATGGACGCGATTGACGAATTCCGGGTTCAAACCATGTTCGGCGCCGCTCTCGGCGGAGCAGCCGGAGCAGTAGTCAACGTCACCACAAAAGCCGGTACGAACGAATTCCACGGAAGCGCCTGGGATTACTTCAGCAACGACTACACGAGCGCGGCGGATTACTTCGATAACGCTGCGGCCTTGCGGAAGGCGGAGCTGCGCAAGAACGTATACGGCGCGACTCTCGGCGGTCCTCTGAACATCCCCAATGCCTACAACGGCAAGAACCGAACTTTCTTCTTTGCGGACTATCAAGGAACCAAGTACCGCCAAGGGGTTCCTTTCGTCGGGACTGTGCCCACGCTCGCGGAGCGGGGAAGTGGATATACGGATTTCTCGGATTTAATCACCGGCCAGCCGAAGTGCACCACCGGCCCGGACGTGCTGGGGCGTACCGTACCGTGTGGGACGATTTTCGATCCTGCCACCACGCGCTTGTTAGCCACGGGCTATGTTGACCCGATTACGGGATTGAGCGCCAGCGCCACCGGCTATGTCCGGGATCCCATTCAGTGCAAGGGCACTGCCAACACGATCTGCGCGAATCGAGTGGATCCAGTGGCAGCGGGACTCCTCAACCTCTATCCCGCCCCCACCCCCACCATCACCACCCCGACGATCTACAACAACTACACGACCAACGAGTTCAGCCGCGGCGATGCCAACCAGTTTGATGTGCGAGTCGATCACCACTTGAACGATCGCAACCAGACGTTTGTGCGATTCAGCTATCTCAACAACCCCCAATTACAGACGGGTCCTTTCCCGGCGAGTGCGCCGGGTTTAGCAGAATACGCAGATGGCGGCGGATATACACAAACCGATACGGCAGTCAATGGTGTGATCAGCCTCAATCACGTTTCTTCGCCGACCCTGATCCACAACATCCGCCTGGCGGCCAGCTATGTGGGCATTGAGCGGGTGCAAGCCTTCGCCAATTTCCTGACGGACATCCCCGCGCAGTTGGGAATCTCGGGAATTCCCCAATTTACGGGCAACGGCGGCCTGCCGACCATCGATGTCGGGGTTTACTCTCCCTTGGGAAGCACTCCCTATACGCCCGCCATTGATAACAATGTCACTTACCAGTTCAGTGAGGGTTTCACCAAGACCCGCAGGAACCACACTATCATCGGCGGAGCTGAAGTCATGCAGGTGAAGAACGCGGTCAACCAACCACCGTATTCCCGCGGCGAGTTTGGTTTCTCGGGCAACTTCACTTCCATCGCCAATTCCCTCGACCCCAGCACCGGCGCCGCCCAGTTTGTTATCCTCCCTCAAGCCTCCACGGTTCGCCTCGGGCTCCCTAATGTGGCTGGGCCGAACCGGGTTTACGGCTCCAACATCTCCGCCATCAATAATTACAACTGGCGGCTCTATTACGCGGCTTACTTGCAGGACGAGTGGAAGTATCGCCCCGACCTGACCTTCACCATCGGGGGAAGGTGGGAATACTTTCAACCTTGGAAAGAGAACTTCAGCGCGGAGGCGAACTTTGTTCCGGGAAGTGCAGGGCAGGCTCAATATCTGATTCCTGCCGGCCGCGGGTTTGATACCCTCCCCTGCGGCGCCTTGTACCCCGTCACCTGCACATCTACTTATATCAACACACTTTCAACCAGCTTTACCAGCACGCTGACGAACGACAGCATTACACTCAATTACCCTCACCGAGGCGGGATCGTCGATACGCAGCGGCTCAACATCGGCCCGCGCATCGGGTTTGCCTACCAGTACTCACCGCAGATCGTGGTGAGGGGTGGATTCGGACTTTTCTATGGCGGAATGATGAACGAGGGCAGCCAAGCCAACCTGAGCGGCAGCTACCCCTTCCAGGTCAATTACCAGTACACCAGTCTTGATGATGGCACGCCCATCACCTACCCTTCGACGTTGGCTCACGCGAGCTTGGAGCAAGGTCTCGCACCTATTCCGCTCACGCCTTTGGCGGCTAGCGCAACCGACCTCGTGTTGCGTGGTTTGCAACAGAGGTTCAAGAATCCCTACACGAATAATTTCAATCTTTCGGTGGAAGATCGACGCTCGAATAATGATCTTTTGCAGTTTACCTGGGTGACCACCGTGGCCCATCATCTCCTAATCAACCCCGGAACGAATGAGGTCGGAGAATTGCTTCCACCCTTCTGGCAGGCCCAAGCCTATGAGCCCTACCTGAGCTTTGCCTATGGCACGAGTTATCTCGAGACGGAGGGGGACAGTAAGTACAATGCCGGCCAACTGCAATATGTGCGGAATCTAGGGCACGGGCTCAGTTTCCTTGCCAACTATACGTACAGCACGACGCACACGGATGCCTTGGATTTTTTCAACCTCAATTCTCCGCAAGCTTATCGCGCTCCTTCGGTTCAGTCCATCGGCATCAGAGATGACTATCAGCAAGCGGATTTTGCGGTTCGCCATTTGGGTCACTTCAGTGGTGGCTATGACCTTCCCTTCGGGCCGGGAAGACAATACCTGGCGCAGAAGGGCAACGTGATGGGGAAAATCGCCGGGAACTGGTCACTCAACTGGGTCTTCACTTACGCCAGCGGCCAGCCCTTGACCATTCCTTGTACTGTTAGCACCGCCGCAGGCCTTGGCTGCGACGCTCTGTTGGTTCAAGGAGCGCACCAGAGCGGCGGCCCTCACAACGCAAATCAGTACTGGAACCCTGCTTCGTTCTACAATCCCCCGCAGGTTCTCACGAGGGGGCAGTCGGATATTGCTCCACTGGGGGGCGGTCCCACGCAGGTCTACGGCCCGAACCTTATCCGGCTCGATGCGGCTTTGCGGCGGAGCTTCCAGGTGAGAGAGAATGTTCGGGTTGAGTTCCGTGCGGAAGCTTACAATGTATTGAATCACCCGTTCTTTGCACAACCGACCAACCTGGATTTTCTTAACCTTACGAGTTTTGGACAGATCAATTCCACGCGCGACAACCCGAATGATGCGCGCGCCGTTCAATTTGCAGTCAAATTCTACTTTTGAACCCGAAGGTGGCTATGCTGAGTATCTTTTCGTTACTGATTTCCATTCTGCTCACGGTGTTGAATCCTGGCGGCTACAGACCCGCCGCGAAAGCGTCGCCTACGCAGCGCCCGCGGATGACCAAGGCTCAGGCTTGGAAATCTTACGGCGCTTTGCCCATGAGCTTTGAGGTGAACCAAGGCCAGGCGGACTCGAGCGTCCGTTTCCTGGCGCGCGGCCCTGGGTACACGATCTTCCTGAGTCCGGGTGAGGCGACGCTGGCGCTCGAATCGTCGGAGCCCGACCGACGCTTTCCGGAAAAGGCCCAGCCCAAGCCCTCCACTCGCGTGTTGTCGATGAAGATTGAAGGAGCAAATCCTTCGGCCACTGCCAATGCTCTCGAGCGGCTTCCGGGACTTAGCAACTATTTTATCGGCAATGACCCCAGCCGATGGCATACCAATATTCCGACCTACAAGAAGGTGCAGTTCGAAGAAATTCGCCCCGGCGTAGACCTTGTTTATTACGGAAATCAGCAGCAACTCGAGTACGACTTTCTCTTGTCACCGGGCGTCGCGCCGCAGTCTTTGGCGATGACCTTCCAAGGCAGCGAGGCCGCCCTCGACTCGCATGGCGATTTGGTGTTCAGCTCGACCGACGGCCAGATGACTTTTCACCGGCCGGTCGCCTATCAGACTGACAATTCGAATCCGGCGAAGAAGCGTTACCTGGAAGCGTCGTATGTCCTGCGTGGGCACAACCGAGTTGGCTTCAGGGTGGCCAAATATGACCCGCGTCAGCCGCTGATTATCGATCCCTACCTGTATTATTCAACCTATCTGGGCGGAAGCGGAGGTGACACAGGGAATGCGATTGCCTTGGACGCTCTCTTTGACGCCTATATCACCGGCAGCACATCGTCCAGCAATTTCCCCAAGGGCGCACCGACCGGCTCCTCGCCCTACCAGGGTTCCTATGGGGGTGATACGGACGCGTTCATAACCAAGCTGCGGTATGACGGCGAGGAGATCATCTACTCGACGTATTTAGGGGGGAACAACTACGATATTGGTCAAGGGATTGGCGTCGATTCTTCGGCGGATGTCTACGTCGTGGGCAACACGTCCTCCGCGAACTTCCCGACCACGGCGAGCGCCTTCCAAACCACTTTTGGCGGCATCAGTGACGCCTTTGTATCCAAACTGGATCCCAGCGGTTCGAAGCTGCTGTTTTCCTCATATTTGGGTGGCAGCAGTATCGATTACGGGCTGGCCTTGGCCCTGGACCTCTCGGGAAACGTCTTTGTGACTGGATCGACACAGTCCACTGATTTTCCCACCGTGAACCAGGTTCAGTCCGGTAATGCTGGCAACGGGGATGCCTTTGTAGCCGAAATCGACACCAACTTGCCGCAAACTCAACAGTTGGTTTACTCCACTTATCTGGGGGGGAGCAGCGCCGATTCCGGACAAGGGATCGCCGTCGATGTCGGCGACAATGCGTACGTGACTGGCTTCACTTTCTCCAATAACTTTCCTGTCTACAATCCTTACCAGGGCTCCAACGCCGGCAGCGTGGATGCATTCATCAGCGTGATTAGCCCCGGAGGCGGGAGCTTTGAGTTTTCGACCTATCTGGGAGGAAGCGGGGACGATCGAGCCTGGGCGATCGCTCTGGACAGTGAAAACAACATTTACGTCGCGGGGAGCAGCTACACGGCATGTACTCCGGCAACAACGATTACCACGCTGTGTAATCCCCTTTCGACCTTTCCCACGACTACCGGGGCGTATCAAACCTCCACCACCAAGCAAGCCCCGGGTTATCCCGTGGCCTTCGTAACCGAGATGAACCATTTCGGCTCGGCGCTTATCTATTCCACGCTATTGGGTGGCAGCTTGTCGGACGCCGCCTCCGGAATCGCCGTCGATAGCGCTGGAGATGCTTACGTCACCGGGTACACGGAGTCGAGCGATTTTCCTACCGCCAACGCCATTCAGGCAAGTTACGTGGGCGGTTCGTGTGGAGTGAATCCTTGCCCGGACGCCTTCGTGACGGAATTCAATCCGCAAGGGACGTCACTGGTGTACTCAACCTTTCTCGCGGGCACCAAAGGTAACTACGGAAATGCTATCGCCGTAGACCCCAACGCCAACGCTTACGTTGCAGGGTCCACGTTCTCCGAGAGTTTCCCCGCCATCGCACTTGCTTATCAAGGGCAGTCGGGGAACAGCGTGGGGCTCAGCAGCGTCTTCGCCTCCATGATTTCTCACAACAACCTTCCGGGCGTCGCCATGACCCCGCAAAAAATAAACTTTGGAAACGTGACCGAAAACACCACCGAGAATGTTACCGACGAAAACGTCCCCGCGGTTGTTACTGTTATGAACGCCAGCACGGCTCCGCTTCAGATCTCGGGTGTGGCGACGACCGGCGACTTTAGTGAGACCAACAATTGCCTGGGAACCCTTCCGGCGGGTGGAGAAGTTTGCACGATTAACGTATCGTATACTCCCACGGTGCTGGCTCCCGAGACCGAGTTGCTCACCATCACCGACAGTGCCGCCGGCAGCCCGCATCTGGTCTCCCTCACCGGCACCGGCGTGTCGGGCCTCGCGCAGGTGCAGTTCTCGCCGAGCAACCTGACGTTCCCCACCACGATCTTGAACACCACCAGCGCGCCGCAAAAAGTGACGATGACGAACGACGGCGAGTATCCTTTGACGGTCACGAACATTGCGACCACCGGCCCCTTCGAGGAAACGAATACTTGCCCTTCTTACCCGTTTACTATGGCCGTGGGCGGCAGTTGCAATTTCTCCGTCACTTTCACACCCACCGGTACAGGCCTTCTCACGGGGAGTCTGACCGTCACTGATAACGTGACAAGCGGCTCGTCCAGCATTGCTCTGAGTGGGACTGGATACCCCAACTTCACCCTGAACTCGTCGACCACCACGCAGAATCTCCCCATTGGCACTGCCGCGACGACTTTTACGGTCAGTATGTCTGCTCCCCAGAGCTTGAACTTCACGGACACCATCGCCCTCTCCTGCTCGCCCGGCGCGTGCTCCTTTAACCCCTCCAACATCGCTTTGCATAATACGACCATACCGAGTAGCAGTATCTTGACTCTCTCCGGCCTCTCGCCCACCAGCGCCAATCCCTATATCTTTAGCGTCAATGGAAAGGACCTCACCAGCAGCACCGGCGAGACAGCGACGCTCACGTTGTCCGTTGACTTTGGGGATTTTTCGATTTCGGCCACCCCGGCGGTCAACACTGTAAGCTCTGGGGCGTCGTCCATCTACTCGGTCACGGTGTCGCCTGTCAATAACTTTAACAAGTCGGTGACGATAAGCTGTCTCAACACGCCGGCACAGCCACTGCCGCATGGAACGTTGTGTCTCGCCAATCCAGCCTCTCTGTCGCCCATGAATGGTGGGGCGGTCAGCTCGCAACTGACGGTGAGCACTACGGCACAATCCACGACGACAACGGGGCACGTGCTCCCGCGCGCCGCTCCCCGCATGCCCCCGCCAACTCCCATGATGTTTGCTTTCTGGGGAGCGTGCAACCTGGTGTTGATCGCTGTCTTTCTCATCCGTGGCAAATTGAGGCGGCGCCAGGCGGGCGGTCGGCGCAGGCTGATCTTCGCGCAATTAGCTTTGGCTATGCTGGCTCTTGCGGCGGTGTTCTGGGTGAGCTGTGAGACCGATATCTACACGAACGTCATCCAGCCCTCAACGATCAACGGCACTCCCACGGGGAATTACACCATCACGGTACTGGGTACTTATACCGGGTCAACCGCGGGCAATGGAATAACTTCTGGATCCCAGACGACGGTCGTCCGCCAAACGACCGTAAACCTCGTTGTGCAATAGCCATGCTGTAGGGGCGGCCCTTGCGGCCGCCCCGCTCAGCGGGGAGCAAGTGCTCTGCGCGCAGTGCCAACCTTCAGGCCGGCACGCGCCGGACTGAGTCACTGCGTTACGAGCCACATCATCGCCGCCCCCGAGAGCAGGAAACCTGCGCATCCCCTTTTGAGAGAGCATGTTTGAGAAGTGTGTTTGGAGTACGGCAAACTGCTGCTGCACTCCAAATCGGGCCAATCCTGAGAACGTGGGAAAGGAAGATAGCGAGGCGTAGAGGCCAGCGGTCCTGGATCGTCAACCCCGCCGCAGCCAGGGCGGCCACAAGGGCCGCCCCGACACACGTCAGAGCTAGAAGTTGAACGCCGCCTGAAGGTCGATACGGCGATTCGCCGCGGCCGAAGACCAGAATCCACCCATCAGTGAATTCGAACGGCCAAACAAGGTCGTACCGAGGGCTCCGGTGGGCGCCGAGAGGTTCACATTATTGAAGACGTTGCGCGCGTTAACGCTGAAGGTGAGGCTGTAGCGCGAGTTGGTTGGCGCGCCTGCGCCGAAAAAGCCGCCCCCCATACCGCCTCCTCCGAGCCCGCGGGGTCCAAGGCCGCCGCCGGGACCGCCTCGCCCGCCGCCCCGCCCGCCAGGACCACCGAACGATCCGCTGCTCGCGCTCTCAGGTTTCTTGCCGAATCCAAACGTCTTGCTGACCCGCAGATTCGTGGTGAATTGACCCGGACCGGTGCCGAAATTAGGCCCGATGAGCTTGTCGTTCGGACCTGGGACGGTGTTGAAGTTGCCCCACCGAGTTGCCACGATATTCTCCCCCTTGGCGCCGGGACTGACAAGAGCAGGCCGATCGTTGTAGCTGGCTGTTCCAAAGAGATCAATCATTGGATTGAAGATGTTGAAGGGCGCGCCGGAGTTCAGGACGATCATAGGGCTGAAGGCAAAGCCGTGCGGCACAGTCCACGTCCCGCCGATGAAAACGCGCTGGCGAATGTCGAAGGCCGCGCGCCCGTAATCTTCCGCAATATTGTACGGGTCCATGTTGGTGGTGGCAGTGCCATTGGCGTAGCCGAGTGTGTAGAAGCCGAACAGGTTCAGCTTGGCTCCCATGCGCAGGTTGAAGTTCGCGATCAATTGATTCTGGTTGAAGATGCCGGCCGACTCGAGCTGATAAATGTTGGCTACACTGGTCAAGTTGCCGTAGCTCGAATAGGGGCGCTCGCTTTGGTCGTTCAGCGGATTGATGTCGCGGGTCAAAATCTGGTGAACACCGTGCGAGCCGAGATAAGTAACTGAGACGGTGGCATTCTTGCTTAGTTGCTGCTCCAGTCCTGCGCCGCCCTGAATCGTATAGGGCGTTCGCAGGTTGGGGTCAAGGGGGCTGATGTTCGAACCGGTCTGGCAGCCCGCCTCGCCCAAAGCTGAGTTATCGGACGGAGCAGCAGGGAAAAACGGGGGATCTGCGCACGTATAGCTCTGCTGATTAAAACCGTTCAAGCGCTGGGCCATAAGCAAATTGGTCTGTGAGATGCGGTCGTAGAAAACGCCAAAGCCGGCCCGCAGGACCGACTTAGGAGACCTGCCCTTGCCCAGACCCCAGGAAAAACCCAGGCGTGGGGCGAGGTCGGCGTGATCATGAATACCAGTCTGCGTCTCGAAGCGCAAGCCCATACTGACGGTCATGTTGGGGCGCGCCCGCCAATCGTCTTCGCTGTAGATCCCCAGATCAGCGTAATTGAGGCTCAATGAGGGATTGCCGCGGTTGATCGAAAACAAAGTCGCCCCGCCGCCCGCCGTCCGAATCTGAGCGTCCGTCCAACCGGCTTGCACGCCTTGCCGCGTGATTTGATAGGCGGTCAACGACGGAAACGCAAACGAGCCGTTAAAGCTCTGCTTCGAGCTTATGGTCTCATCGTTGTCGCGTACGCGCCCGCCGAACCTCATGAAGTTCTTGCCCAGGTTGATGGACGTGTAGTTCTGGAATTCATAGTGATCTTCGGTGTCCGTTTGTACTCCCTGGGTATTCCCGCCTCCTGTAAAGGCCCCCGCCACGTAAATCTGGCAAGGTTGCGCGAGTAAGAGACATCCTACGGGAGGGCCGATCAGGTTATTGCTGCCGTTGATCACCAGATTCACCGGCGCCTGGTAGCTGCTGTCGTGGAGGTACTGGAAGCGAGCCTGGTTCACCGTCCGGTCGCTGATCACCTGCGTATCACCCACCTGGATGGTATGCTCAGAACCATTCGCGTTGTAGGCCTGCGAAGGAAGAGCGAACTGTCCGATTCCGTCGTCGGTGTCGTTATTCCCCCAATACTGGTAGCGCACGGTCATGACGTTTTTCGAACTGAGCTGGTAGTCCACGCGCGGACCGAGGTTCATGCGCATATGGGGATTCAGCACGGCCTGGCTGTAAGGAAGCTGCTGGGACAAATCAGGACTCAGAACGTAGGCGCTCACCACGTTCGCGTCGTCAAGGTCCCGGCGGAATATGCTGAAGAAGAAAGACGCCTTCTTGCTGATGGGTCCGCCGATGCTCCCGTTGTAGAACTCCGAGTGATAGGCTGGCTCCTCGAGGGCGAAAGGATTCCGCGTGTTGAATGAAACGGTATTACCGCTCACAAAGCCCTGGCCGTGAAATTGGCTGGCGCCGGGCTTGGTGGTAATTTCGATACGGCCATAGCCGAGCTTGTCGTATTCCGCCGAGAAAGGATTCTGGTTGACCCGGATCTCCAGAATGGAGGACTTCGGGGGAAGCTGGCCGCCGGTAAAACCGTCGATATAGATTTGGCCGCCGTTTGGCCCTGCTGACGGCCCGGCCAATTCCTCGAGCTCGGACTGCAATTCATCCGGATCGTCGGAGAGCGATTCGAGCTCCTTTCCCGAGATGACCAGAGAGCTGGCGTTGTTCTCGGGATTGACGCTCACGGTTGGCGCCTCACCTGAAACGGTGACCTTCTGTATTTCCTCTTCGAGCTGAAGCGAGATGGCGAGCTTTTGAACCTGGCCGGCGCTCACCTCAACTCCCTGCTGCTCGTACAGCGCAAATCCCTTGGCGATGACTTTCACGCCGTACTTGCCGGGAGCGAGTCCTTTGAACTCGTAAACGCCGTCCTTGTTCCCTTGCAGGGCTTGGGTTTGTCCTGTCTCGGAGGTAAGAAGAACCGTCGCCTGCGTCACTACTCCTCCGGAGGGGTCGTTCACCTGGCAGCGCAACGTGCCGGCCGTGGTTTGCGCAAATAAATGGCTGGCAAAAACTGGCGTCAAAATAAACGCCAACAAGATATAAAGACATTTCCCAAACAACCGAAATCGCATCACGTCTCTCCTAGAGTCACACTACGCCTGAGGTCTCCGCGAAAGCGGGAATCCAGGTCTTTCTGACCTTGTGCGGCCCCCGCTGGTACGGGGTGACTACGACGGGCACTGGCTTGCCTTCTTGCTGCTTGAGTGGGGCACAGGCCCCTGCTTACGAGAAACCAACTCCGATTCGAGCCCCTGACCGGCGCCGGGCCTGCAACCGGCGCTGGATCACTGCGTCCCTTCTTCTTCGCCTCCGCCGCCCGGCGCGCCTAGATTCCACGATCCCGAGAAGAGCGCTTGGCTGGCGGACGGTGAAGCGGTCAGGATTGGCTCCACGCCGCTCAGTAGAGTAATCGCCGTGACGCCGCCCGTATCCGTACCTTGGGTCGCCACGATCATCACGGCATCACCCTTTTTCAAATCGGCAAGCGTGGCGGTGGGCATGCGATTGAGAAGACGCTGAAAATCAGGCGCTCCACCCGCTCGCGCGCCTCCTGGGCCACCCGGAGGCCCGCCGAAGCCGCCTTTCCCTCCGGGACCTCCTGGAGCCCCACCTGTGGGCGCACCCTGCGGAGCATGGCCGCCGGGTGCACCCGCAACCGCGCCGGTTCCCGCGCCACCCGGCATCCCGCCCGGCGCGCCATTGCCGCCCCCCTTGAAAATCATGGCGATCCTCAGGGCCAACTGGGGGTCGAGCTTACGCTGCTGCGAGTCCGCCGTCAGCTTCACCAGAAGCGGTCTCTTGGTTTTCAAGTCCGTGACCGTGAGCATGTTCTGGGGGGTGTCAACTGATGAGACGGTGCCGGCAATATTCAGGAACGTTCCCGAGACAATCTCCTGGGCGTCGAAGTCATTGCCGTCGGCGCTGCGCGTGCCTCGCGCCTTGAGCTGATCACCGGGTTGGATCTGGCTGAGCGGGGCGGGCTCTGCCTCCTCGTACTTCACCGAACCCTGCGCGTACCGGCGTAGAATGGTGTCCTTGGAAAGGTGGACGGTAGTCTTCTTCGCCCCACCGAAGCCCGATGTCGAAATGGTAATTGTGTTAGCTATAGGATCGACGGCGCTCACCAGTCCCCCTACGCCTCGCTGCCACTGTGCGGTTTCCGCCGCATGCTTCTGCACAATGGCCGCCTTGCTCATATCGATCACACGGACGGCAACGAGGGTCTTCTGATCACTCGAAAGCTGCCCGTGGACCAAAACGCGGTCGCCCGCAGCAATCTCGGCAGCGGTGATTTTGGTGGCATTCTTCAGCGTCTTTTCTTCGGGAGCAACCCGGACAAGGAGGGCATTGTTGGGGATCACGACGGCAAGACGAACTCCGGCATCGGTCTGGAGGGTGAAACCCGTCGGCTCGGTGCTCGCCACCGTGCCCGCGGCTTTGTAGAGGCTGCTCGGCGTCTGGCTCCATCCTGCCGTGGCCACGCTCATAACCAGCAGGCTTCCGCAAACCAAGGTAAGAGCCGATCTAATATCGCGGTCCCCAGAAAGCCAGCAAGCAAGCATCCTCATTGGCAACCTCCACCGATATACACCGCGTGCGAGGCCCACCCTCAGAGAGGTCTAGCCCCGGTCGACCATTCAGATTTGCGAGTTGGTCAAGTTACGCGGCGGCAACTACCAACCGTCCATGAATGCCATCCCGATAATCCCGGCAATGAGAATGCCATTCATATAGACACCGAGCGCGGACGGAAAAGAACCCCGTCGGCGTAGAACTGCCTCTTAAAGCTATGACGTTTCGGGTGAGTAGCGGGTTGCGGATAGGATACTAAAATCGCAAAGAATCCGCCCATTTGGGCCTATTTGTCGCCTTTTCGCGCAGCACGCCGTTTCACACACCGGTCGGATCCGACGCCGAAGGTAAGATATGCTTAACCGCTCGTCAACGCGATGGCGGCCCCTTCGCAGCGATCGCCCCGAGGGTGGGTTCATGAAGATCGTAGCAGCTCGCCACGGTGTGCCCCCCCTTGAAGGGGGAGCGACGGGGTTGCTATGTAGTTGACTTCTTGTCACATTCCGGGCCTAGGCTTGCGCCTTGCAAGCTTCGCTTGGTTTGGGCAGAATCTCCTGTTTTTGCTCTTTTCAGACCCTAATTTGTGCTGATTTGCACGCAAAACGCGCGCAATTTGCACCACTCAAAAAAGTGATCTCCTTTGTTTTCAAGTACTCCTTCGCTTCGTTTCCACGATTTTTCATTTTTTGTAGTTCCCTACATTTCCGCCTAGCGGGGACTATTGCGCTTTTCCTCGCGGTCCAAACCCTTCCCACGACAATGTGTCCGCAAAACGACCACAGTTATAGGCTACTATATGTCTCGGGGTTTGTCAAGTGGAAAATGCGGCAGGAACAGGTAGCACGGGCATTCTGCCCGCGCGCGGGAGCGGGACGCCCGCGCTACGATTCGCGCCTCTTGCAGCTTCGACACCATCGGCCGACCTTTATGGCGCAGACCGGTTGGCGCTCCGTGGCTGT
>CAWJHY010000064.1:0-104588 GCA_963842495.1 uncultured Acidobacteriota bacterium
GGCGTGCACGGCGGTTCCCGAGTTGAAGACCTCCCGCAACATCGAAACCATGATGCGGGCGACGGCGGCGGGAAGGACGTCGGTGACTTCCGGCTGAAAATCGTCGATCACCCGCCCGTCATAGTTGGTGACGCGGTAGACCGTGCGGGGCGTGATGTGGACGCCGTCGTTGGGGAAAGTGGTGAAGGCGGAAGTGTGCTCGAGCAGGGTCAGGTCCGAGGCGCCCAGCGCCAGGGGCAGGTTTGGAACCAGCCGTGAAGTGATCCCGAATTTGCGGCACAAGCGGATGACGCTGTCCACCCCGATCTTGGCCAAGAGCTTGACGGCGGGCACGTTGCGCGATTCCGCCAGGGCGTGCAGCAGGGTGATGGTCCCTTCGTATTTTTCGTCATAATTGTGCGGGGCCCACCAGCCCGAGGAAGTACTGTAACCCACCGGCGCGTCCACAATCGTGTCAAAGGGCGACATGCCGTCGAGCATCGCCTGCGAGTAAACATAGACCTTGAACGAAGACCCCACCTGCCGTTCTGCCTGCACCGCCCGGTTATATTTGCTCTCGTTCCAGTCGTAGCCGCCCACCATGGCCTTGATGGCGCCGGTCGGGTTGTCAATCACCAGGATGGCCCCCTGGACAGTAGGATGCTGGTCAAGCGTGACGACGAGCTTCATTCCCTTGACTTCCTTGATTTGAAACAGGTCGAGATCGCCGGGAGAAAACAGCTCCGTGGCCAGGGTCTTTCGGGTCCAGGCGAAATCAGCAGGGGCGAGGCGTGCGGTGTAGTCGCCAAATCTCGCGAAGGCATATTCCCCGCTCACCTGCATCACCAACCCGTGCACCAAATCGCCCGGCTGGAAGGCCTGCTTCCAGTCGTTGTCCGTGTAGGTCTCGAGCGTGGCAGGCAAGCCATCCGCGAGGGTTACATGATTCTTCAGGATATTCTTCTCGGGGCCGCGCCAGCCTCGGCGCTTGTCATCGTCGCGCAGGCCTTGCCGCAAGGCTGCTTGAGCCAGCTTCTGTATCTTCGGGTCGAGCGTCGTGTAGACGCGCAGCCCGCGCTCGTCCACCGCTTCCGGCCCATATTTCTTCTCCAGGAACTGGCGCACCTCTTCCACAAAGTAAGGCGCCACGGTGTAGTTCCATTTCTGGATATTCAGCCCGAGCGGGGTGGCGGAGGCAGACCGGTAATCCTGGTTGGAGATGTTCCCATTTTCCAGCATCGCCAGCAGGACCTGGTTGCGCCGGCGGCGAGCGGCCTCGGGGTGGGAGAGAGGCGAATAGGCGGTGGGGGACTTGGGGATCCCCGCCAGCAGCGCGGCCTCCGGCAGGCTCAACTGCCAGATGTGCTTACCAAAGAAGAATTGCGCGGCGGCTTCGTAACCGAAATTCCCATGCCCCAGATCCACCTGGTTTGCATACATGGTGAAGATCTGAGACTTGGTGAAGTATCGCTCGATCTGGATGGCCATCAAGGCTTCCTGGATTTTGCGCCGGAAGCTCTTCTCGGGCGTCAGGAAGAGCTTTTTGCTGAGCTGCTGGGTGAGGGTGCTGGCCCCCTGAACACGACGCCACTCGGCGAAGTCCGTGACCGCGGCCCGCACGATGCGCAGGACATCGATGCCCCAGTGGCTCTCGAAATGGCGGTCCTCGATGGAGATAACCGCGTCCCGGAGCACCGGCGGAATCTGGTTGTAGGTCACAATGACGCGCCGCTCCAGGGCGAAGCTGCCGATGATCGTGCCGTCGTCCGCGTAAAGGTCCGTCATTACGTCCGGGCGGTAATCTTCCAACTCGCGAATCTGCGGCAGGTCGGACGAGTAGACGAAGACCAGCCCGGCCAGCGCCCCCACCCCGGCCGCGAGCAGGAGCAGAATCAGAAACACAAATTGCCCGAAAACCTTGCGGCTGCTCACCTGCGGAGGAGTTGGCTCGGAAGGCGGAGGCGGCTCGGTGATGGAAAGAAACGGGTCAGCCATGATATTTCGCCATGGTTATTTTAGGTTGCGCGAGGCTCGCAGTCAAACCGCGTTGCCAGCTCTCAGCCGTCAGCAAGGTCACTCCTCCCCTTATTAAGGAGGGGCTGAGGGTGGTTGCCTGGCACACGACCGTCTAACTCGCGACCCCGGAGAGTTGTGTCCTCTGTGGCGCCCCCTCTAGCCGACTTATTGTCATTTGGCCGGCCTCGCCTTGCTGCTCGGAATCTTCGTTCCGTTTGCGCAAACTGTGCTGTTTCTGCTCATTTCAGGCTCTAATTTGTGCTAATTTGCGCGCAAAACGCGCGCAATTTGCACCATTCAAAAAAGTGATGCCCTTTGTTTTCAAGTACTTCTTAGCTTCGTTCCCACTGTTTTTGTATTTTCTCGCGCGCCTCCCGATCTCCGCCAAACGGGCAAACTCGAACCTGGTCGCATTCCCGCATCCCCGACCCCAGCCGGGACGCGTGTGGCGTCAAAAAGCTCGAATTCTGTGTTTAGGGCGCGCATTGAGTACTCAATTTGGGTTCGTTTTGAGTTCGTTTTGAGTTCGTTTTCAAAGTGCCTCGTTTGTTTTCAATAACATATTGGCTTCGATCGTAATATTTCTTATCTGTTTTCAATCCCGGGTTTTCCCGAGTGCCGGAACCTTCCCGACCTCTCTCGCGCCTCGGTGGTTTCCGGCGCCTGCCTGCGACAAGGTGTCCACAAAATGCTCACAATTATAGGCTAGCATACGTCCCGGGGTTTGTCAAGTGAAAAATGCAAAAAAGCCAGGGGAGGCTCCCGAATCCCGACGCCCTGCCCGGCCGGACTGCGGCCTTACGGTCGACTCGGTACAAATGTCGTCGAGTAGCGCGCCTGCTGCCTGAAAATGCCACCCTGCCTTTTCCACCAGAATCCTCGTCGCTTCGCCAAGTCCACTTCCACGGTTAGGCGACAACCAAGTGACGGGGAATCGGTAAACAGTACGGCGTTAATCGCGGGTAATCGCGGATTCGGATTCTTTGCCGCGGTGGTGGGCGGCCGCAGGGCACTCCTGCGGTAAGCCGACATAACCGGAATAATTCACAACATGACCAAAATTGCGCATCAGTTCGGGGAGCTGCTCAGCTCCGGGGGGCATGCCGCAAGTTCAGACGACCGTCAGCGGTGCGGACATTTACTCCTCCGGAATCTTGCCGAGGGCGTGCACCAAGTCTACGTTGGGATAAAGATTTGCCAGATCTCACCGTGTTGTAGTTTGGGACGTTGGTGTACCTGTTCTTGGGTTCATTACCGAGGAAAGAGTTGCTCTTGCCCGGCAGTTCCTCCAGCCCACTGACCTTCGCGTGCAGGTTGCCACCCAGCAGTTTCATGCGCAGGATGACTGGGGCTCAGGGTTTTGCGGTTCGGGCCTGATCGTGTGACGTGACGCTGTCCTTTAGCCGCTCGGTGGTTGGGAACAGAGCCGAGGCAAAAGCCGCAGACATGGAAAACAGGTCTGCACTGGCTCATCGCGTCGACCGGGTGGGGGCGCTCGACCCTGGTTTGACGGTCCCCTGCCCCGCGTGTGAACCCGTCGAACCATGGACCCTTATGCCTTGAACGCTCCCGCCGCGCAACTGCTGAACTCAGTAGCTACGAAAATCGGCGGTCCTCCGTTTCCAGTTGAGCCCGGTCATCCGGAGCTACGCCCTACTTGTCTAACCGCGGATGGCCTTGATGATGCCATTGGCCGCAGCAATCAAGTTGTTACCCTCTGCGGGCGTGAGCCTGCCCAAAATGACCAGGAGTCGAACCTCACCGATGAACCCATCCAGGTCCCGAATCGCCTGCGTAGCGTGGCCGGCATCCAAAGCAAGTAGCGCCGCGTTGAGTGGCGCAAGAAGACGTTGGCCCAGTGCAGAATTGATCGTTCCGCCAGAGACTAAGCCCTTGACTGTATTTTGCAAATTGGCGATCTGCGCCTGTGCAGTACTTTCGACAACCTGGAAGGCCGCGTTGCTTTTAAGTATGCCGTTGGGTGTTGTCACCTCGACCAAACCAGTGCTCGCCCCGGCGGGCACGTCGGCCTCGATTTCGGAGCTTGACAACACGCGGAACGTTGCCGCTGTACCGTTAAAAGTAACGCTGGTGGAGCGGGTGAGGTTATTTCCGAGGATCATTACGGTCTCGCCAACACTGCCGGAGGCGGGCAGAGTTTCCACGAACGGGCCAAGCCCCACACCCAGGCTGTAGACCGTGCCATCGTTGTTGGCCCCACCCCCTCCGGTCGTCCCGAAGAAATCTCCGCTGGTGGCTTGAACCAGGCCCGCGTAAATCTCCGAGCCGTCTGTCCCGTCGAAGCTGTGCAGCGTGGTCAGCGCGCCCCCGGGGCTGATTGCGAAGACGGTGCCACAGCCGTCGGGGAGGCAGTTGCCACTGGGGGCCCCACCCGTCGCAGTAGTCCCGTAGAAGTTCCCGTCGCCGGCTTGCACCAGCGCGCTGGCGTAAGGCGAGCCGCCGTCCGTGCAGCTACTGCCACCTTCCGAGCAAAAGCTGTAGAGAGTGGTCAGGGCGCCTCCAGGAGTGATTTTGTAGACCGTGCCCCAGCCGTTGGACCACCATCGAAGGTTGTCCCGTAGAAGTTCCCGTCGGTGGCCAGCACCAGCCCCGCGTCCGGATGTTCACCGTCGGTGCAGCCGGATTGAGAGCAAAAGCTGGAGAGCGTGGTCAGTGCACCGCCGGAAGTGATTTCGAAGACCGTGCCAAAATTAGGTCCCTCCGCTCCCCCTAAAGCCGTTGTCCCGTAGAAGTTCCCGTTCCCTGCTTGCACCAGGGTGCCTGAAGGGCTGGCACCGTCCGCGCAGTTGGTTTGGGAGCAGAAGCTGTAGACCGTGTTCAGCGTGCCCGAGGGAGTAATTTTAAAGAGCGTGCCACCGCTGCCGTTCGCCCCGTAAGACGGCGTGCTGCCGTAGAGGTTGCCGTCCGCACCCTGAACCAGCCCGGCCAAAGGAAATGCGCCATCAGGGCAACCCGCTTGAGTGCAAAAGCTGTAAAGCGTGGTGAACGTGCCCCCGGGGGTAATCTCGAAAACCGTCCCACAACCGCCGATCGCGCGCACGCAACTGGCCCCGCCGTACTGCGTCGTCCCGTAGAAATTGCCGTTGGTGGCGAGAACCAGTCCCACTGCGGGGGATGCGCCGTCCGCGCAGCCGGTTTGCGCGCAAAAGCTGTAAAGGCTGGTGAGTATGCCTCCGGGAGTAATTCTGAAGACCGTGCCACTCTGTTTGGCCCCGCCAAAAGTGGTTGTGCCGTACAGGTTTCCGTCGATACCCTGTACGAGCGATCCATAGGGTACGGAACCGGTCGTCCCATCGAAATTTGCCAGAGTGGTGAAGGTTTGCGCAGGCGAGCCAATCGCCGCCACCGCCCAGGCGGCACATAAGAAAAAGACCGTTTTCCACGAACCGAGCTTGCTCATACTCCCTCCTTTGTTCCCGCGGCTTTGAGTGCGGACTCTGAAAGGACACCTACCACTGAGGGTAGCCGGAATTCCAATCGGCTGAGACAAGTCACCCCTGCACTACCTCCTGCATGTCTAACCGCGAATGGCCGAGATGATGCTATTGGCCGCAGCAATCAAGGTGTTACCCTCTGCGGGCGTGAGCCGGCCCAAAATGACCAGGAGTCGAACCTCACCGATGAACCCATCCAGTTGCCGAATCGCCTGCGTAGCGTGGCCAGCATCCAAAGCAAGTAGCGCCGCGTTGAGCTGCGCAAGAAGACGTTGGCCCAGTGCAGAATTGATCGTTCCGTCAGAGACTAAGCCCTTGACTGTATTTTGCAAATTGGCGATCTGCGCCTGTGGGCCGAGCCCCACATCCAGGCTGAAGACCGTGCCACAGCCGGCGCCGCCGGAGCATGTCGTGTTGGCCCCGCCACTGTATGTTGTCCCGTAGAAGTTCCCATTGGTGGCCTGGATCAGCGCCGAGCCGGGGTTGGCGCCGCCTGTGCCGTCGAAACTGTGCAGCGTGGTCAGCGTGCCACTTGGGGTGATTTCGAAGACCGTACCATAGACGTTGGCCCCGTCATCGTACGTTGTCCCGTAGAAGTTCCCATTGGTGGCCTGGACCAGCCCCGCGTAGGGGAAGGCGCCGTCCGTGCAACCGCTCTGGGAGCAAAAGTTGTAAAGCGTGGTCAGCGTTCGACTTGGGGTGATTTCGAAGACCGTGCCACAGCCGTAGCCGAAGCCGCATGTCGGGTAGGCCCCGCCAAAGGCTGTTGTCCCGTAGAAGTTCCCATTGGTGGCCTGGATCAGCCCCGAGTCGGGGTGGGCGCCGTCTGTGCCGTCAAAACTGTGCAGCGTCGTCAACGTGTCACTTGGGGTGATTTCGAAGACCGTCCCGCAGCCGGGGCCGCCGCCGGACGTCGTGTTGGCCCCGCCATCGTACGTTGTCCCGTAGAAGTTCCCATTGGTGGCCTGGACCAGCGCGGTGGGGTTGGCGCCGTCTGTCGAGTCGAAGCTGTACAGCGTGGTCAGCGTGCCACTTGGGGTGATTTCGAAGACCGTGCCGTAGCCGTGGGCTCCGCCACCGCCCGTTGTCCCGTAGAAGTTCCCATTGGTGGCCTGGACCAGCGCCCCGGGGCCGGAGCCGTCTGTCGAGTCGAAGCTGTGCAGCGTCCTCAGCGTGCCACTTGAGGTGATTTCGAAGACCGTGCCACAGCCGCCGGCGCCGCATTCCGTCGTGTTGGTCCCGCCACCGGCCGTTGTCCCGTAGAAGTTCCCGTCGGTGGCCTGGGCCAGCTCTGCCTCGGGGCTTCTGCCGTCCGTGCAACCGCTTCGGGAGCAAAAGCTGTAAAGAGTAGTCAGCGCGCCGCCTGGGGTCATTTTGAACACCGTGCCACAGCCGACGCCGAGGGAGGGGCAGGTCTCGTCAAGCCCAACACCGAACGTTGTCCCGTAGAAGTTCCCATCGGTGGCCTGGACCAGCCCCGCGAGGGGGTTGCCGCCGTCCGTGCCGTTGAAGTCGAAGTTGTGCAGTGTCGTGAAAGTTTGAGCCCGAACGGCAATCGCCGTCGTTGCGCACAGGAGGAAGACAGTGTACGCCCTCTTTGCCCAGTTAAGTTTGTCCACGTTAACTCCTTTTCTGCGAGGGACTTTGAATCCAACCTTATTGCCAGCTTGTAAAACGTAGTGGCCATCAACGGGTGTCCGTCGCCCGTAGTCCGTTATCCGTTGCCCGTCATTAACAAGAGCCGCAGCACCGAGAGCGGGTACTGCGCTACACGTTCGCTTGCCGACCTCCCGAGTACATCGGGACGGGTTCCGGGTGGCGCTGCGCCTGCCCTTTGTGCAAGGAGAGGACAGCCTCATCACCGGTGAAGAACAAAGCGTAGCCTCGCCCGTGCCGCAGAAACTTGACGCCGCCGCTCACCTGGCCCTGGTTCGCCTCGAAACTGAGAGGCCGCTTGCCGTAACTCGCGGCGCACTTTGGGCTGAATTGGCTGAGTTTTCGCGAGTGGGGTTGAAGCCTGACGGTTAGCGAGAATATTCTCTCCGGCTTGTAGGTTCGCAAGAAGACCAAATCCTCCGACGGCGAAAAGTGAATGAACGACACATCTGCAGCAGAGCACAATGCTCTATGTCGCTGTTTGTTGTTGGTTGGCAGCGATGAAGCACCGGGGCACGAGCCCCCCCAGGGGCAGGTACGCGATCAAACGGACCTAATGTAGTGGTGCAAGGAGGTGAATGTCAAGAAAATAAGCATTGCACAGACATAATGTTTACTTACTTAATAGTACACAGATGGATTATCCACCTATAGAGGTGAAAATGCTGGCACACGAAAATTACCAAGACCGGAGATGAGCCCGCCAACTATCACAAAGGTAAGCGCCTGGTTCGACTAGTGAGCCTTGAAGAGGTTTAACCGCCGAACGGCAAGGTAGAGCGGACCTGCTGTGTAGGTCCTCGGCTTATCGTCGTTGTCGGCGGAAGAACCGGGGACCTACACAGCAGGTCCGCTCTACCGCACCCTTCCCGGTCCAGGGTCAACGCGGACGCCGGCGCGGCCGTAAGCAACCCAATCCAGTTGGACGTATAATGGCCGAACCTGAGTTGCGCCCAACGTGGCTGAGGGGCGGGTGTGCTTTGGCTGGCAGGAAGGTGGGAGCAACATCAGGTTTCAGAGCTGCCTCGCGGGCGTATGCTTGCGGCGGGCGGCGCGTGCTGCCTGAAAATGCCACCCTGCCCTTTCCACCAAAATCCGGGTTGCTTCGCCGAGGTCACTTCCACGGTTAGCCGACACATCCAAGTGACCGCAAGCGGGCACTATAACTTCGCCGGAGCGGACTTCCGGGGAGTAAGGCGAGTTCAAATAAGAGCCCATTCTGCGCATGATATGCGATTTTATATTGATCGTCTTGGTCGATATAATTTTGCCTATGGACTTGAAATCCCATGAAATATGCCTTATTATATAGAGCATGGAACCCAATATAAAGAAGCATATCAAGCCTGTGCGGCTAGATGGCCTTCCCGCAGACATGCGCCACGAACTTAGAGAGGCGCGGCGCAAGCGCGGCTGGAGCCAAGCGGAGCTGGGTCGGCGCGCCAGCCTGCCGCAGATGCATATCTCCGGCATCGAGTCCGGCAAAATCGTGCCCCGCTACGATACGCTTTTGGATGTGGTGCGTGTGCTCGACTATGACCTCCTGATGGTCCCGCGCTCGCTCGTACCCGCCCTGCAGGCTCTCATCCGCGATCATCGAGATCAGGACCAGCATCGTGATGAGGGAGAACAATCCCTCTACGCGAGCGAGGATGACTAACCGAGGACAACAGGGGAGCCCCACGATGAAATTTGATCCGAAAAAACTGAACACGCTCGCCGTCGAGATGCATGGCCGCCAGATCGGCGTCATCAACCGCTTGGCCGGTGACCGCCACCTCTTTGCCTTCGAGCAGGATTATATCGATGATCCCGTCCGTCCGACGCTCAGCTTGTCTTTCAAGGGCGAGACTGGAGGGCTGGTCACTGCTACGCGCCCGACCGGCCTCCGCCTTCCACCCTTTTTCTCGAACCTCCTGCCGGAAGGCCATCTGCGGGACTATCTGGCAAAGCGCGCGGGCGTCAAATCCCAACGCGAGTTCTTTCTTCTCGCTGTCCTTGGTGCCGATCTTCCGGGCGCCCTTGTCGTGACGCCTCGTGACGATGACGACGGTGATGCTGATCATGACGCCGATGACCCTCATGATGATCGAGGTCATGATGCCCCGCTGCGCTTTTCACTGGCCGGTGTGCAGCTTAAGTTTTCCGCCGTCATGGAGGCCTCCGGCGGACTGACCATCCCCGCAGACGGCATGGGCGGATCCTGGATCGTCAAACTTCCCTCGGCCCGCTTTCCCGGCGTCCCGGAGAACGAGCACGTGATGCTGGAGCTGGCGCAGGCCATCGGCATCGCCGTTCCGCAACACCGACTGGTCGAAATAAAAGCAATTCAGGGACTGCCTGAGGACGCTGGACGCATCGAAGGCAAGGCGCTCGCCGTGCAGCGCTTCGACCGCGGTCTTGGCGGGGAGCGCATTCACATGGAGGATTTCGCGCAGGTGTTCGGGCTGTTTCCCAGCGACAAGTATGACCGCCGAAGCTATGCCAATATCGCTTCCGTGCTGTGGGCGGAAGCCGGACAAGAAACAACCTACGACTTTTTCCGGCGGCTGGTCTTTTCCGTGCTCATTGGCAATGGCGACATGCACCTCAAGAACTGGTCGCTGCTTTACCCTGATCGCCGCACGCCGGTGTTGTCGCCGGCCTATGATTTCGTGGCAACGCTGCCCTACCTTCCCCATGACCGGCTCGGCTTGAGCTTCGGCGACAGCCGCAGTCTCAGAGAGATCACGGTCGATCAAGTGCGGCGTTTCGCCGATACCGCACGCATGCCAGCGAGTCCTCTCTGGCAGATAGTTACCGAAACGGCGGATCGAACAGTCGCGGCATGGGAAACACTCGAACTCACGCCCCTGCTGCCGCATGATATGCAAACCGCCATCGGCAACCAGATTCTCTCGGTAGCCGCAAATATCCGTCGGAACCGGAAGTCCGAACCGGCCTGACCATCTTTGCCCCCGACGGGCAACGTTGTTCCCGCCGTCTCCCGTCTGGGCTGCACCGTGAACCGCCGAGTTTTTGACCCTGCGCCGCACGAACCCGTGCACCACCCCCGACACCTCGTCCTATCCGTGGCCTGCCCGGGCTTCTTACTGATCGCCGACATAAGAGGCGATGTCGGCGCCACCCGCGGTGAATCGGTAAGCCCTACGCCCGTACTCGGGAACAATCCCGAGAGGCGTCGATCGGCGCTTGCGGTGGTCACTTCTGTGTGTGGCGTGCGAAGAGTTGAGTGTCTATTTGCTTACAGGACTTAGGCGTTGGAATTACTGCAGCCTCGCGTACTCCGCCTTCGCTTGCTTAAGGATGGGGATGTCGGGGTCGGCGTCTTTCCAGAGGGTGAGGAAATCCTGATAGGCGGCGCGGGTTTTGGCGAGGGCGTCCTGCTGTAGAGGCGGCTTTGCGCCGCCATTTTCGCCGTGGCGGGATAAACCCGCCTCTACAGCGTAAGCACGCGCTAGTCCCAGGCGGGCCAGCGCGCCCCAGGGAAAGTTCCCCACCAGTCCTCGGTGGTCGATGAACTTCTGAAACTCCGCTGCCGCTCGGCTGCCATCGTGGAGCATGAGGTAGGCTGCCCCACGCAAATAAGCGGGGCATAGGTATACAGCGAGGTCCGTTGGGAAGCCAAGTTCTATCGTGCTCGCCGCCTTCAATAGTTCGATTGCCCGGTTCGGGTCTTGGCGTTGTAGAGCGACCCCCGCCCGGATGGTGGGCAGCCAATACCTCTGCACCAGCGTGTCCACCGGGAAGGTCTTGTCGAGTTCGGCCGCCAGCTTCTCCGCCCCTGCCGTATCGCCTGCCCGCGCCAGGGCCAGCGCCGCCACGATCAGAACATCGTGGTTCGGGGCCAGCTTCAGCGCCGCATGGGCCTCGGTACGCGCCTGATCCCGGTTTCCCGCTTCCACCTCGCGCAGCGCTGCCGCCGCCTGATAGGCTGCCGCAGCCTCTTTGGCGTCGTTGTGCTGGGCTGAATCCATCGCCCGCCCGGTCAGGTCGTGCGCGTTCTTCAACTTGCCGTACCAACCTTCCGTGTCCGCCTGCATGGCAAGCAACTGGTTTTCAAAGGTCGGCTTACCCATGGCGGCTGAGACCAACTGCAGCATCTGCACCGCATCGCCCTTCAGAAAAGCCAACAAGTAGCGGTTCGCGAGCGCCAACTCGCCCCCTAGCCTGTGCTCCTCCGCCTGCTTGTACACCGCCTCCGCTTCATCTAGCCGATTGAGGGCTGTGTAGACCCCGCCGAGGTTGAGGTAATTGAACCCAATGTCTGGATCCAGGCGCAGCCCCTCTCGACATTGCTCCAATGCCTTTTCATAGTTTCCCAAGTTGCTGTAAATAGATCCCAGCATGTTGTAAGACCCGTTGTCTCTTGGGTAAGTTCGCTGCCACAGCTCGCCGATCTGCACCGCCTTCTCCAGCTCACCCGTCGCGATCGTGTAGTAGGTCACCTCGATGTAGAACCGCTCCCGTTCGCTTACCTTTTCCCGCAGCGCGTAAGCCTTGCGTGCATATTCGGCCCCCCGCCCCACTTCGTAATCGTTGTAGTAGATACCCGACATCCAAGCGCAGGCCATGGCAAAATTCGGATCAAGGTCCACCGCCCGACTGAAGAAGGACAGCATGGTGTCGCCTCCTGCATAGTCGGTCTTTACCCCCAGACTGTAGGCTTGCAGCGCCTCCAGGGATGGCGTGGTCGCTTCCTCCACCGGCGTGGCGTATTTCTCCACCGAGCTGAGCGATTCGCCCAGCTTGCTCCGCAAACTGACCGCCGCGGCGTCCAGAGCCTTGAGCACCGCTTCCTTGCTTGCCGCCTGCTCCTGCGCCTCCGCCAGCACGTCCCCCGTGTTGCAGTTCACTGCCTTCAGGCCAATCACGTACTGGCTTCCCAGCCCCGCAATCGAGCCCGTCACCATGGTCGTGCTGCCCGTCCGCTGGCAGACCTCGCGTGAGACCTCCGGCGTCAGCCGGTCACCAGCGGGACGGCCCATCAGCTTCAATGTCACGTTTACCTTACGGTCGGAAACCAAGTCGAGAAAGGGCGATTGCTCAAGCTGTACCGAGAGCCCCTGCTTCAGCGTGTCGTCGAATAACGCATCGCCGGTCTTGTTGACGAAATCGGAAAGGACGATGGTGTCCTTCTCGGTCAGGTGGGTCATGGCTTGGCGTGAACGGAAGTAGAGCGTTCCCCAAATGGCAGCCGCGACGAGGATCACGGCAGCAGGAACAAGTAACTTCCAGAGTTTTCTGCCCGATACAGGAATCGACTCTGGGAACACCGGTGGCACAGCGGGCGCACTGCTTTGCGCCCCTATGATTCCCACCGGCGCGATAAAGCGATACCCCCGTCGTGGCAGGGTTTCTAAGAAGCGCGGATTGGTCGCGTCGTCCCCCAACGCCTCGCGGACTCTCTTGACGGCAGCATTCAGACCGTACTCGAAATCCACGAAGGTGTCGCTGCCCCAGACCCGCTTCTGCAACTCCTCCCGCGTGACCAGTTCTCCCGGCCGCTCCAGTAACATCGCGAGGACTTCAATCGGCTGCCCCGTGAGCTTGATCTTCATGCCGTTCTTGCGCAGTTCGCGGGTGTGAAAGTCGAACTCGAACACTCCGAAGCGTGCCCGGCGTGAAGCTGCCTGAGTCGCGTCCATGGAAAGGACCTCAACGAGAGACCAGCGGCAGGCGCTGCAAGGGCGCTGAAGGTAACAAGTACGCCACACGGGTCAACGCGTCGCCCGTTGACGAGGAGTTTACCACCGAAAGCGCCATTGTCAAAGCCCCCTCGCCCCCATCCGGGAACGTAACTCCTTGTAAGCAAATCCGTTATCTTGTCACTCGCGTTCCAGCCCGATCCCACCCTCCATCCATTGTTATAGCGCTTCATCGGGTCAAAACTCGGCGCCATCTCGCGACGGAGGTGGGCGCCATGAACAACAGAGGTTGGGATGCAGAGAGCAATGACCGGAGAATCAGGCGCAGGCAGGGGTCTTGGGGATTAGCTGGTTCGAGCTTGGCGATCCTCCTGGCGGTGTCATTTGCCGCTGGGAATGGCTGGGCTCGAGACCAACTCACGGGAGACGCAACCGCGACCGTAGATCTCACCGTCCTGGTCTATATCTACGCCCCTATTCCCCAGCACGATCTGGCCATAGCCGAGCGCACGGCATCGGACATCTTTCAGAACGTGGGCGTGAAAATGTCTTGGGTCGATTGTCCACTGACCAGACCGAGGGCTGAGCTGAACCCGGCTTGCACCACTCATCATACTCCGACGGACATCCGCCTGAACGTGGTGCCCGACATCGCGGAGGGCCCTTGGGTGGAAAAGTTCGCCATGGGGATGGCAGTGCCAATTCCTTCACCGCGCCATGGACAATTTGCGTATATTTCCTATGCGCGAGCAAAGACAGTGCTCCTTGAGACGCCACAGTTGTCGCTTGGACAACTACTCGGACACGGCATTGCGCACGAGATCGGCCATTTGCTGTTGGGCACGAACAGTCACTCCCCCTCGGGCCTGATGAGTGCTCACTGGAGTACTCGGGAACTGAAGCTCGCAGCGCGTGGACAACTCACCTTCTCAATAGACCAAGCCGTGACCATTCGCGGCAACGTCCGAGCGCGTCGAGCCCAGGAGGAAACGGCGGAGAAATAACTCCTGCCTTGTCGCCGACTTTACTAATCGCCAGTAGCTCCGCACGCCAGTGACCTTGACTATAAGGCCGGCGTGGTTTGGCTGGCAGGAAGGGGGGAGCAACGTCAGGTTTCAGAGTTGCCTTGCGGGCGTAGGCTTCCGGCGGGCTGCGCACAGCGGGAGCCTGAAGCGCGAAGCGCCTTCGGCACGGCCATTGACCTTTGCTAACCCCGGGGGCGTCGGGCCGTCCAATAAGCAGCTATGCGGCTCGCTAACCTGCTCATCCTCGGTGCTCTTGCGCTCAGCGCTCATGCTTCCAGCCCTCCGGATTCCAAGCATAGCGGTCCCTCCGAGGCAAATCCCCCGGTGACCGCGAGCGATATTCGCATCGTGCGACGGGCTCGCGAAATTCTCAATTCGCCGGACAAGTGGAATCGCGCCGACAACCGGGTGTGTCCAGCAAGCGAGAAGACATACAGCCTTTATTGCGCCCTGGAGAAGGCAACCGAAGAAGTCTCCAAGAAATTCGAGCACAGAGGCGCGGCCATGCAGCAAGCGCGTTTTGTGATTGACGAAGTCCTGGCCAGGGGCAACCATTACCACCACCGGTTGATGGATTACAATAACGATCCCAAGACGACCTTTGCCGACGTGGAGCAATTCTTTACACTTCTGGAGGAACGAATCCAGAAGCAGCTTGCCACACAACCCCATCAATAGACTGGAATTTGACTGTAGTGTCTCAGTTTGAATTCGTAGCGGCGAGTTTACCTCGCCAAATGGCGGCGTAAAGCCGCCTCTACCTCAATCTGAGACACTACCAATTTGACACGTATCCCTGAAACCCGGAATCATAAGGTATATACTTAAGCTCATTAAGGGCTCCGAGTCCGTGTCGAAGGTAATGTTTGCAGGGGGAGGTGTGTTTATGGCAACGGGCGTCCTCAACGACCAACAAATCCGAGAGTACGAGGGAAACGGTTTTGTTTTGGTGAATGCGATGTTCGACGAAGAGGAAACGGGCTTATTGCGGCGCGCCGCCCGGGAAGACCGGGAACTCGACCAGCATTCTTTTAATCGAGGAGACGGTGAAGGAGGGCGAGTTCGCCTCTCTCTCTGGAACCACCCCGGCGACTCCCTGTATGGCATGTTCGCGCGCTGTGAATCTATCGTCAACTCCGCGGAGAAAATCCTGGGCGGCGAAGTTTACCATTACCATTCGAAGATGATCATGAAAGATGCCAAGGTCGGCGGCGCCTGGACATGGCACCAGGACTACGGCTACTGGTACCAGAACGGCGTGCTGGCCCCACTGCTCACCAGCGCTTTCATCGCCGTCGATCCGGCCACGCGGGAAAACGGCTGCCTGCAAGTCATTCGCGGCTCGCATCAACTGGGACGCATCGATCACGTCCTGACGGGGGAACAAGCGGGCGCCGACCAGGAGCGGGTGCGCGAGGTGCTGAAAAGAATGGAACTGGTCTACGTGGAGATGGAACCGGGCGATACCCTCTTCTTCCATTGCAACCTGCTGCACCGCTCGGATCAGAACCACTCGGAGAAGCCGCGCTGGTCCATGATCTGCTGCTATAATGCGGCGCGCAATGATCCCTACAAGGAATCTCACCATCCCCGCTATACGCCACTTCACAAGGTGCCCGATTCCGCAATTAAGGAGACAGGCTTGCGGCGCTTTGCAGACACGCATGCCGACGTCGCCTGGCTGGAGGGTGAAAGGGACGGCAGCGCACGCGGCCTGAAACCATCGACAGTCCAGGAGACCCGGTGAGCCGGAGATCTGCCAAGCTGGATAAATCCATTCCCTCGAGCCCGCGGAATATCGAAGGCGCGGTGCGCAGGGTAGTTGGATTCCTGGAACAAAACAGCGATTGCCGGGAACTGGCGAATATCCAGGCCGCGTTGCGAGAAGCGCTCAGCAACGCCATGCTCCATGGCAACCGTGGCGATCCCGTAAAGTGCGTAGCCCTGACCGTGGAGATCGAGGAAGGTGGTGGAATCACCATCGTGGTTAGAGACTCCGGTCCCGGCTTTGACCCCGCCGGACTTCCCGATCCCACCGAAGGCGACAACATCTATCGTGACAGTGGGCGCGGAGTGTATTTGATCCAGCGGCTCATGGACCAGGTCGAATACAGTTTCAAAGACGGGACGATTCTCACCATGCGACGCCATCCCCCAAAAAGCCAAGCCTAACCGACACCGTGGGGAGTGCGGCCCACGGACATCCTAAGAAAATTCTCATCGAGCCGCCGATTGTGCCGATAAAGCAGGTGTGCGGCGCGTCTGCGTCCTTGGCTCTCGAATGACCAGTGACGGTGACGGTGCTTCCCCTACCCCCAAGGCACCGGGGTGCGTGATGGCAGAAGCGGTTCTGGTCGCGGCACCGGGCGTGAGCCAAGAGACCGCCGTGAATCGAGGCTGAAATGCTCTACAAATTTATGCTGGCCTTCTTTCTCGTTCAATTCCTTGTGATCGTGGGTGTGATCTTGTTTGCGATCTTCTTTTCGCGTCCGGAAGTTCCCCTGAAAGGGGATGGCGGGCTGGAACGGACTGATGTTGACCAGGGTGGGAAAGATGCCTCGAAGGATTCACAGAGGCGCATGAACCGGCTTATGACGGTGCGTCCTTCGGTTTTTGCGGCTCTCGCTTCTCCGTCAGGCGGGCGGCCATATCAGGGCGCAGGCCAGTGGCCGTCGTGGATAGCCAACCACTGAGGTAGCCGCGGCTTCACTCTTTCCCTGGGGGGTTGGCGCCGAGGTTCTCATACCATTTCACATTGGCTGTGGAGGCGCCAATGGCCACGAGATCGGGACGGCCATCGCCGTTGACGTCGGCGGTTACGATGCCGGAGGCCGCCATCTGCGTATCCAGCGTCTGGCGCTCCCACTTCAACCCGGAGGCGTCCAGCGCGTAATACACATAAAGGCTTGTTCCCTGGCCGCGAAATCCTGCCACGATTTCATCATTGCCGTCGCCATCGAGGTCGGCGCAGAGCAGCGCGTGACCGTCGTGGATGCTGTCGTCGATGGGATGGCGACTCCACAATTCAGCGGATTTTTCCCGGGTGTAAACCACGACGTGCTCGCCATGCCAAGGCTCGATGGTAGCCAGGAAACGGCGGCCGTCCAGTCGGCCCACGCCGATTTCGCTCGACCCGCGACGCGGAGTGGAAAGCTGGTCGCCCGCCCCAAGGTGGGTTTTTGTCCAGTGAAGATCGGGACTCCTTCCCGTGGAGTGGAAAAGGTGGACGCCCTCAAAGCTGGCCGTTAGGATTTCTTCACGCCCGTCGTTGTCCCAGTCCATGATGTGGACGCCATGGACAACGGTCAGAGAGTCGTCGATGAGGTGGGGAATCCAGGCGCCTTGGCCCGTGTCCGTGGCGGAAACGTGCCCGCGCAGGAGTGGCTCGGGAGACTCGAACCAAGTGAGCGGCGCAGGGACTTCGTAGCCCGGTTCCTTGGCGCCAAACCCCAGCAACGGAACGTCCACCAGCCCCAGGCGGCCGCTCCCGTCCAGGTCGGCCCAGCGCAATCGGTGTGAGGTGGGGATCCGGCCAAGCAAGTGCAGCGGCCATTCGGAGTCCAACGAGACGCCGGGCTCTCCCCACCAGATGCTTCCCCCTGAGGTACTGTCATTCAGCGCAAAGTCGCTGGCGAGCGCCAAACCGCGTTGCGGATAGTTGGGGCGAAACTGGGGAGCCAAACTGATGTTATGGTGGGTCAGGGTAGTGATGGGCCGAGCCTTCCAGGAAGGATTCTCGTACCATTCGACGATGCTCTCTTCCGAACTTAACGCCAGGATGTCAGGACGCCCATCGCCGTTGACATCGGCGACGGCCACCTGGTAGCCGCTCGGAATCTGAGCAACCGTGTGGGGTTGCCATTTGATCATCGCTCTTTTCCTTTGCGGAGCATCCGCGCTACCGGCCGCCGCCCCGACCGCCAGGGTTCCATATGCTGTGCAAAAGCCTATGCTTTTTTTCAGGAAATCCCGGCGGCCGAAGGTGCTTTCCGCGCGAATAGCCGAACTTTGGCTGAGGCTACGGAGAGTGGATCTCATCGCCCGATTGTACCTCAAAGCGGTTTCCTATGAGCCGTGCTCAGGATGGGTTATGGTGGACGGCAAAAGAGCATTCACCGGCGATCACTAATTTGATCGCAGTCAATTGTTCGCGTATAATCTGTCGTTCGGGGGCTGCGAACAATCTAAGGGTGATTGAAACTATGCCTGCTCGCACGATGTACGAAAAGATCTGGGATGATCACCTGGTGGCGGAAGAGCCGGGGCGACCTGCGCTCCTTTATATCGACCGCCATCTCGTCCACGAGGTAACATCCCCACAAGCATTTGCCGGCCTGCGGGCGGGGCAGCGCAAGGTACGCCGGCCGGACCTAACCTTTGCGGTGATGGATCACTCGGTGCCGACCAAGGACCGGAATCTGCCGTTGCTGGATCGAGTCGCGGCGGCGCAGTTCGACGCCCTGGAACGCAATTGCCGCGAGACAGGCATCATGCTCTTCAACATGCAGAATCCCAATCAAGGCATCGTGCATGTCATCGGACCCGAACTCGGCATCACCCAACCCGGCCAGACCATCGTTTGCGGCGACAGTCACACGGCGACTCACGGCGCTTTCGGGGCGTTGGCCTTTGGAATCGGCACCAGCGAGATTGAGCACGTCCTGGCCACGCAATGTCTCTCGCAATTCAAGTCCAAGACCATGCTGGTTCGGGTGAGCGGAACCCTCGCCCCGGGCGTGACCGCGAAGGACATCATTCTCGCCGTCATTGGCAAGATGGGAATCGCCGGTGGAACCGGCCATGCCATCGAATACGCCGGTGACACCATTCGCGCCCTCTCCATGGAAGGCCGCATGACCGTCTGCAACATGACCATCGAGGGAGGCGCGCGCACTGGAATGGTTGCGCCCGACGACACTACTTTCGCGTACCTCGAAGGCCGGCCCTTCGTTCCGCGCGGCGGTGATTTTCAGATCGCGGTTGACTATTGGAGATCGCTGGCCTCCGACCCCGGCGCGACTTTCGACGACGTGCTCGACCTGGACGCGGCGTCCATCGCGCCACAGGTTACGTGGGGCACCAATCCCGGCATGGTCACCGACGTGACGGGGAAAGTGCCGGAGCCGGGCAGTTTTGGAGATCCTGTGGACCGCAAGGCCGCCGAGCGCGCTCTCGAGTATATGGGCCTTGAGCCGGGCACTCGTATCGTTGACATCCCATTGGATTACGTGTTCATCGGCTCCTGCACCAACTCCCGCATCGAGGACTTGCGCTTGGCAGCGCGTGTTGCGGCGGGAAGAAAGGTTTCGAAGAACCTCAAGAGCGCACTCGTGGTTCCCGGGTCGATGCGCATCAAGGCCCAAGCGGAGAAGGAAGGTCTGGATAAGATATTCCGCGAAGCCGGATTCGAGTGGCGCGACGCGGGTTGCAGCATGTGCCTGGGAATGAATCCCGACATCCTTCCGAGCGGCCAGCGCAGCGCCAGCACCTCGAACCGAAACTTCGAAGGACGCCAGGGCAAGGGCGGCCGCACGCATCTGGTCAGCCCCGTGATGGCCGCCGCCGCCGCCGTCGAAGGCCATTTTGTGGATATTCGGACTTGGAACGTGGGGCGGACGGAATAAGGTTAATGGGTAAAGTCTAAAGGGTAAAGGCGGACACCTGACAATGACAACGTGCTACGGACCAAGCTATGCAACCTTTTATTAAACACACGGGATTGGTTGTGCCGCTCGATCGGGTGAACGTCAACACGGACCAGATGGTTCCCAAGCAGTTTCTGAAGTGGACGACGCGCGAAGGGTACGGCCGCGTGCTCTTCTATGACTGGCGCTACCTGGAGGGTGAAAAGCCGAACCCGGATTTCGTGCTGAACCTTGCCCGTTACCAGGGCGGAACGATACTTCTGGCGCGCGCCAACTTCGGCTGCGGCTCCAGCCGCGAGCACGTCCCTTGGGCGATTCTCGATTACGGTTTTCGCGCAGTGATTGCGCCCAGCTTCGCCGACATTTTCTATAACAATTGTTTTAAGAACGGCGTGCTACTGGTCAAGCTGCCTGATGTCCAAGTGGAAGAACTCTTTCAGCGGACGGAGAAGAATGAGGGCTATCGGCTGACTGTAGACCTCGAAAGCCAGACCATTACGGATGACCTCGGGCTTAGTCTATCCTTTCAAATCGACCCCTTCCGGCGCGAGTGCCTGCTGAAAGGGCTGGACGACATCGGCTTGACCCTTCGTTATGCGGACCGAATCGCGACCTACGAGCAGAGCCGCCAGCCACACGCCGTGATATATGAACCACTGGATGTGAGCCTCACCAAACCACCGATGTAATTTCCTTTCGCAGTCTAACGGGCGTATGATCGCTCCTTCGGCGATCCGTCGATTGATTCAGGCCGGAGGCAATGATGCGATCTGGGACATTCGATTCTTCCCAAGTGGCTGGCGCCTCGAGCCGGGACCAGCAACGTCGCGCAGGGCCCAGCCGCCGCAGTGTTTTGAAATCGCTGGCTGCAGCGACCGGCGCGGCGGGGCTTTCGCATCTCGTCAACGCGGTCGCGGACCAGGAGCAGCAACCTGGGACCGGAACGTCAGCGTCGAAGCGGAGCGGCCGCAATCCCCGCTGGTACGGCTTCAACCTGTTGGAGTACTTCTCGACGGACTCCGACTGGATGAAATACTTTCCTTACAAGAACGACGGGCTCTTTCGGGAAGACGATTTCCGCTGGATGAGGGATTGGGGGTTTAACTTCGTTCGCCTGCCCATGGATTATCGCTTCTGGACCGATCCGAACGATCCGATGAAGATTGATGAACGGAAGACCGAACCCATCGACCGCGCCGTGCGGCTGGGTGATAAGAATGGAGTTCACGTCAACATCAGCCTTCACCGGGCTCCTGGTTTCTGTATCCTTGATGGCATGGACCGGGTGGTGACCGGCATTCATGTGGTCCCTGAGAAAACGAGCTTCTACGATGACCCCCGCACTCTTGACGCCTTCGTTCACCAATGGACTTTTTTTGCACGACGCTACAAGGGCATTTCGAATGACCGCGTCAGCTTCAACCTGGTCAACGAGCCCATCCCGCACCTAACACCCAATGAACGGGCCGAACTGGTGGAGAGTCTGAAGAACCAACCAAGCGAGGCCATCAAAAGGGAAATTTCGGCACGCGGAGCCAAGGAATACGCCCGGGTGGCTCGCGCGGCAATCGATGGCATCCGCGGCATTGATCCGCAGCGGCTCATAGTTAGCGACGGCTTTGGGGGTGGAGTCACTCCCGTCCCGGACCTTATTGGCACGGGCGTGCTGCAAAGCCCGCACGACTACTATCCTCCCGCAGTAACTCATTACCAGTGTGAATGGGCTCGCCAATGGTTGAAGGCCGAAGGAATCCCAACTTGGCCCCTCAAAGACAGCCATGGCAAGGTGATAGCCGGCAGGGAGTCGATCGAGGACTACGTCCGTCCCTGGCGGGCCATGCAGCAACAAGGCGTTCCTCTCCATTTCGGCGAGATGGGTTGCTATAAGCACACCCCTCCCCAAGTTGCGCTGGCTTGGTTCGAGGACTCGCTCGACGTGATCGGTGAGCTGGAAAGTGGGTGGGCGCTCTGGAACTTCAGAGGGCCTTTCGGCATTCTCGACACTGAACGGCCGGGAACAAAATACCAGGATTGGAACGGCCATCAGCTTGATCGGCCCCTTCTCGATCTGCTGCAGAGGAAGATGAAAAAGTAAGAGAGCGAGGCCTGCAACGCGCTCCAGCGGCAGTTCACCCCCACCACGTTTCTCCCGGCATCAGGTGCGCGCGGACGGTGTCTTCGTTAAGTTCCACGCCCAAGCCCGGTTTGTCTGAAATCCTGTACTTGCCATCTTTGATCACGGGGCCGTCGTACACCACAAACTTCTCCCATTCATCGGTAGTCAGGCTTCCGGGCGAAAATTCCTGGGCGCGGAAGTCGCGGATGGCCGCCGCGCAATGGGCGGAGGCGATCGCCCCCAACGGGCTCGCGGCAAGGTGAGCGCAAGTAGGCAAGTAGAAGAGGTCGGCCAAGTCGGCGATTTTCTTGGATTCGAGCAGCCCGCCGGCCTTGGGGATGTCGATATGAATCAGGTGGCAGCCCTGGTTCAAGATGAAGGGCTTAAAGCCTTGGCGCTGGTAGAGATTCTCTCCAGTCAGGATGGGCACGGGAGAAGCTGCGGCGAGCTTGCTCCACGACTCCGAGTAATCCGGCGGCATGGGGTCCTCGAGCCACATCGGCCGGAGGGGCGCGACGGCCCGCGCCAATTCGAGCGCATCGATCCAGTCGAATTCCCAGTGGCAATGCACCGCGATGTCAATGTCATCCCCCAGCGCCTCGCGCAGGTTGGCAAAACCCCTGGCGATCCGGTCCAGGTCCTTGCGCGTCAGGTGGCGGCTATGGGGCTCGTGGCCCGGCTCGCGAAACTCCGGGTCGTACTTGGCGGGGAACGCATCGGCGTCGGACTTGACTGCCGTGATGCCATAGGGGTGGACCTTCAGCGCAGCCGCAAATTCCCGGCAGGATCCCGGATCGAGCATGTCTTTGGGGGAGCGTGTCCAGTAGGCGCGGACGCCGTCGCGGTACTGGCCGCCCAACAGTTTGCACACCGGGGCTCCCAGGATTTTCCCCGCCAGATCCCACAAGGCGATTTCCACTCCGCTGATCGCGGTCACGGTCACGCCCGCGGTCGAGCCGGCCCCTCCCGTGGAGCGTACCATTTTTGTGTAGAGAGGCTCGATGTTCAGCGGGTCTTCGCCCACGGCGAGGTTGCGCAAGTAACCCAGGATCACGTCCTTCACTCCGTGTCCCCAGTAGGCTTCCCCGATTCCCGTGATACCGCTGTCGGTCTCGATCTTCACCAGGTTCCAATCCGTGCTTCCGCGGACGGCCATGGCTTTTACATCGGTGATCTTCACCTTCTTGCGCAGGGGGGCAGCCATCGCTCGGTAGCTCGAAAGCACGGCGGAGGCAGGAACCGCCGCAGCCAAGCCTTTGAGGAAATCCCTTCGCGCCTTGTGTTGCATCGTATCACCACCTGTGGACAGAGTACGCCTGCGGCTCCAGTCTTGCAGGCGAGACTTGACCGGAAGTTTCCGGTTACGGCTTGTTCACCGTGAAGTATACCGAATTCGAGGCGCCTCCGCCCGGCGCCGGATTGGTCACCACGACCGCATAAATCCCTGCCGTTGCCAAGTCGCTCGTGCTCAAGGTGATTTTTAATTGAGTGGCGCTGGCGTAGGTGGTGGTGTGGGCAACTCCATTGAAACTGACCGTCGACGTCGAGAGGAACTTCGTGCCGGTGATGGTCAAGGTCGTAGCCGCGGCCCCCGCCGTGGCCGAACCGGGCGAAATACTGGTGATGGCCGGCACCGGATTGCCTACCGTGAAGCTCATTGCGTTCGAGGCGCCTCCGCCCGGAGCCGGATTAGTCACCACCACGGGATAAGTTCCCGCCGTGGCCAAGTCCGTAGCGCTCAGGGTGATCTTTAATTGCGCTGAGCTGACATAGGTCGCCGTGTGGGCCGCGCCATTGTAAGTGACCGTTGATGTGGAAACGAATCCCGTGCCGTTGATGGTCACGGCCTGCGAGGCTGCTCCAACCGTGGCTGAAGCGGGCGAAAGGCTGGTGATCGTGGGCACGCCATTACTCACCACGAAGGTCACCGAATTCGAGGCGCCGCCGCCCGGAGTTGGATTGGTCACCACCACCGCATAGTTCCCTGCTGTGGCCTGGTCGCTGGCGCTCAGGGTGATCGTCAACTGCGTCGAACTGAGGAAGGTCGGAGTGTGGGCCACCGCGTGGTAGGTGACGGTCGAGTTGGAGACGAAATTCGTGCCGTTGATAGTCAGGGTTTGAGCTGCCGCCCCGGCTGTGCCTGAGGGGGGAGAAAGACTGGTGACCGTGGGTACAAGATTGTCCACCGTGAAGTCCAGCGTGCTCGAGGTCCCACCCCCCGGGGTCGGATTGGTCACTGCCACTCCATAGGTTCCACCCGTGGTGAGGTCGCTCGCACTCAGGGTAATCGTCAATTGGGTCGAACTGACGAAGGTCGGCGTGTGAGCCACCGCGTGGTAGGTGACCGTCGAGTTGGAGAGGAAATTGGTGCCGTTGAGAGTGAGGGTTTGGGTCGCCGTCCCCGCCATCGCCGAGGTGGGCGAAAGGCTGGTGAGCGCGGGTACGGGATTGTTCACGGTGAAGTTCACCGAATTCGAGGCGCCTCCGCCCGGCGCCGGATTGGTCACCACTACCCCATAAGTCCCACCGGTGGCCAGGTCGCTGGTGCTCAAAGTGATCTTCAACTGAGTGGCACTCACATAGGTCGTCGTGTGGACGACTCCGTTGAAGCTCCCCGTCAACGTCGCGAGGAACTTCGTGCCCGTGATGGTCACGGTGGTGGCCGCAGCCCCCGCCGTAGCCGAGGCGGGCGAGAGGCTGGTGAGCGTGGGTACGGGATTGTTCACGGTGAAGTTCACCGAATTCGAGGCGCCTCCCCCAGGAGCCGGATTGGTCACCACCACCGCATAAATCCCAGCCGTGGCTTGGTCGCTGGCGCTCAGAGTAATCTTCAACTGGGTCGAACTCACGTAGGTTACGGCGTGCGCTACCGCGTTGTACGTGACCGTCAACGTGGAGACGAAATTCGCTCCATTGATGGTCATGGTTTGGGCCGCCGCCCCGGCCGTGACGGAGGCGGGCGAAAGGGTGGTGATCGAGGGCACGCCATTACTCACCACGAAGGTCACCGAATTCGAGGCGCCGCCGCCCCGAGTTGGATTGGTCAGTACCACCGCATAGTTCCCTGCTGTGGCCTGGTCGCTGGCGCTCAGGGTGATCGTCAACTGCGTCGAACTGAGGAAGGTCGGGGTGTGGGCCACCGCGTGGTAGGTGACGGTCGAGTTGGAGACGAAATTCGTGCCGTTGATGGTCAGGGTTTGAGCCGCCGCCCCGGCCATAGCGGAACTGGGTGAAAGGCTGGCGATGGTAGGTACAAGATTGTCCACGGTGAAGTTCAGCGTGTTCGAGGTCCCACCCCCCGGGGTCGGATTGGTCACCACCACGGCATAGGTTCCGGCCGTTCCCAGGTCGCTCGCACTCAGGGTAATCGTCAACTGGGTCGAACTGACGAAGGTCGGCGTGTGAGCCACCGCGTGGTAAGTGACCGTCGAGTTGGAGAGGAAATTGGTGCCGTTGAGAGTGAGGGTTTGGGTCGTCGTCCCCGCCATCGCGGAGGTGGGCGAAAGGCTGGTGAGCGTGGGTACGGGATTGTTCACGGTGAAGTTCACCGAATTCGAGGCGCCTCCCCCGGGAGTTGGATTGGTCACCACTACCCCATAAGTCCCACCGGTGGCCAGGTCGCTGGTGCTCAAGGTGATCTTCAACTGCGTGGCGCTCACATAGGTCGTCGTGTGGACAACTCCATTGAAACTGACCGTCAACGTCGAGACGAACTTCGTGCCGGTGATGGTCAAGGTGGTGGCCGCAGCCCCCGCCGTAGCCGACGCGGGCGAGAGGCTGGTGAGCGTGGGTACGGGATTGTTCACGGTGAAGTTCACCGAATTCGAGGCGCCTCCCCCAGGAGCCGGATTGGTCACCACCACGGCATAGATTCCTGCCGTGGCTTGGTCGCCGGTGCTCAGAGTAATCTTCAACTGGGTCGAGCTCACGTAGGTTACGGCGTGCGCTACCGCGTTGTACGTGACCGTCAACGTGGAGACGAAATTCGCTCCATTGATGGTCATGGTTTGGGCCGCCGCCCCGGCCGTGACGGAGGCGGGCGAAAGGCTGGAGATGCTGGGGACAGGATTGTTCACTGCGAAGTGCAGCGAGTTCGAGGCGCCTCCACCGGGAGCCGGATTGCTCACCACGACCGCATAGGACCCTGCCTTAGCTTGATCGCTGGCGGTCAGAGAGATCGTTAACTGGGTCGAACTGAGGAAGGTTGGGGTGTGTGCCGCGCCGTTGTAAGTGGCCGTCGAGTTGGAAAGGAAATTGGTGCCGGTGATCGTCAGAGTCTGGGCCGCCGCCCCGGCCGTAGCGGAACTGGGTGAAAGGCTGGCGATGGTAGGTACAAGATTGTCCACCGTGAAGTCCAGCGTGTTCGAGGTCCCACCCCCCGGGGCCGGATTGGTCACCACCACGGCAAAGGTTCCGGCCGTTCCCAGGTCGCCCGCGTTCAAGGTAATCGTCAATTGGGTCGAGCTAACGAAGGTCGGCGTGTGAGCCACCGCGTGGTAAGTGACCGTCGAGTTGGAGAGGAAATTGGTGCCGTTGAGAGTGAGGGTTTGGGTCGTCGTCCCCGCCATCGCCGAGGTGGGCGAAAGGCTGGTGAGCGTGGGTACGGGATTGTTCACGGTGAAGTTCACCGAATTCGAGGCGCCTCCCCCGGGAGTTGGATTGGTCACCACTACCCCATAAGTCCCACCGGTGGCCAGGTCGCTGGTACTCAAAGTGATCTTCAACTGCGTGGCGCTCACATAGGTCGTCGTGTGGACAACTCCATTGAAACTGACCGTCGACGTCGCGAGGAACTTCGTGCCCGTGATGGTCAAGGTGGTGGCCGCAGCCCCCGCCGTAGCCGAGGCGGGCGAGAGGCTGGTGAGCGTGGGTACGGGATTGTTCACGGTGAAGTTCACCGAATTCGAGGCGCCTCCCCCTGGAGCCGGGTTAGTCACCACCACCGCATAAACCCCAGCCGTGGCTTGGTCGCCGGTGCTCAGAGTAATCTTCAACTGGGTCGCGTTTACATAGGTCGCAGCGTGACCGGTCCCGTTGTAGGTGACTGTCGAAGATGACATGAAACCTGACCCGTTGATGGTCAGGGTCTGGGCCGCCGCTCCCACGGTTGCAGAGGCGGGCGAAAGGCTGGTGATGGACGGCACGGGATTGCCTACAATGAAACTCACCGAATTCGAGGCGCCGCCGCCCGGCGCCGGATTGGTCACTACCACCGCATAGGTTCCGGCCGTGGCCTGGTCGCTGGCGCTCAACGTGATCGTCAACTCCTCTGAACTCACAAAGGCGGCTGTATGGCCCACGCCTTTATAAGTAACCGTGGACGCGGCGACGAAATTCGTGCCGTTAATGGTCAAGGTCTGCGCGGCTGCGCCGGCGGTCGCCGAACTCGGCGATAGGCTGCTGATATTCGGAACCGGATTCAGGCCGGTCCCCGATAGTTTGACTGTCTGCGGACTGCCGGGGGCACTGTCGGTGAATAACAGCGAGGCGCTCCGGCTCCCGGCGGCGGAGGGAGTGAAAGTGACGTCAACCGTGCACGTGCTATTGGTGCTCAAGTTAGCCCCGGTGCAGTAGTCGGCGTTGGTCTTGGCAAAGTCGCCGGGGTCCGTGCCGCCGATCGCGACCGTGTAAATGGAGAGACTACTTGCGCCCGTGTTGGTAACGGTCAGGGTCAGCGGGGTGCTCGTGGTGTTGAGGATTTGGGAAGGGAAACTGAGCGCGAGAGGAGAAAAATTCACTACGCCGGAAGAGAAGCTCGACACGAGGTTCGAGGCGTTGACTGAACCGATACCCGTGGCAAAATCCCACCCGGTCGTGGCCCCGAAGGCCGGCTGATAGCTGTTGCTGGTGTTCGTCGCTGTCGCGGCGCACATGGCGCCGGATCCTCCGCCTCCGGTAAGGACGCAATTGGGCAGGGCAGTGTAGCCGCTGCCCGGAGCGGTCAAGCTGACAGCGATTCCGAGCGCCTCGGTGACGCTACAAGTTGCGCCTGACCCGCCGCCTCCGCTGATCGTGCACGTGGGAGCGCTGGTGTAACCACTTCCGAAATTGGTAAGCTCCGGGTAGCAAGCTTCCCCGTTCGTACACGCGAAGGCCGTGCAGCTCGCACCGGTTCCGCCTCCCCCTGTCAAGGTACACGTAGGCCATGAAGTGTAGCCCCCGCCGCCGCTGGTGAGGCTGATCGAGTTAACGACGCCGGTCCGAATGGCGCTGCAGGCGGCGCCTGATCCGCCTCCGCCGCTTAACGTGCAAGTCGGCGCGCTCGTGTACCCGCTTCCGAGGCCCGTGACCCAGGCTGAAGTCAGGCTTTGCGGGGCCGTCGAAAGGACTCCGTAGGTTCCCGAAGGTGCATAGCAATTTACGCCCAAGCAGGGGACGTCATTGTCGCCTCCCGTTCCAGAGAGGTTCGTGTAGAGGAGGGGAATCTGTGTTATATCGTAGAAAATGCAATTGCTTGAAACCGCATTGCCCAGAGCGGAGTCACAAGAAGCGGCGCCGCCGGAGCTGAATTGCGCCGCAGCCAAGGCATAATAGGTAGGATTCGGATTGCCCCAGCGGCTGCCCGACGCTTGATTGGCCAGCGACTGAATCGCCGCCATGATGGGCGAGGCCACCGACGTTCCCCCAAACCCAGCCCACGTATCGGGAGCGCCGCTGCAACTCGCGCCACCGTAGTTTGGATCAGAATAGCAGACCACGTAGTAGTGCCCCCAGAGTCCATTGGCAGCGAAGAGGGAAACATCGGGAACGTCTCGCACGCCGTCGTGGGGATTCCCGGTAATGCCCGACTGCCAGGAGGGCTTGGGATAGCCGGCGCAAGTGCCGCTCACAACGCCGCTAATCGTGGGCGCGCCAGTGGCGCAACCGCTGGGGCCGCCGCTTCCGGCGGCGTCATCAAGGTAGTGGGTGCTCGTGTTGCACAGTGAGCCGGAGCCGTAAGTGGGCAGGACGCCCAAATAATCGGCGAGCAGCACGCCGGCGCAGGAGTCGTTCCAGGGAATCTCTGGAACGTACGAAAGGGCCGACCCGTAATTGGCGCTGTTGCGGTTGCTCCAGTAAGTGCCATTAGCTTGCTCATAAGCATCGGCGAAATCCGTGCCGCCTACCGAAACGTTGTAGGGCGTCGAGGTGAACCCGCTCACATTGATTCCGCTGGCTGCGTATGCTGCGTCGTAGTCCGTGCTGGCCGCGCCTTCGTCGCCCGAGGAAACGAAGACGGAAACACCCTCGGTCACAGCCTGCTGGTACAGCGAGCTGATGTAGGCGTTACCGCCGGACCCGTAGTTTGACTCCGATGAACCGTAGCTGATGCTGACTATCGACGGCGGTTGCCCGGACCCGTTGAGAAGGTTCTGGAGCGCAACCCAGGCCCCCCAGGTGGTCTCGGTGTTCGCACACGATGCCAGCTCGATGGCGGCACTAGGAGCTCCCGCGCTCGACCATTCCACATCAATGGCGGCTTCGGCATCGTCTCCGTTGACGCCCGGATCGGCGCAGTTATTCGTGGGAGTGCTGGCCGGGTGAACCTGCGCTAGGGTGCCATTCGGATATGCTGAAGCCAATCCCAAGGTGGAGCGGAAAGTGCTCCAGTCGGCTGCGGAATAGAGATCCGTATCTTCGATCAACACGATCGTCTGGCCTTGGCCCGAAATGCCGGCTGTGAAGGCAGGGGTGAAGTTGTAGATCGTCGCCAGATCTGCCGGCACAACCAACTGGTAGGCGGAACTGACGGTGTAGCTGGGGCGCTGCTTGAGCGTAGGCCGAGGCCGGAAGTCATTCAGAGAGACGATCCCCGATACTACTGGGGCCAGCTCTGCCGGGATCTGAGGGTCGCTCATGTTGGCGATGTGGGCCTCGCCTCTCACCACCAGGTGGTGAATCTCGGTGTGGAAAGCTTGCCGGACTTGGCCTGCGGAGCCCGTGAAATCAATCAGCATCTGGCTGGGGTAAGCCAAGTTCACTGTGAACCCTTGCGACTCGAGCCAATTCGTCACACTCGAGATACCGGCTGCCGAGACGCCGTATCTCTCCCCAAATTCCGCCGCCGTGATCCAATGGTGAAAGCGCGGCGAGGCGGGATCGTGTAGGTCTTTGATGAATTGCTGGAGCGCCTGCTCCTGCTCTGAGGGTCGATGCAACAGCAGCATCATGTGGTTAAGGGTCATGTCATCCGAGACCCGGCCGCGATCGTTAGGCGCCGTCGCTTCCGCGCGCGTGTTGCCGCGCAGAGTAACCAGGCCGCCGGCTTGAGCGTCTGTCGCTGCAGCTCGTGAACTTTGAATATGACCGGACACTAAGATGCCAAGAATCAGAACAGACGCAAATTTGCAGACCCCGCCGAATCTCACGGCGGCCTGTCTTAAATTGGTAGAACTGGGGCGCAGGAACATGAGCCACCCTCCTCAGAGTGGTGATCGGCAAGAGCGCGGCGAAGCTAATTAGCGCTCGGCGAAATGTCAAGTAAGAGGAAGTATATCGGGGCAAGTTTGTGGCGAGAATAGTACAGAGGTAAGGGGGCCGTTGTCGTTATTGCGTGCCCAATAACAGAGACACTCCCCGACGTCAACGCGGACCTGCGCACCAGGTTTCACCGTGCACTCGCGGCGGGCAAATTCCTTCCTTTCTTGGGAGGAGTTGTGGCATCATCGCTGGCCGGGGTAAGTCCAAACTAACGATTTTGATTGCGGCTGCTTCCGCTTGCAGTGGGGGAGCTGGACAAATCTGCGGGCTGGCGAGCCAATGCCGGCGCCGCCTCCGATCCGGGGAGTGAACCAGCGTGCTTTCCTACCTTGACGCGATTACGATCTTCGCCAGCCTGGCCCTGGTGATCTACGCAGTGACCCGGGCGGCGCGCAAGAGCAGTTCGGGCAGCGAGTATTTTCTCGCCGGCCGGGACCTCCGCTGGCCCTTCATCGGCATGTCGCTTTTTGCCTCGAATATCTCCGCCGAACATGTGTTGGGGTTGGCCGGCGACGGTTATCGAATCGGCATGGTCGCGGGAGGGTACGAATGGGTAGGCGCCTGGGACCTGATTATCCTGGCCATGATGTTCGCGCCCCTGTACCTTCGCGAGAAGATCTACACCATCCCGGAGTTTCTGGAGCGTCGATTCGGCTGGAGCCTGCGCGCTTTCCTTTCTGTGAACCTGCTGGTGATCAATGTGCTCACCAAAAACGCCATCGACCTTTGGGCGGGCTCTCTCTTGTTTGTGGTTCTATTCGGATGGCCCCAAACCTTGGTGATGGTGATCATGTCGGCTTTTACAGCCCTTTACACAATGAAGGGCGGGTTGCGCGCCGTCGTCTATGCAGACATGGTGCAAGGGACCTGGCTCATCCTGAGCAGCGCTCTGCTGACGATCCTAGGACTGAAGGCGGTGGGCGGGTGGTCGGGCCTGGTCAGTCACGTGCCCCACACGGCGATAAAAATGGTGAAACCGCTGAACAACGACTTCCCCATCACCGGATTCCTCATCGCCAATCTGCTGGCGGGGATGTTCTATTGGTGCATGGACCAAACCAACGTGCAGCGCGTTTTGGGCGCCCGCACACCTCAGGACGGCCAGCGGGGCGCGATTTTTGCGGGCTTCCTGAAGCTCCTGGTGCCGTTCATTCTGGTTCTTCCGGGGTTGATTGCCCGGGTGCTTTATCCGGCATTGCCTCGTTATGACGGCGCTTATCCCCGAATGGTGCAAGGTCTTTTGCCCGTGGGTCTGCGCGGCCTGGTGCTGGCAGGCCTGATTGCGATCCTGATGTCCTCCATGAGCGCTTGCTACAATTCCAGCGCCACGCTGGTGGTGAGGGATTTCGTGCTTCGCTTCCGTCCCGCCACCTCGGAAGGCCGTCAGGTGGTGATCGGCCGCTGGGTGACCGTGCTGATGGCAGCCCTGGGCGTCCTGGCCGCGCCGTTGGTGGGTCTTTCGGTAACGATCTGGTATTACTTGCAGTTCATTTCGGCTTACCTTTCCGTGCCCATGTCGGCGGTGATTTTCACTGGCCTGGTGTGGAAGCGAGGCAACACCAAAGGGGCTGTGGCAGGGGTGGTGGCAGGATTCTCTGTTGGCCTCGTGTTCTTCCTCGACCAGGTGCTGGGGTGGAAGTTGCCGGTGCTGTCCCACCCTCTGCTAAACTCCTTCATGCACCGCACTCTGGTGGCGTGGGTGATTGCTGCCGCCGTCATGATTGCCGTCAGCTTGCTCAGTCAGCCGGCGGACCCCAGTAAGGCGACCCGAAATGTGCTGGCAGAATTCATGACGCCTGGAAGGGGAATGGGCGACTACCGCATCTGGGCCGGCGTGCTTTTTCTGTGCACTGTAGTCTTGTGGTTCTCGTTCCGGTAGTCTGCAAGGGCGGCTCTGCGGTTGATACGACGGCCTTGGGAAATGCGCATGAACGTGGATCGCAATTGGGTGCCGATGAAGTGGCCTTGCGGGCCGCTTGAAATCGCGCGCCGCAACAAGGCGGGGAGCGTCAGCGCCGACATCCGGGACACGCTTCAGGCGTGGGCGCGGCCCTCCGCATTGGAACTGCTCAAGGGCTTGCCCATCAACTGCCTTATCGTGGAGTGGGCCGACGGAGGACCGGAGGATTCACCTCAGCAGCTAGCCTTAAAGCCCCTTCTTGAAGCAGGCCGCGGCATGGGCCTCAGTTTTGTGGCGAAGATCGCGCTGAAGGGCGATGCCGGGGTTTCCGTTGCCGCGGCGCGCGCAGCCGGACTTTCAGCGGTGATGCTCGAGAACGCCTCCCGCCTAGCCCTCGAGCTTCCGGCGATTCGGCAATTCCCGCGCGGCAAAGCCGCTTGGGAAACGGCTTCGGCCGTTTTCAGCGCGACTGAAAACGTTTGGCCCGGACTCAACCTTCAAACCATGAATGGAGATACCGCGCTCGCCGGGCCAACGGGCATCCCGTGGGTGAATTCGAACGCGTGGTTTTCACGTCTGGCGTCCGAGTTGGCGCCGGGAAAGATCTTGTGGCTGGACTTCGACCCTCCGGCGCCTTCGAACCTGCACCACCCCGCCGCCTATGCCTTGGCCGTCGCCGACAGCCGCGCCGACGGAAGTCGGTGGGTCATCTCCTTGGACGACAAGCTCAGGGCCGGGCTTCTGAAAGGGAATGTCCAAGCCAAGGGGGTTTGGGAAAAGCTGTGCGAAGCGGCCGCTTTCTTCGAAGAACACAAGGAATGGCAAGCCTTCAAATCGCAAGGCATACTGGCGATTGTCTCCGATTTTCGCGGAGACAATGCGTATCTGAGTGGTGAAGTGCTGAACCTGCTCAATCGCCGCCAAGTTCAATTTCGAATCATCGAGCGAGCAAGAACACTGCCTGCGCTGGAGGGCCTGAAGGCGTTACTCTGGCTCGATCACGAGGCGCCCAGCGCGGAACAGCATGCCCAGTTGCTCGCCTTCGTGCGGCAAGGGGGGTTGGTGATTGCGGCGGCTTATTGGGGAACTCCGGATGTGAAGCCCACTGAAAAAGACCCGTCGCTTCGGTACAGACTGTATAATGTCGGGAAGGGGCAAATTGCGGTGGCGGAGGAAGGGTTCCAAGATCCCTACCAGGTGGCGGTGGATACGCATCTCCTGGTGAGTCGGCGGAACGATCTGGTGCGGCTTTATAATCCGGAAACGACCAACTGCCACGCGAGCGGCGAGTCCGTATCGCCGCACCAAGGAAAGCGGCTCGTGCAAGTGCTGAATTACTCTTCGGAGCCGGCCGCCTACGTCACGCTGTGGGTGAACGACAGGGTCGAGTCAGCGCGGTTCTGGCAGTTCGGGTCGGCGGAGGCGGGCACTCTCGAGGGCCGGCCTGCGTCGCCGGGAACGGAGTTCGACCTTCCACCGCTCTCCGTCTATTGCGCGCTCGAGTTTGAGGGCACAAAGCTATGACGACGACTACCTGTTCGCGAAGGAAATTCATGGGGACGATGGGCGCTGCGGCCGGGGCCTGGCTGGCTCGCCCGATGATGTCCCTGGCTCGTGCCGTCCCGGCAGGCCGCGTGGCTGTGGGCGTGTGCCATGAGTACGACGCGGACGTGACCGGGACGCTGGCGAAAATGTTCGACCAGCTCGGCGGGCTGGAAGGGCTGGTGCGCGGAAAAACCGTTGCCGTCAAACTCAACCTGACCGGCGACGCCACCGACCGGCTCGGCTACTTGCCCGCGGAGATCACCCACTGGGTTCATCCGCAGGTTATTGGGGCAACAGTTCAACTGCTGGGCCAAGCGGGAGCGGCGCGCATTCGCCTGCTCGAGAGCCCCATGTCGACCAGCGAGCCGCTCGAGGAATTCATGCTTCAGGCCAATTGGGAACCGCGCGATTTTTCGAGCGCGGCGCCTCGAGTCGAGTTCGAGAACACCAACTACCTGGGCTACGGCAAGACGTATTCGCGCTTCTGGGTTCCGGACGGCGGCCTGATGTTCAAGGGCTACGACCTCAACCATTCCTACGAGGACTGCGACGTGTTCGTCTCGCTGGCCAAGCTGAAAGAGCACGTCACCGCCGGCGTCACCCTCTCGATGAAGAACTGCTTTGGCATCACCCCCTGCACAATCTACGGCGACGACTCTCCCGTGGACGAACCGAGCCTTGCCCCACGCGGAGGCCGCGGGCCTTTCCACGAGGGGAATCGCCTGCCCGCGAAGAGCGCGCCTCCCCCGGTGAATGCCCAGGCCTCGAAAGACCCGGGGTACAGAGTGCCGCGCGTCGTGGCGGACCTGGTGGCGGCGCGGCCCGTGCACCTCGCCGTGATCGAGGGAATCCACAGCATGGCGGGCGGGGAAGGCCCGTGGTGTGATCACGTGCGCCACGTCCAACCCGGCCTGCTGGTGGCCGGAACTAACTGCGTGGCCACCGATGCGGTGTGCGCGGCGCTGATGGGCTTCGACCCCATGGCGGATCGCGGCACGCCTCCGTTCGAAACCTGCGACAGCACGCTGCGCCTGGCGGAGCAACTCGGCGTGGGCACTCGCGATCTCAGCCGGATCGAAGTCCTGGGCACGCCCATCGCGGAAGCGCGCTTCGACTTCCGCCAGTCGTAGCCGCGATTTCACGCCCCATCGGAATAACACTGTCATCCGCGTTCCTCGCTGTCATTCTGCATTCCCCACTGCCATTCTGCATTCCCCACTGTCATTCTGAGCGAAGCGAAGAATCTCCGCAGTTTCCGGCAAGTTGGTGTGAAGCCGGCCGCCCACTTGGCGAATACGAAGCCCGGGTGGTGGGGTCGAATGGGTCTAGCCTATCAAGTGCGGGTAATCGCCTGAAGGCGTGCCGGGGGTTTAGAAGCGGGTCGGGCACATGACAAAATGACCGATTAAGCCGAGCCACCTGTGCTCTCGGAACAGTCCAGCGTGGCGCCGGTCTCGCGCCTGATTACTTGGCGTGCCAGCCGAGTCTGTTCTCGACTGGTGCGAAAAGAGGCGCTGTTTTCGCGCTTCAAAGCACCAAAAGCGCACGAAATTGGCTTCGTTTTGAGTTCGTTTTTCACCTCTAAAAATGGTAAGCGGTTTGTTTTCAACGACTCCTTGAGTTCGTTTCCACTATTTTTAGTATCTTTCGCATTTCCTGGCTGCACGCCGAGGCTGCCTCCTATTCCGGAGGTGATGTGGTAATCGGCCACACTCGCCGATACCTTGACCCTTGGTGGGAAGAGTGCTGTTTCCACGCTGTAAGCGGCCTTTGTGGCGTGCGAATTCAGGCTCGTCTTAGGTTCGTTTTTCATCTCGATCTGTTTATTTTCAATAACATACTGGCTTCGGTCGTTGTTTTTTTGTATCTTTTCGCATCGCATTTCCGGAAGTCAGGAGCGATCCCCGTCCCGCGAGTGATATCCCGGCCGAGCCCCGCGCTGACACTCGACCAGGGCGCAAGAAAGCTGCAGTTTCCGCGCTACAATCAGCATTGGCAGCGTTCGAATTTGGGTTCGTTTTAAGTTCGTTTCGCATACCTTCCGTTTATTTTCAATAACATAGTGGCTTCGTTCGTCATATTTTTGACATCTTTTGCGCTGCGCTGCGGCCTAAGGTCTTCCTGAGGCTGATTTCGAATCTCCCTTGCGCGTTCTTTGCCATCGTGCGACCATAAGTCCACACTTATAGGCTACCACACGTCCAGGCGATTGTCAAGTAAAAACTCGAGGGAATCGGCAGGAGGTGGCAGGCGACTAAATATCGAGATGGGTCTGGGCAGAGTGTGTGCCTTTCACACTCTGCGGTTCTCAGTTTGGTGGACGTCCACTTCTCGTTAACACCTCGGAAGGGTGATTGCGACCGCAATCCAGGAAGAGCCGCAGAGTCCGAAGAGCAGGGACTCTGCGCTACCAGCTCTCGCAAATGAACTTGGAGGTCCGGCGGATCGGGCCACCAACGAAAAACCCCGGTTGCGCAAACAACCGGGGTTCTCCTTTGTACGCCTCCGGGAATTCATCCTACCAAATCCTGCGGTTCCCGAACGCGCCTGCGGCGATGACACTCAAATCCAAAGCCGCCTACGGCGATGATGCTGGGCACTCTCCTCCCGGCATCTGTTCAGATTTCTACGTTTCTAAATGCGTGCGGACAAACGGTTCTCACGAAGCATGGGGTCTAACGTTGGGCGCTCCTGGTATGAGCCTCAACTAGCCGGGATCTCTCACGACGCTCGTCTATTTTGACTCGGGAGTGTTCCCCGGAAGTACTACGGGAAACTAGTACTACCGGTCCATTGTTGGATTTCTAGAAACCTTTAATCTGGGAAGCGGAGTCGGTGCTAGGACCGGGGCTGGTTTGGTCGGGCCCTAGCCGAATAACGGCAGCCCCAGGAACCACGTCATCTGAAGTCTAGGCCAGCAGGAGTCGTTATGAGTTCTTCTTCTCTCCCTTATCAAATAGAGTCTGCAAGACTCGGTATGCCAGAAGCGCGAAAAGCGCTGGAGGATTATGAGACGCCTCACGGCCTTTCTACGTCACCCGGAGATCGAGGACTGGCTGACATAGCCGAAGGCGCTTTGGAAGGATACCCCGCCGTCGTGCCGGAGCGTCAATCCCGACCCGTCCCACCCCACCCACATAAGGCGCACCGTCAGTTTCATGTTAGCATCCGGCGCCTGTGGACACCTCTGTGTGCTTGGTGGTGTCAGCACTTTGTCACGACCTCGGCTTGGCCGTCGGATGTGAGGGAATATATCATCCGATCGGCCCTCGGGTTGGTCTCGGACGGAAGGGATCTCGGGCCGGAGGAACAGCTTCGTATGGCAAAAATGGAGATGTTTGCCATATCTCGCGATGATCTGACTCCTGAACTCAAGCTGATGTTGCTCCGGGACGGGGATGAGCGCTGGGCGCGAGTTCCCCACGAGAAGTGTGCAAGGTGCGGACTGGAGGTTCCCACGCACCAGGCCACAGCCGTGGGCGGGGAGTTCTACCACGAGAGGTGCGCCCCCTCGAAGGACGCCTCTGCCAGAAGATAGTCCGCTAGCGCGCAAGATTCTCAAGGTACCAATCGCTTTGCTAGCATCTGTCTTCCGCTCACCAACGCCGGAACGGGAATGCTGCCTCTTGCGGATCTCTACAGCGCGTGTCAGGAGTGGGGCGCTTCTTCGCGCAATCCGGGCTCTCACCGAATGGCGGCAGGCAGCATCATGCTGGTGATTAACTCCCAATAGGCAGCAGGTCCTCTGGTCATGAGCGTACTAGATATCTTCGGATGGCTTCTCCACTGGATCTTTTCCGTCCAGTCACTTCTGCTGTTTCTTTTTGCTGCAGTAGCCGTTGGCATAGGAGTGCAGGCACGACGACGCGGGGCCCAGCGAAATTCTCTCGTGGGCTTGTTTTCCAGCCTTCAAACCTTCGACCAGAGCTTTGGCCAGTGTGGAGACCTTGAAAAGATGGCCGAGGGCGCTCTCGCGGGAATGATGAAAGCGCTTGGCGCCACGCACGGGTTAATCCTGTTGGAAGGAGAAGCCGGGCCAGGTTCGGGCCAGATGAGTGCCCGTGGCTTGTCCGCGGGGGCGGTGGAAAAGCTCACCACGAAGCCGATGCGAATATACCTCGGCCTATCATCCAAAAGGTGGGGGAACTTGCTTACCTTAGCCGACTTAGGGGCGGAGCAATTTGACGCTGGCCCGTTTGGCTCCGAGTTTCACGAGTTCGTAGGTATCCTGAAGAAGGAGGGCTTACGATCGTTGCTCATTCTGGGTTTGGCCACGCCCACGGGGGCCAACGGAGCGCTGGTAGCAGGTCGGCGCAAACGGCGCGCCTTTAAACCTGAGGAGCTTCGCTTAGCGGCAGTCATAGGCAACCAGATTAACGCGGCCTTGGAGAACTGGCAGTTAGCCTGTGAGAGAGAGCGGCAAGAAAAGTATATGCGAACTCTCGATCTCGTCGGCCGGGCGATGCGCGAAAGCTTCGACCTTCACGAACAAGTAGCAATCCTGCAGCAACACATGCAGGACTTGCTGCCGGGATGTGAATTCGCACTCGCCGCGCAGGAGTCGCCCAAGTGGCCCTTGGAAACGGTCGTGCCCTTCGAGCGCTTCAGGGAGGTGGAGTCGACGGCGGGCGCAGAGGCGAGCTGGTTTGAAAAAGAGGTGGTGAGGACCCGCGTCCCTATTTTCATTGCGGAAAAATGGAAATGGGCCAAGCACCATTCGTCCCCGCCGGGTACCGCTCCCATCCGCACGTGGTACGGTGTGCTGATCACCTTCTCCGACGGCTCCAAGGGAGTGCTGTCGGTGGCCAACTTCGAGCGGGAGCGAGCCCTCACGGCCCAGCAGTTGGACCTGATTTGTGTTCTCGCTCACGAGGCGGCGGGCGCATTCGAGAATGCCCGCGCCTTCCAACGGGAGAAGCGCCGTGCCAGCCATTTGGCCTTGCTTAACGAAATTGGGCGGAGGGCATCATCGGTTCTCAATCTGGAAGCGCTGCTGCCGAATATTTGTATTCAGGTGCGCGAGGCCTTCGGTCTCGAGTGGGCACGCCTTGAGTCCTGGGACCGTAAAAACGATGAGTTCGTGGTGCTAGCCGAGGCAGGCTATGGAAAGGAATTCATTGGCCGCCGCACTCCGCCAAGCAGGGGATTGGCAGGCGCCGCAGCGGTGCGCGGCGAGCCCGTGGTGGCCAATCGGGCTCCTGGCGGAGACGAGCCGGACCACTCCTTCCTGGCCTCTGATGCGTGCTCTGGAGTGAGCCTGCCGCTGGCATACCAGGGTGAGTTGCTAGGGGTCTTGACGCTGGAGAGTCTTCGCGAGCAGGCCTTTTCCCCCCAGGATGTCTTGACGCTCAAAACACTGGCCGATCAGCTCGCCATCGCCCTGCACAATGCGCGAGCCTATCAGAATGCCGTGGAAGAAGCTATCACGGACGGACTGACCGGCCTCAAGACCCACCGATATTTCATGGAAGCGCTCGAGCGGGAATTGGGACGCTCGCACCGTTCCGGCCGCCCCTTCGCTGTCGTCATGATGGACCTTGATCGGTTCAAGCTCGTCAACGACCAGAATGGTCACCTGGAGGGGGACCGGGTGCTCAGGCTGGTTGCCAAACTGCTGGGCGACCAGCTTCGCCAATCCTCCGTGCTCGCCCGTTACGGCGGAGACGAGTTTTCCATGTTGCTGCCCGACACGACAGAGGAAGAAGCCCAACGCGCCGCCGAACGATTGCGCAATGCCATCGAGAAGGAGCCCTCACTAGCAACTCGCCATGTAACGGCCAGTTTTGGCATTGCCGTTTACCCTCAACATGGGGCCACATACCAAGCGATCCTCCAGATGGCGGACATGGGCATGTACGTCGCCAAGCACGCGCAAGGCAATCGGGTGTGCGGGGCGATGCCGGTTCCTCACTATGCCCAGGTTGAGGCGTATCTCGACGTGGAGTTTAAGCGGAAGTTTTCCACGGGGCCTGAAGCCTTCACTGAGATCCTCCATCACCTCGAAAAGGCCGTCAATGCAAACGGCGAGGTCAGGGTCGTCAACGCCGTCACCTCCCTGGCACGAGCCATCGATATTTCGGACCACTACACGCGATTCCACGGCCAAGCGGTTTCACGGGTGGCGGCGCAGATTGCCCGGCAGATGGGCTTGCCGGATGAGGAAGTGGCGGAAATTCGGCGGGCCGGCATCCTCCACGATATCGGCAAGATCGGTGTCCCGCACACCATTTTGTACAAGCCAGGGCCCCTCACCAAGGAAGAGTACGCCGTCATGCAGGGTCACAGTGTGAACGGCCAGAAGATTCTGGAGCCTTTGAAGGTGGTAGCTGTCGAGCGCATCGGTCTGATGGTGCGCCACCACCACGAAAAGTTCGACGGCGGCGGTTATCCCGACCACTTGAAGGGTCACGAAATCCCTCTGGGTGCCCGCATCCTGACTCTAGCGGACAGCTTTGACACAATGGTTTCGGAACGCGGGTATAAGAAGGCCCGCACCCTCGAGGAGGCGATCGCGGAATTGCTTCGCTGCAGGGATACGCACTTCGATGCCGAACTGGTTCAGGCCTTCCTCAAATCGCTTGAAACCTGCGGGGATCCACGAGTCAACGCAAGATTGCACAATGAAGAGGAGGTCGCGCTCGAAGAAGTTGCAGAGTGGGTGTCTGAAGAGGTGCTAAGGGTCCAGCAAGTGTAGCGGGCACGGCGCATGCCGGCGCCTCACGCGACCAAGCAGGGGCGCAGACTTCGTGCCGTTCGAAGTCTGCGGTCTTTCCCGGGGAACTTATTAGAGGCCGCGGACCTGAAGAGCAGGCCTGCGCTGTTCACAGCGAATGGTTTTCCAGCAGACCAGGCGGCCTGTCAGCGAACGCCCACGGGGATAAGCAGATCGAGCGGTAGTTTACGCACTTCACGGAGGGCCGGAGGGAGCGGGTCGCCATGTTCGATACAAGATTCGACAATCTTGCGTGTCAGCCCTTGGGCGATTTCGGCCGCCTCCGTGATGCTTCGGCCTTCAGCGACCAGGCCGGGAACGTCAGGGCTGGTGGCCACATATCCCCCTTCGTCCAACGGTTCGATATGCAGTCGAATCGTGGCCTCATCCACTTCCGCCATGTGCTCGTGGGGTTTCAACCGACCCTTGCGTTTCGCTGCCATATTAGGTTTAGCCGCCTCCGCCACACGTAGCTATGCAGTGCTATTCGAGCGGCACTTCGCGCCTCTCGCCGATGGCCTCGTTCACGATGACCAGATTTCCGTGGTCCTCGCCGCGCAGTTGGGAATTGGCGTTGAGCAGCTCGATGCCGTAGACGGTGCCGTCTGGGGCAATGTCAACGTTGATTTCGTCGCTCAGATGAAGGGTCTCAACCTGCGCGGTCCTCTCGTGCAAGCGAAGATAGGCAATGTTGTGGCGCGGATCATAGGAGAGCATCATACGACTTTGTCTCTCAGAAGTATTTTACCAGAACTGTAATCACTAGCCAGCCGTCAACTTCCTCGACGGCGTAAGCCTCAACCAGTTTGGTAGGGCCGGAGAGACCCCTCACCCGGCCCGCCCCGGCTGATGAAAACGCCGGTGCGGGCCACCCTCTCCCCCAAGGGGGCGAGGGCGACTCTCTCCGGGCCGGGGCCGACTTTAGGGACGCGAGTAGAGGTCGATGATTTCCTCGATGGCGTGCCGGCAGACGGCGCAGAAAGTGTCGCCGGAAAGCATGATGCAGCGCTGCTGAGGGCGGTAGTAATTGTTTTGATACATCGCGCCCTGGAATGCGCCTACTTTATTGGCGTAAGGCCCATCAGACAGGCAATGCTCAGTGTTTTCGCGGGCCTGGCGGCGGTAGGCAGCGATCTGGTCAGCGGTGGCGCCGTCGGCGCGCATCTGCTGGATGTGGAGGGGCGCATCGCGGATGCTGTTTTCATAACACTCCTTCGGCCAGGGAGTGGGAATGGGAGTGCCGGGAAGCACCAGGGCTTTCCACTTCAAATTCTTCGGGTCGAGCAGGGCGGTAATGTTGGGCTCCCACGGCTCGACGGGGTTCGAGACGGGCGCGTAGGCGACATTGGCGTTGAAGTAGTACTCGTCGCCGAGATCCGCGAAGTGGTGTCCGAATTCGTGGGTGAAGACACGAACGGCCGCCGGGAAATCGATGCTGACGGTAGCGTAAAGACCAAAGATGCCGCCGTTGCCGTACTCGTTCGAGTTCATCACAATTCCCATCACATCATAAGGGGCGAACGACGCAATGCTGCGGATGGCGCGATTGTCGAACGAGAGGGCGTAGCGCTCGGTGCCGAAGACATCGAACTCCGAGTCAAAAAGCGTGTGCCGGTAAAGGCCGCGAGAGGGATGCGATACACCCGAGTCCGGCGAAGGCGCGCAGATGGCCCAAACGTTGAAATCCTGGCGGCGCTCTTGGAAGGGCGAGAAGGTGAAGACGCCTTGGGCGAGACGGCGCACGTCTTTTTCGCATTTGTCCAACTCGGCGGCAGTATAGCCATCGCCCAGAAGCAGCAAATCCACTTTGTGCGCGGGGTCGCCGTTCTGTTCCAAGGAAAGCACGCGTCCGAGAAAGGGCGGCTTGGACGTGTCGATACGCTTGTCATGCGGATCGATCGAGGTGGACCAGACCTCGCGGAAAGCGTTTTGCGCGTCGCGTTTGTTTACCACAATTTGCACCTGAGCCTGGGGGGCGGGAAAGCGCAGGGACTCGTGGAAAGTCCGGCTCGCCTTTTTCGCTTCCTCCGTGGTCACCCACTCGCCATAGATGGAGGAGAAGCCGCGTGAATAGAGGACGCGCTGGGTGCTCGAGTCCCTGACCTCGAAGAAATACGTACCTCGATTTGTCGTGTCCAGGGGTTTGGCGGGATTCCCGGGCCAGGGGAGAGGCTCGATCACAACGCGGTCGACGCTGAACAATTCTTGCGTGGCGTTGCCGGTGTGGTAAAAGTCCAGGCGCATGGTGGCCGGGGTGGCGGCCAATACTTCGAGCGCGGACACTAAGATGAAAGATACGGTGAGGGCGAGACTCTTCAGACGCATGGATGCCTCCGGCGATCCTGAGTGGAGGAGAGTATACAACACTCAAACGTCCCCTTCGAACGAACGTTGCAGCTTGGTCCAGAAGATTGTACAATCCAAACGAAGGAGATGGCTGAGATGGCTCGACACTTTAGCGATAGACATGTGCGGGCCGGGTTGGCAGAGGCGATCAACCGGGCAGTCTCTGGCGGCGAGCGCACCGTCATCCGACGCAACGGGAAAGAGGTTGCCGCCGTGGTGTCCGTGGAGGACCTGAGGACGCTCGAGGCTCTCGAGGACCGCCTGGATTTGGAAGACGCCCGGCAGATTATGAAAAAACCTGGTCGCTTGATTCCCTGGGAAAAAATCAAGTCGGACTTACGCCTTTAAAGCATCTCCTCCATGCCCTATTCGATCCGGTTCACTCCGCGGGCCCTGCGAGATTTCGCGGCTTTCGACAGAGCCACCCAACAGCGACTGCAGCGGCGCATAGATCGCCTTGCGGAAAACCCTTATCCGGCTGGCGGCAAGAAACTCCAAGCCGAGGAGCCCTTTTATCGAATCCGCGTGGGCGATTACCGGGCCATCTATCAAGTTGCGCCGCAAGAACTGCTCGTGGTCGTCGTAAAGATTGGCCATCGGAGGGAAGTCTATCGTTAGAGGATTTGATTCTTTTGTCGGAACTCGAAGACCTGCTCGGCATGCCGGCGGCTACGGCCGTGCTACGCCGGCGCGTCGATCTCCTCGAAGGAGGTCTCGACTTCTTCGGCGTGCCGCCAGGCCAACTCGTAGCTGACGGCAATCTCATCGCAACACGAGTATTTGGGGCAGCCCAGGCAGTCCTGAAAAACTTTGACCGGAAAGCTCTCGCGCGTGGCTCTTTGGAAGCCCAGCTTTTCAAAAAAGGCCGGGACGACGGTGAGGGCGAAGACTTTCTTCAGGCCGCAGCGTTCGGCCTCGTCCATGATGGCCTCAGTGAGCAGGGTGCCTACGCCCTTGGACTTAAGGGCCGCGTCCACACACAGGGAACGAATTTCGGCAAGCTCCTGGCTGTAGAACTTGAGCGCACCGCATCCGAGAAGCTCTCCGTCTTCTTCCGCGACGGTAAACTCCCAGATGTCTTCGTAGAGGTTCGCCAGGGGGCGCGGAAGCAGGACCTGCTCGGCCACGTAGCGGTTGATCAATTTGTAGAGCGCAGGCACATCGCGCAGTTCAGCTTTTCGGATGTTCAATTTTTCGTTTCCCTCTCTTCAGCCGGATCCGCGAGCGGATTTGCGATCTGAAATTCCAAATTTCAAAGCTCAGGCGCGCGGGCCCTGCATCAGTAGAATCAGCAAGGCCTTTTGAACGTGCAGGCGGTTTTCCGCCTGATCGAAAACCACGGAGCGCGGAGAATCGATCACTTCATTGGAAACTTCCTGGCCGCGATGCGCCGGCAGGCAATGCATAAACAGCGCCGAAGGGGCAGCGGCAGCCAAGAGTTCATCGGTGACGCGATACGGCGCGAACACCTGGGCGCGGAGGTGGACGGCGTGCTCCTGGCCCATGCTTGCCCAAACGTCGGTGTAGACGGCCTGGGCTCCCGCCACGGCCTCGAGCGGATTATTGAAAACCTCGGCAGTCGCCCCCGTGGCCGCGCCCAGCGCTTTCGCCTCGGCGACCATCTCCGCTTTGGGCTCATAGCCCGGAGGGGTGGCGGCGCGCACGGAGACGCCAAGCTTCGCGCCAGTGATCATGAGCGAATGGCACACGTTGTTGCCGTCGCCCACGAAAGCCAGGGTCAGCCCGGCCAGCTTTCCGAACTTCTCCCGCAGCGTAAAGAGATCGGCCAGAGCCTGGCAGGGATGAAAGAGGTCGGTGAGCGCGTTCACGACAGGAATCGAGGCGTGGTTCGCCAATTCGAGCACCGACTCGTGGGAGAAGGTGCGGGCCACAATGCCGTCCACCCAGCGCTCAAGATTGCGGGCAATATCCTTGACGGCCTCGCGTTCGCCCAAGCGCGGCTTGACGTGATCCAGATAAACGCCAAAACCGCCCATGCTGGTCATGCCCACTTCAAAAGTGACGCGAGTGCGCAGGGATGGCTTCTCGAAGATCATCGCCAGTTGTTTGCCCAAAAGCGCCTGGGCAAAGGTGTGCGGCGCGGCTTTGACGCGCTCCGCCAGCCCGAAGATCAGGCTCAGGTCGCGCGGCGAAAGGTCCGTGTCCGCCAGCAGATCGGTTACGCTCAGTTTCTCTTGCTCTTCGACCATACTCAGGCTCGACGCCATGCTCGCTCCCTTTCTTGCGTGGCCGGTTCGACGCGGGCTGCCGACCCCCTCACCCGGCCCGCCTCCCGATGAAGTGCATCGGGACTGCGGTCCACCCTCCCCGATTTCTGGGGTCCGATGGACCCCATCGGGGTCCCGAAATCGGACTCCCCCAAGGGGGCGAGGGCTGCTCCATGTCAAGCGACGCTACAGGCGGCCAGTATCGGCTTCAGCGCCGCAGTAAGTTCGTCCACGTGGCGGCGCTCGATGATCAGGGGCGGAAGAAAACGCAGCACCTTCTCCTGGGTGCAGTTGAAAATCACTCCCGCTTGGAGGGCCTGCCGGACCACATTCTTACAGGGAACGCGAAGTTGGGCGGCCAGCATCAAGCCCTCGCCGCGGACTTGCTCGATCAGTGCGCATTCGCTCTGGAGGGCCTCGAGTCGGGCGCGGAAATAAGCGCCGACTTCGCGGACGTGTTCGAGAAATCCGGGGCGCTCGAGGATCTCGAGAACCTTCAGGGCCAGGCGGCATTGGAGCGGCCCGCCCCCAAAGGTAGTGCCGTGCATGCCGGGAGAGAAAGCCTGCGCCACTTCTTCGCGGGCAAGAATGGCCGCCAGGGGCAGGCCCGCCGCCAAGGGCTTGGCCACCACCACAACGTCGGGCCGCAGGCCGAACTTGCTGAACGCGAAGAAACGCCCGGTGCGCCCCAGGCCACACTGGATCTCATCGCAAATCAGCAAGGCGCCGTGGGTCCGGCAAAGCTCTTCCGCCGTCTTGAGGAATTCCTCGCTGAGTTCCACTACCCCGCCTTCGCCCTGGATCACCTCCAGCAGCACGGCCCCCACGCGCGGCGTAAAGCTTTCGCGCAGGTGGTTCGCGTCGTTCAGGCGGACGAAGCGAATGCCCGGAACTAGGGGCTCAAACGGCTTGCGGTACTTTTCCGTCCAAGTCGCGGAGAGCGCCCCAAAGGTTCTTCCGTGGAAAGAGTTTTCGATCGCCAGGATTTCGCACGGCTCCTGATGCCGGCGCGCGTAGGCGCGAACCAGCTTTAGCGTTCCATCAATGGCTTCCGTGCCGGAGTTGGCGAAAAAGGCCCGGTCCATTCCCGACAAGGCCGTGAGTTTCTTAGCCAGCGGCGCCTGGTAGGGGTGGTAAAGCAAATTGGAGGTGTGCAGAAGCGTCTCAGCTTCGTCGCGCAGCGCGGCGAGGATTTCCGGGTGGGCGTAGCCAAGGGAATTTACCGCCAGCCCGCCCAGGAAATCGAGATACTTTTTGCCCTGGTCATCGTACAGGTAGCAGCCCTCGCCTCGCACGGCAAGAATGGGCAACCGGTCGTAGGTGGGGATGAGGACTTGCTTCTCGAGTTGTGCAATCTCGTCGAAGTTCATGCGCTTTTCACAATCCTGGTTCCAACGTGCTGCCCATCGTTCACGGCCCGGAGCAGGTCCTTTGATCCGTCGGCCGCGAGAATGTCAATTTCGCCAACCTTTTTGCGGAGCAGGCGCGCGCACGAAAGCAGTTTGGGAATCATGCCTTCGCGCACCACACCTTTCCTGATCAGGGCGGGAATCTCGCGGAGTTTCACGACCGGCAGCAAGCGCCGCTGCGCGTCCCAGACACCGCCCGATTCAGTGAGGTAAAAGAGCCGGTCCGCCTGAAGGGCCACGGCAAGGGAGGCAGCCAGGTCATCGGCATTGATATTCAAGAATTCTCCCCGCGCGCCCAGCCCCAGGCTGGCGACCACGGGAACGATCCCGCCCCGCAAAGCCATCTCGAGGACGCCGGTCCGGATCTTGTGAGGCCGCCCGACGTAACCGAGGTCTTTCTTGTGGCCGTTCGACCCCAAAGAGAGCTTTTTGGCGCTGACCAGTCCGGCGTCGCCGCCGGAGATGCCCAAGGCCGGCTGCCCCAGCGCTGCGAATTCGGCCACCCACTGCTTATTCACGATGCCGGCGAGAACCATCAGGGCCACGTCGCGCGTGGCCGCGTCGGTGACGCGCAATCCCTGGTAGAATTCCGTGGGGATACCCAAGCGCTCGAGGGTGCGAGTCAGGGCGCTGCCGCCGCCATGGACGACCACGACGGAGTGGCCGGCGCGCTGCAGGCCCACAATTTGCCGGGCCAAGCGCCTGCGTCCCTTGGCGTCCTCCGCGGCCTTTCCGCCGATTTTTACGACTAACTTCATATCAGTCCCAGTTCCTGCGGAAGCCCGAACATGAGGTTCATGTTTTGAACTGCTTGTCCCGCCGCGCCTTTGCCGAGGTTGTCCAATGCGGAAACAACAACGAGCCGCCGCGTCTCTTCATCGAGCGCAAAGCCAAGGTCTGCATATTGCGTGTTGGCGACCGCCTGGATCTCCGGCAGCGCCCCGCCCTCATAGATCCGGACCAGGGGGGAAGGCCCGTAAAGCTGCTTGAAAAGCGAGACCACCTCGCCCAAGGCCCGCCGCGCGTTGAGGCGGACGTAAACCGTGCTGAGAATGCCACGCGTAATCGGTAACAAGTGAGGAGTGAAAATGAAATCTTTCTCGCCGATCTCCAGCGCCTGAAGCATCTCCGGGACGTGACGATGGGTAAAAAGGCCGTAAGCCCGGCAATTCTCGTTGACCTCGGGGAAGTGAAGCTTGCCGCTGGGAGTGCGGCCGGCGCCACTGGCGCCGGATTTCGAATCAGAAATGATGCCGGCAGATAGATCCACCCATCCGCAGCGCAGCAGCGGGAAGAGAGCGAGAATCACGGAGGTGGCATAACAGCCGGGATTGGAGAGCAATCGGGCGTTGGCGATAGCCGAGGGGTTGAGCTCCGGCAGGCCATAGACGGCCTCAGCGAGCGCCTCCCAAGCGCGGTGCTCAAAGCCGTACCAGCGCGGATAGGCGGCAGAATCCTTGAGGCGGAAAGCTCCGCTCAGGTCGATGACGCGCAAGCCGGCATCCAGAAGCATGGGCACAACGTCGCGGGAAGTCTCGTGCGGGGTGGCGAGGAATACCACATCCGCTTCCGGCGCCCCCACGGCTTCGAGCAGGGAGGAGCCGGCCAGACCCTCCAAGTCAAGCGGCAGGCAGGGAAACGCGAAACGGCCGCGAAGCACGGCATGAACCTGCTCGATGGGAAAGGGCTTCTTCCCGGCGGAGGTGGAGGAAATCATGCGCACCACGCGCGCCTCGGGATGCCGCGCCAGTAAGGTGAGAAGCTCGCGCCCCACGTACCCGCTCGCGCCCAGCACAACGGCCCGCACGGGTAGCACGGACCTGCTATTCAAATCTGCCGTTTGCGGTTTCGCGAGAGGCGAGGCGAGGGCGCTGATTCCAGGTTTTGTCGTGACATCCAACGTCGATTTAACCCCCACAGTCCGGCCAAGCGGAATATTTATGCATTTGATGCATAAATATACTTTCTTATACCGCAAAGATTTTTCGCTGTCAACAAAAAATGCTCGTTTGCTCCTGGCGTTTCAACGCCTGACGGGATAGAATCAGCCTGGGGAGTGTTTTCATGCCGGAGTCCAAAATCGAGCCCAGGCGCGAGAGTTCGGGGGCTGCCATCAGCGCTAAGATCATCGCGCTCGCGGTGCTGGGCGGGTGCATCTACTACGCCAGTTCGGTCGTTATTACCCTGATTTTCTCCATCCTGATCGCCGCGGTGCTCGAGCCGGGGGCAGGATTCCTGGAGCGGCTGCGGATGCCGCGCTGGCTGAGTTCGCTGGTCATGGTGCTGCTCATGCTCACGGCCAGTTATCTCGCCGTGTACGGGATTTATGGGCGGGCGGTGGACTTCATCGATAGTGCTCCCAAGCTGGCGGGCAAGCTCCGGCAAATCACCTCGCACCTGGATGTGGCCGCGCAAAGCTTTCAACAGAGCACGCGCACCATCATACCCTCCAACACGGACAGCAGTCTGCCCACCGTGCGACTTCAGCAGGAATCGCCCTGGATGCAGTTTTTGCTGCGCGGCGTGGGATCGGTTTACGCCTTCACGGTCACCGTGATGTTCATTCCTTTCCTCGTCTTCTTCATGCTGAACTCCAAGGACCACTTACGGGCGGCGACGCTCAACCTCTTTCCGCGCCAGAACCGGCTGCAGGCTGAGAATGTCATTCACAACATCGGCCTGATGCTGCGCCAGTTCGCGCTGGGAAACCTGCTGGTGGCTCTTATTACCGCGGTTCCCATCTGCCTGGTCTTCGCCTACCTCCGCCTCCAGTACGCCTTGGTATTGGGGTTGCTGGCGGCGTGTGTGAGCCTTATCCCCTACATCGGAGTGGCGCTGGCACTGGTTCCTCCTCTGATGGTCGCTCTGCTGCAATATGACTCGGTCAAACCCTTTTTAATCCTGGCAGCCACGGTCGCCGCAGCGCATTTTATTGCCGTGAATATCCTGACTCCGCGACTCGTGGGCCATCGCCTGAACCTGAATGCCTTGGTGGTCACCTTCGCGATGATGTTCTGGGCCTGGTTGTGGGGAGGGTTTGGGCTGATCCTGGCCGTGCCCATCACCGCCGCCATCAAAGCCGTGTGCGACAACGTTGAAAAGCTGAAGCCGTATGGGGCGTGGATGGGAGAGGGGTAGGGCGGAAGAGCGATTTCAAATGGCCAATCGCAATTGGCAAAATCCAAATGGTCTCAAATTTGAAATTTGGCATTTGAGATAGATCTTTGGGACCTTTCGACTGCTGATCTTCGCCTCCTCAACTTTCGACTCTCGACTCTCGACTTTTGACTTTTGACTCCTCGACTACCCCTGGGCGCGCAATTCGCGGACTAGAGCCTCGATCGACTCGCAGTCCTGAAAGATGCGGATGCCGGCAATGCCTGCGGCCCCCGCTTCCAGGCAAGGCCGGACGCGTTCTACGGTGATTCCCCCCAGGGCGAGGACCGGTATGCTTATTTGTGCATTTACTTTCCGCAACTCATCCAAACCCAACGGCGGACCGTACTTGAGCTTGGACGGCGTCTCGAAGACGGGACCGAGCAGAAGGTAATCCGCTCCGGCTGATTCAGCGGCTATCGCCTCACCCAAGGAGTGGCAGGAGACACCAATAACAAAAGGGCGGGGGGCCACTTGGCGGACAATTGAGACGGGCATCGATTGTCCGCCCAGGTGCACTCCTCCTGCCCCCGCCGCCAAGGCGACGTCGAGCCGGTCATTGACCAATACGCGAGCGCGTGCGAGAGGCGAACTGCGGAGATCCCTCGCTTCGCTGAGGATGACAGGCTGCCGGGGAGGTTCGTCATGCACGCTCGAGAGGCGAGACGCCCGCACCACGGATGGGAATTCCCTCGCGGCGCTCACAGCTTCTTCCACGAGTGCCATCAACTCACGGGTGGGGAGATCTTTCTCTCGGATTTGCAGGATATCCACGCCAGCCTGCAGTGTTTCCCGGATGACTGCCGCGAGAGGAACGGACTTGAGCTGGCAACGGTCGGTGATGTAGCAAAGAACGAAACTACTCATTTGTTTGAGTTGGGGTCAGAGGTTGGGGTGGGGCGCAGAAGCTGCCAGATCTCTAGAATCGCCAACCAGATATCAGCTAATCCGAGGCCGGAAATCGCCCCACGGAGGAAATCGTTATGTGAGATTATTGAGAGTACCTGGAAGTGGTCAATGAAATAGTTCTGACTCCAAAACGATGCCCAGGGAAGGATAAAGAGGAAGATACCCAGTTCCAGACAGAAGACGATGTAGATGATGGTCAGCAGTCTGTGCATGTCTATTCGGCGATGTCAGGCTGGCCGGATCGCGTCTTATGAGCTTTTCTGCTGAAAGGCGCGTATCTTCTCTGCGACATCGCGAAAATCGATCCTCCGGCCGTAAACCTCGGAGAACATTTCGAAGGCGCGAGGCAGGTCGCCAGCCCGCTCATAAGCGACTCCCAGGTCGTATTGGAGAGCCAGTCGAACCTCATCGTCGAGGTGAGGAGTCTCCAGCGCCCGGCAGTACCACTTCGCGGCGATCGGGGCCATGCCCTTGTCCATGAAGCAAGCGGCAAGCAAAGAGCAAGCCTGCAGGTAGTTTGCCGGAAGGGATGTCTTTTCCGCGCCATTCACCACCTTTTGGAATTCTCTGATCGCCTGGTCGAGGTGTTTCATCTCCCAGAAAGCCACGCCCAAGTTGAAGTGGGCTTCCGCATCATCCTTCAGTCCGGGCTTCGCACTGCTGCCGTCCGAAGCGGCATGCGGACGCTGCCCTGCTGCCTCGGCCTGAGCCGGTTGTGGAGCTAGTTCCTTCGATTGGCCCGAAATGCGAGGCGCCGGAGCCGACGAAGGGGGCGCCTCCGGTCGTCCCATTCCAGACTTGGTCCCCCCCCTGAAATCGCCAACAAGAGCAGTGGAGATCTCGACGCCTGCGCCGGGGGGCGGCTCGGAAGGAGGCTCTTCCTCGCCGGGAGTGATCGAGGGAGCGATGGCAGGTTGTCCTTCAGGCTTCGGAACCTCCGGGCCGCTCGCCGGTTCTCGCCGGTCAACCGCTTGTTGGCCGGGCGGAGCAACTCTCACAGGGGCTCGTTCTTGAGCGGCCACCGGTGGTTTGGAAGGAGGTTCGAAAGGCATACCTGACGCATACGCCTTGACAAGGGCCCGAAGTCCGGCGATTCGGGGATCGCCTCGAAACGTCTCTTCTAATGACTCGACAGCCCTTCTCGCTTCCTCAAAGAACCCCTGCTCGAGATAGAAGCTGATCTCAACCTTGGTGTCATCAAAATTGAAGGAAGCGGCCTGTTGAGCAGATTCGGAGGACGCCGCCTGCGCGCCTTTGGTAGCCAGAAAACCCTCCAAATCCTGTGAAAGGTCGACCATTTGAAATTCAGTATAGGACGCAGGCGGAAATGTGTATGGAACGGGCGCTGACGCGTCGAGCGGCGGTTCCGAGAAAGCCGTAGGCGATGCTTGGGAGGCGGGCGAGAGGTAAAGATCCAACGACGAGTCCTGTCCCTCTAGGCTCGGGGCCGGTGAGAGCTCGGAAGTGAGGTCGGTCGCATCGGCAGGCGATGGCGCAGGTGGTGCCGGAGTTGGCGGTAAGGGTTCCGGTGTCTTTGCGGGGGCTGTAACTGCCGGGAGGCGGACTGACAGCGCGGCTGCAGCCTCCGGCTCGCCGGCCATCTGCGCAAATCGCCGGGCTCCCTCCGCATCACCCTGCTGCGCGTAAATCAGCGCCAGCGCCTGGGCCGCCCGTTCCGCACGTTCCGGCAAATCCTTCCAACACATTCCTACCAGGCGTTTGTGGATCTCAATCTCGTCAGGATAGACTTCCAGGACCCTCTCGAGTTCCGCAACCGCCCGGCTCAACAAATGGTAACGCGCAAATAGTTCGCTATTATCGAGTGCCTCCCTGACCATTCCTACCCGATCGGTGGCAGGCACGGGCGAGGCGGGCGGGAGTGAAGAGTCTTCTCCAGTTAGATCAAGGGAGGAGGGGGGCAGATCGGCAAGTGAGACTTCACCGAGTTTCCCGCCTTGCTTCTGGAGAACATCTTTCAGCAGCACGTCATAATGTTCGTTCCCAGGATCGTGATCGATCAGCTTTTGAAACGCTTGTCTGGCCTTCTCGAATTGCCCGCACTGAAGATAAGCGTGGCCCAACGCCTCCAGGATTTCGAGTTGCGCATTCATGTCCCCGCTCTGGTCACAGATGCGATAAATCAGCTCGAGCGCGGGAAGATGTTGGGGAGACTTACTCCGGATCAGGCGCAGAGACTCCATCAAGACGCTGGTGTTCCCTTGCCCAATAAGCTCGTTTGCAACCGTGAATAGGGTCCTGGATGCCGCGTCGAATTGGCCCGCTTGCACGCAGGCAGATACGAAACAAGCGAGTGGCGGAATGTCCGGCGGCGCGGCCCGAAAGAACTCCAGGGCCAGGGTCTCCGCTTTCTTGAGCTGCCGCAAGGCAACGTAGGACTCGATCCGGAGCGTGCGCGCGGCAGGATCGTCCTTCAAGCCGGGAGTACTATTCAGGATCGCTTCTGTGTCCTCGGGATGCTTGAGCGCGAAGGCCAGCCGTGCCCTGAGCAGTTGTATTTGCGGTGCGTCAGGACTCAAGTCCTGCGCTTTTTTCAGAGCGGCCTCAGCGGCGGCGGGGTCCTCCCGGCGCAGCGCAAGCTCTACGCACTCCAGATTAACCTGTAAGGCGTCGGCCTTAAGGCCCAGCTCCTCACAGAAGGCCGCCAGACGCGATCTCGCCCCGGCATTCTCGGGATCGAGCTGTACAACCTTCCGCAGCGTCTCGAGCGCTTTGTCGTTCTGTTTTTTCTTCTTGTAGAACTCGGCGACCTGGTAATAGAGATCGCGGGTCTCGCGGACCATCCTCTGTGTCTGGTAAAGCTCCCCAAGTTTCAGGAGAGGGCCAACTGAGTCCGGTTCCAGCTTGACGATCTTCCTGTAGATGGCCACGGCCTTGAGCGCGTATCCGCTTTGAACGTAGGCCTCGGCGAGCCTGTAGAACTGCTTGAGACCCTCGCCGACATTTTTGTCGCGAACGTAGAGGTCGCCAATGGTGTTCAGCAGGATTAGCTCGGAGGGGTCCTTCTCGAGGATGCGAAAGTATCGGTCGATCGCCTGACTGATCTTGCCCTGGCTGGCGAAGTTTTCCGCCTCTTGCAGTGCCCTGGCTTTGTTAAAAGCCATTCGTACGCTCCGCTTTCCTGGACCGACAAGAAACCATGCGCTACCGTAACATACGCTCCTGCTCTAGTCAACGAACGGCCCCGTCTCCGGCCAAAGACTGAAGAGTGGTTTGCGAACCGCGCCGAATGAGGTTGTTGCAAAATTAAACTCGAGCGAACACTCTGTCAGGAAAGGCAGGCTAGGAAAGCATCTCACCGTGTCGGAATGGCCACAAGAAGCCATCCGAGATTGAGCTGTCCACGCACTCCTGGATGGTGTTGGTGCCCGCCGGTTTGGGGGCAAAAAACACCCCATCACTTCCCCGAAAATGGCGAAAAATTCACCACTTGTGGGGCATTTCCCCGTCTGAGCCTCTTCACGGGATAACTGACCCCGTTGGAGGTCGTGTGGCCCTAATCTGACCCTTGGCCATCAGAAGCCTGCATTCACTCTCATAATGTCTGCTCCGCTGGCGTTGAATAGGTAGAGCGTCAGGTTGGCACTAGGCATGCTCTGGAAAAGAGTGCACGAGAGTGTGCAGTTTAAGCGGCGGGCCCTAAGCGGGGGAAATGGGCCGGGGGCGAGCCTCGCTTTCGCAAGGCACACTCCGGGCAAAAGATGCTTGACCGCACCAAGCGTGAAGGCGTAAAGTGTGCGGTTTCTGAGGCTTCCGGGCAAGACGCACTTACTGGGGTCTCTGGCGAGGATAGCGGAAATGGCTCTTCACGGCGAGATCGCGCGGCACGCTGGTTCCTTCGGCGCCAGAACCGCGTGGACCACTGCGAATGCCTACTCCTCAGCGCGACCATCACTTTCACAGCTCCCTGGCGATTTTTCGTACAAACCCGATCGAAGACGGCAATCCGTCAGCAGCGTTTTCCACCGCCGGATTGCGGACGAGCGCGCGGAGCGCCGGGCTTAGAGGATAAAGGGACCAATGCAAATCATCGTGACTGATTTGAAAAAATGCGTGGGCTGCCACAGTTGTGAATTGGCGTGCGCCGTCAGCCGGTCCGAATCCAAGGAATTGGCGCAAGCCATTCTGGAAAACCCGAAGCCGGCCACGAGGGTGCGAGTCGTCGGGATCGGAAATCGGCCCGTTCCGCTGCAGTGCCAGCAGTGCGAAGACGCGCCTTGTGCAGCGATATGCCCGTCCGCGGCGCTTTACCGCCTGGGGAAAGACCAAACCGTTTTGTTTAACCGGGAGCGCTGCATCGGCTGTTCGAGCTGCGTATTGGTGTGCCCGTTCGGCGCGATCCGCAGGGCCGACGGGGGCGTGATGGCCAAGTGCAGCCTGTGCTTCGACCGGCTTGCCGAGGGCAAGCAGCCGGCCTGCGTGGAGGCGTGCCCCACCCAAGCGCGCAAACTTGCCGAGGCCAATGTGGTCGCGGAAGACAAGCTACGCAAAACGGCTTTGGCTGTCGCCAGTCTCGAGGCCAAAGCGGACAGACAAGAAGAGTGGGTTAATTGACGTAGCCTGATTCTCGATCGCCGGGTTCGGCAAGGCCCTGCGGAACCAGAGGGGGTTAGCCCGGAAAGCCCAATGAACCAAGTCGCTCTAGAAGCCATTCTTGAACGTTATCGCCGGAACCCCGAGCAGATTATCGCCATCCTTCACGCGCTTCAGGACCAGGAGAGGTACCTCCCGCAAGAGGACTTGCGCTTTCTCGCCAAAGAGCTTCAGATCCCTTCCAGCCAACTCTTCCAGATCTCGACTTTCTACAAAGCGTTCAGTCTCAAGCCGCGTGGCAAGCACCAGTGTCATGTTTGCATGGGCACGGCCTGCCACGTGCGCGGTGCGGCGCTGATTTTGGAAGAAGTGGAGCGCAAATTAGGGATCAAGTCCGGGGAGACAACTTCCGACCTGGAATTCTCCCTAGACACAGTCAACTGCCTGGGAGCCTGTGCCCTTGCCCCGATCGTGGTGGCGGACGGCGAGTACTTCGGGAATATGAGCGCGCCCTCCGTGGCCAGAATGCTCAGGCAAGTCAAGGAAGGCAGAGCTGCGAAGCCGCGAAAGGGGACAAGACCTAAAGACGAGGGAGCGCAGGCGGAAGCCGATCTCCCGGAAAGAGTAATTCCCTTTTTCCCCAGCCCTGTCGAGCTAAACAGATACCGAGAAGACCTGATAGCGGCGCACAATCCCGACCTGCCTTGTTTGGCAGTTTGCCGAGGCACCGGCTGCTCAGCGATGGGAAGCGGGGATTTGTATCTCGCGCTCAAGGAGAGCATCGAAGGGAACAATCTGGGCGATAAGGTGCGCCTGAACTTCACAGGCTGCCACGGGTTTTGCGAAAAGGGACCCTTGACAGTGGTCTTTCCGGAAGAGATTTTCTACACCTCGGTTCGCCCCCAGGATGCGGATGAAATTCTGAGCAAGGTTCTCGAAAGAGCCGGCCCCGTCGAGCGGCTGCTTTATCAGGAGAAGGAGACCGGCAAGCGGATTGTGCACCAGTCGGAGGTGCCGTTTTTCCAACGTCAGAACCGCCTCTTGATCGGCAACAACCGCCTCATTAACCCGGAGAGTCTCGATGACTACATTAGGGTTGGAGGTTACTCAGCACTTCCTAAGGCGATCTTTGAGATGACGCCCGAGCAGGTCATCGGCGAAATTCGGAAGGCTGGCTTGCGGGGAAGAGGCGGCGGAGGATTTCCTGCGGGACTCAAATGGGAAACCTGCCGTAACGCCCACGGCAACATCCGTTACATCATCATCAACGCCGACGAGGGCGACCCGGGCGCGTTTATGGATCGGTCGGTGCTCGAGGGGAATCCGCATTCCGTCCTCGAGGGTGTGATCATCGCGGCTTATGCGATCGCTTACGGGGTCAGTCCGAGTCAAGGCTTCATCTATGTGCGGCATGAATATCCCCTGGCCCGGAAGTTTTTCACCCACGCGGTTGAGGAAGCGCGCGCCTGCGGCCTGCTGGGCAAGAATATTCTGGGCAAAGCAGGATTTGATTTTGACGTGCGGATCAGCCAGGGTGGCGGCGCGTTTGTCTGCGGCGAGAGTTCTGCCTTGATGGCTAGCATCGAGGGCAAGCCCGGCGAGCCGCGCGCCAAATATGTTCACACCGTCCACAAGGGCATCCATAACCAGCCCAGCAATCTGAACAACGTTGAGACTTACGCCAACGTGCCGCTGATCGTCAATCGGGGTGCAACCTGGTACAGTTCGATGGGCACGGCCAACTCCAAGGGCACCAAGATCTTTTCCCTGGTCGGAAAGATCAACCACACCGGCCTGGTCGAAGTGCCGATGGGCATTACCTTGCGCGAAATCGTCTACGAGATCGGCGGAGGCATCCCCAACGGTAAAAAATTCAAGGCAGTCCAAACCGGCGGCCCGAGCGGCGGGTGCCTGCCGGAGTCGCTTCTCCACCTGCCGGTGGATTTTGACGAACTTACCAAGGTCGGCTCGATGATGGGTTCGGGCGGCATGATCATCATGGATGAAGACACCTGCATGGTGGACGTGGCCCGATACTTCCTCAACTTCCTCCTGGATGAAAGCTGCGGCAAATGTACTCCTTGCCGGGAAGGCATCAGGCAAATCCTGGGCATCCTGAATCGCGTGTGTGAGGGTCACGGCAGGGAGGGCGACCTCAAACGGCTGGTCGATCTGGGCAATGCGGTCCAGGACAGCTCGCTCTGCGCGCTGGGCGGAAGTGCGGCCAATCCCCTGCTCACCACAATCAAGTATTTTGAGGAAGAGTACGTTGCTCACATCCGGCACAAGCGGTGCCCGGCGGCGGTCTGCAAGGCGCTGATCGAATACGAGATCCTCCCCGAGAAATGCACGGGTTGTAAGGCCTGCGTCAAGCTTTGCCCGAGGAGTGGAATCAGCGGAGACCTGAAGAAGCCGCACTGGCTCGATAAACAGCAATGCATTAAGTGCGGAATTTGTTTTGAGATCTGCAAATTCGACGCGGTGGTTAGGAGATCGGTGGGAGTGATGTAGGGAATTGCGGGCTGAGCCCCGCTGCCGTTGTAGGGGGACGGCTTGCCGTCCCCTGCTTAGCATCACGTTAGTCAACGAGGGTAGGGCAAGCCCTACCCCTACAGCAAGGACGGTCGCTGCAAAGGCGGGTAGTAGTTGGATGGCAGAAGCGGGCAAAATCTGTACGGTGCAAATCGACGGTCAGCCGGTTTCCGTGCCGGAGGGAACCACCCTCCTCGAGGCCGGACGCAAACTGGGAATCAAGATTCCTACGCTCTGTCATCATCCGGCGCTCGAGCCTTATGGCGTGTGCCGGGTGTGCATCGTCGAACTGAAGCGCGGCCGGCGGGTCCGGGTGGTGACGGCGTGCAATTTCCCCATCGAGGAAGACGGCCTGGAGGTTTCCACAAACTCCCCGCGAATCCAGAAGGACCGCCGCACAGTCATCGAGCTGTTGCTGGCGCGGTGTTTCAGCTCTCCCGTCATCCGCCAATTCGCCGCCAGTTTCGGGGTCCTTGACACCGATTTGGAGAAGACATCTGGAGAGGAGTGCATCCTCTGCGGGCTTTGTGTGAATGTCTGCCGTGACCTGATCGGGCAGGCTGCGATCGGTTTCGAGAGCCGAGGTGCGGACCGCAAGACGGCTACGCCCTTTGGCGAGCCAAGCGAGGATTGCATTGGGTGCGGGGCCTGTGTCTATGTTTGCCCCACCGGCTGCATCAAGATGGAAGACCTTCCCACTGAACGAATGATCGACCGCTGGATGAGCTTGATGCCGTTCTTGAAATGCCGGAGTTGTGGCAAAGCCTTCGGAGCGGCACGCCACCTCGAGCTATTGAAGTACCGCCAGCCGCTAGCGAAATCTTATTTGGAGATGTGCCCGGAATGCCGTGGCAAGTCGCTGGGAAAAGCGCTTCTGGGGCCAACAAGCTGCCATTCTGAGCGAAGCGAAGAATCTCTGCATTAGTGGATGTGCCGAACTGCAGGGATTCTTCGCGGAGTTTACCCTGAGCGAAGCGAACGGGCTCAGAATGACAGCACTCAGAGACAAACGAGGAACTGAACCATGTCGAAGATCATTGCCTCAGCCGCCATTCGTGGCGCGCACTATTACATGACGCTGGCGCGGCAGCAACTCAGTCAGGCTATTGAGAAGCACGGACCGGACGCGAAAGTCGCGTACCCCAACACGGGCTACTATCTGCCGCTGGTCCTGGCCCTGTTGGGAAAGAAGGTCGAACGATTGAAGGACTGCGTGGAAGCGCTGGACGAGATGCAGATTCTGCTTCCCGAAGTGCCCAGCGACAGCCTCTGGCTTCCCTATCTCGGCTCGGCCCTGGACGCGGGGATCGCCACCTTAGTCGCCGAAGAGGTGATCGAGGCCCTCAAGTGCCTCGACCCTCAATACCGCCCGACGCCCCCCTTCATTGGTTTTACGGACGACTCCATCCTGCGCACCCAGGGCATCAAGCTGGTGGATGGCCGCATGCCGGGTTTTGCCGCCTGCGTGGGCGCGTTGCCCACCAACCAGGAGGCGGTGGCTCTGGCCCGCGAACTCCAGGAGAAGAACATTCTGGTTTTCATGGCCGGCAGCAGCAATGGCCGATCGATGGCCGAGCAGTTGGCGGAAGAAAACGTGGAGATGGGCTGGGACACTTACCTTGTGCCCTATGGGAAGGAGATGAGCGCGGCCGTGCACGCCCTGAACTTTGCGGCGCGTTCCGCCATGACTTTCGGCGGGGTCAAGCCGGGCGATATCGAGGGTGCGCGGAAGATCTTGCTTTACAACAAAGAGCGCGTGTTCGCTTTCGTGCTGGCGCTGGGCACTGATCCGGAAGCTCCGCCCGACCAGTTGATCACGGATCAGAAATACGCGACGGCGGCCGGGGCCATCAACTTCGGCTTCCCGGTGATTGCCGATTCCGCCATCCCGCAAATCCTACCGCGCGGCATCTGCACCTACGAGCACGTCGTTTCCAAGGTGTCGCTGGATCGCATCGTTGCCAAAGCGGTCGAGGTTCGGGGGCTCAAGCTCAAGGTCTCCAAGATCCCCATCCCGATCGCCTACGGCGCGGCGTTCGAAGGAGAGCGCGTTCGCAAGGAGAACCTGCAAGTGGAATTCGGCGGCAAGTACTCGCAGGCCTTTGAGTACCTGCGCAAGAGGGCCATGGACCAGGTTGAGGACGGCAAGGTGACGATGGTGGGTCCCGACATCGATACGGTGGAGCCGGGCAAAGCTCTGCCCCTGGGAATCGTTGTGGAAGTGGCCGGTCGCAACTTTCATGAGGATTTCGAGAGCGTGCTGGAGCGGCGCGTCCATAAGTTCACCAGTTGCGCCAGCGGCATCATGCACATCGGCCAGCGCGACATCAACTGGATCCGCATCAGCAAGGAAGCTTTCCAGAAGGGTTTCCGCATGAAGCACCTGGGCGAGTTGCTGATCCACAAGTACCACGACGAGTTTTCCGGCATCGTGGATAAAGTGCAGGTCACGATCTACACCGATGAGAAACAGATGCAGGATTCGCTGCGCGAGGCCAGGGTGGCTTATGACAAGCGCGACGAGCGCATGGCAGGCATGAAAGACGAAGATGTGGACCGCTTCTACAGTTGCATCCTCTGCCAAAGTTACGCGCCCAACCACGTCTGCGTGGTCAGCCCTCAACGCCTCGGTTTGTGCGGCGCTTATACCTGGTTGGACTGCCGCGCGGCCTTCGAGATGGATTCGCACGGTCCCAACCAGCCGATTGTGAAAGGGACCTGCCTGGATCCCTCGCTGGGAGTTTTTGCAGGAGTCAACCAATACGTGGCTAAAGCCTCGAACGGGCACCTTCAGAAGGTAACCATGTACTCGATCATGGAAGATCCGCAGACCAGTTGCGGGTGTTTCGAGTGCATCGTCGCCATCCTGCCGGAGACCAACGGCGTCATGGTGGTGAACCGCGAATTCCAGGGGATGACCCCGATCGGCATGACCTTCTCGACCATGGCCGGCGAGGTGGGCGGTGGAGTGCAAACCCCCGGCTTCCTGGGCGTGGGCAGGATGTACTTAGTTAGCGAGAAGTTTATCTCCGCGGAAGGCGGGTTGCAGCGAGTTGTGTGGATGCCCCAGGAGCTCAAGGATGAAATGCGGGAGCGTCTGCAAAAGCGGTTCGAGGAAATGGGGCAGCTCGAAGTCTTGGACAAGATTGCCACCGAGAAGGATGCGATCGCGGTGGACGAATTGGTCGAGTTTTTGCAAAAGGTGGAGCACCCGGCCCTGGCGATGGCGTCGGTCCTGGGGTAAGAGCGTAAGGGCGGCCCTTGTGGCCGCCCTTGGGCAACCGCCAGGGTTGCCCCGACAAAGGAGGAGCGAACATGGCAAAGCTAACTGGAATCGGCATTTATAAACTGTTGCCTAAGACCAACTGTGGAGAGTGCAATTTCCCGACCTGCATGGCGTTCGCCATGCAAGTGGCGGCGAAGAAACTAGCGCTCGAGGCATGCCCGTACGTGTCCGAGGCTGCCAAGCAGGAACTTGCCGAATCGGCGGCCCCGCCGATGCGCACGGTGACGGTGGGCGCAGGTCCCCGAGCGGTTCAGATCGGCGGCGAGACAGTACTCTTCCGCCACGAAGAGAAGTTCCACCATCCGACCGCTTTTGCCGTCTGCGTCAAGGACACTGACGACGTGGCGGCGGAAATCAAGTTGATCCACAACTTGAAATTTATCCGCAGCGGGAAACCGGTCTGCGTCGAGCTCGTCGCACTTGAACAAGCGGGCGACAGTGCTTCTTTCGTGGGGGCGGCGAAAAAGCTCCGCGAATCTACGGAGCTTCCGGCTGTCCTGATGAGCAGCGATGTTGCGGCGCAGACTGGCGCTCTGCAGGTCCTTGCTGACCGCTGGCCGCTCGTTTATGCCGCGGATAAGAACAACTGGCAGCAAATGGCCGAGGTCAGCGCCAAGTTCAAGGCGCCGTTAGCTGTGAAAGGCAGCACGCTGGACGAACTCGCGGACCTGACCGCTAAGGTCAAGCAGGCCGGTGTGGCGGACCTGGTTTTAGCGCCCGTCATCAGCGGCATGAAAGAGGGGATCACCTGCCTTACCCAGTTGAGGCGGCTTGCCCTGGAGAAGAACTTCCGGCCGCTCGGCTACCCGGTGATGGTTTTGACCACGGCACAAGACCCGGCCCAGGAAACCCTGGAGGCTATTACTTACGCGTGTAAGTATGCCGGCATCGTTGTCATGCGCGGCAAACAGCCCTGGCAGATGCTTCCCGTACTCACCGCCCGGTTCAACATCTTCACCGATCCGCAGGTGCCTAATGCCGTCGAGGCGAAAGTGTACAAGGTGGGCGATGCCGGCCCGGCTTCGCCGGTGCTGGTTACAACGAACTTTGCCCTGACGTATTTCACCGTCGAGGGCGAGGTAGAAAACAGCAAGGTGCCTGCCTACATCGCCACCGTCGAAACCGGCGGACTGGGAGTGCTGAATTCCTACGCCGACGACAAGCTGACGGGGGAAACGATCGGGAAGGCAATCAAAGCTTGTGGCATTATGAATCAGGTGCAGCACAAGAAGCTGATTATTCCAGGTCTGGTGGCAGTTCTGAAAGGCGAACTCGAGGACGAAACCGGCTGCGAGATTGTGGTCGGTCCCGAGGAAGCAGCAGGGATTGTTAACTTTCTCAGAACGCAGTGGAAGTAAACTGCGGCCATGTAGGGGCGCATCGCGATGCGCCCCTACGAAAGGAGATGACAGGCAAGCGGATGGGCACAGGAGCGGGTCCAACTCAAAGGGAGCATCGAGCGCAGGTCACCTTCTGGCCGGAAGGTGAGCGCGTTCGTGTGCCTTTGGAAACAACCCTCTTGGAGGCGGCGAAGATCGCCGGGGTGGACTTGGCCAGTTCCTGCGGCGGGGACGGCTTGTGCGGGAAATGCCGGGTAATCGTCCGGCAAGGAAACGTGACGGCCCAACCCACCAGCCTGCTCAGCCGCGAGGAGATCCGGCGCGACTACGTCCTGGCGTGTCAAACCCAGGTGGCTGGGGACGTCGAGGTGGAGATTCCTCCCGAGTCTCGCGATGAGGCAACACAAATCCTCATCGATATCGATGCTCAGCGCTATCGCGCGCTTTGCCCTGTGATCGGGTCGCTCGAGGTGCATCCTGCCCCGCTGACGCGCAAGCTGTATCTCGAATTGGCGCGTCCGACCCTTGACGACAGCCTCTCCGATCAGTCGCGGCTCTTTCGGGAGATTCGCCGCCGCCGCCCAGCACCGATCATGCAACTCGGGCTCAAAGTGCTGAGGAGCTTGCCCAAGCTGTTGCGCGAAGCAGACTGGAAGGTCACCGTCACGGTGGGCTGGCGCGGAGGCACTGTGGAAGTACTCCAGGTGGAGCCGGGTGACCGCACCAGCCGCAACCTGGGTGTGGCGGTCGACGTGGGCACAACCACCGTGGTGGGCCACCTGATCGACCTGGATACGACGGAGAGAATCGATGCCGAGGCGGTGTGCAACTCCCAGCGCGCCTGGGGCGATGAGGTCACGCGACGCATCATTCATGCCGGCACGCCGGGTGGTTTGGACGAACTACAGAAAGCCGTGATCGGGAATATCAACGGCCTGATCGGCGCCATGGTGCAGCGCAACAAAGTGACCGCGAGCGACATCACCGCGGTTGTCTTCGCCGGCAACACCACCATGACACATCTGCTGCTGGGCCTGGACCCCAGTTCCATTCGCAAGACGCCGTACGTTCCCGTGACCACCACCACCTCGCCCATTCGAGCGGTCGAGGTCGGCATCCAGGTCAATCCGCGGGGGCTGCTCTACACCGTTCCCAGCATCGGAGGATGGGTCGGGGGAGATGTGACGGCGGGTATATACGCCGCGGGTCTGCGCCGTTCGGAGAAGGTCCAGATGTTGATCGATATCGGGACCAATGCCGAGATCGCCATCGGCAATCGCGATTGGATTATTGCTTGTTCCGCCTCAGCCGGTCCCGCTTTCGAAGGTTCGGGCGTGAAACACGGAATGAAGGCTATCCACGGGGCCATTGAACGAGTCGAGATCAATCAACAAGGGGCAGTTCAATATCGGACTGTGAGGAACGGCATTCCGCGCGGTATCTGCGGGTCCGGGCTGATCGACCTGATCGCCGAGTTGTACAAGGCGGAAGCGATTGACCGATCGGGGAATCTGGTGCCCGGCGCAAGTCCGCGTATCCGCGAGCGGGACGGCATGCTCGAGTTCGTGCTGGTCCCCGGAACGCGCCTGGATACCGGTCAGGATATCGTGGTCACCCAGGCGGATTTGACCAGCTTGCTGAATGCCAAAGCGGCCATTTACGCGGGCGCGGAGGTCCTGGCGCGAGTCGTTGGTCTCGATTTTCAGGACATCGAGCAGCTCTACATCGCGGGCGGATTCGGCAACTACCTCGACCGGGACAAGGCGATCGCCATCGGATTGATTCCAGACTTGCCAAGGGACAAAATCCGATTTGTTGGCAACACATCCATAGTGGGCGCTGATTTAGGCTTGCTTTCTGAGAGCACGTGGCAGGAATTGCATTCGACCGCTGAATCGGTCACGTATTACGACCTAATTAATTATCCAAATTATTACGACGAGTTCCTGGCGGCAAGGTTCATTCCCCACACGGATCTCAGCAGGTTTAAGTCCGTGCAGCATTCGCAGGAAGTGGAGGCTTGGACATAGATGGCGTTCACCCTGGCCGTCGCCGGCAAAGGCGGCACTGGCAAGACCACCCTGGCGGCGTTGCTGATTCAAACCTTGATCGAGCGCGGGGAGGGGCCTGTTTTGGCGGTCGATGCCGATCCCAACCCCAACCTGGGCTTCGTGCTGGGGTGCCAAGTGGAGAAGACCATCAGCGAATTGCGAGACGATTTGCTGGATCACATCCGCAAACTCCCCGCGGGAGTAACCAAAGACGATTACCTGGAGATGGGAATTCAAGAGTGCTTGTGGGAAGGACGTGGTGTCGATCTGCTGGTCATGGGCGCCGGCGAAGGGCCGCGCTGTTACTGTGCGGTGAATAATGTTTTGCGGCGTTGCATTGACCGCCTCCGCGGCGCTTATCGGTACGTGGTCATGGATAACGAGGCGGGACTCGAACACCTCTCTAGATGCACAACCCAGGATGTCGATGTGCTCCTGGTTGTAAGCAACGGCCTGCCCGTTTCGCTGCAAGCGGCTGCAAGGATTCGCGAGCTGACCAAGAAGTTGGCGTTGCGTATCGGAGGGCAATACCTGGTCCTCAACGATGTCGAAGCGGCTGGGGGCGGAAGGGAAGATGGCGACGTGCATTTACTCGCGCAGCAAACGGGCCTCAAGTTGCTCGGCGTAGTGCCGTCGGACGGCCGCTTGCGCGAACTGAGCCGGAGGGCGGAACCGGTGAGTCAACTGGCGGCGGATTCGCCGGCCCGGCGCAGCATGCGGGAGTTGCTTGAAGCGGCCCTGTCGCCAACAGCCGCGTTGTAGATGTGGAGGAGGAACGCCTGCGAAAAGTGAATGCCCTCTCCCCTGGGGAGTCCGATTTCTGGACCCCGATGGGGTCCATCGGACCCCAGAAATCGGGGAGAGTGGCCCGCGACGGCGCCTTCATCGGCCGTCGAGGGTTGGGTGACGGGTCACTACCCGGGCACCGGATGGATTCTGCAGTTTACTCAGAATGACAGAGTCGGAAGTTCGAGGAGGAAAAACAATGGTTCCAGATGCGAAGAAAACTTGGGGTGGACGAGTCAATGCGGTGACGATCGGTGCAACTCAGGCCGGTGGGGGAACTCGCGGCTACACCGTCGCAATTGGAGGGGCCGCAACGCTGCCCTTCCTTGATTTTGAGGGGCCGTGCGTCCAACCGGCCGTGGCCATGGAGATCTGTGACACCTACCCGCAAGAATGGCCGGACTTGCTGAGAGAACCATTCGGAGACACATTGAACGACCCGGTGAACTGGGCGCGAAAGTGTCTCGAAATGGGCGCCGACCTGATCTGCTTGCGCCTGGACGGGTGCCATCCTGAACGCGGCAACCGAACTCCCGCCGAAGCTGCTCAAACCGTGAAGCAGGTTCTGCAAGGAGTCCCGGCGCCCCTGATCATCTGGGGTACGGGGAATGCTGACAAAGACAACGAGGTCTTTCCTGCCGTCGCGGAAGCGGCGGCGGGCGAGAATTGCCTGATCGGAAGCATCAAGGAGGATAACTACAAGACCCTGGTGGCGGTGTGCACGGCTTACAAGCACAAGATCGTGGCCGAATCACCCTGCGACGTCAACATGGCCAAACAGGTCAACATCCTCGCTCAGGACATGGGCTTCCCGGTCGAGAATATTGTGATTTACCCCACCTGCGCCGCGCTCGGATACGGTCTGGAGTACATCTATTCCGTCATGGAGCGCGCACGGTTGGCAGGTTTGAAGGGCGACAGAATGCTGGCGCAACCCATGATCTGCGATGTCGGCATCGAGGCATGGGGCGTCAAGGAGGCTCGGGTTTCGGAAGAGGAGATTCCCGATTGGGGTCCCCAGCGCCAGCGCGCGCCGCTTTGGGAAGCCAGCACAGCCCTCGCCTTCCTCGTGGCAGGTGGCGACCTGTTCATTCTGCGCCACCCAGAGGCAGTGCAAGCGCTCAAGAAGAGTATCGCCGAGCTGAGCGGAGGCACGGTTACCGCGGCCGCCGCCTAGATTACTGTGACCCGACAGCCCTCTCTCCCTTGGGAAGAGGGCGGAGAGCAAATCTCCAGGAGGAGAAGCCATGGGAATCATTTTAATAGGTGAACGTATCAACGGTTCCTTCAAGGACGTTGGCAAGGCCATTCAAGAACATGACAAGACCGTGATCAAGGATCGTGTCGCCAAGCAGGAAGCGGGCGGGGCGGATTACCTCGACGTGAACATGGGAGCAGCTTCGCGCAAGCTGGAGGACTACGCCTGGTTGGTTCAGGCCGTGGCGGAATCCACTGCCCTGCCCCTCTCGCTTGACTGTCCCCGCGCCGACATGTTCCGGGCGGGCCTCACGGCCTATCGCAACACCGTTGGAGAGCGGGCGGTAATTCTCAACAGCACCACCGCCGAAGATAGCAAGCTCTTCCCGCTTCTCGAACTGGCGAAAGAGTTCAAGACATCAATTATGGGCGTGGTGATGGATGAGCGAGGCAGCCCCCAGGATGTGGACCGGCGGCTGGAACTGGGTGGAAAAATCTTCGCGGCCGCGATCGAAGCCGGACTCTCGCCATCCGAAATCTTTCTCGACCCCATCGTGATGCCGGTCAAGTTCATGCAGGACCAGCCCAAGAATGTTCTCAATGCCATACAGCAGATGATCATGCTCTCCGATCCGCCCTGCCATATTTCCATCGGCCTGAGCAACGTTTCTTCGAAGACTGAAGAGCGCAAGCTCATCAATCGCACCTTCATGGTCATGGCGTTGGCGATGGGGTTGGATACCGCAATCCTGGACGTCTGCGATGAGGAATTACGCCAATCGGTGGCCACGGCTGAACTCCTGCTGGGTATGGATATTTACAGCGACGGCTACCTGAAGGCCTACCGCCAGCGAACCGGGTCGAGCCCGGCGGCTGCGGCAGCATAAACCGAAAACCCTTCACCACAGAGGTCGCAGAGATCACGGAGTAATGACCCCGACAAAGCGTGTGGTGGGAGGGTCGTGACTCTTAGTCGTCGCCACAGCGGTGCCTATCTGCTCTGTGTTCTCTGAGTACTCTGTGGTGAATCTTTTCTTCGCTGTTAATGTTCTGCGCCGAGGTGAGTATGAATCAAAAGAGCGTTGATCCAGCAACCCTGGAAATGCTTCAGATCGCCGATAATCAGCACTTCGAGACGATCTGGGACCGCTGGGAGGAGCAACAGCCGCAATGCGGCTTCGGGAAGCTTGGCGTTTGTTGCCGAATCTGCAACATGGGCCCCTGCCGCATCGATCCCTTCGGCGGCCGGCCGCAACGGGGCGCCTGTGGCGCGGACGCAGATACGATCGTGGCCCGCAACCTGGTGCGCATGGTGGCCGGCGGCTCGGCGGCCCACTCCGATCACGGCCGCGACGTAGCTCATACGCTTCTCCTTGCCGCGGAAGGAAAAGGCGGCTACGCCATTAAGGACTCGGCAAAGCTGCGCCGCGTGGCGGCGGAATTCGGGGTCGCGCCCGATGGGCACAGCGACGCCGAAATCGCCAAGGCCCTGGCGGAGCGTGCTCTTTCCATGTTTGGCCAGCAGGAGGGTGAGCTCCAGTATATTTCGAGAGCGCCTGCCAAGCGCCAGGAACTGTGGCGCAAGCTTGGCATCAGCCCGCGCGGTATCGACCGCGAGATCGTCGAGATCATGCACCGCAGCACCATGGGTGTCGACACGGATTACCGGAACATCCTCATGCAGGGATTGCGCGCCTCGCTCGCGGATGGCTGGGGCGGCTCCATGCTCGCTACGGACCTTCAGGACATCCTCTTTCGCCCTCCCAAACCTCTGCGCGCGGCGGTCAACTTAGGTGTCCTGAAGAAGGACGCGATCAATATTGTGGTGCACGGCCATGAACCAGTCCTTTCGGAGATGATGGTGGCCGCCAGCCGGGACCCGGAACTCCTGAAGATGGCAGAGGCTCATGGCGCAAAGGGAATCAACATCGCCGGCATCTGCTGCACCGCCAACGAAATCCTGATGCGCCACGGCGTGCCGGTGGCCGGAAATTTCCTTCAGCAGGAACTGGCCGTTATCACGGGCGCCGTCGATCTCATGGTGGTCGATGTGCAATGCATCATGCCGTCCCTGGCCAGCATCTCCAGTTGCTTCCATACCAAGCTGGTAACCACCTCGCGCAAAAACAAAATGCCCAATGTTGAATCGGTTGACTTCGATGAAACACGGGCCTACGAGGGCGCGAAGGAGATCGTCGCGAAGGCAGTCGAGAGTTATACCCGGCGCGATCCGCGCAAAGTGAATATCCCTGAGAGTCGGTCGGATTTGATCGCCGGGTTCACCACCGATTCGGTCTTCCAATTTTTGGGCGGCCGATATCGCAGCACCTTCCGTCCTCTGAACGACGCCGTCATCGACGGGCGGCTGCGCGGCGCAGTGGGAATCGTGGGGTGCAATAACCCGAACATGGTCCATGACTATGCGCACATCGCACTCACCCGCGAACTGCTCAAGAACGACGTGTTGATCGTCAGCACAGGATGCGCCGCCATTGCCGACGCCAAGTGCGGCTTGCTCCGTCCTGAAGCAGCTTACGAAAGCGCCGGCGCGGGATTGCGGGAGATTTGCGAAGCCGTAGGCATCCCTCCCGTTTTGCACCTCGGGTCGTGTGTGGACAATTCCCGCATTCTGACAACGCTCATCGAGATCGTGGGAGAAGGTGGTCTGGGAGAGGATTTCTCGCAACTGCCGGTGGCGGGTTCGGCGCCTGAGTGGATGTCCGAGAAGGCGATTGCCATTGGTTTCTACTGTGTGGCCTCGGGCGTGCTTACTCACTTCGGAACCCCACACCCGGTATTGGGCAGCCCAGCCGTGCATAAATTCCTCACGGATGACGTTGAAAAGTTGACAGGCGGGAAATTCTTCTTCGAACCCGACCCCGTCAAAGCCGCCGCCCAGATCATCGAGCACTTGGATAAGAAGCGCGCTGAATTGAAGCTCGCGCCACCCATGTACACGGCGAAGAAAACGTTTCAGGGTGTGACGGTGGGGGCGTGAGAGGAAGCTATCAGCCGTCAGCTATCAGCAAACCGCCCGGACTAACACAGCCCTCTCCCTTGGGGAGAGGGTGTCTCGCGACGGCGCTTTCATCAGCCGCCGCCAGACGGGTGAGGGGTCGGTTGCAGCGTCCTTACGGCTGGCGCACATATTCCGGCAATCAGCAAGTCGCGATCGATCACGCGTTTGCTGAAGGCTGAGAGCTGAAAGCTGAGAGCGTTTGAATCCATGCCAGTAAACCCAACCTGGGCTGCCAGCCTCGAGAAACAGTTGCGAGAGACGCAAGAAGCGCTGCGGCAACGCGACCCTGCGGAAGTGGCCTTGTGGTCCGGCGCGCGTTGCGAGACTCTCGCAGGGGAGACTCGGCTCGAGATTCCCTTTTGGGGTCGGCCCTATTTCGTGACCTGGCCTGACTTGACGGTTCGCGACAAGGCGGGCCAGCCTTGCCCTGCGCACTTTGCGGGTTTAATCCTCCAGCACCTCCTCTTAGCTGATGGGGCGCCTTTAGAAAACACCTGGGTCTCGCTGCGCAACCTGCCGCACGGGGCATTCTATGAGCAGGCATTTCAATCCTACAGCGGCAACCTGCTGGTGAGGAGCTTTCGGGGTGATGTGGAAGCTTTCCGCGCCACCGCTCGAGGACTTGGTGGCGAACAAGTTGAGATGGGCGACGCGGCGTTCCGCTTCTGGGTGTTTCCGCGATTGCCTCTCGCCGTAGTGTACTGGTCAGGAGGCGGAGAGTTCCCTGACTCCGCGCAGGTCCTGTTCGACGATTCCGCCAGCCATTATCACCACCTCGAGATTCTGGCGCACCTGGGCGGCATGCTGTGCGAGCGGCTGGTTGAGTTCGCGAAAAAAAGACTCACCACAGAGGGCACAGCGATCACAGAGTAGATCCTTTTCTCCGTGACCTCTGTGCCCTCTGTGGTGCAGTCGTTGTTGGTAGACTAATATCATGAAAATCGCACTCAGTGGCAAAGGCGGAGTCGGCAAGACTACCTTGACAGCCCTGTTGGCGCGGCAGGCGGCTACGCGGGGACACCCTGTTTTAGTCATTGACGCCGACCCAAATCCCAATCTGCATCTCGCCCTTGGTTTTACTTCCGCGCCGCCAGCCCTGGTTGGGATGAAGGAATTGATCGAGGAGCGGCTAGGGTCGCTGGAAGGCTTTTTCCGGCTCAACCCTCGCGTGGACGACATTCCGGACCGCTTCTCTTTTGAAGATCATGGTGTTCGGCTGCTGGTGATGGGCGGCATCGGCCAGGGAGGAGGCGGCTGCGCATGCCCGCAGAGCGCTTTCCTTCGGAACCTTCTTCAACACATCATGCTGGAGCGTTCGGATTGGGTGTTCATGGATTGCGAAGCGGGGTTGGAACATCTGGGCAGAGCCACCTCGAGAGGCGCCGACGCGCTCTTAATCGTGGTCGAGCCCAGCCAGTCTTCCATCGAAACAGCCCGGCGAATTCAACAACTGGCCGCAGACATCGGCCTTTCTCGATTGTTGGTGGTGGGCAACAAGGTTCGTGACGGCGAAGAACGCGAGATGATCGAGAAGGGGATGGCGGGCCTGAAAGTTGTGGCGCATCTTCCCGAAAGCCTCGCGCTGCGCCAGGCCTCCCGCCGCGGTTTGCCGGTGCAAGATCCGACCCTGCTTGCCGCCGTCGCTGGCATCCTGGACTCAATTGAGATGCGAAGGCTTAAGGACAAAAGCCTTCACCCCAGAGGGCACGGAGAACACAGAGGAGAAAACTAAAAGGCGCCGTTGACAAACCTGCGAATGCCATCTTTCAGCAGACGGAACGTTAAAATTGATCAGCAGTGCCACCTTGCATCCTGAAAGCTTGAGGTACGACATTACCTGGGCCTCGTGAATGGGGGCCAGAGCATCTATCGATTTGACCCCTACCACCACTACCCCTCCCACCAAAAGATCGATGCGATAGCCGCAATCCAGCTTGACCTGTTCATACACAAGCGGTAGTGGCCGCTGCTCTTCGATGCGTAGTTCTCGCTTATTCAATTCAAACGCGAGGCAGGCTTCATAAGCGGACTCGAGTAAACCAGGACCGAGCACGCGGTGCACCTGAATTGCCGCTCCGATAATTGCCTCCGTAATCCCATTCAGTCGCTCTTTCTCTCTCATCTAGCCCTACGTCTTTTCTCCGTGTCCTCCGTGCCCTCTGTGGTGAAAGCTTTTAGCGGATTTTCTCCAGCGCCGCCGCGCAGCACTTGTACTCGGCGGTGGCGGTGACAGGGTCGAAAACGTCGTTGGTGATGGCGTTGGCCGGTTCTTCGACGAAATGGAAGGGCATCCAGATTGTGTCCGGGCGCACGCGATCGCCGACCACGGCGCGGCCGGTCACTTGGCCGCGGCGCGTGCGGACGATCACCTTCTCGTCGGGTTGAATCCCGTAGTGCGCCGCAGTTTCGGCGTGAATCTCGACAAAGTTGGCCGGCTCCTTCTGGTGGATCACAGCCGAGCGGCGAGTCATGGTGCCGCAGTTGTAGTTGTAGAGCGTGCGGCCGGTCGAGAGGATCAGCGGAAACTCCTTACACGGTTCCTCCTTCTGCGCCTGGAACAGGATGGGGTGGAACTTACCCTTCCCGCGTGTGAATTTACCTTCATGAAGGAACCGTGTTCCCGGGTGTACTGGCGTCGGACACGGCCATTGGATGCCCCCGCTGGCATCGATGCGCTGGTGGCTGATGCCGGCAAAAATGGGCGAGAGGCCGGCCATTTCGTCGAAGATTTGCGCCGGACTTTCGTATTGCATCGGATAACCCATGGCGGTCGAGACGGCGCAGAGAATCTGCCAGTCGGCCCGTGCTTCGCCGGGCGGTTCGACGGCCTTGCGCACCAATTGCATGCGGCGCTCCGAGGCGCTGAACGTCCCATCCTTTTCGGCCCAGCAAGCGCCGGGCAGGACAAGGTGAGCAAGCTCAGCCGTTCTGGTCAGGAAGATCTCCTGCACGACAAGGAACTCGAGGTTCCGCAGGTGCTCGATCACTTTGGCGTTATTGGGCTCGGTCATCACCAGATCCTCACCCATAATGTAAAGCCCCTTCAAATCCCCCCGTCCGGCGGCCTCCAGAAAGTACGGAACTTTGCCGCCTTTGTTTTGCGGAAGCGCGACGCCCCAGGCTCCCTCGAACTTAGCACGCACCGCCGGGTCGGCCACGTCCTGGTAGCCGGGAAGTTTATTGCCCATCGCGCCCATGTCGCAAGCGCCCTGGACGTTGTTCTGGCCGCGCATGGGGTTGACGCCGCTGGAGGGTTTGCCGATCTGGCCGCAGAGCATGGCGAGGTTGGCAACGTTCTTGACGTTGTCCGTGCCGCAAGTATGCTCAGTGATGCCCAGCGTGTAGTAAATCGCGCTGGGTTTTCCGGTCGCATACCACCGCGCCGCGGTGCGGATCGATTCCGCATCCACACCGCAGTATTTCGCCGCAGCTTCCACGGTGTACGGCCGCAAATTCTCGCAAAACTCCTCGAAATTCTCGCAGCGGCTCTCGATAAACGATAGGTCGGCCAGTCCTTCGTCGATGATGAATCGCATCATGGCGTTCAGCAGCATGTTGTCGCTGCCGGGACGGTGTTGGATGTGGATGTGAGCGCGCTGGGCCAGCCAGGTCTTGCGCGGATCGCAGACGATCAGCTTGGCGCCGCGCCGAAGCGCGCGTTTCATTTCCAAACCGAAGATCGGATGCGCCTCGGTGGGGTTAGCGCCGATGAGAAAGAGCACGTTACAGTCCTTGATTTCGGCAGTGCTGTTGGTCATGGCGCCGCTGCCGAACGCCATCGCCAGACCGGCAACGGTTGGCGCGTGGCAGCTCGTGGCGCAGTTGTCCACGTTGTTCGTGCCGCCGGCGGCGCGCGCCAATTTTTGCATCAGGTAGTTCTCTTCGTTCGTGCAACGCGACGAGGAGACGAAGGCGATGGCATCGGGACCGCGCTTGTCGCGAATCTCGCGGAGGCGTTTGCCAACCAGCGCAAGGGCTTCGTCCCACGTCGCTTCTTCGAGCTTGCCACTCTTGCGAATCAGAGGATGCGTGAGACGGTCCTTGGAAGCGACGAACTCGAACCCGAAATGGCCTTTAACGCACAGGTTGCCGTCGTTGATGGGCGACCCAGGTTCGGCGGTCACGCGCACGATGCGGTTGCGGGCCTTGTCCACCACCAAATCCATCTGGCAACCGACGCCGCAGTACGAGCAAGTGGTGCAGACGCGGCTGAGGTCCTTCTCGCGTCCCATGCCCAGGGCTGACTTGTCGAGCATGGCGCCGACGGGACAAACGCGGATGCAGCCGCCACAGAGTTCGCAGGTGGTTTTGTGCAAGTCCTCCTCGAACGGCGTCGTGACCACCATACGTTTGGCGCGCCATGCAAACGTGAGCGCCTCGGCCATCTGGACGGTTTCGCAATATTTCACGCAGAGTCCGCATTTGATGCACTTTTCGGCGTCGTAAACGATGCCCTTGTTGAGGGTAGTGTAGTTTGGGCCGTCGGGTTGGTGTGTCAATGGGCCGAATCGGTTCTGATCGGCGTGATAACGGTAGGCGTAATCCTGGAGCCGGCAGTTGCCGGATTTATCGCAAGTGGTGCAGGTGGGGGAATGATCGGATAACAACAATTGCAAAATCTGCCTGCGATGCAGCGCCAGGTCGTCGTCCTCGGTCGTAATCTTCATGCCGTCACTGACCGCCTGTCCGCAGGAGGCGATGACGCCGCGCATTCCCTCCACCTTCACGCCGCAGAGCCGGCAACTGCCGATGGGCTCAACGCGCGGGTCGTAACAAAGATGCGGGATGTCAATGCCGGCGGCGGCGGCGGCGTTCAGAATCGTCGTGCCTGCGGAAGCCGTCACGGATTTGCCGTCGATGCTGAGCGAGACGGTTTTCATGCTACGTCCTCCTCCGTGGTCTTGATGTCGCAGCGCAGGCATCGTAAGGTCTCGGCGCGCGCTTGTTTCCTACTGAATGTTTGTGTGACCTCGTTGAAGTTGCGCCGGCGCGATGCGCAGGCGGCGATCTTCGCCACATTGCGCGAACCGCCCTGGCCCTGAGGCGGCGGCGCGTTGTCGTACTTGAACGCCTGCCAAAGCTCCCGAAAACGATCTTGGCCGGTCAACTGGCGGTCAATATTTTGAGCGGCCTTCTTAGCCAGCGCCATGGCCCCGCTGACGTTGGCCGCGCCGCTCACCACGTCACCGGCGGCGAAAACCTTCGGATCGCCTGTCCGCAGCGTCCACGGATCCACCTCGACCGTACCGGCGCCGGTAACCCGCAGGCCGAGTTTGCTGAGCAACCCGGCTTCGACTCTTTGGCCGATGGTTTCGATAATGGTGTCGCACGGGATGACGTATTTTTCGCCCGTCCGCACGGGCGCGCGACGGCCGCGCGCGTCGAATTTGCCCAGCGCGGTCTTTTCGACTTCCAGTCCCGTCACCTTGCCGTTTTCACCCAGCACTTGCACCGGCGCGGCCAGCGTGATAAGCCGTGCGCCTTCCTCCAGTGCGTGCGCGGTCTCCTCGGCGATCGCGGGCATTTCCTCACGGGTGCGCCGGTAGACGATCGTCACCTCTGCCCCGAAACGCAACGCCGTGCGCGCGGAATCAATCGCCGCGTTGCCGCCGCCGATGACGATGACGCTGCGGCCGACCGGATGTTTTTCCCCGCGCGTGGCGGCCTCGAGAAAATCCAGCGCCGGCACGACGCCGGCCAGTCCGCGACCCGGCACGGCGAGGCCTTCGCCTTCCCACGTGCCGAAGGCCAGCAATACCGCGTCGTGCGCGCCGGTCAATTCCTCGAGCGTGATGTCGTGGCCGACGGCGGTGTTGCAGGTGAACTCGACGCCGAGCCCGCGGATCAAGGCAATCTCGCGATCGAGTGTATTTTTCGGCAATCGGTATTCGGGCAGCGCGTAGCGAAGCATGCCCCCCGGGTGCTCGGCGGCCTCGAAGATCCTGACGTGGTGGCCGAGCAGCGCCAGGTAAAACGCCGCCGTCAATCCCGACGGCCCGGCACCGGCGATGGCGACGCGTTTCCCGGTGGCGGGGAGTTTGCGTTGTTTCAACCGGCGAACGATTTTTGCCGCCGGAGTCCTTCCGAGCTTGGCATCGGCGATGAAACGGTGGACCTCGCGCATGTTGACGGCCGCGTCGACCGTGGCGCGACGGCAACGTTGCTCGCACGGATATTGGCAGACGCGGCCCGTCGTGCCGGGCAACGGATTGTCGAGAAGCACCATCTCGAAGGCATCGTCGAGCCGGTTTTCCTTGAGCAGTTGGAGGTAGCCGGGGATGTTCATGTGCAGCGGACAGGAGTTCTCGCAGGGCGCCAGCATCAAGGCCTGGCAAACGCCCGCACGGCATCGCCGCTCGCGGATGTGTTCTTCGTATTCGTGGCGGAAGTATTGGAGCGTGGTCAGCACCGGGTTCGGCGCAGTCTGGCCGAGTCCGCACAGCGACGTGGTTTTCACGGTGGAGCCAAGCTCGGTGAGCGTTTGCAAGTCGGCCTCGACGCCCCGGCCCTGAGTAATGCGCGTGAGAATTTCCAAGAGCTGCGCCGTGCCCAGGCGGCACGGCGCGCATTTGCCGCAACACTCCTTGGCGGTGAAGGCGAGGAAATAGCGCGCCAGGTCCACCATGCAAGTGTCCTCGTCCATGACTATCATGCCGCCGCTGCCCATGATGGCGCCGTGGCGAACCAGTTCTTCGTAGTCGATGTGCGTTTCGAACAAGGCGGATGGAATGCAGCCGCCGCTGGGGCCGCCGGTTTGCACCGCCTTAATGGGGCGGCCGGTGGCGCTGCCGCCGCCCATTTCGTAGATGATCTCGGAGAGCGTGATGCCCATGGGCACTTCGATCAGGCCGCTGTTGCGGATTTTGCCGACAATCGAAAAGACCTTCGTGCCTTTGCTCTTCTCGGTGCCCAGCGCCGCGAACGCCGCCGCGCCGTTGGTGATGATCCAGGGGATGTTGGCGAACGTCTCCACGTTGTTGATCAGCGTCGGGCAACCCCAGAGCCCGCTCTGGGCGGGGAAGGGCGGACGCATCCGGGGCATGCCGCGCGCCCCTTCGATGGATTGGATCAGCGCCGTCTCCTCGCCGCAGACAAATGCCCCCGCGCCCTCGCGGATTTCGAGATCGAGATTCTTTCCGAGCAGCCCGGCAGCGCGCGCCTGCTCGATGGCCAAACCCATCCGCTTGACCGCCAGCGGATACTCGGCGCGCACGTAAACGAAACCGGCTGAGGCGCCGATGGCGAACGCGCCGATGATCATCCCTTCAATCACGCGATGCGGGTCGCTTTCCATCACACTGCGATCCATGAACGCGCCCGGATCGCCTTCGTCGCCGTTGCAGACGATGTATTTCCGGTCGCCGGCCGCCTCGGCGGCGTATTTCCACTTCAATCCCGTCAGGAAACCCGCGCCGCCACGTCCGCGCAAACCGCTGGCGGTGATCGTTTCGATGAGTTGGCCGGGCGTCATGCCGCCGAGCACCTGGCCGGCGGCGCGGTAACCACCGGAGGCGCGGTACGCCTCGAGCGATTCGGGGTCAATCGCACCGCAATTCTCGAGCGCGATTTTTTTCTGTTTGGACAAAAACCCGCGCACGCTTTCGGCGCGCCCGCCACCCTCGAGCAGATACTTTTCAACCGGCTGGTTACGTCCGATGTGGCGGTCGAGAATTTGTTGGACGCCGCGCTCATCGAGATGGACGTAGGTCCAGTGCCCGCCGCTCGGCGAATAAAGTTCCAGCATCGGTTCGCGGTGACAAAGCCCGGCGCAGCCGGTTTTGTGCAGCGTAATCCGTGAAGGGTCAGCTCGTTTTTCGATCAGCTCGTAGAGCGCCTGCGCGCCGGCGGCCACGCCGCAGGAGCCGAGGCCCACCGCGATGCGCCAGTGCGAGTTCGTCGTGGATGTCTTCATCGGGTTTCTCCCGGTTGCTCCTGCGCCGGCCTTCAGAGCCTGCCCTGAGCGGGGCGAAGGGTCGGCAGATACCGGCCTATTGGCCGCCGCCGCGTCGATAGCGGCTGAGGATGCGTTGCGCGCGTTGCGGGTTCAAACGACCATACACTTTGTCGTCGATCATCATCACCGGCGCAAGGCTGCAACAGCCCAGGCACGCTACCGTCTCGAGCGTAAACAATCCGTCCGCCGTCGTTTCCCGGTCCTTAATCTGGAGCGTCTGGTGTGTGGCGCGGCCGATCTGCTTGGCGCCGTTCACGTGGCAGGCTGTGCCGTGACAGGCCTGGATCACGTGTTTACCGACTGGCTGGAAACGAAACCGTTCGTAGAACGTCGCCACGCCGTACATGCGGGTCAGCGAAACCTGGGTTCGCTTTGCGATGACCTCCAACACTGGGCGGGGCAAATATCCGCAGCTTTGCTGGATGGCCTGCAAAAGCGGAATCACATCGGAAGAACCGATTTTTGGAAATCGACGGAGGATCTCGTCCACCAGAGAGGGGTCTTCAGGCAGGAGCCTGGCCACCGACTGTTGACATGAAGCCATGTCGTCCTCCTTCAGCGTGGTTGCCATCTAGCCAGCGCACACTTACACCCTAGTTCGAATCACGGTTCCATTCTTAGCACGCGGCGCACCACAGTAGCGGGAAGCTGATTTTGGCTAAGCCATTGAAACTACGGCGTTAACACGCCACGCCTGGGGTTTGTGAAGGGTGTCGGTGGGTTCGACGCCAAGTCAGAGTCTTGCCACGCTTGCTCACTGCGAAGTTTCACACATCCCCCCTGCAAATTTGTGTGCCGAAGGCACCTTGGAGTGCGGCGGCAAGGAACGGGAATGTGGACTCGACGGCTCGGGGCGGCCTACAATGATGCCAAAGCCGTCAGGTCGAGGAGCGCAAAGGAATGGAACCTGGCTCACAAGCGGTGAACTACTCCACGGTGTGCGAGTGGAACGACAAAAAGGTGCGGCGCCTGCGCGATGCACTAGTCGGAGAGGAGCCACTGCAAATCCGGCTTGGGAGACGACCCCTCAGCGTAACCATGCGGACTCCCGGGAATGATCTTGAATTGGCCGCAGGCCTCCTCTTTACGGAGGGAATCATCCAATCCGCTAAGGACCTTGCCAGTTTTCAAGATTGCGGCGTGTCGAGACCCGATCCGAATGTTTTGAAGATCAAACTCAGGAACCCTGGAATCCTCAATTCGAAGCGAGCCAAACGCACCTTCCTCGCCAACTCAAGTTGTGGGTTATGCGGCAAAGCATTCATCGAGGAGTGCATTTTGCAAGGGATTAAGCGGCCCAACCCGCGCTTCCGGATGGATCCCGAAGTGCTTTGTACCCTGCCGGAAGCCCTTCGCGCCGGCCAAGTACTGTTCGGCCAGACCGGCGGATTGCACGCCGCCGCACTTTTTGAACCCTCCGGTAAGCTGATCGCGGTGAGAGAAGACGTGGGGCGGCATAATGCCGTGGATAAACTCATCGGCTGGGCATTGCTCGAGGGGCGCATTCCTTTGTCAGGATGTGCATTACTGGCCAGTGGCCGTGGGGGCTTCGAAATCATTCAAAAATCACTTGTGGCGGGAATCCCACTGCTGGCGTCGGTCTCAGCGGCCTCCAGCCTGGCGGTCCAATTGGCGCGAGAGTGCGGACTTACACTGGTCGGATTCCTGCGCAGCAGGCGATTTGTCTGCTACTGCGGGGAGGAACGATTGGGTCTGGGCGCCTCGCCAGAGTAGTCAGAAGAAATAGGAACTTTTCGCTGTGGTGCGGGAATACCATTGATAAGCATGGGGGTCACGAAGCAACTCGTGGTGGACGCGGCGAACTGGGAGGGAGGGGCCGCGCAAACTCGCGGCGTTGTCGCAAGCCTCGGAGCATGTGCCTGGCAAGGGTTCTGCCTGCTTCTCTCTGTGGTGTGCCTGTGGTTGCCAAGCTGGGCCCAACAACCCAGCGCGCAGGGCCAGCCGCCCAGCCAGCAACCGAACCCCGCTCCGCCCAAAATCTCCGTCAGCGTCAAGGTTGTCAACGTCCTTGCCAGCGTGCGCAACAAACATGGAGAAATCGTGCGCAACCTGACCAAGGATGATTTCGAGTTGGAAGAAGACGGCCGGCCTCAGACGATCGGCTATTTTTCGCGTGAATCTGACCTTCCTCTGACGCTGGGCCTGTTGGTGGATACCAGCGGCAGCCAGCGACGGGTTCTTGACCAGGAGCGTGATGCCAGTTCGACTTTCTTGGATCAGGTGCTGCGCGTCGACAAGGACAGGGCTTTCCTGATTCACTTCGACCGCGAGGTGGAACTCCTCCAGGATCTCACTTCGTCCCGCGAAAAGCTGCAGAAGGCATTGGCGTTGCTTCAGGAGCCGCAACTGCACCGCGCCGGCCAGGAGGGCGGAGGCGATTCCGGAAATTCGCCCGGCTCATATCCGGACTCCGGAAGGCGGGGCGGCGGCTGGGGCGGGGGCACGCTGCTCTACGATGCGGTCTACCTAGCATCGAACGAATTGATGGGAAAGCAGCAAGGCCGCAAGGCATTGATTGTGCTCTCTGACGGGGTCGATCGCGGCAGTAAGGAAACCCTGGCCAGCGCCGTCGCAGCGGCCCAGCGCGCCAATACCTTGGTCTATTCGATCCTGTTTGCCGATGAGCACCCTTATGGAGGTAGTTACGGCGGCCGCGGTATGGGAGGGATGGGCCGGCGCGGTGGCGGTGGGCCCGGCAGATATCCCCAGAAGGAGCGCCCGGATGGCAAGAAAGTCCTCGACCAGATCTCCAGGCAGACGGGCGGGCGCCTCTTTGAAGTCTCGAAGAAACTGCCGATCGAGCAAATTTACAGCCAGATTCAAGATGAGCTACGCAACCAGTACAACCTCGGCTACACTCCCGACCGAACGGACGCCACTGCCGGCTACCATAAGATCCATCTGACAACCAAACAAAAAGACCTGATCGTGCGGGCAAGAGACGGGTATTATTCCACTCAGTGATTCCCACCTTGCCGCTGACGGGCACCCGGAAACCATGATAATGCGCAGAGGGTCATGGAGTGCGGCAGCAGAGCTGCCGCCCTGGAATTCGAGTGAACGGCGGTGGCTGGGGCTACCGCACTCCAAGGTGCCTTCGGCCCAACCGTTTTCAAAAGCAGAGACCCTTGCTCTGCGTAAAACCGGCTTGTCTGTCCGAGGGTTAACTCACATCTTCTGCACCCATCTGCAGCGCGGAGCGACGAAGCGGCCGTCCCGTCAAACGGAGGCTGCCAATTTGTCGTGCACAGGCCAAGCACGGCGCGAAGAATCGGGCAATTCGACCCAACTCACATTTTCCACTTGACAAATCGGAGCGTCTATGATAGCCTATAACTGTGGTCAAATTATGGACATATTGTCGTAGGCAAGATCTCGGGCCGCCGAGGAGCAATGCAAAACAGAATGATCCTTGCCGTCAGGGAAGAGCTGGACGCTACGAAAAATGAAAAATAGTGGGAACGAAGCTAAGGAGTACTTGAAAACAAAGGACATCACTTTTTTGAATGGTGCAAATTACGCGAGTTTTGCACGCAATTTAACAGCAATTTGAGCCCAAATGGAGCAAAAACCACCCCGTTTTGCGAAAACGAACCGAAGCTTGCGAGTCTTGCAGCAAGACCCCGCCAGCGACAAATAGTCGGCTAGACAACCTCGGGTCTTGCATGGGCGCCCGTCTAACGGGCTACGCAGAAACCCATCCTGACTGTCATCCTGAGCGCCGCGAAAGATCACCCCTGTTCGCCTCGGCTTGCGAGATCAAGCAACTGCGGAGACCCGCCGACGGCTGGAGACCGCGGCACGGGCGTTGCTCTACGACTCGGCGGCGGTATATATTCTTAGGTTCTGAAGTGTGATCATTCGGAAATGAAGACGTCGATCTACGCACTTTTGTGCTTTTGCCTTGCGCTTTCCGCCGCCGGTGCCACCGCCATTCCCTCGCAGGCGGGCAAATCGTCGTCGCAGCAGGCTCCTCCCCTGAACCGCGCCGCGGATGAGTTCAAGGTTCTGACCCGTGACATGGGCATGCGGCCGGGCAGCCCGGTGACTGCGCAAAAGAACCATGGACCGAAGATGCTCTGGCACGGGCGCATTTATGAGAACTTCCGCAACGACATTCTCGACGCCATACCGCACCAGGTAAGGCAAAACGGCGAGAGCAAATCCCCGCTGCGGCGCAATCAGTTCGGTTTCAACGTGGCCGGCCCGGTCATCATCCCGCACCTGCTCGAGAATTCCAAAAACACGTTCTTTACGTTGTCCTATGAGGGAGTTCGCGAACTCGTCTTCCATGCTTCGCTGCACACGGTGCCCACTGCCGCCCAGCGCGCCGGCGACTTCTCGCAAACCGTGGACGAAGCCGGCAACCTTCTGCCCATCTACGATCCGGCCACCACGACCCTCAACCCCGCTTATGATCCCAGCCAGCCCGTTTCCACGAGCAATCTTCAGTATCTGCGTTCCACATTCCCCCAGAATCGCATCCCTGCGGCGCGCCTGGCGCCGGCCGTGCAGCAAGCCTTGTCCCTGTATCCCCTGCCCAATACGGATATCGGCCCTTTCTTCCAGAATAACTATTTCGTCAACGCCCCTGCCACAAACAACGCCGACGGGATCATCGCCAAGCTCGAACATCAGTTCGGCGAACGGAACAGGGTCACATGGGCAAGCACACTCTCGAGCGGCTTTCTCAGTTCCACGAAGTACTTCCCGAACATTGCCAGCCCGACTGCGCCGGACCAGCATTTCTCGAACCGTCGCACGGAACTCGATTACGTTTTTACTGCCAACCCCAATACCCTCAACTCGCTCAGTTGCACCGCGGTTTCCGACACGGCGCTGTCGGGAAACCTCTCCCAGCTCGCCTTCCCGAGCTATCAATTCGTGAGCAATTATCCCTCGATGGGCACCGCTAACCCCAGCACCCGGGACGCTCGAAACACCTTCGAAGTTCAGGACTCGCTCTCCACCAGAAAGAAAAAACACTCCTTCGGCTGGACGTTTCAGGCAGATGACTACCAGGTGAACTCCTTCAATCCGGCATATCCCTCCGGTTATTTTCAGTTCTCGCCGGACATCACCAGCCTGCCGGGGATTATCGATACGGGTGATCCCTTCGCGAGCTTCCTCCTGGGCCTATCGGCTTACGCAGAGCGCACCATCACGGAATCGACCTCCTATTTTCGCAACTCTTACCAATCCCTCTCAGGCCGTGATAAGTATGAGCTTTCGAAAGACCTGACTTTCACCCTCAGCCTCAATTACAGCCGCCGCACGCCGCGGGTGGAGAAGTACAATCGCCAGAGTACGGTTGAACCCTCTGCTATCGACCCCTCCTACTGGTTGATGGGCGCCGACGTATTTGCCGGTCTGAACCACGTTCCGCGCGGAATGCGTCCCGCCAACGTCGATCTCGACGGGAGCACGGGCCTAGCATGGAATCCGCACGGAGATGCCAACACCGTAGTCCGTGCCTCTTATGGCCGCTCGCACGGGATGATTCCGATCTACAACGGGCAGTGGGGCACACAAGGGTTTTACGCGCGCCAGACCTTCATCTCCCCGAACACACAACTCAGCCCCGCCATGGACCTGTCCGCCGGCATTCCGCCCTATACTACCCCCCTTCCGGACCTTAGCCCGTCGGCGGCTGACAATACGGTGGCGGATTTCGTTGACCTCAGCGGACGGGAACCGCTCTATCAATCGGCTTCGCTCTCCATTGAGCGCCAAGTGCCGTTCTCGATGGTGGTTTCCGTAGGCACGAATTACAGTAACGGGCGGGATCTCCTGGTGGGCGACGGGGTCGCCAATCCTAACGCCATCAACCCTTCTGCCCTGAGCTACGGCGACGCGCTTTACAATCTTTCATTCCGGGACTCGTTGCAGCCCTTCCCGCAATTCCAAGGTTTTGAGCTTTACGGGCACTACGCCTGGGGACGTTACGACCGGGCCTCAGGCTATGTGCGAGTCGAGAAGCACGCCTCCTTCGGCCTCGCTTTTACTGCCTACTACGAATTTTCCAAGCAACTGGATGATTACTCAGGCCCTTACGGGAACCAGGACTTCTTCAACTGGCGCAACGATTGGGGGCTCACCTCTTACAATACGCCGCAGTATTTGCAGCTCAGTTACGTTTATGATCTGCCTTTCGGGTCCGGCGAGCCCCCTTTGCGCTTCTTGAACTGGGGGAGGCCTCTGGTCAGCGGCTGGTCGTTGAGCGGCACGGCCTACTGGAATGACGGAACGCCGCTGTCGCTTCATCCCGAGTTCAACAATACCGGAGGCGTGCTTCCTACCCTCAACGTTAATGTCGTGCCCGGCGTGGATCCGCACGTGGCCCGTCCGGGTCCCGCTCTCTGGTACAACCCGGCCGCCTTCGATCAGCCGGCGGACTTCACCTCCGGGAACGGGCCGCGTACCGAACCGGACTTGCTGGGCCCGGGTTATAATTCCATGGACCTGAGCGTGACCAAGCGCATGCCCATGGGAGGCGAGCGAGCCCTCGAGTTCAGCGCCACCGCGATCAACATGCTCAATCACGCCAACTGGAATTATCCCGATCCGAATATCGGTCCGGTCAGCGCGCCCAACGTGGATGCCGGCAAAATCATTGGCTCTCACGGCGGGCGTGTAGTCCAGATCGGACTGAAGTTCAGCTTCTGATGGCACCCAAAATGACTCACCACAGAGGGCACAGAGTTCACGGAGAGAAACCAAGGCACCCCCTCCCTGATCTCTGTGCCCTCTGTGGTGGATCTTTGGCTCTGCCTTGGCGGGACAAATCCTCGCGACCTTGGACCCATGTCGTACTCGTGACTGTCTTTCTCGCCGTTGGCGCTGCCGCCACCCTGCATGCACAAACGGCCAACGTCTCGATCCCTGCCTGGGTCGAGGCGAACGACTGCTCCAAGCCTCCCAAGTTCGAGGCCGCGCTCAACGGCAAGGCGCTACCCGTCACGGCGCAGTTAGGTCCAGGCAGCGACGAGGTAATCCTGGTTGTGTTGGATCTGACAGGGGATCTCACGCTGGTGGAGGCCGCCAAACAAGCGCTAATTGCTGAAGTCTCCAAACTAGCTCCCAACGCGTGGGTGGGGCTCTTGCGCACCCAGGACGGCTTGCACGTGTTAGCCGACCCGGGCGCGAGCCGCCAACCCCTGACCGATGCGGTCCGCTCCCTGGCCAATAGCACCGAACCTGACTTGCTCGAGACCGTGCAATCGGCTCTCGAGTTGGCGGATGGCATCATGCGTAAGTCTCCGGTGCGGGTCGCCGTTCTGTACATCACCGACGGCAGCATTTATAGCTACCGCGAAGACTACACAAATCCGGTTATCAATGAGAGCGATCCGCACGACCTCAGCCGTCGTTTCCCCGAGGCGCTGATCAACGCCAAGATCTCCAAGCTGGTAGAGGCCAGCAGTTCGCTCGAGGCGCCCCTGTTTGTGGTCCATCTCAATTACCGGCGCGACCGGCTCAACACCGCGTATCAAAACGGCCTGGAGACACTTGCCGACGCGACCGGCGGCCGAAGTGATATTTGCCGCTCGGTGGCCGAAATTCCGGAAGCCATCTCCGCAATGTTGGCGCGCATCTCGAGCGCCTGGAGGCTTACCCTGGCGCTTCCCGCCAGGATCCACTACAACATCCAGATTCACTTGAGCGCTCCCTGCGGCGATGAAGACCGGCGCATTTCGTGGCGCACGCGCTTGCGCCCCAAGGAGGGATGAAAGCATGCGGCGTGGATACCTGCAATTCGCTGTAGCGCTGACGCTGTCAGTTGCGCTGCTTGTCTCGCTGGGTCAGCTCAATCGGCAGTCCCGGCGGCTTGCGATGCTCGAACAGCAGCAAGAGACGGACCGACGCTCACTGAGCCAATTACTCGCGGCGATTCGCCAGCGCGATTTTCAACAAGCTCCCGCTGAAGTCGAAAGCCCGGTTCCAGCAGGTAATTGTCAAGCCGCTCTCGCCAATCGGAATGTGACGATCGAGCGGCTCAACCGCGAGCTGAGTGAAGCTCAGGCCAGCGGCATGGGACTACAAGCTCAACTCTCCAATTCCAATGAGGAACGCGAGAAGGCGCTCTCCAGCGCCAACGAATTGCTGCAAAAAGAGAAGGAGGATTGGCAGACCCAGCTCGAGAGCTTGAAACAAGACCTCGAATCCGCCCAGGCAGACGCCCAAGCTTCTCGCCAGCGCCTGGCGGCTATAGAAGCGGATAATGCAAAGTTGAATAATACTAACAATGCAGCCTCCGCCCGAGCCGTCGACCTCGCGCAGGTGATCGTGCAACTCCAGGACCTGGATAGCCGCCGTGATGCCCTCTTGACTTCCATCATGCGGCGCTACCGTGACATTACGAGCCAATTCCGGGCCATGAGCGGCATGCTCGGTTCCAACCGCGACTCAAACACCAGCAGTCCCTTCACCGACGCCGCGCTCACACGCATCCAAAGCGCCGTTTCTTCCGCCGACGACGACCTTCGACAGTTGAGTGAGCTGAGTGCCCAAGCACGCCAACTCGAAAAGAAGCTGGCGAAGAAGTAGGCCACTGATTCCAGTTCCCTGTTTAATCGTGTTTGGAGGAAAGCGGAAGGGAGGCGACTCAGAGGCAGCGGGAAAACCAGGTCGCTTGTCATTCCGAGCCCTTCGCTGTCATCCTGAGCGAAGCGAAGGATCTCGCTCTGAATGTCTTGAGGCCAGTGCGAGTTCCTTCGTCGCCTGCGGTTCCTCGGAAAATTGCCCCAGGCGGCCACCGTAGGGGCACGCCATGGCGTGCCCGTACGCGGGGATGACGTGCGGATTCTCGTTCACTCAGGTGGGCTGCAGGCCCATGTATCCGCTTGCGCCTATTTGTTCCCCGCCAGCGGCTTGGCGAGGTCGTCGAGCAGGTCAGGTTTGCCCTCTTGCCGGATGAGATGCGGATAGCGTTCACCGCCGTGGTAATCAATCGCGCAGGTCTTGTAGTAATCGTCGTTCAGCACCAGCAAGCGAATAGGCTGAGAGCTGTTTTTGGCCGCCCTCAGGGCGTCGTGCAAGAGTTCCGGTGTGAAGGCACGATCGTTCACCGCCACCACGCGCATGCCGGAAGTGATCCCCGCCTGATAGGCAAGACTGCCGACCATGGAATCGCGCACCGTGCCGTCATTGCCGAGGCTGAGGCCAAGCGAGTATTCGGCGCCCATCGCCCCCGCGAAGGGGCCGCGGCCGGCGCCCTCCGGCGGTTTTTCAGAATAGTCGAGCTTCCACCCGCCGGCTTCGATCCCGCCCATGGGGGGCGCAGGCGAGGTTGAAGTCAACCGATTATGGAAGAATCCGGCCCAGTCGTAAGGCACAACTTGGTTGAGAGCGCTGACCAGATCCTGGAATGTGTAAGTCTTGAGCTCGGGGCCGCTGTTTGGGCCGCCGTAAAAGAGGCGGCAGAAGTCTTCGATGGACTTCTGGCCGTGGCTCTGGTCGTGGAGAAGCGTGGCAACCTCGAGCCACAACAGATCGCCTTCCTCGTAATAATCCGTGCCGCGGCGCCAGTTGATCCAGCCTCCTCGACCAAAGGTCAGGCCAGCGACCGCGTCGGCGGTGTCTTGAAGTGGCCGCCAAGTGCGTCCGGGCCGGCCCGGACCAAGTTCCCCGGCCGTAGTGGCAAAATGCTCGCGGTACTGCTCCGGCGTCCACAGTCCGCTGCGCGTGGCCAGGAGATTGCCCAGGAAATCAGTAAGACCCTCATAGACCCACAGGAGATCATCCCTCATCGGTGTCTCGAAATCGGGGGTGCTCAGGTCCGCGGGACGGCGAAACTTGCCGTTCCACGAGTGGACGAATTCGTGTGACAGCAGGCCGCCCACGCCGCGCCTTCCCTGCGGCGAGACCACTCCACGTTCGTCGGCGCGGCTGTCGTCGGACTCATGATGCTCGAGGCCGAAGTGCGCCACGTGATTGCTCAGGGTGAGCAGGAAATGATAGTCGTGATAGTGCCGTGTGCCGAATAGCTTACCGGTCTCCGCTACCAGATTCGTGAGGCCCTTCTGCACTTCCGGGCTTATTTCGAGCGCCGCCGCGCTGTCCGCCACCATGTCGATCTCGTGATGAATCGCTTCGCCGGGCGGTGTCAGGTCCACGGCTCGATAGTATTCTCCGGCAACCACCGGCGAATCCACCAGACGGTCAAGCGCCACCGGCGCGAAGGTCACCTCGCTCTCTTTGGAGCTTTCTTGCGGCAACGCCGTCCCGAACTTCCATCCCTCGGGCAAACGCAGCGTGGCGTGATAAGTGATCTTCGCGGCGGGGAGTCCCGCGGGGTATAGCAAGTTTTGATTCCAACTCACGACTACCAATTTGTCGGTGGCGGACCCGCCGAAGGTTCCGCCGGACTCGATGTAGTCAAAATCAATCTCCAGGCTTTGGGCGCCTTGAGGGGCCTGCACGTGGAAAGTGAATACGTCACCCAGGTCGCGCCGCCAGGGGACTTCCTTGCCGTCCACCATGAACTTTAGCCCCGCCACGCTTCCGATCGGCCCCGACGGATCGTGCTCCCCCGGAATCCACTTGGGATAGTAAAACGTGAGCAGTCCCGGCTGCACGGGCATCACCATGCGCGTGTGAAGAATCTTCTCCGGGGCTTGCGTCGCATCGACGGTAAGAGCGATCGCCGGTGCAGTCTGCGCAGGCAAGACCGCAATTCCCCAGACAACCATCTCAAACAAAATAAACGACACCCGCAAACGAATGGAATTCATCACTGTGCTCCTTCCAGGAGTATCCTGAGCGCGACCAAGTCTTCGACCGACTCGCTATCATAATCCCGCCCTCCCTGCGCCGCAAGATATGGTGCGGGTGTGATGCGGGCAAATACGAAAAGCGGTCAATCACCACACCGGTGAGCAGAGCGAAGATCATCCCGCCGAAACCCGAACCCATGCTGGCCAAACCCCAGATTGAACCCACCATGTTCTTCGGATAAACGTCAGCGGGAAAAGCCAGCATGATGGAGCCGCACCCAGTATAACCGAGCATGGCCAAGGACACGAGGGCAAGGGAAGTTCGTGCGTCGGCTGCCAACGCGGCCGGAATGGCGCTCGTCATGAGCAACGCAAACAATGTGACTCCACCCTTGCGAGCCATGTGGAGTGAATACCCCCGTTTCAGCATCCAGCCCGAGACCCATCCTCCCAGAATGTTCCCCAGGCCAGCGATCAAGAAAGGAATCCAAGCGTACTTCCCAATTGATTTCATGCTGAAATGGCGCGCCCGCTTGAGGTATTCCGGAAACCAGAAGATGTAAAAGTACCACACGGGATCAAGAAAGACTTTCGCCAATGTGAAGCTCCAGACAAAACGCGTTCGGAACAGCTTCCAGGGAGAGATGGCGGGCCGCGAAACGGCGCTTGGTGGCAAGTCCCCCTCCTTAATATAGAGGGGGTAGGGGGTGGTTGATTCGTCGGACGACGGACTTGACTCAGCGGTCACCAACCCCTGCCCCTTCCTTATCCGAGAAGGAGAGTCGTTGTAAACCCGGGACCAGATCAGCAACCAAACGAAGCCGGCCAGTCCTACCCAGACAAATGCCTCCCGCCATCCGTGATGAAGCAAAATCCAGACCACCAAGGGCGGCGCCAAGATGGCCCCAGCAGCCGAGCCGCTATTGAAAATGCCGGAAGCGAGCGCGCGCTCTTTGACTGGAAACCATTCTGCCACCACCTTGACGCATGCCGGCCAGTTCCCCGCCTCGCCGGCGCCCAGCAGGAACTGATAGGCGCCCAGTGAGCGCGGTCCGCGCGCCAAGGCGTTCAGGATGCTGGCGCCAGACCACCAAGCCATCGTCAAGGCAAAGCCTAGACGTGTTCCCAGGCGATCTAAGAGCGGGCCGGAGATTCCATTGGCGATGGTATAGGCAAGCATGAACGCGAACACCACGCGCGCATACGCGGCGTGGCTCATGCCGAACCGGTCGATGAGTACCGGCGCCGCCACGGAAAGCGTCTGCCGATCAAGATAATTGATGGTGGTGGCGAGGAATGCCAGGGCAATCATTAACCATCGCCAGGAAGGGTTCGAGAGTGTCATAGGGAAACTGGCTTGCTCGTTGCTTCGCGACCTTTGCGCCTTGGCGTGAGACCGGTGTGTCAGTCCTAGACCTGACGTGCGCAATCTGCTACGCCAGGTCCACCCGAATCACTTCGTAGCCGCCTCACGCCGCACTTGCCGCCAAAGCCCCGGCATCCTGTAACAATTCCCTCGGCCGTTCCGTGTCGATGCACTACCTGCTGGCCACAGTCCTCTCAGTGGAGGCAGCGATTCTTCACAACTTCTTCTGGCACTGGCGGTGGACCTGGCGCGACCGGCGCGGCGCTGTCGGTCATGCGATCCCCGCACTCGCCCGCTTCAACCTGACGAATGGCCTCGTATCGATCACTGCAAATCTGCTCTCAGCCTTCCTCTTAACCGGAGCATGGCAGATCGATCCAATCATCGCCAGCTTGGTCTCTACCACAGTCGGCTCGGTCGCCAATTTCTTCCTTTCGGACCGCCTTGTCTTCGCGAACTCGCTCAGTAGGGGCAGCCCGTGTGGGTGGGCCAAGTCGACCGCTAAGGCCGCCCCTGTATCGGACACATCACCCCCGGCCGGTCAACTTCACAGCCGGCCACTCGTCAGCGACGTTCACGATTCCGGAAATGAAGCCCTACGCGATTGTTGCGGTCAGTTGGTAGCACGAAGGGACGCCCCCTCACCCGGCCCGCCCCGGCTGAGGAAGACGCCGACGCGGGCCACCCTCTCCCCCAAGAGGGGAGAGGGACGAAGGTCAATGATTCATTGCGTGGCCTCGGAATAAACACGCACTGGACCAAGAAGCCCTGACGGCTGCAACGGCGAGTTTGCTCGATACGGCTTCACATCGGCGAAGGTATACTTCGTCGCACCGGGTTGCTGATCGCCGATCAGCCGATTGACCCAGGCATTGATCACCTTGATCGTCACTTGGTTGGCGCCCGGTTTGAGCGCGCCCGTGGCATCCACCCGGAAAGGAGTGTGCCAGACGATGCCGAGGGACTTGCCGTTGACTCTCACCTCGGCCAGATTCTTCACCTCACCCAAGTCGATCCAGAGCTTCTCACCCTTCTTGAACCACTTCGCCGGGGCCTGAACGGTCTTGGTGTAGGTTCCCGCACCAGAAAAGTATTTCACGCCCGGGTCTGTGCTGTCAGGCCACGAAATCAGCTTGTCCTGCGTGATGGAGGCCGGCGCGCCACGCCCTGATTGGAATGCCACATTCCACGGGCCCTCGATCGTTTCCAGGTTTGTCACCACGACTTTGGGTAGGGTGCGCGAGGTTTCCTTGGTCGGCTTGCGGAACACCACAAAGACCGTGCCCCAGGGCTCCAAGTGCAGCGGCACCGTGGTCCGGCCATCGGCAATATTGTAGGAGGCGGGCTCGGTCAGGCCTGTGTCGGGGTGCCAAAGTTCCGCCGCCTTGCCGGCGACGCGAAAAGTTGCATCCACCGTTTCGTCGCGGTCGTTGCGATTATCCACAAAGTAGAGATCGCCATCCGCCAGTTTTCGATGTACGAAGAGAAGGCGCGTGTCGCTCTCCGGCTTGGTGTGGTCGAAATCCGCCGCTACGCTCATGGCAGTTAGTGCGGCCTCCGCGCTTTGCCCTGCGTAGACCTTGCCTTGGCCCACCGTACGTTCGCCAGTTCCATCGCCGAATAGCTCATCATTCAGCCGCTGAAACTCCGCTTGGTCGTCCGCCAGGCTGGGATCGTCGATAGGCTTCTGGCCAGCCACGGCCGCGCCATCCTCCACTAATTTGTGAATCGCGCGCAGCACCGGCAATGACATGTGCCGGCTGTAGGGATCGAGCGCCAACAAACGGTATTCCATCCCGCTCTTGGTCGTAATTCGCCCTTGCTTCGCGTTCAGCATGTGAATAAGGCCGTCGGCGTTGATGTAATCGAAACCGTAACCGGCCGGTATGTCGGGAGACTTGCTCGCAAAGATGGCCGTCAAGTTAGAATCTTCGCCGTAGAAATAAAGCACGTCGGCGCCGAAGTGGCCTGCCTGAAGAAGATAGCTGCAGCGCGCAATATACTTAATCCAAGGGCCAGCCTCTTCCGCCCAAGTCTCATTGCGGTTGAACCACTGCCCGAAAGGCCCCAGGGTCATTCCCGGCGCCTTGTCGACCAAAGGCTGGTGGGCAGACTCGTGAATTACAAAACGGTTGATGCCGTTCAGCAATTCCTGATCGGCGGTCGGCTTCAGGGTAGCCGGGGACCACGCCCACGGTGCGGCGGCCGCCGTCATCGACTCCGCGGCAGCCAGGTTTTGACCATAAATATGGGCGACGGACGCCGATTCACGATCATCGGCGTTGTAGCCGAATTGCTCCTTGTTGACTCCAGGGGTCTGCGTCCACATGGCGCTCATGGGCACTTCGTTGAACTTCTTCACTTCCATGCCATCCGCCACAAAGGCGCGCCCGCTCTCGTGAGACTCGCCGTAATGGCCCATGTGCCACTCGTGCAGCGTGGCTTCGAGTTGGCCGTAATGCTCGTTGGCAATTAGATCGCTGATGGTCTTGCGGAGATCCCAGAGAAACCGGTCGCTGGCTTCGGCGCTCTCGACGACTCTCCCTGCGAGAACCGGCAACCAGGGCAGCGGATCGTAGCCGCGCAGCTCTTTGAACTGCTCGAGCATGTTATCGGTCCAGTTCTGTGAACCCGCCTCCCAACTATCGTTAATCACGTAGCGGATGCCGCGTTTGCCCATATAATCCGCGCCGACCGTCTGCTTGTAGCTGTCCAGGTAGGTCTCCATGTAGTTCTTCACGTAGGTGTGGTTCAGCTTGTCAACTTCGAGGCCCGTGGCCTCAGCGGTCGCCGGATGGTTGGTGATGCCTAACAGCGAGTAGCCGAACCGGAGAACGACCCAATGGCCGGTGGGGGGTGTCCAATCGAGCCTGCCGTCCGCGCTCATCTTGGACGTCAGGTCGATCACTTCGGACTTGGATACGGCATCGGCGGAATCGACCGAGGGCGTCGCGAACTCGTAAAGGTCGCCTGGAGAACTGAAGGCGGCTTTGTCTTCGAAGCGGTTGACACGCGCTCCCGGATGCAGCAGCAGCTCGGCAATTTCATAGTCCGTGGGCGGCTTGCCAATTCTGATCCCTAGGGAAGCGGGGTCGATGCCGCTCGCCCAGGCGGGCAAAGGTGGAGGAGGCATGCGCTTGAAAACAACGCGGAAGAACTTCGCCTTCACTGCCGGAAAAGAAACGGTGTGCTCCGCAGCTCCATCGTCAGGCAGCTTCGCCACGGCCCGGAAGTCTTGCCCGTCGTCACTCGCCTCGAGAGTTTTCTCCGGACTGCCAATTCCAGCCAGCATCGCCGCGATACCGCCAGGGTTCTTCGTCACGATGCTGGCGGCATGAATGGTCTGAGGCTCAGCGAATTCGTATTGGATCCAGGAACTCTGGCCGGCGGCGGTTGGGATAGGAAGCTTGGTGGCTTTCTCCAGGTCTCCGTCGCTCAGCATGGCGACGTCAAGGTTGCCTCCACTCGCCGTCACCTTGGGGTGCAGCGATTCGAGCGGCACATCGCTCTCCGGCGCCCGATAGGCAACCACCGCGACATCCGAGTAGAACTCCGGAACCGGCTTGGAGCCCGCCGGCCTCTCGAGAAGGTCGCGGATGGAGAGGTTTTGAAATGCCCCGGTGTTGGAGGGAGGATGCGCCACTGTGCCCATGAAGGCCTGGCCGCCTTCGACCGGCGTCTCGCTCCAAACATATTTCTTCATCCCCTGCGACGCCGGAACCCAGGGTCCGCCCGATTCGCTCCAGCCCGGCGAACCCGCGATCGCCTCTTCCAGCCCTAGTTGATCCCCGAGGACCACCGCGTACTTGAAGGCGTCCTTCCATTCCGGGGTCATGTACACCAATCGCTTTGGCACCACCTGCGGCGTCGAGAGCGCGGCATCGAAGTTCTGGTAGCCCCCCAAACCCACACGGTGCATCCACTCCAGGTCAAGCTTGATGCCTTCCTTGCTGATGTTGCCGTTCATCCAATGCCACCATACTCGCGGACGCGCGCCCTCCGGCGGATTCTCGAATCCACTTTTCAGCGGATCGGTCTTGCTCTGCGCCAAGCCGGTGGCGACGCTGAGTAACAACGCCGCGATCGCATAGATTGCTCGTCCGGTAGAACGATGCCTCTGGCTCATTGGTTCCTCCCTTGGATTGCCTTTGCCCCGGTGATCCGCGCGCGCCAAAATCGGCGGTGCGCCCTATCGTAATCGTCAATCGCCCATCGTCAATCGGCAATCAGTTCTAGACTTCCTCCGGCACGGTAAACGGAGCGCGGTAGCCGCGATCGCCGTCGCGCAACAGCGTGTCGGCCTCAGGATCATTGATGACCTGTTGGGTATCCGGATTGAAATTCAAGGTCCGGCCCAAGCGGTAGGAAGCATTAGCGAGGTGCATCAGCGCCATGGAAGTGTAGGCTTCCTCGATGGGCGCATTCAGATCCTCTTTCTTCCGGCTCACCACGCAGTCGATGAAATTCTTATAGTGGGCGAGTTCGGTGCCCTCGTGGACCTTGGGCTGAGGCTCTTGATCGGGGCCAAGCCACACGCCGTAGGTATCCGCATCTTCATCGCCGGTGGCGAAATACCCTTTCGAGCCGTAAAAGATGTCGCCGATGGTGTTGTGCCCGCCCGCCATGGGCCCGAGCGCCGGGAGGCCGGCCTTGTGCTTCGGTTCCGGTGTTCCCATCTCCGGAGTCCCAATCTCCGCTTCGTGATTGGTGATCCAATGGCGGACCTCAAAGGTCATCATCTTTCGCTTGCCGTCCGGCTGGTCAAACTCGAAGGCGCAACTCAGGTCGTTGGGCGTCTCCTGGTCGTCGTCGAACATGAAGTGGCCGCCGATGGCGCTCACTTTATTGGGGAAGCCCACGCCTAACCCCCATCGCGCTACGTCCAACTGATGAGTGCCCTGATTGCCCATGTCGCCATTTCCGTAATACCAGAACCAGTGCCAGTTATAGTGAAAGCGATTCTTGGTGAAATCATGCAGGGGCGCCGGGCCGGTCCAGAGATCGTAATTCACTCCTGCGGGAACCTCCGTGACGGGAGCACGGCCGATGGTGTTGCGCCATTTGTAGCAAAGTCCGCGGGCCATGTAGATGTCGCCGATCAGGCCCTCGTGGAGTTTCTTGATCCCATCTCGAATCGCGGTGGCGGAGCGGATTTGTGTGCCGTGCTGGACAATGCGGTTGTAACGGTGCGCCGCCGCCACGAACTGTTTGCCCTCCCATAAATTGTGGCAGCAGGGCTTCTCAACATACACGTCCTTGCCCGCCTGGCACGCCCAGATCCCCATCAAGGTGTGCCAATGATTTGGCGTGGCGATGGAAATCGCGTCGATGGATTTATCCTCCAGAAGCTTGCGGATATCCACAAACGTCGCCGGCTTCGGGATCCCGTGGTTCTCCATCATGGAAACGCGCCCGCCCATGAGTTTCTCGTCGATATCGCAGACGGCGGCGATTTCGACGTTAGAAAGCTGTGCGTAATTATGCACGTGGTCCATGCCGCGCCCATGCACGCCGCAGATCGCCACACGCACGCGATCGTTCGCGCCGAAGACTCGTTCCGGCCGTGTCAAGAAAGTGACGCCGCTCGCGGCGGCCAAACTCGCAGCGCTGGTCATACTGCTCTTCAAGAAACTCCTACGGCTTAATTGCGGATCATTGGACATGATATGTTCTCCTGTTTAGAAACCTTTACCCAACGCTGTCATTCCGAGCGTAGCGAGGAATCTCGCTCTGAACTTTCTTTCGGCGACCCGGCGCTGGGCAGAGCGAGATTCCTCGCTACGCTCGGAATGACAGCGCGACCGTAATTACCGTTCGTGCACTGCGTATTCCCGATAAGCCTCAGCAACCTTGGCTTGCTTGTAGTCGCCGTGGTGAATGAAAACCCGATAACGAAACTTCAATGTTTTGCCTTGTTGAATCGTCCAGCTCCCATCCTTCTCCGGGTCCTTATAAAACTCTCTCCAGCCGAAGGGGTTAGCGGCCAGCAAGCCGTAGCCGCGCGCGTGCCAGCAGGTCGGATGCCGGAAACTCCTCGGACTGTCGAAAACGGCGACGCCCAGTTCTTCACCGGCAATCGTGCCGTCATCGTCAACCCAATCCGCGGGCTTTCCCCAGATTCCTTTCTCTCCCTCCGCGCCCGCGGAGTTAACCATATGTCCAGGAGGTGAATTGAGTTCATTCGCCAGGCGGATTGCGAAAGTTCCCTCTTTAGTGTCGCCCATCACCACATCCGAACCGTGGTTAGCCACCAGGGTAATCTCGCAATCAATCCATCTCGTGTCCTGTCCACCCCCGAAGACAAAGGATTGTATCTCGTCTGCGATCACTCTGCCACGGGGATCAGCGAGCTCGAAATCGGCCTTCAGCGCGCCCGACTCGCCGCCGCTCCGCATCTCTTCCAGCTTTTTGAACACCGCCCGGCCAAAGACCGTGTCGTCGCTATATTGCGGGAATACTGCCTCGCCCCAGAAGTCAATGCCGTCGATGTCTCCATGGCCGAAATACATCGGACGCTGATGGGGCTCCAGGCTTCGATCCTTCAGATGCTCCGGGGGGATGGTGTTGCCGATAATGAAGTCGCGCGTCACGATGGTGCCTTGCGCAGTGCGCAGAGGTTGAAAGTAAGGTTTAGCAATCTCAGCGGGGAAAAAATACGTGGTGAAGGGCCGCCCCCCAATGAGCACTTCGACCGTGTCCCCCTTCCTGATCAGCTCGACCGAATCGGCGGCGGAACTGGGGAGCGGAGACAGTAGAAGACCAAATAGTACAGTTAAGCAAAGCCGGGATCTAAATCCAAAATGGAAAACCATTTGCTATTTGACCTTTGCCGTTTGCCATTTGAATTGCTCTTCCCGTAGGGGCCAGCCCTTGTGGCCGCCCTGGGCAGGCGCCAAAGTTTACGCTACGCGCCAAGTGCTTGGTTAATGACCCGAAGCAACCCCTGCAAGGAGCGCTCGGTAGTCTGCTGATGGTTCATGCCGGGGGCGGTGAATTCGCATTCCAGTGACATGGTCTCGTTGTAGTTGTCGCGCCGCAGCGCCCGCAATTGCCCCACCAGGTCGATCTCACCTGAATCCGCAAATGTCTCCTCGCATTGCTTAAGACCCGACTGGCAATACATACCTTTGAGATGGATATTCCAGATCCGGCCCTTCTCCAGCGCACTGTAGCCGTCAGGATATGATACCTCGCCACGATCGTAGCCGTTACCGACATCCCAGTTATATCCGAGGTTAGGCGCCGGCGCCAATTTGAGAATCCCAGCCAGCTCGCGCCCGGTCGCGGCATTGCACGATTCTTCGTTCTCAATCACCAGCCGTCCGCCTCCACCCTTAGCCACATCGGCGGCTTTGGCGAGTTCCTCGGATATTTGGCGGTACATCGTTTCCGGTTGGGCCACTCGCCAGAATGTAAACCCGCGGACTTTGTCGGTACCCCACGCCTGAGCGCGATCCATGGCACGTTTAAGCAGGTCCATCTGGCCTGAGTATGGAGTGTGATAACCGCCTTCAATGCTGACGGCATTAGTGCCCGGCAACACGCACTTGTAGAAGCCGGAATCTACCACCGAACATCTAAAGTTGTATCGATCCAGCAGACCCTTAACACGCTTGATCTCTTCCGGCGTCGCCTCGGTATTGTACTTTCCCCAGAGGCCACGAATCTCCACCCACGAGAGTCCGTAGCCCTTCATAATCTTCAGCGCTTTCTCGAAATCCTGCGAGAATCCGTCGCTGATCGCGCCCAGCTTAAAGCGGCTCAGCGGGGGCGAGGGAGAGCCCCAATGGCGCCGGCATCGAGCCGCATAAGCGGCGCCAGTGGCCAATACAGCGTTTTTCAGGAAAGTACGGCGGTGCATAGGATGGTCGATGGCACATTGCCCTGCGTGGCGCATCCGTTAAGGGTAATGTATACGGTGACCCCGCGCAAGCGGGTCCACGTCAGCGCCGCCAGCGAAGTTGGGGGCGGTCTCTCAAGGGGCACCCCAGTTGCCTTGCGGCCAAGAAAGTGTTCTCATGGATCTCAGAGTTCAGGCGAGGGACGGTCAAAGGAGGTGTTTCCGCAAGTGAGCGACTCCGGCATTCAGCGTCAACAGGGTTTGCCCTCGAAGAAAGTGCGCCTGACCTTGTTGATTGGCTTCGGGGGGTTACTGGCCTTGATGCTCGTCACCGGCCTGGAGGCTCTCGATCTCGCACGCCAACTTCACGTGCAGGAAGAGGCCATTCGCCGGACCTTCCTGGCCCATACCCAGCCCCTGATGGTTCTATCATCCTCGATCTGCGTCTACAACGACAGAGTACAGGAGTATTTGCTGAGCCAGGATCCGCAGGCCGAGGGGCTGACCGCCAGTGAATTCTCACGGCTCACGGCGGAAGTTAATTCGACGCTTGACGCCTTTCCCGAGGCTCGTCAGCCCGAAGAACGAGCCTTGCTCGAGGACCTTGAACACTTGTTCGCAGCGCAGCAGGAAATGATGCATCCGATCTTGTCGTGGGACCAAGAGGAACGCCACAGACAGGCGTGGCGGTTCCTGCATGAACAGGTTCTTCCCGAACAAGCCCGCCTGCAGGAAACATCGGAAAGAATCGCCCGATGGAACAGGCAACAACTGGGGGCGGCGAACCAGGAGATTTTTGCAAGCTTTTCCAGCCTGCAAGCACGTCAATCAAGGCTGCTGGCTATTTCTCTCACCGCCGCCCTGGTGTTGTCTCTTGCCAGCGCTCTGTACCTCCTTCATCTCGAGCAGCAGGGTCAGCAGCGCTACCAGGAACTCGCCCGAAGCCGCGGCGAACTCGAGGCTTTGTCGGCGCGGCTCGTCGACGCACAGGAAACCGAGCGCCGGTCGATCTCCCGCGAACTGCACGACGAAGTGGGACAATCTCTTGGCGCCCTCTTGGTGGAAGTCGGCAGGTTAGAGTCTACGATTCCCACCGGCGCGACACAAATCAAGGACCATGTTGACAAGATCAAATCCGGGGGGGAAACGGTCAGGTACAGTTTGTCCTTGGCTTCTTTCGTGTGGACTGCAGGTGACACCGTTTCCCCAATATGGTGGCGTCCGCGCCAGCCCTTCAAAATCGCCGTTGGCGCACTCAAGTACCCCACTACAGGGAAATTCCTTGGCAGATTACACCTGAGCGTATAGGTTAGAATTGAGCGCTCGTCTGGCCCGATGGACTCTAGGAGCAGGTGGGCTGGCCTAGACGTTGTGTCTGAACGCCTGTGATGGGCCGAAGGCGCAGTTCAGTCAGATTGCACCGCTTGACCTGGCCTGTCCCTTCGGGACATCGCAGACCCCACACGGCGGGGTCTGCGCCTGCCGAAGGATGGCGTTCGAGAGAGCGGAAAGCTGACTGCGAAAGCCGCTTTCTGAGGGAACAAAGCGAGAATGTCATTGAAAACAAACAGTCGAGGAGTTGAGGAGTCCAGGAGTTGAAGAGTTGTGGGGCCAATTTCAGAGGTCGGGTCGCAAGGTGACGGTTTGTCACTCTTCGACTCTCAACTCTCGACTTCTCGACTTGCATTCGACGGAACAAAGCGAGAATGTCTATGAAAACAAACAGTCGAGGAGTTGAGGAGTCGAGGAGTTGTGGGACCATTTCAAGAGGTCGGATCGGATCGTGACGGTTTGTCACTCCTCAACCCTCAACTCTCGACTTCTCGACTTGAATTCGGCGGAACAAAGCGAGAATGTCTATGAAAACAAAGGATCCGTGCAGAAATCAACCACTCCTGACCCCCCTAATCCAAGGAGGGGAATCACCAGACTCCCCTCCTCGGACGAGGAGGGGCAAGGAGTGGTGGGACTTTGCGGCCTTTGCGCGCTTTGCGCCTTGGCGTGACACCGGTTCTTTTCATCGAGCAAATGAATTGTTTTTTCGAGGGAACGAACTCAATCATCTGAGGCAAACAAAAGACTTAAAGCTCTAACGCGCACAAAACGAACTGGTTTTTGATGCAAACGAACTCAAATCGAACCCCGAATCGCCGCCGAACAGCCACTTTTTGCACGGCAACGAACAGGTAATCGACATGGACCGAAGAGAATTCCTGGAGACGGTAGCAACAGGCGCGGCAACGACGCCGCTCGTGGTCCGACCGTGGGAGGCGGGAGCCGGCTCGTCTGACCAGCAAACTCCTGCCCAGCCTGCCTCGCCGGAAGCCAGCCCTCGCCGTCGCGAGAACTTCAATCGCGATTGGCGATTTGCGCGGCAATCGAAGGGAACCGGAGCCTTGGGTTCATTCGACCGCGAGAACGGCGAAGCCGCAGGGATCGAGCCGCGTTTTCGCAACGGCCACCCGCCCGAATACGACGACTCGGACTGGGACGCCATCAACGCGATGGGGGTGAACTTCTGGAGGACTTCCCACTACCCGCACGACCCGGCGGCCATGGAAGCCTCGGACCGTCTGGGCCTGATGGTGTGGGAAGAGCTGCCGATCAACAAAGAGATCGGCGATCCGCGCCAATATACGGCCAACGTTCTGGTGATGGCCGCGGAGACGATCCGCCGGCATCGCAACCATCCGTATATTACTGTATTGTATATTGCTTTATAAGTTAATGATCTGAGATTGGTGATATGCGATTTGTGATTGGTGATTGCTGAGTCGCGATCGCTGGTGTCAATCAGAAATCACAAATCGCAAATCACAAACCAATGGCGCCCCGTCCCCAGGGCGAGCTGTGGCGGCCGCTCGCCACCCGCTCCACGGAAGAGACGTCGACTTCCACGGCGGCGGACCGCTCCAGCATTTCCACGGAAAGCACCAACCGATACAAGTTCTTCTGGCGGACCAGAATCCCTTCCACTCCTTGCAAAGGTCCGGCTATAACGCGCACCCGGTCGCCGCACCGCAGAAAGGGGTGAGGTTCGACGCGATTTCCCCATTCGATCGCTTTGCGGACCGCTTCGATTTCGGATTCAGGAATGACCGCCGGTTCACCATTGACACTCAAAATGGAAACGATCCCCGGCGTGGTCACCACCTGGAGCCGCCGCTCCTCCATGCCGCGCAGAAATAGGTAGCAAGGGAACAGGGGAAGCGAGAGCTGGATGGAGCGGTCCTTCCAGCGCCGGGTGCTGTTGTAAAGCGGAAGGAAGACTTGCAGCCCTTTGGCGGTGAGGATCTGGGCAATGACCTTCTCGTGCTGATGGCGAGTGTAAATCGCGAACCACGGCTCGCTCGAGCCCGATAACGTCGGCGCCATTTGTGAATCCGTCACCAGCATAAAGCCAAGCTTCGTGAACTACAGGAAAACATAAGGGCGGCCCGGAGGTCAAGCGCTGCGGCTGGCACGTCTCGCTCGTGCAGGCTCGCAACGCTGACCTTCGGGTCAGCTTCACAGATGCCGACCTGAAGGTCAGCGCTACGAATCTTACCGGGCATCAGTTATGATAGAAGCTACTGTAACCGATTGGCTTACGGGGGCAGGCCGATGAAGATTCGTATTTTAGGGGTGCCGCTCGACCTCGGGCAGGAACGCCGGGGAGTGGACATGGGGCCTTCCGCGGTGCGCGCCGCGGGGCTTAACCAGGCCTTGAAAAACCTGGGGCACCAGGTTGAGGACGCGGGAAATATTCACGTTAAGCTGCCGGAGGAACAGCACTTCGGCGACCGGCGAGCAAAATACCTGAAGGAGATTACTGAAACATCGCGGCAAACGGCGAGGCAGATTCGCGAGACTCTTGAGGCAGGTTACTTCCCGGTCTCGCTGGGTGGCGACCACTCCATGGCAGTGGGCACGCAGGCAGGTGTCTCCAAGTTTTACCGCGACCGGAAGCAGGCGGTGGGTTGTCTTTGGATTGACGCGCACGCTGACATGAACACGCCGGAGAGCAGCCCCAGCGGCAACGTTCACGGCATGCCGCTGGCCGCGACATTGGGCCACGGCCCACTTTTGCTGGCCAGAATTTTCAGCTACGCGCCCAAAATCCCTCCTCGAAACTGCGCGCTGATTGGGGTGCGAGAGTTGGACGCCCGCGAGGCCGGCTTTGTGAGGGAGTCAGGCATCAGCGTGTTTACGATGCGAACCATTGACGAACTGGGGATGCCTGCCGTGATGGAGAAGAGTATTGCGCTCGCCTGCAATGGAACGGCGGGTTTCGTCGTCTCGTTTGACGCGGATGTGGTTGACCCGGATGAAGCGCCCGGCGTCGGCACGCCCGTCCCCGGCGGAATCACCTACCGCGAAGCTCATCTTGCCATGGAAATGGTGGCCGACAGCGGTCGAATGCTGGCCTTCGAATTGGTGGAAATTAATCCCATCATTGATGTCATGAACAAGACAGCCACACTGGGCGTCGGTCTGGTCAGTTCGGCGCTGGGGAAGAAAATTCTGTGACAAAGAAAATCCGCTTGGGAGTTCTATTTGGCGGACGCTCTGGCGAGCACGAGGTCTCCCTGACCTCCGCCGCTGCCGTGATGAAGGCGCTCGACCCGGAAAAGTACGAACTCGTCCCGGTCGGCATCACGCCCGAAGGCAGATGGCGCGTAGGGTCTAAGGCGCTCGGCCTTTTAGCGGGGGCGGCAGGAGATAATCTGGCGCAGCGCACGGCGCCCTTACAGACCGTGCTCGAAGAAGGCAGGGCCGTCACGCCCTCCGTGGATCCAACCGGACCCAAGCTCCTTCCCCTAGCGAAGTCCTCCGGTGCGGTCAACTCTCGTCCCGAAGTTGACGTCATTTTTCCGATACTCCACGGCACCTTCGGGGAGGATGGAACCATCCAGGGGCTGCTCGAGCTCGCAGATGTTCCCTACGTGGGTGCGGGAGTCCTGGCGTCGGCCGCGGGCATGGATAAAGACGTTATGAAGCGGCTTTTCCGGGACGCTGGACTGCCGGTGATTCCCTGGGAGATGGTGCTCCGAAGGGAATGGGAGGACGATCCTGCGGGAGTTCGGAGGAAGGTCAAGAGACGGCTGCGCTTCCCGCTGTTCGTCAAGCCCGCCAATTTGGGCTCCTCCGTGGGGATCACGAAAGTACACTCACCCGAGGAGTTTCAGGCCGGTATGGATCTGGCCGCGCAGTACGATCGCAAGATCTTAGTGGAGAAGGCCGTTAACGCGCGAGAGATCGAGTGCGCGGTGCTGGGAAACGACCAGCCGGAGGCTTCCCTCCCCGGCGAAATCATTCCCGTCAATGAGTTCTACGACTACGAAGCAAAGTATATCAAGGAAGGTTCAAAGTTGCTGATTCCCGCCCGCCTCAGCCGCCGCCAAATCAAGCGCGCCCAGGAGTTGGCGGTACGGGCATTCAAAGCCATCGACGGCGCCGGCATGGGGCGCGTGGACTTTCTGCTGGACCGGAAGAACGGGAAGCTCTTCCTCCTGGAAATCAATACTATCCCTGGATTTACATCCATCAGTATGTACCCGAAACTCTGGGAAGCCACCGGCGTCCCCTATCCCAAGCTTCTCGACCGCCTTGTTGAACTGGCCCTCGAGCGACACCGCGACAAACTCCGCACGCGTTACGATTACGCCCCGCCGAAGTAGGTGTGCGTGCGGTTGGGGAAGCGCTTTGGGTCGCCGTATGGGCAGCCACAAGGGTTATCCCTACAGGCATCAAACACCTGGCCTTGACAACCCAAGTTTCGTATTGTATTTTAACTATCCGGTTAGTTAAATGCGAAACGGACAATCTTACAGACCGGCGACGCGCCCTACTCGTCATCACGACAGCGAGTCAACCCGGGCGGGCATCCTGCAAGCGGCCGAGCGTATCTTCGCGGATGAAGGTTTGGAAGGGGCGCGGACCGGCGCCATTGCCGCCGCGGCAGGCGTCAACAAGGCGCTGCTTTACTATTACTTTCGAAGCAAAGAGGGGCTCTACCGCGAGGTCCTGGAAGGCTACGTGGCGGACTTTAACCGCAAAGCTTTGGAAGTGCTTTCTTCAGAAGGTTCGGCCCGCTCAGTCCTGGAACGCTATATCAACCTCCATTTCGATTTCATCGCAGCTCACCGCCACCATGGCCCGCTTTTCCAGCGCATGCTGATGACCGATGAAAAATCCTGGGTGCGGCTGGCGCGGGAACTGGGACTGGCGCGGATGAAAGCTATTCTCAAGGTGATCGAACGAGGAAAGCAGGATGGGGAACTTCGGCAGATGGACAGCTTCCACATTGCCATTTCGCTGGTCTCATTGGTGGTGTTCTATTTCAGTTCCGCGCCGGTCTTGCGCGCGGTCGGCGGCATAGACCCCTATACCAAATCCAATGTGGAACGGCGCAGGGGAGAAGTGCTGAAGTTTGTCCGTTACGCATTGTTCACTCATCCGGAAAGCGAGGCGCCATGAAGGGCAAATTGCTGATTCCGGCGCTCATTCTGCTGGCGCTTGCCGGCAGTGTGGCCTATTACAAAGCTAAGACTAAGCCGCACAACATGGTGATCACAGGTATCGTCACCACCAACGACGTCATCGTCAGCGCGCAGATCCAGGGCCAACTGGCGAGACTGCTGGTTAAAGAGGGCGATACGGTACAGGCGGGGCAGCTCGTCGCGGTCATCGAACCGCAGGAGTTGCGCGCCGACCGGGCCTTCTACGCGGATTCGGAACGGGGAACTGCCGCCCAGGTTCAGCAGGCGGAGGCCGCGCTGCAGTTTCAGGAGAAACAGACACGGGATCAGATCCGGCAGGCTGAGGCCTCGCTGGCCTCAACCCAAGCCCAGGTGAACGAAGCGGAGGCTAACCTCAAACTAGACCAGGTGAATTTGGAGAGAACTGAGGGACTGTTCAAGGAAGGCATCGTCACGGCGCAATCGCTGGATGAGGCTCGCACCACCTATACAGCGCAGAAAGCCCATGTGGAGTCTCTCCACAAGCAAGTGGAGGCGCAACACGCCGCCGTGGCCTTGGCGCGGTCCAATGAGGATCAAATCACCGTGCGGCGGAATGAACTTCTCTCCATGCGGCGGCAGTTGGCAGCGGCGGGAGCGCAGATGTCGAAAGCTCAGGTCCGTCTCGGTTACACGGAAATCCGGGCGCCCATCCCCGGCTACGTGGCCAGCCTGCCGACTCGCCAGGGCGAAGTGGTGAATGTCGCTCAGCCGATCCTGGAAATCATCAATCCGGACGATCTCTGGGTTCGGGTTGATGTTGAAGAGACGTATATTGACCGCGTACGCCTGGGCCAGAAGATGAAGGTGCGCTTGCCTTCCGGGGCGGAACGCGAAGGGACGGTGTTCTTCAGGGGAGTGGACGCGGACTACGCCACACAGCGAGACGTGAGCCGCACCAAGCGTGATGTCAAAACCTTCGAGTTCCGTTTGCGGGTAGATAACAGCGACCGATGTCTCTGGCCAGGTTTAACAGCGTACGTGGACGTCCCGCTGCCGGAAGCCAGGTAAGCGGAGAATTTCGAATTTGAAATTTCAAATCTCAAATCCTGCAGTCAGGAGAGCCCCTACTCACGGTCGAGAATCCAGCTTGAGTAGAGGTGGTTTTCGAAGCACGCGAAATGAGGAATGCCCGTGTCCGCGGTTGAAGTCCAGGAAATCAAGAAGTGCTTTGGGACGTTTTGCGCCGTTGACCGCTTGAGCTTCAGCGTCGAACGGGGTGAAA
>CAWJHY010000065.1:0-27736 GCA_963842495.1 uncultured Acidobacteriota bacterium
GTGGCCCAACGCACGGGAGCCCAGGTTGTCCGCCTAACGCCTCCCACGCGCGGCCCCGCGTTCGCCAGAAACCGCGGCGCAGAAGTTGCCCAGGGCGAGATTCTCTTTTTCGCCGATTCCGACGTCCTGCTGCATCCTGATACGCTGGGACTGGCGTTAGAAGCTCTGCGTGGAGACGCTGCGCTGGATGCCTGTTTCGGGTCGTATGACGACGCGCCGGCGGCCCCGGGGTTCGTGTCGCAATACAAGAACCTGATGCACCACTACGTCCACCAGCACGCGGCGGAAAGCGCCGCCACTTTTTGGACCGGCTGCGGAGCCATTCGCAAGACCGCACTCCAGCAGGCAGGCGGCTTCGGCGAGGACCACAAGAAGCCCAGCATCGAAGACGTCGAACTGGGGAACCGCTTGCGCCGGCAAGGCAAGAGAATCCGGCTGGTGAAAGCGATGCAGGCCACGCATCTCAAACGCTGGACGTTCCTGAAACTCCTGCGATCGGACATCCTGCAGAGAGCCGTCCCGTGGTCACGTCTGATCCTCGCCGAAGGTGGAGCGCCGAAGGATCTCAACCTGACTGCCTCGGCGCGATGGAGTGCGGCCGCCGTGCTGCTCTTGGTTCTGACCGGGATCGCCGGCTTTTCACTTTCCACTTTGCTTCGTCGCCGCCGCGATCATGGCGTCGGTTCTGCTTTTCTTGAATCGGGATCTCTACGGGTTTTTCAGGCGAAAGCGCGGCTGGTTTTTCCTGCTCTGCGCTATCCCCCTCCACTGGTTCTACTTTTTTTACAGCACGATAACGCTGGGCATTGTGGCTGCGGCGTCGATTCCAGTTGGGATTTTCCGGCGTATGGTTCGTGGCGAGCGCGAGGATCTGGAAGGAGTCGCAAAATCTTCCGAAGCGGACCGAGGCGGGTAAACAAATGAGATCATCTTCATCGGCCCGCCTTCTTTTGCTGGGCTTCATGCTCCTTGGCCTCTTTCTTCGGGTGGGCACGGCGTTAAAACTCCCGAACGTCGCGCACACGGACCAGATTCTGGAGTTGCAGGAGCCCGCGCATCGCCTGGCCTACGGTTTCGGGGTCGTGGCGTGGGAATGGCGACGCGGAGCGCGCTCCTGGGTGTTTCCGGCCTTCCTGGCGGGCGTGATGCGGAGCACGGACTGGATCGCCAGCGGATCGACAGGGTATCAGGCAGGGATGGCCATTGTGCTCTCACTGATTTCTCTTACCACCATCTGGTTCGGCTTCGCCTGGGGGAAGCGGGCGGGCGGGATGGAGGCAGCGATTATCGCTGCGGGAGCTTGCGCAATCTGGTATGAGTTGGTCTATTTCGCCCCGAAAACCTTGAATGAGGTGCTGGCCACCCACGTCCTGCTGCCAGGCTTATACCTGGGCGTCTACGGAGATAGGTTCAAGGAAAACCAACGCATGATGTTGGCGGGACTCTTCTGCGGACTCGCCGTCGCGCTGCGCATCCAGTTAGCTCCGGCGGTGGCCGTCGCAGCTTTTGGCTTTTGCTATTCCAACTGGCGAAAGCGGGTAATCCCTCTGGCTGCGGGACTATGCTTGCCGGTGTTGTGTTTTGGCATGGTGGATGCCGTGACGTGGGGGCATCCCTTCCAGTCGTTCCTGGAGTATTTCCGGCGGCACGCCCATGAGGTGTCGGTTCCGAAGCTCCACGGCACCGAATCTGCGGAACACGTTGAGAAAATCGTGCCCTGGATTCAATATCCGCGGATATTGTTGGTGCATCTTGGTCCGGTGGCGCTGCTGGTTATTCTGGGCATTCGCCGCAGCCCGCTCCTGGGATGGATGGCGCTGGCCCATCTCCTGTTTCATTCCCTTTTCCGCTTTGGTGATTTGCGGTATCTCTATCCGATTATGCCCCTTGAGATCACGCTCGCCGCGCTGGGCGTCGTGGAGCTAATCCCGGCCTTGAATTCCCGGCGCAAATCGGCCCTGTCGCCCAAGACGATCGCAGCCGGCAGTTTGGCTTTCTTCGCGCTCTGTTCCTGTTTACTCGCCCCGGAAATCGATTGGTACCGATGGTCCGGCAACTTGCGCGCCTTCGATGAACTCAGCCACGACTCGACGCTCTGCGGAGTGGGAATCTACCGCATCCCGTGGTTCACTCTTGGGTACGATGCGCACCTGCATCAAAATGTCCCGATCGTTCTGCTGGACGATGCAGAGGATATGAAAGCGGAGTGGAAGAGTTTTAACGCCGTCGTGATTGGCGGAACTCTCACCGACCCCACCCACACTTTCACCTCGGCAGGATGCCGGAATGGCGTCTGTCTGTATCGTCGGCAGGGCTCGTGCGAAGCTCCCCGGGCTGACCATGAGATCAACGCGGTACTCCTGCAACATGGCTGGTAGCTGGGGCAGGACCAGCGCCGATAATGATGACGCGCTTTCTCTCGCAGTTGGCGGCCCTCGGTTCGGACCCGTGGTTGCCGATCTTCGCCCACTCAGTTTCCCGTCTGTTGCTGTAATTGCCGGACGGCCTCGAGGGCCTGCGCATTGGTCGGATCGCCAACCAGCCCGGCTTGGTATTGACTCAGGGCCTCAGCCTTGCGGCCCGCAGCTTTGTAAATATAGCCCAATCCAAAATGCGCGTTGCTATCAGACTCGTCAGACCCAGTGCGGCTTGAAAGTCGCGCTCCGCTGCTTCCATTGCTTTGCGACGGATTTCGAGCATTCCGAGGAAGTCGTAGGCAAGTGCATTCGGCTCATTGTGGATGGAGGCGCGGAATTGCTCCTCGGCCTCGCCGGTGCGGCCCTCCGACACGAGAGTTTGGCCAAGCTCATTGCGGACGCGGTAGTCGAGAGGCGAAAGCGCGAGTGCCTTCCGAAGCTCGGCCTCGGCGAGCTCCAGATTTCCCATGACTCGATAGACCCTGCCCAGGTTGAGATAAGGATCCATCGACGCCGACCTCAGCTCCAGCGCCCGCTGGAAGAATTTGATTGCCTCGTCGTTCTGCTTTCGTTTGCCTGCCACCATGCCCAGGTTATTGAGCACGACGGGATTATTGGGATTAATGGCGAGCGCACGTTTCCACGCGGCCTCCGCCTGATCTACCGCGCCCAGGTCCCAGTAGAGCATAGCCCAGGCCGTTTAGGATTTGGTGGGAGTCCGGGGAAAGCTCGAGAGTCCGAGTGAAAAGCAAGATGTCGTTGTTCCAGTCGCGATTGCGGCTCACGATGCGGGCGGCGAACAGGATGCCTATCACGACCCCGGCAACCACCAGAATTTGCCGCTGCGCCGGCTGGCGCGCCGCACGGGACCAGACCTTCGATGCGCCCAGGCCGGCGAGCCACGCTACACCCACAGACGGAAGATAGAGGTAGCGCTCGGTGAATACGTTGGCGCCCACCCAGTGGGCGTTGAGGACGGGTGCCAGCAGCGCCAGGAACCACACCATCCCGAAGGAAACGAAGCGGAGGTTGGGATCACAGCTACGCCAGCAAACGACAAAGGCAGCGGCGAGCGCGAGGAGAACCAGCAGTCCGGAGATAACCCGGAAGTCGAAAAGGCTCTGGCTGGCGTGAAATACGTAGAAAGCGCAAAGCTGCACTGGCCAAAGGAGCTTACCAACGTATTGCCCCACAAGGGCGATGGCAGAAAGCACAATTGACCAGAGGTTTAGCTGAGGATAGTTCTCGTGCGGCGCGAGCCCTCCGAACACGCGGATGCGGAACAGAATGTAAGCCAAAGCCAGCAGCCACAGCAAACCATAACGACTCAACTTCCGTGTAAAAGTGGTTTCGTCACGATCCTCACGATAGAAATGCTCATAAACCGTGGCAAGGGCCGGCAAAGTCATTGCCTGTTCTTTCGACAATAAGGCAAGAATAAACGCGCCGCCCATGGCTGCCAGCGGAGCTGTCGATGGCCGACCTCCAGGCTTCGACGCCGCCAGAAATAACCAGAAAGTGAGGAGGTAAAAGAATGTCACCTCGAGGTCCGTGACTGCCGCAATCCAGTCCACAGACTCGGTATGGATGGGATGCAGGGCGAACACGGCGCCGGCCATAAAGGCCGCAAGACGCTCGCCGGTTATTCGCTGGGCCAGCGAATAAACCAGACAGACCACGAGCACGTGCAACAAAAGGCTGATCAGATGGAAGCCAAAAGCCCGCATGCCAAATAACTTATAGGTAGCGAGGTATCCCAGGGTCATCACGGGCCGATAATAATTCGTGACATCGGTGACTTCTTTGAACGACCAAACGTTGGTGGTGAAAATCTCTTTCAGGTATCCGAAGCTCCGCACGTACGGGTTCTTCAGCACCTGAGTGTCGTCGTCATACACAAAACCGTTGAACAATATGTTGAGATAAGGCAGAACGGCAAGGGCCACGAGAGTGGCCGTTGGGAGTGCGCGCTTTAGCCGGGATGCAGCCGGCTCAACTTTGGGGGTTGGCGCCTGAGCAGTCTTTTCGGGTTGGGCCGACAGGCCTGCCGTTGGGCGATGGGTCGCCTTTCGCGACCGCCTTCCGGAAGGGCGCGCCAATGCGAAGCTCCTCGAGCGGGTTCTTTGCCCGGACGCCCCCTGCGCCGATAGCATGCCGTTAATATACACCACCGCGCTGCTGGGACCTACATCTGACGTACTCTGGAATGCAGGACGACCGGATCAGGCGTGGTTCAGCACCCTCTTCGAGGGGAATATCGGGCTCAGCGCGTAGTGATGGACGGCGACGTGCTCATCCCCTTTTATGACAGGGGATAGCGTCCGTATTCTCTTGTCGCCTCAATCATCGTCCGGTAATTCTCCGGCTTCACGGAGGAGTGAATGGCATTGGATGAGCTAATGATGTGCCCTCCGCCGGCAGAAGCTCTGAGGATGCACTCTTTTACTGCCGCCTCGACCTCAGATGTCGAAGCCTCGGAGAGGATATACGCGCAGTCGATGTTGCCTATCAGGCATAACCTCTTGCCATAACGCTGTTTTATTTTGCCTATATCCATTCCGGCAATCGGTTCCATGGGGTTCAGCCCATCCACGCCGGTATCGACGATCATATCAAGGATCGGCCAGAGGTTCCCGTCCGAGTGTTTCACCACCCTGGCGCCTTCTTCGTGAACAGCATCCACCATTCGCTTCAGCCTGGGAAGAACGAATGCTTTGAACACGGCCGGAGAAAAGAAGGGGCTGTCGTTGCCGGCGTAATCATCGGCAATGACGATGACGTCGGCTCCAGCCCGAACCGCGTTTCGGGCGATGCGCAGCGTCACCTCGAGCACGGTATCCATCAACCGGTGAGCGAATTCCGGTTCGACAAGGAAACTCGTCAGCAGGTTTTCGAATCCATTCAGGAAGACCGACCACATGAAGGCGGCGCGGTGCCGGAAAAAGACGGCTTTCTTCCCCTTGAATCGCGCTACCAGTTCGGGGAGCTTACCCAAGCGCTGCGGCGCGTCGGGATCAGGAGGAACGTACTTCTTCAGATCGTCTATCGTTCGGACGGGGCCGCGGATAGGATGGTCGATTTCTTCCGGCGTCGGCCTATACGTTACCCCCCATTCGTCAACATAGCTGCCGTCTGCATTCTCGAAGACCTTATCGTACTGGGCTACTGTCGAGACCCCGTCCAGGTCCAACATCTCTTCAATATCGGTTTGGTCCTTCGCCGCGGGGCACAACGCCTTGATGACCTTGCGGCTGATCGCCCATTCCACGATGGGAACACGGTCGGGCTCCCGGCGTTCCATGGCAGTCATGACGCGCTGATATGAGTTCACGGGCCACCTCTTGAGAAGTTGAGAAGTGTAGAGTCGCGGAGTCGAGAAGTCAAGGAGTTGACTCCTTGACTCGCCGACTCCCGGACTCCTAGACTGTAAGGTCCTGACTCTCAAGAAAAGGCGGTGAATATAGCATGCCGAAAGCCCATCAGCTTGTTTGCTCGAAAACCAAGTGGCAGGGCAGGGAAGCGTACGCGCTGAGCAATGGTCTTATTCAAATGGTGAATCTCACGGGTGGCGGCCACATTGCCGAGCTTCGTTTCGCAGAGGGCAGCGGCCTTCCAACTCTGAATCCCCTCTGGTCTCCCCCATGGAAGAGCCTGGACCCGTATCGGTACAGCGCGAGGTCGCACGCCAATCGTTACGGTCCGTTAACGGAAGGAAAACTGCTTTCCGGAATCGCCGGGCACAATATTTGTCTGGACTACTTCGGACCGCCCTCAGAAGCAGAAACGGCCCAGGGCCTGTCAACTCATGGCGAGGCGCCCAGCTTGAAATGGCGCAGGTCCGGCGAACGCCTTCGCGCCGGCCAGATGAGCGTCGCGCTTTCTCTTCGCTTGCCCGAGGCAGGGCTCGAATTCAGCCGCGAGGCCGGTGTGCGGGCCGGAGAGCCGGTGGTCTATCTTAAAGAGACCGTCACCAACGAACGTAAGCTCGATCATTTCTTCCACTGGACGCAGCATGTCACCCTGGGCCCTCCCTTTATCTCGACTGAAGATACTCGCGTGTTTATGTCCGTTACCAAAGGCCTAACGAGCCCGGAGGCTTATGGCGCGCAAGCGCTGCTGGCCTTCGGGAAGGAGTTTGAATGGCCCCTGGCGCCGGCCAACGCCGGTGGAGAGGCTGACCTTTCACGCTGCCTGATTCGCAAGGGATTTGGGGTGGTGGCTTCGCTGCTCGCCGATCCGTCGCGTGACGTGCAGTATGTTGGGGCGCTGAATGTTCGCGAGCGGCTTCTGATTGCCTACTGCTTCCGCCGCGCCGATTTTCCCTGGGTCACAATCTGGGAGGAAAACTGCTCCCGCGAAGCTCCCCCTTGGAACGGCCGGACTGAAACACGCGGCTTGGAATTTGGCTCGGCCCCATTGCCGGTAACACGCCACGAGGCGTTCGCCCGGGGGCCGCTCCTAAGCACGCCGACGTTTTCAACGGTGGGCGCGCGCGGCCGGTTGGCAGCCAGCTATATCGCCTTCTTAGCTCACCTGCCGGAAGAATTCAGCGAGGTTCGCGACATCAGCCTGGGCAAGGATGAAATCCTCGTACATGGCAAGGAGTCCGGCCAAGTGATTAGCGTTCCTGCCTCCGGAATTGCGGCGGCAGGGCTGGTGTAGCAGAAGATCCTACTTTTTATCTCGTTCATAAAAACTTTTAATTTAACTCTGGCATACTCGGTGCTGCAAACTGAGTGGTGGGCCGAAAAGGGCGCAGTGTCTGCAAAGGGGGCCACGCACCGGCACATCCAGGCGTGGCAAAGGTGCAGTTTGAGGTATCTTATTAAGTCACACTAATCACAAGAGATAATGAGCAATGAGCAGCAGCATTACCCCCGGGGGATTGCCAGAGCCCCAGGGTCTCTACGATCCGCGCAATGAGCACGATGCCTGCGGGATTGGTTTCGTGGCCGACATTTCGGGGAAGAAGAGCCACGACATCATTCTAAAGGGTATCGAGATTCTCATCAATCTCACCCACCGGGGCGCCTGCGGTTGCGATCCGCAGACCGGTGACGGCGCGGGTGTGCTCATCCAGATTCCTCACGCCTTTTTCGAGGCGGAGTGCACACGGCTCGGTTTCGCGCTGCCTTCGCCCGGCGAATACGGTGTGGGCATGATGTTTCTTCCTGTGGAACCGCACGAGCGCATGCGGTGTGAGGCCATTGTGGAAGAGATCGTTATTGAAGAGGGCCTCACGGTTCTGGGTTGGCGGGACACCCCGGTGAACGCCAATACGATTGGCCGCCTGGCTCGCAGCACTCAGCCTTACATCGAGCAAGTTTTCATCCGGCGAGCCTACGGGATGGATCAGGACGCATTAGAGCGGAAGCTCTACGTCATCCGCAAGCGCGCCGAAAAGGAAGTGGCCAATACCGACCTGCGCGAGAAGAGTTTCTTCTACGTTCCCTCGCTCTCTTCCCGGACGATCGTCTACAAAGGCCTGCTGCTGGCTCCTCAAATCGCCAACTTCTACCTCGAACTGTCGAACTCGGAAGTTCGAAGCGCCATTTGCCTGGTTCATCAGCGGTTTTCCACCAACACATTTCCGACCTGGCATCTCGCTCATCCCTATCGTTATCTCTGCCACAACGGAGAAATCAACACCCTGCGCGGCAATGTGAACTGGATGCAGGCGCGCACCTCCGTTCTCGCGTCGCGGCTGTTCGGGGACGATATCAAAAAGCTCGAACCCATCATTGCCCCGGGCGGAAGTGACTCCGCCAACCTCGACAACGCAGTCGAACTTCTTACGCTCGCCGGGCGGCGGCTTCCCCACGTGATGGAAATGCTGATTCCAGCGGCGTGGGCTAGCGATCCCACCATGCCGGAGGATGTAAAGGCGTTCTATGAATACCACGCCTCGCTCATGGAGCCTTGGGACGGTCCGGCGGCCGTATGTTTCACCGATGGGCGCGTGATCGGGGCCAAGCTCGACCGCAATGGGTTGCGCCCCGGCCGCTTTCTGGTTACGCAAGGCGGCCTGGTTATCATGGCTTCGGAGGCGGGAGTGTTGCCGGTGAATCCCGCCGAGATTCGCTTCAAGGGCAGGCTTGAGCCGGGCCGTATGCTGCTCGTTGACACAGAAAAGGGAAGCCTGATTCCCGATGAGGAAATCAAACAGCAACTGGCATCGCGGCGTCCGTATGCCAAGTGGTTGAAGGAGAACCAGATTTCCTTGAAGCAATTGGCGGACCCGCCGCGCGTCCAGCCCACCGACCACGCCACCATCCTGATGCGCCAACGCGCCTTCGGGTATACGGACGAGGATCTGCGCCTCATCATGATCCCCATGGCGCAGAATGGCGAAGAACCGGTGGGTTCAATGGGAACCGATACCCCGCTCGCTTGCCTTTCGGACAAGCCCCAGTTGCTCTTCAATTACTTCAAGCAGATGTTCGCCCAGGTCACTAACCCGGCCATTGACCCCATTCGCGAAGATCTGGTGATGTCGCTCTACGACTTCATCGGGCGAGAAGGCAACATCTTCGAGGAAACCCCGCAGCTTTGCCACACTCTCAAAAAACGCCATCCCATCGTCACCAATTGGAACCTCGAGAAACTTCGCCGTGTCAGCCAGGGCGATTTTCTGGCGACCACGCTGCCCATGCTTTTCCGCGTGGAGGGCGGCGAGAAGCGCCTCGAAGAGGCCGTGGACAGCCTTTGCCGCTCCGCCTCGCTGGCCATCAAGTCCGGCTATACGATGCTCATCCTTTCGGACCGGGGCGTGGATGAGGAGTACGCGCCGATCCCGAGTCTTTTGGCTTTGTCCGCGGTGCACCATCACCTGGTGCGCGAGAAGACGCGGAACCAGGTTGCCCTCATCGTGGAGACAGGCGAGCCGCGCGAGGTCATGCACCTCGCGCTTCTGGTGGGCTATGGGGCCAGCGCCATTAATCCCTATCTGGCTATCGAAACGCTCAAGGACCTGCACGCGCGAGGTTATTTCCCCCCCGACTATACGTTTGAAAAGCTGCTGAAGAATTACATTAAAGCGGTTGATAAGGGGCTGCTCAAGGTCCTCTCGAAGATGGGGATCTCAACCCTCCAGAGCTATTGCGGCGCACAGATCTTCGAGGCGATCGGCCTCAACCGGGCAGTCGTGGATCGGTACTTCACGGGCACAGCTTCCCGGATTGAAGGCGTCGGCCTGGACGTTCTGGCGCGCGAAGCTCTCTTGCGGCACAAGTTCGCCCTCCAGCGGCCGGTGGAGTCCGACACCGAACTCGAGATGGGCGGCAGCTACCAGTACCGCGAACGAGGCGAGCGGCACCTGCTGAATCCGGGAGTCATCAGCAAACTGCAGCACGCGGTGCGCCAGTCAAGTTACTCGACGTTTCAAGAGTACGCGAAGCTGGTAAACGAGCAGAACCGGAATCTCTTCACGCTCCGCGGCCTGCTGGATTTCAAGCCTGCCGGGCTGCCGGTGCCGCTCGAGGAAGTCGAACCGGCGCGAGAAATCGTCAAGCGCTTCGCCACCGGCGCCATGTCTTTCGGCTCCATCAGCAAAGAGGCGCATGAGACTCTGGCCATCGCCATGAACCGCATCGGCGGCCGCTCCAACACCGGCGAGGGCGGGGAAGACGAAGCCCGCTTCCGCCCCGACCCCAACGGCGACTTGCGCCGCAGCGCCGTGAAACAAGTGGCCTCCGCTCGCTTTGGCGTGACCACGAACTACCTGGTGAATGCCGAGGAGTTGCAGATCAAGATCGCGCAAGGCGCCAAGCCGGGCGAAGGCGGCCAGCTTCCCGGTCACAAGGTCAGTGATGCGATAGCGCGCGTGCGCCACGCCATTCCCGGCGTCGGCTTGATCTCTCCGCCGCCTCACCACGACATTTACTCGATCGAGGATTTGGCTCAGCTCATCTACGACCTCAAGAACGTGAACCCGCAGGCAAGAATTTCAGTGAAGCTGGTGGCGGAGTCCGGGGTGGGAACCGTGGCTGCGGGCGTTGCCAAAGCGCATGCGGACGTCATCCTCATCTGCGGCTACGACGGTGGCACCGGCGCCTCACCGATCTCTTCCATCCGGCATGCCGGCATTCCCTGGGAACTAGGCCTCTCTGAGACTCAGCAAGTCCTGGTGATGAACGACCTGCGCAGCCGCGTGCGGCTGCAGGTCGAACGGGAAGTTGCAATGCGGTCGGGACGTGGCCATCGCAGCGCTGCTCGGCGCGGAGGAATTCGGATTCGCCACGACGCCGCTCATCACCATGGGTTGCATCATGATGCGCAAGTGCCATCTCAACACTTGCCCCGTGGGCGTGGCCACGCAGGACCCCGAACTGCGCAAGCGATTCAAGGGCCAGCCCGAGCACGTGATTAATTTCCTGTTCTATCTTGCCGAAGACCTGCGGCAGGTGATGGCCGGTCTCGGCTTCCGCACGGTCAATGAAATGGTGGGGCGAGTGGATTGCCTCGTTCAGCGCCGCGACGTGGACCACTGGAAAGCCCGGGGGCTGGATTTGTCGGCGGTGCTCTATAACCCTGCTGCGCCCGCCCGAGTGGGGCGGCGCTGCCTTACGAAGCAGGATCACGGGCTTGAAAGTTCGCTCGATCATAAATTGATTGCTCATGCGCGCGAGGCACTCGAGCACGGCGTGCCGGTCTTCCTAAGCCTGCCGATCTCGAACACTCACCGCGCGGTGGGCGCCATGTTGAGCGGCGAAATCGCGCGCCGCTATGGGTCTGAGGGTTTGCCGGATGACACCGTCCGGTTCGACTTCACCGGCTCCGCCGGGCAGAGCTTTGGCGCTTTTCTCGCCAAAGGCATCACCATGGTTCTCGAGGGTGAGGCTAACGACTACGTCGGCAAAGGGCTTTCAGGGGGCAAGCTGGTTGTTTATCCGCCCAGGACTTCGTCGTTCCAGCCCGAGGAGAATATTCTGGTGGGGAACGTGGTTCTGTATGGGGCCACGAGCGGTGAGGCCTATTTCAACGGAATGGCAGGCGAACGTTTCGCGGTGCGCAATTCCGGAGCTACGGCGGTCGTCGAAGCGGTCGGCGATCATGGCTGCGAATACATGACCCGCGGAACGGTGATCGTTCTGGGCAAGACCGGCCGCAACTTCGCCGCGGGGATGACCGGCGGAATCGCCTACGTCCTCGATGAAACGGGTGAGTTTGTTAGGGTGCTCTGCAATCGCGCCAGTGTGGACCTTGAACCTGTCACCGGCTATAGGGGTAGGGCTTGCCCTCCCCTCGACAAGGAGGCGGCAAGCCGTCCCCCCACGGATGTGGACTTGATTACGTTCTTGGTCGCCCGCCATGCGGAACTGACCGGAAGCCCGCGCGCCAAGTGGGTCCTGGATCATTGGGAAACGATGCTTCCGAAGTTCGTCAAGGTTTTCCCGCACGAGTATAAGCGCGTGTTAGCTGTTTCGCCCGCGCCTGCTAGTGTAGCGCCGGCCTTCAGCTCGGCAGGCTCTGCGCCGACGGGCGCCGACCTAGAGGTGGGCACTACGTCGGTAGGCGCTGCCGCGGCGGCGGCTACCCGGGAGGTGCTCGGTGGGTAAACCGACCGGATTCATGGAGTACACTCGCGAACTTCCGGCGCGCCGGCCCGTCGCGGAGCGGGTCAATGATTTCCGGGAAGTCTACCAGGATTTCCCCGAGCAGAAGCTGCGCCTGCAAGGCGCGCGCTGCATGGATTGCGGCGTGCCGTTCTGCCATACCGGCTGCCCGCTCAACAATGTCATCCCGGATTGGAATGACCTCGTTTATCGCGATCGCTGGCGCGAAGCCGTTCGAGCCCTCCACGCCACCAATAATTTCCCCGAATTCACAGGGCGCATTTGCCCGGCGCCCTGCGAGGCTGCCTGTGTTCTGGGTATTAACAGCCCTCCTGTAACCATCAAGAATATTGAACAAGCAATTATCGAGCACGCTTTCCGCGAAGGTTGGATTCATCCCGAACTGCCTCCGCGCCGCACCGGCAAGCGAGTGGCCGTGGTCGGCTCCGGGCCGTCCGGCTTGGCCGCCGCACAACAACTGAACCGCGCGGGACATTGGGTGAACGTATTCGAGAAGGCCGACCGCATCGGCGGCTTGCTGCGCTACGGCATTCCGGACTTCAAACTCGAAAAGCGTATCCTTGACCGCCGGCTCGAGCAGATGACGCGGGAAGGCGTGGTCTTCAAGACTCGGAAGCACATTGGGCAGGACGTTCCCGTGGAAGAATTGGGTGGGGAGTTCGACGCCGTTCTGCTGGCCGGAGGCGCCGAAAGCCCGCGCGATCTCAAGGTGCCGGGACGCGAGCTTGCAGGCATTCATTTCGCCATGGAGTATCTCCCGCAGCAGAACCGCCATGTCGCACGTGAGGCGGTGGCCGGACAGATCCTGGCCACGGGCAGGCACGTGGTGATTATCGGCGGCGGGGATACCGGCGCGGACTGTCTGGGCACTGCCCACCGGCAGAAACCGAAGTCAGTTCACCAGTTCGAGATCATGCCGATGCCGCCGCTCGAGCGCTCAGCCAGCACGCCCTGGCCGCTTTGGCCGCTCCAGTTGCGCACCGAAAGCGCCCACGAAGAAGGCGGCACTCGCGAGTGGGCTGTGGCCACCGCCCGGTTCAGCGGTGACGAAAATGGCCGCGTGAAGCAATTGCACGCCATTCGGGTGGGGCCGCCGCCAAAATTCGAGGCGATCCCCGGCACAGACTTCACCATCGAGGCGGACCTAGTGCTCATCGCGATGGGGTTCCTCGGTCCCGTGAAAAATGGCATGCTTGAATCGCTGGGCGTGCAACTCGATGCGCGAAGCAACGTCGAGTGCGATGCCAATCACATGACTTCCGTCCCCGGCGTCTTCGCCGCTGGCGACATGCGTCGCGGCCAGTCGCTGGTCGTCTGGGCGATCAGTGAAGGCCGCCAAGCCGCGCGAGGCATCGACAAATACTTGATGAGTGACACCGGCCTGCGGTAGTTCCCTTTACAAACCTGGTAGCACATCTACTAGCGAACCTTGCTTTACGATCTGTGGTTCTGGCGTGGGGCATTGGGTATCACCGGCCGCAGACCCTGGAAAGCAGGTCTGCGCAACACGAGATTGGCGCGTGCTAAAATATGCGGGGGAGACACGGCTGATCTCTCCCAGCAGAGGCTAGGTTTGGTTATGGGCGTTGAGAAGATATTGACATTAGACCGGGCGTATGAGGTTGTGGCGGACCTAAAGCAGCGCGGCAAACGAGTGGTATTCACGAACGGATGTTTTGATCTGCTGCATCCCGGTCACACCCGTTATCTGGCCGAGGCTCAGAAACTCGGGGATGTGCTGATCGTGGCGGTCAACAGCGATCGCAGCGTGCGGGCGCTCAAGGGAACGGAGCGCGCCATCCAGCCCGAGGCAGAGCGAGCGGAAATACTGGCGGCCCTCAAAGTTGTGGACTACGTGACGATTTTCGATGAGCTCACCCCCCAGGCCGTGATTGCCCGAATGCTGCCGCAGGTTCTGGTGAAAGGTGGAGACTGGAGGACGGACGCGATTGTGGGCCGCGCCGAAGTGGAGGCGGCGGGTGGGCAGGTGGTTTCGATTCCTGTGGTTGAGGGGTATTCGACGTCATCCATTATTCAGGCGGCGTTGAAAGGCAGGAGTCAGGATTCAGGATCCAGGAGTCAGGAGGCGTCCGCCGACACTGATGAGAATCGAAGGGCCGCTCACAGCACACCACTGACAACGGACCACTGACGATTGACAACTGACTGATGTTTAAGCTGCGATCCTTGTTAAACCCCATTCTCGAGCATGCGGCTCTTCGCGGCGTGTTGCAAGCTTTGAGGGAGGCTGCGCCGGGCGAAGGTCCGCGAATTAGCCTCTCGGGGCTGACCAATTCCGCCAAGGCATTAGTGGTGGCAGGAGTCGCTTGCCAACTGGCTCGCCCGGCGATTGTCCTGACTGCGGACAATGAATCCGCCGCCAACCTTCGACGGACGGCGTCAACATTCGCAGCCTGGCTCAATTCGGGGCCTAATCAGGCTGTGCTGACTTTTCCCTCGCTGGATTGTTCTCCCTACGAAGGCCGTTCCCCGCACGGGGAAATTCTGGAACGGCGCGCGGTAACGCTTTGGAACATAACTCGAGGACGGGTGTGCGCGCTGTTCACGCCGGTCACCGCGGCGCTGGGGCGGTTTCGGGAGCGAGCTTTCTATTCTTCGCTGGCGCTCGAAATCAAAACCGGCGACGAACTGGCTCTCGACGATCTCGCAGAGCACCTCAGCGGAGTGGGGTACGAGCGGGAAGAACCAGTCTCCGATGTGGGGCAATACTCCGTTCGAGGCGGGATTGTGGATGTTTTTCCGCCCGAGGCCGAGTGGCCGTTTCGCATTGAACTCTGGGACGATCGAATTGAGTCACTGCGCGAATTTGATCCGGACACGCAGCGCTCGCGCCAGCCCTTTCCAAGCGCCATGCTCCTTCCGCTTTCGGAGGTGACCCGCTCCCGCCAGTTTTTTGACAAGCTCGTCGGCGCGCTCGACAAGCGGGTGAATCCGCGCGGCGGGCAGGAGGTTGCGGCGCGATTCGAGAGGGAACCGGAGTGGGCGGGCGAATACGGGAATCCCTTCCCCGGATGGGAGTTTTTTGCACCTCTTGCGGAGCCACACCCTCGCAGCCTGTTCGCGTTATTCGATAACCCTGTGGTCCTTTGGGATGAACCTCTGGACCGTGACGCACAATGGAGGGGCTTCCTGGAAAAGCTGGCGGCGGAGCATGGCGAAGTCCGCGACGTTGTTCCGCCGCGTCCCCGGCCGTCGGATATATGCCTCAACGAAATAGAGTTCCAGGAGATTGTTAAAGGGTTGCCTCAGATTTATCTGAAAGAATTGGCTTTGACACGACCAGTCGAGAACGCAGAGCGCGGCGAAGGATTGCCGGCTTTGGTTCAAGGATCACGACCGTCAGCGGTGATCGTTCGCTTCGCTCAAGATGACTGGCCTCCGGTTGTTAATGAAATCCCTCCCATTGTTCCAGACCTTGAAAGCCTTTCAGCAACTCAGGAGGCAGAGCCCCAAAGCACAATGGAGGGTGCGGCAAGTGATATGAACGAGCCTGAGCCAAGCCTGCCCCTACCTGGTCAAGAGTTCGTTCTTCTCACCCAGCCTTCGCCAAAGCTCCAGTCGGGCGTTAAGGGGTTTGCGGATAATCTGCGCGGCAATCTGGAGCGTGGCATGTCCGTGGTTCTGGTAATGCCTAGCAGCGGAAAGGCGGAGAGGCTGGGGGGGATTCTTACCGAGTACGAGATTCCGTTTGAGACGGTAAGCAGCGCCGGCGCTCCGGCCAGTGGTGTCGAAGAGCAGGCCGGTCGCCGCTACGCGTTGATGGTTCGCGGCGACCTTGCCGAAGGCTTTGTCATTCCTGACCTGGAACAGATGTGGCTGGCGGATAGCGACCTGTTTGGAGGATTCGACTGGGCTTCGCGACGGCGTGAGCACTCAGGGGCGTTGAGTTTCATTTCGGACCTGGGCGATCTGAAGGTGGGAGATTACGTGGTGCACGTTGACCACGGAGTGGGGATCTATCAAGGGCTGCGACAATTGAGCGTCAGTGGCTCGCAGCGCGACTTCATGCTGCTGACGTATCAGGACGAGGCGAAACTGTACGTTCCGCTAGAACGGCTGGATCTGGTGGAGAAGTACCGGTCCGGAGGAGAGGGTGCGAAGCCGGTGCTGGACCGGTTGGGCGGGACCACGTGGGAGCGAACGAAGTCACGTGTCAAGAGGGCCTTACGCGACATGGCTCAAGAATTACTTCATCTTTACGCGCAGCGCAAGATGACGGGAGGCACAGCCGCCAGCCCAGACACGCCGTGGCAGGAAGAATTCGAGGAGGCGTTCGAGTTCGAGGAGACGCCTGACCAGTTGAAGGCGCTGGAGGATATCAAGAAAGACCTGGAAAGTCCGGAACCGATGGACCGTTTGTTGTGCGGTGACGTGGGCTACGGAAAAACTGAGCTGGCAATGCGCGCCGCTTTCAAGGTCATTCAGGACGGACGGCAGGTGGTAGTGCTGGCTCCCACCACCGTGCTGGCGTTCCAACACTTCGAAACTTTCCGGCAGCGGCTGGCGTCGTTTCCAATGCGAGTGGAAATGCTCAGCCGGTTCAGGCAGCCCGCGGAACAAAAGAAGACGGTAGCAGAAACCGAGGCAGGCAAGGTGGACGTGCTGATTGGAACCCATCGCCTGCTCTCGAAGGACGTCCGCTTCCGCGATCTGGGATTGTTGATCGTGGATGAGGAGCAGCGGTTCGGGGTGGCGGCGAAGGAGAAGCTGAGGAAATTCAAGGTGGGAGTGGACGTGTTGGCGATGTCCGCCACTCCCATCCCGCGGACGTTGCACATGTCGCTGGGCGGATTGCGCGACCTCTCGGTTATCGAAACGCCGCCGCGCGGTCGGCTGGCGATTCAGACTACCGTCGCAACCTTCAACCACAACCTGATTCAGTCCGCCATCCTTCAGGAGATGCAGCGTGAGGGGCAGACGTTCTTTGTTCACAACCGGGTTGAGTCCATCTTCAGCATCGCGGCCATCGTGCAGCGCTTGGTGCCCACGGCGCGAATTGGCGTTGCGCACGGGCAGATGAACGAGAAAGAACTCGAGAGGGTCATGCTGAAATTCATGCAGGGGGAATATGACGTGTTGGTGGCGACGGCGCTGATTGAGAACGGGCTGGACATACCGCGCGCCAACACCATCATCGTTAATCACGCCGAGCGCTTCGGCTTGGCCGATCTTTACCAGCTTCGCGGCAGGGTGGGGCGGTCGAATCGGCGCGCTTACGCATACTTCCTGGTGGCTGCCGAGGAGGCATTAACGCCTATTGCCCGGAGGCGGCTGGCGGCGCTGAAAGAGTTTTCGGAATTGGGCGCAGGCTTTCGCCTGGCGGCCCTGGACCTGGAGTTGCGCGGTGCGGGCAATCTTCTGGGGGGCGAGCAGCACGGGCATTTGAATGCTATCGGAATCGACCTCTACCTGAAAATGCTTGAGCAGACGGTGGAAGAATTGAAAGGGGCGCCGCAAAGGATCGACGTGCGCACCTCACTTAACCTGGGCCTCGATATCAAGATTCCGGACAACTACGTCGCCGATGAGGGCCAGCGCCTACGCCTTTACAAGCGAATTTCCAGCTTGGCCACGCCGGAAGCGCGCACCGAACTGGAGTCCGAGCTCAATGACCGATATGGACCCATTCCTCCCTCCGTGTCAAACCTCCTCTCCTATGGACTTTTGAAGTCTGCTGCGGAGCAGCTACTGGTACAATCCATTGAGAGAAAAGCAGACGAGATCTGGATGCGGTTTCACGATCAGACTCCAGTAGAGCCTGGAAAGATTACGACGTTCGTGCGCCGGCGGCGGGAAGCCAGCCTTCGGCCCGATGGGGTGCTGCGCTTCAAGCTGCGGAGTGGCGATGAGAAGACACTCGAAGAAGTCCAAAATGTCTTGCAGGAGCTGCAACCCAAGCATTAAGATATTTGCATGAGCGGACAACCCTTGTGGTTGTCGTGGGCGGCCGCAAGTGCCGCCGCCAAGTGATCTTTGCAGGACGGGTTAACGGAAATGAATAGACGGGCATGGATGGTTTTAGCTGGCGTGGCTTTGGTGGCGGGGTCGGTGGGCGCTACGCGCGGGGGGGCGAAAATAATCGAGCGCATCATTGCGCGCGTCAACAATGAGATCATCACGCAACACCGGTATGATGACGAACAGGCGCAACTGCGGAGCAGGTTGGCGGAACAATACTCTGGCGCCGAGTTGGACGCGCAAGTGCGCGACCAAAGTAAGAATCTGCTGCGCGACCTCATCGACGAATCGTTGATGGTGCAAAAAGCCAAGGACCTGGACATCAACGTGGAGACCGATATCATCAAGCAGCTTGACGACATCCGTAAGAAGAACAACCTGTCCACCCTCGAGGACCTAGAGACGGAAATCGAAAAGCAAGGGCTGAATTACGAGGACTTCAAGGACAACATCCGGCGCAACTTGCTGATGCGCGAAGTCATGGAGCGGGAAGTCGGGTCGCGCATCCAAGTGTCGCGGGAGGACGCGAGGAAATTCTACGAGGCTCACAAGAACGATTTCAAATCGCCAGGCTTGGTGCACTTGCAACAAATCCTCGTCTCAACCGATAAACGGAAGCCGGAAGAAGCCGAGAAGCGGGCGAACGATGCGTTGGCGGAATTGAAGGCGGGGCAGAAGTTTTCCGAGGTTGCAAAGAAGTACTCCGATGGTTCAGGAGCCGACCAAGGCGGCGATTTGGGCATGATGAAAGAAGGGACGCTGGCCCCGGAGATCGCTGCTGTGATCGGGAAGTTGGATATTAATGAGTTCAGCAACCTCATCCAAACCAAGTACGGGTATCTCATTCTGAAGGTGGTGGAACGATACAGCCCTGGTATTCCGAAGTTTGAAGAAGTCGAACAACGCGTCGACGAAACCCTTTACAACCAGAAAATGGAGCCGCGTTTGCGGGAGTACTTGACACAGCTCCGCAAAGAAAGTTACATCTACCGGGCCCCCGGATACGTCGACACGGGGGAGCAGTTGCCGCCGGATACTATCACCCCCAAGAAAGGACAATGAAGGAGCGCTTCGTCACCGATCTCCGCCCCAACAGTCCGGTCCGGACCACTTTCCTGCTGCAAGCACGAGAACGGAAGATGGCGCGAACGGGAAACGCGTACCTCGACCTGGAGTTGCGCGACTCGAGCGGGGTGATCCGCGCCAAACTGTGGGATTGCGACCGGGCGCCGCTGGATTTCGACGTGGAGGATATCGTTGAAGTCGACGGGATCGTAGAAGATTACCAGGGGACGCCGCAGATTCGTGTGCGGCGGATTTCGAAGAGCGCGGCGCAGAATGTGGACCTGTCCGATTACCTGCCGCGTTCGCGGCGGGAGCCTGCGGAAATGTACGCCCTGCTGCTCGACCGCCTGAAGCGCATGGCTGAGGGACCGTTGCGCGTGCTGTTGCTTTCCGTTCTGGAGGACCCCCCGATAGCGGAGAAGTATAAAAGGGCGCCGGCAGCGATGAGTTATCATCACGCCTTTTTGGGCGGGCTGCTTGAGCACGTGTTGTCGCTGGTCGAATTGGGTGATCAACTTTGCGACCACTATGGGGATCTGCGCCGCGATCTGTTGCTGGCGGGATTGGTGCTGCATGATTTGGGGAAAGTGGAGGAGTTGAGCTTCACGGCGGGATTCCGGTATTCCACCCGAGGGCAGTTGCTTGGCCACATTGCGATCGCTCTGGAAATGGTGCAAGAGAAAATTCGCCAGATCCCGGGCTTCCCGCCGGAATTGAAGAGCCAGCTCGAGCACATTATTCTTTCGCACCACGGCAAATTGGAGTTCGGGTCACCCAAAGAACCCATGTTTCCGGAAGCACTAGTGGTGCACTTCCTCGACGAGATCGACTCCAAGCTGGAAGCGATGCGCGCCCAGTATGCCAGCGATCAGGACCGGAGCGGAGAATGGACGGCACGCAATCCGGCGCTGCGAAGAGAATTGTTGAAGGTCGAGGGGTCAGCGCCGAGCCAAGCTGACAAGGACGTTGAGAAAAGGTCGGCGGAGGCTGCGCCGCTGCCGGGCTCGAAGGCCGGTTCCGCCCGCAACGCGTAAACAACCGTGAGCGATGTGAATTCACTCCTTGATATCCTTAAGATTCTTCCGCATCGTTACCCCTTCCTGTTTGTCGATCAGGTCACCGATTTCGTTCCGGGGCGGCGAATCGTGGCCACCAAGCGTTTCTCGGCGGACGACGAAGCGTCGCGAGGATTCCTCCCTGGCTTACCAATCATTTCAGTCGGCGTGCTGTTGGAGTTGGTCACCCAACTGGGAGCCATCCTGGTTATGGAACGGCCGGAGATGGCCGGCAAAGTGGCGATGATTTTGCAAATCCCCGACGCGCAACTGACTCAGCCGGTGGAGCCGGGCGATACGCTTCGCGTGGAGGCCGAGGTGCTCAAGCTCGGCGAGCGCCTGGGCGAACTTCGCGGCGCGATTTATCGGGGCGGTGAAAGGGTGGCGGAGGGAAGAGTGCGGTTTGCCATCGTTGAAGAGGCGCAAATCAGGAGTCAGGAGTCAGGAGTCAGAAGTCAGAAGGCAGAATAAGAAACAAGATGCGGTGTCAAAGGTTAGGCCGGCCCAGAGCAGCTTGGTGATGGGCCTCCATATCGACCCCAGGGCGCGAGTGGTCTCATTCTGGCTCCTGACTCCTGCTTTTCATGCTTTTCGAAGAATTGCGAATTCGCGACGTGATGATCCGGCCGGCCCACGTTCTGGCGCCGATGGCGGGTGTCACCGACACGGTATTTCGCCGCTTCATCAAGCGCCTAGGCGGGTGCGGCCTGATTATGACGGAGTTTGTTTCCAGTGAAGGGATGCTTCGTCAAAATCTGCGCTCGAAGCGCTATCTGTATTACACGCCCGAAGAACGGCCGATTTCCGCGCAGCTTTTCGGCGCCGACCCGGACCGGTTGGCAGAAGCTGCGCGCATGATCGAAGATCTCGGATTCGACCTCGTCGATCTGAACTTGGGGTGCCCTGCCAAGAAGGTCGTGAAGTGTGGCGGCTCGGGCTTGCTTCGCGACTTGCCGCTGCTGGAGAGGATTCTGCGAACGATTCGCGCCGTGGTGCGTATTCCGTTTACGATAAAGCTCCGCTCCGGGTGGAGTGATACGGAGATTGTAGCGCTGGAGGTGGCTCGAGTGGCGGAGGAATGCGGCGTGGAGGCGCTCGCCGTGCATCCGCGGACGCGCCAGCAAGGTTTCAGCGGCCGCGCGCGGTGGGAAATCATTCAAGAGGTGAAGTCACAGGTTCGCATCCCGGTCATCGGAAACGGCGACGTGGTGACGCCGCAGGATGCCCTGGCGCTGCACCAGCAGACGGGATGCGACGCGGTGATGGTTGGACGCGCCGCGTCCATCAATCCCTGGATATTCCGCCAGCTTTCCGATTATTTCCGAACCGGAACGTTCACGGAACCGGGCGATGCGGACCGCTACCAATTGATCCGCTCTTATTACCAAATGTTGGTGGGTGAGGAAACTCCAGGCGCAATGGGCAAGATGAAACAATTCGCAAGTTGGTTCACTCATGGGATCCGCGGGGGGGCCGAGCTGCGCAGGTCGATTCAAAGCGCTGCCAGCCCTCAGGAGGTTCTGGATCGAGTGGACAAGTTTTTCAGTGCGCCGGGGATTTATTCAATGAGTCATTGATTTGCGGTAGCAGATTGGCAGTTGCGGCTGGATCGAAAGGTCTATGTGTGTAGTGTTGCGATGGATGGGAACCCATACCCGGCCCGCGACAGCTAACCGCAGCACCGTCGCGGCCCACTCTCTCCCCACGGGAGAAGGCTGTGACTTTGACTGGGGTCGCCCCCTCCGCAGGGAAGAAGGCCATGACTCCTTCACCACGGCTGGACTAGCAGGGGCGGGACTGCCGAGGCATGGACAACGAGCGGGCGCTCGGCGCGGCTCTGGAAAAGCAGGTCGCGCACTAGATCCGCAGCGCTGAGCCTTATCCAAACATTGTCTGCACACCCTGCCACGCGTACTTCTCGAGCCCCGAACTTTATCACCTCTTGCAGCGTTGCACCGGAAATGAGGGAGGGTTCAAGCGGCCCTAAGATCTGATTGTCTTCCGAAACACCCCGCCGGTACAATGCGTCGAGCGCCTTTTCGACTTGCGACTCCTGGGCAACACAGGGTTGGGTGCGGAAATCGAGCATCTGCTCGATTGCATACAGCGCTGTGTAATCAACCCGGCTGGAGAAGGCCACGTAAAGCAGCCCGCTGGCGGGCAAGTAGTGGACAGGCAGCGTTTGAAATGAGTGAAGCAAGCCGAGGGGGAGCAGGTGAGCCCAGTTCAGCAGCCGTTCCCACCTATCCAAGGGGTAGATCGGAAGGGACCACTGCACGGCCAGCGCTTGTGTGATCTGCGGTTCAGTCACCGTGCCTTGGCGTCTCAACCAATCGCCGACCCGCCCTTGCCCAGCTTCTCGCTGCGCCTGCAAGGCCGATTGTAAGGACTCCTTGGTGGCCAATCCCAACGAATGCATGACCAAACCCAAGGGAAAGCGGTGCGACTTGGTTTCCTGGTTGGCCCGCGTAGTTTCGATCACCGGCACCAAGGATGGTCCGAGCACCTGACTGAGACACTCCGGCGAGCAAAGCCATTGCTTATGCAGGAATACGCCTCGAGGAGGTTTAAGTAACGTGCGCCATACACTGCGCCGCAGCGGGCAGTGTGGGTTTGCGCTCCTCGGATCGAGTTTTATCATGTGAAGACTTCCGCTGGCTTCTCTAGGCGCGCAAGTGTCCGGCAAGCAACCTTCCTGACATAAGTCAGCCGGCCTTGGCGGCGACATCGCTTGGCCAACGGCTTGCCCCGCGGGCCAAATTATGCCGCCGCCTCGGTTTCCCAAGGCGCCGACTACGAAGTTTCACGCCAATGCCCTCTTCCCGCCGCCCCCCGCCCCTTTCGGCGCTGAGGATAGCGGATGCGATGGGCCTGGCTTAAACAATGAATCTGTGGTCCCCGAGCTAGCGCCGCAACGACTCGAGGCGCTCTATGGGATTCAAGACCTCGGTGACCCTTAAAGCGTAATGGCCGTCCAAGACAACGACCTCCCCCTGCGCGACGATTTTGCCGCCTACGAGGAGTTCCACCGGTTCCACGATTTTCTGATCCAGCTCGACCACCGAACCTGGGCTGAGCTCAAGAATGCTGCTCAAAAGCATGTCAGCCTTCCCGAACCGCAGAGCCACGGGCAGCTCCACATCGAGAAGCAACTCGATGTTTCTCCTGTTTTTGGAAGTTGCGGGCGGAGATTCTGGGGCGGGAGGCGTGGGCGTTACAAGTTGCGGCGCAGGTTTTACTGGAGGCCCAGATGCCAGCGACTCGCTGAGATCAGGATTGAGGAGAATCAGCAGCGGGAACTGAACCTCCCCCTTCCCTTTCAAGCGGTAGCCCCGCTGAAGGTGGGGCTTCCAGGATCCGGGCTCATGGTCAACTAAGGCGAGGTTTATCTCGCCGCCCATTCGCGGTTTCATTGCCAGCGCAGCCGTCCCTGCGAACTGGCGGAAGAGTTCATCCAGCGCGTCCTGGTAATCACTGGAGAAATCCTGAGCGGCATTGAAGGGTTCACCCATCAGTATCTGTGCCAAGCGCAAAGCGTCGGAGCGCTCAATCCCGAAGGAGTGTTCCCCCTTCGGAGGGGAGGGAATCTCGCCCGTACTGCCGACAGTGAAGCGCAGCCACAATCCCTCTTCTCCCAGTATTCCAGCTTCGTTGGCGACTTCTTGCGGCGAGAGATCTACGGCCGTGAAAGCAGACCCGGCAATTTTCCCGAGGACGTTGCAAACGCCGCTCATCCAGGCGCGCAAGTAGCTTTCCGTACGATTGAGTGCAGGGGGTAGAGTTTCACTGATCACTGTTTTCACTCCGGTTGGGATCAGGAATACTAGACAGTTTCACAATTTGACCGGCCCGATGGCTTCCACTGCGGACCGGCTGGGCGATAAAGAGCGGCTGATTTTCCACGTATAAAACTGCGGGCTGGTTCGATTTCAAGTGCAATCCGAGGATGCTTCCCTCCTTAAGATCGAGCAGCTGCCGGCTACTAACGGCGCCGCCCGGCAGAACCAATTCGATGGGAAACGTACATTTCCCCAGCTTCTCACGGAGATTCGAAGTTACGCTGGAGACTGTCCGGTGCTTCCTGTAGGACCCTTGCTGGGCGAGCTTTCGCATTAAGGCCGTGGCGGCAACTGCCGGGAATGCTGTCATCAACATGCCGCCGGCGTTGCCCATGCGTATTTCGAAACTTAGGGAAAGTACCTTCTCGTTGGGAGGCATCAAGCGCACGATCTGGGTTTGTCGCTGGCGCCCATCGAAGTTGATCTCTGTATCGATGACCGGCTGCCAGGTGGATTGGAGTTCGCGGCAAATCGTCTGCGACAGGCCTTTAAGGATCTCCTCCTCGACCTCAGTGATTTCGCGCAGTTCGGGCATCAGGTTTCCGGGCTCTCCCAAGAAAAGGTCGATAATTGGAAAGGCTATCTGCAGATCCAGTACAACTGCGGCCATCACATCGAGGGCTGGCAGGTGGGCGGAAACCACATAATTGATCTCGGGTACTCGTTGCAGGAATTCACCGTAGGTCATTTGCTCCGTGGACACCAGGTTCACTTCAGCGGCTACCCGAAGCTGAGCGGCCAGTGAGCGAGCGAGGCCACGCACAAAAGAATCGTGTAGTTCGTTGACCGCGCTCAACTGATCGCGCGACATCATCCCGGCCCGGCGGAAGTTGCCGGCGGTTACCGGTCTGCTTTGGCCCTCCGCTTGTTTTCCTCGGCCCGTGCGGTCTTGCGCCGCGTGGAAGAGGGCGTCGATTTCCTCCTGGTTGAGGATTTTTTCCATTCTAGACCCGCGCCTCTTGGGGGCGACTCTGGCAGGCGGGTGAGACAGTCCTCGCGGCGTCATTCTGAGGCGTCGCAGGCGACGAAGCATCTCCGCAGTTCTTTGAAGTTACAACTGCCGGGGTTTTTCGCTTCACTCAGAATGACATCGCGCGGGCGTTCTTCAGCAGCTTGCTACTGGTCGTTCACGGGTGACCACAAGGGCCGCCCCTGCAATGCGATAGTTTCACACTTGTTCGGGTGTAGGTTCCCTCCGATCCTCCGCGGCTTTCTGCACGCTCAGCAACTCGGACATGCGGGCGCGCAGCCGGACGATTGCGGCGGCGTGCAATTGTGAGACTCGCGCCTCTCCAATGCCCAAGACCGCTCCGGCTTCCTTCATGGTCAGTTCCTCATAGTAGTAAAGTGCCAAGAGTTGGCGCTCACGCTCCGGAAGCTCTTCGACAGCTTTGGCCAGCAGTCCTGTCATTTCGGAGCGCAAACAAAGTGAGAATGGATCTTCAGGCGGTTCGGTTTGGGTGTTGTTATGGGTCTCGCGCCCGGAACCCTCCTCCATGGTCTCTGACTGTAGACTTCTCAAGTCGAGGCCTCGAAGCTCTCCCAGCAGGTGTTGGAATTTATCGAGGCCCATGCCTAGTTCTTCCGCCAGTTGAGACTCCGACGGGGAATACCCCAGGCGCGCTCTTAATCTCTGCTGGGCCTCCTCAATTCGACGCGCCTTCCGACGCAGAGGGCGAGGGCTCCAGTCCAAGTCTCGCAGGCTGTCGAGGATGGCGCCATGGATGCGGTGTTTAGCGTAGGACCTGAGTTCTACATGACGGGCTGGCTCGTAGCGTTGAATGGCTTCGATCAGGCCCAGGATGCCCGCGTGGATTAAGTCTTCAAGCAGTACATGAGGCGGGAGCCGATCATGAATCCGCTTGGCAATATACTTGACCTGGGGTAGTTGCTCTACCATCAGCCGCTCGCGCTCCACTTTATTTAGGCCACTGAATGTTTCATAAGCTGACTTCACGTTACGGAGCGCCGGGCCGCGGTGCTCTCTTTGAGGATGTGTCGCTAATGGATCACTCATCGCAGTACCCCCACGGATTGAACGGTCACGGCGGCTGGAATCTCAGCGGGTGATAGGACTACCAGACGGGGCATAAAGGGCTCCAGCAGCCGTCGGAGACGAAACCTTGCCGGGCTATTGCACAACAGGATGGGAGAACTCGCTGATATGTGTTCTCCGACAAAACTCCGCAGGCCGTCGACGATCCTGCGGAGGAAAGCCGGCTCAAGTCCGCCGGCTCGAGCGCCTGAAACCTGGGGCTCGAATGCTTGGTTGATTTGATCTTCGACGGTGGCATCGACCTGCACCACCGTCAGCTTCCTGTCGTCACCCAAAAGGGAGGGAACTGGCGAGCGCCCCAGTGTTTGACGAACAGCTTCAACCCACAGCACGAGGTTTTTCGTGGCCGTTCCAATGTCCTGTAAGGTCTCGAGAATGCTCGGAAGGTCGCGGATGGAAACCTGCTCACGCAGCAACTGTTGCAGGACTTTCTGAACTTCTCCAAGGCTCATCAGTTTCGGAACTAACTCCTCGACGAGCTTGGGCTGCCTTTCGCTCAGGGAGTCCAACAGACGCTTGGTCTCCTGCCGCGTCAAAAGCTCATGAGCATGCTGCCTGATCAGTTCCGCCAGATGCGTGGCCAGAACTGAGGTCTGGTCGACCACCGCGTAGCCGGCCGCCAGAGCGCGCTCGCGGCGGCTGGGCAAAAGCCACTTTGCCGGTACCTGAAACGCCGGCTCCAGAGTGTCCTTTCCTTCCAAAAGCTGCGCAGAAGCTTCCGAACTGATGGCGAGAAGCCAATCCTGGACCATTTCCCAGCGAGCAATTTCAACGCCGCGCAGCCGGACCACATACTCACGCGGATTCAATTGCAGGTTGTCGGTGATGTGGACTGAGGGTACGATGAAACCCAACTGCAATGCCACGTGCCGGCGCAGGGCCCGAATTCGGCCCAGTAGCTGCCCGCCCTGCTTCTCATCGACGAGGGAAACTAGGCCGGATCCCACCTCCAATGCCAACTCATCCAGGTGAAGCAGGGCCTCGAGCTTCTCCTGTGTGGCGGTGTTGGAGGGCGGGAGCACTTCCGCCGGCTGGCTCTCCTGGCGGGTGGAGGCCCGACGTGCAAGGCCCACGAGCAGCGCTGCCATGAAGAAGAACGAGGTCTTAGGGAGCCCTGGGATCAGGGCCAACAACAGCATCACTCCGGAGACAGTCCACAAGGGGCGGCTGCGAGGAAACAGTTGCCGGGCGATGTCGAGACCTACGGTAGATTCCGATGAAGCACGTGTGGCCACCATGCCGCCCGCCACCGACACCAGCAGGGATGGGATCATGGTTACCAATCCGTCGCCGACGGTGAGGATGGTGTAGGTCCGGACCGCTTCGCTGAGGGGAATGTTGAGTTGAAAGACTCCGATCAACAAGCCGGCGATGATATTGATGGCGGTCACGAGAATAGTAGCTAAAGCATCGCGCTGGCTGAAGCGCGCCGCGCCGTCCATGGCGCCATAGAATTCCGCTTCACGGGCGACTCGTTCGCGACGCGTCCGAGCCTGGACCTCATCAATCAGCCCGGCGCCCAGATCGGCGTCAATGGCCATCTGTTTCCCGGGCAGGGCGTCGAGGGTGAACCGAGCCGTAACTTCCGCGATGCGCACCGCGCCGTGGTTAATGACCATGTATTGGATAGCGATCAAAGCGAGGAACAAAACGAAACCGACAACGTAATTGCCGCCCACCACGAATTGACCGAACGCCTCGATGACGTGCCCGGCGGCAGCCGAACCTTCATTCCCGTGCAGCAGAATGC
>CAWJHY010000066.1:0-27041 GCA_963842495.1 uncultured Acidobacteriota bacterium
GGGCCGTTCTCGTGTCGCTCATTCGCCGCCTCCACTCAACGCAGCAAAGTGATAAACCTGTAGACTAGGATTCCCACCAGAAATATCAGATAGAGCCGGAGCACCAAAAGCGAAACCTTCACCATCGGCGTCATCTTGATCTGCGGCTTGGCGTACTTCTGGTTGATGCCCTTTACCGTGCTCATGGTGTTTTTGAAGAATTCGAGAATCATGTTCAGCCTCGCCACCCTGCGCTGTAGGGGCGGCCCTGGTGGCCGCCCGGCGACGGCAAGCCGTCCCCCTACACTCGCAACCACCTCATTTCAAGATATTCGGAAACAGCGCGCTGATGCCGTACAAGGTCGAAACCAAGACGATCAGCGTCACAATCGTAATGTTGGCGATATTTTGGAACAGTGTATTCTTGAACTGTCCCATTGTCTCTTCGTTATTCAGGAGCAGGATCAGAAAAACCAGGGCCGCAGGCAGCAGCGTCACCGCGATCACTTGCACAAACAACGTGATCAGAACCAGGGGTGCGTGAGGGATCAGAACCACCGTGCCCGCCAGCAGGATGCCGAAGAAGTAGTAGGCATAAAACCACGGTGCCTCCTTCACCTTGTTGTTCAGCGAATGGGCCCATCCGAACACTTCGCCGAAAGCCCATGAGCTGGCGAGAGAGATGCAAATCGCGCCCAGAAACCCCGCGTCGAACAGCCCAATGGCCAGGAACGTGCCCAGTTGCTTGCTGATGCCCATGAATTTGGCGGCCGCCGAACCGGCATCGTAAATGTTCTGACCGGGCAGAAGCGTGCCGGTGAGGATCACACAGAAGGCGGCAACGACGACCGTGAAAAAGGCGCCAATCCCCGTGTCCACTTTACCGCCCGTGATATCTTTCTCTTGAAGGCTCTTGTCCACGACGGCGCTTTGTTGGAAGAAGATCATCCAGGGCGCAATCGTGGTCCCGATATTCGCCATCAGGAAGAAGAACAGTTCGTTCGTGAACCCTCCCGGCGGAAGCTGCGGGACCAGGCAACCTTGCAAAACCAGCTTCAGGGGCGGGTGGATCATGAACGCGGCGGGTATGTAAATGAGATTGAGCACGCAAAACACCATCGCCGCCTTTTCCCACGTCCAGTACCGCCCCTGAATCACCATCGTCCCCATCAACGTCGCCGCCAAGAGCACGGTCACGATTCGCGGCACTCCGAAGATGCTGAGTGCCGCTGTCATGCCGATGAACTCCGTGATCATCGTTAGCCAATTCAAAAGGACGAGGTCCAAAAGCGAAAACCATCCCCAGAAAGACCCGAAAGCATGAAAGATCGCCTCCGCATGTCCCCGTTTGGTCACCGCACCAAGTCGTACCGTCATTTCCTGCACGAAGTAGGCGACCGGCCCCAGCAGGATAAGGAACCAGATCAAATGGAAGCCGAATTTTGCTCCCGTTGCGGTATAGGTTGTGATACCCCCGGCGTCGTTGTCAGCGACCATGACGATGATGCCCGGGCCGGCGATGATGAGGAACAGCCTGATCACCTTCAGGAGCTTCTTGTACCGGTAATAAGCCTTGGAGAGAAGGTTCATGGACGCGGCCCCGCGGCGGATCGGGGACTTGCCGTCCACGACGGGCAAGGGTATGCTCGCGCCCTCAATCTCGGTTGGCGCGGTGTACTCCTTTTCCATTCCACTTCTCCTTTGGTACCACCGCCGCAGCGGCCTCGTGGGGGCGGCCGTTATGGCCGCCCGAGGGCAACCGCCAGGATTGACCCTACGGGGCCTCCGCCTGCGCGCAGACGCTTCCGTGCGGCTCCGGCCTTTCGGCAGGCCGCGGCGTACGCTGGTTGTTATCAGGAGTCGAAGGGCAACGGCTGGGGGAGGCGCGATCGGGAAGGACGCTGAAGAGGGTCACCCACTCAGAGCCGTTTCTAACACGACCTACAGCGCGAGGCTTCGTTCCAAGGCTTGTCAATTCTGTTTCGCATATACCTTTCCGGAGGTGAGACGTGAATCCAGGGAGGGATAGTACCCCCTCCCCGGAAGACGGAGAAGGGGCTAATGCCGAGGGCTGACCGCAAGGCCCGAACCTGCAGCCTCTGCCGAACCGGTTGTCCTCACTCGCCCGAGTTTCAGCACCGCGCGCCGTCAGGTCCCGCCTCGCGGGATCAGCCACCTTAGACAAACCCTTAATCCGGGAGTGCCTGTTCTACCCTGCTGACAAGCCTCTTTCGATGCTCTTGGGCAGTGGCTTGTGTGTCGCGCGGACGCCTCGCCTACCGAGGATCCAGACGCTGCATCACTCAGAACTCCCAAGATTCAGCGTCCATTCGCAAAGTAAATCAGGGGTTTAAAACGTGTCAAGAAAAATCGACAGACTCTGTGGAAAAAATGTTTGGGGAGTGGCGCAGACCTGCCTTCCAGGGTCTGCGGCTCTTCTCCGCGAATTTCGGACAGACCGCAGACCTAAAAAGCAGGATCGCGCTACTTAATTGTCCAAGGATCGAAAACGCGCGGGGCCGGCGGAAACCGGCCCCGCGCCAAACGCCTAGCGAAATTGGTTACCGAGGAGGGCCCGGACTTTGGCGAGGACGTCTTGCTCTTTACTCGCGAACCGTTCATTAAAGTAATACGGCGCCGCCACCATTTCGTTGGGTTCATACCTCCCCCTCCAGGCGAACTGTGCTATCGCCAGCCGGCCAGCCGAGATGCGATCCGCCAGGCGGAGTTCAGGGTACACCTCGTCGATGGCCATGATGACCAACCCATCTTCGACGGCGATGGCCACGCCCGGATCGAACCAATGGGCAGGCTCATGCACCTCCGGCGGAACCAACGCGGTCGCCGTGACGCCTGCGCGCTGCGCCATGATCGACCCGAGGGCACTCTGGAGAAGGTGTGCAGGCTCGCACCAGTCACACCGGAGCTTGAGGTTCAAGGCATCGTACCAAATCAGGTAAAAACGGTATTTCCCGGCCGGCACTCCGCTAAAAGGTTTCTTGCGGAATTCCTCAAGGAAACCGGAGAGTTCCTTTTCAAAGATAGTACCCCGCAGGGCCGCGCCGTCGAAGGAGATTCCCTTGACGACCCCTTCTTCGGCGATTTCCACCCGGACGGGCAGGGTTGAGGTTACGACAAACCCGATCTGCGCAGCCGCGCGGTCGAAAGCCGCGTCAATATCTTTCTGGCGCTCACGCATGATCCGGTAAACCTGGGTTAGGCTATTGAAGAGGCGAATGACTGTGGGTTGGATCAGCTCAGTCATGCCTCGTGATCCTGCAGAGGATGCTTCGCTCACAATTCACCTCCTTGGAGATTCAGACTCTAACCGTGTTCGTTTGGGCTTGGAACGGTAACTGTCTGCGGGCTGGTGCAAATAGCTGCGCCGTTCCGTTTTTCTTCCGCCAGTCGAGCGCGGAAGTTGTTGTATGGTATCGGCGCTCGAGCCACGCCAAAGATGTCCACGGTTTCCCAGCCGGAACCTGGACGGGTGAACTCGAGGCCGGGGATTACAGGCATTGGAACTTCCGTTTTCGCCGAGTCGAAGCCAAGCGGCTCAGGCGCGGCGTCTGCCGTGCGTGCGACTCCGGAATCTTGTCGGGTGTATGCACCTTCCATCCAGTTCACGATCCGCTGGCCGCGGACCATCAACTCGTGGCCGTGCTGGTCGACGCGCAAACGTGCCTCACGGGCGAAAGCGCGCAGACCGGCCTCATCTGTAATGTCCCAATTAACGACGAAATCGTAGATCTCGCACAACCTCTGGTAGGTGTCCTGATTGGTCTGCTTGATAAAATTGCGGGCCGCAGCCCTCAGAGTCTGGGTCAGCAGTTCAGGCCGGAACCGGCGCAAGAGCTGGAAATAGAAATCCACCTGCATGTTGAAGTAGTGCAGGCCATAGTCGCTGAAATTGCGATCGAAGAAGGCGTAGTTCGCAACCTGGTGGAATGCTTCCGAGCGCGGATCCTTGAGGCGGTAGTCGTAGCCGAAAGTGTCGCCCAGCAGGCGGCCCTCGCGCATCAACTTCCGCTCCAGCCCGGTGCCCGGATAAGTCTCAGCCCGGCAAAAGTTGAACGGGTTCTCATGGTGGCGCTCGACGAACCGCAGGTTGACCAGGATATCGTCAAGCGTGGTGTCCGGTTCGAACATGAGCAGGTTGAACGCCACGTGGACGTCAAAATCGTTCAAGATCCGTAGTGCATTGAGAATGTGCGCGAGCGTCTGCTTCCGGTTGAGATTCCGCAGGCCATTTTCCGAGGCGTTCTCGACGCCCAGGAATACCCGGAAGAGGCCCAGCTCATCCAGGATGCGGATCGAATCCTCCGTAATACTATCCGGCCGGGCCTTGACGGCGATGGCGATATGATCGAGTCCGTCGCGACGCAGCCCATCACGAATGGCCGAGAACCGCTCAACTGCCTTGGCCGGGTTGGGTAGGAAGAAGTTGTCGTCCTGAAAATTGAAGATGCGAACACCGTAGCGATGGAAGAGGTCGCTCAATTCCGCAACGATATTCTCCACGCTCCGCAGGCGGAACTTCTTTCCACCGCCTCGCTCGTACCAGGCGTTGATGCTGCAAAAGGCGCAATCGCGCCAGCATCCGCGACTGCTCAGGACGCTCGCAATAGGCTTGTCGAAATAGGAGTGGAAGGTCGTGCGCTTCGGCCAAGGCAGGTCGTCGAGATTGTCGGGATTGCCGATGGCCGGATTGACTCGGGCTACCCCCGAAGCATCGCGATAACACAAGCCGGGAACGCATTCCAAGTGATCAAGGTGCTCCGCGAGGCGGCACATCAGCTCTTCGCCTTCTCCTAAAGCCACCGAGTCGAATTCCGGGTATTGAGTGACAAGGCGCTCGCAATTGAAGGATGCGAAGGGACCGCCTGCGATCAGGTGCCCGCGAAACCCGGCCTCGCGCAGGCGCTTCGCGAGGCGGCAGAACTCCAGTCCGCGCGCCGAGAAGATCATCGACAGGCCAACGACTTGAGGCTGGAAGGCAAGCGCCTGCCCCACCGCCGCCTCCGTATCCTGATCGAAATTGAAAGGGACTATATCGACAGAGTGGCTGCGGGCTTCAAGCGACGAGGCGATATAACGCAACGCGAGGTTCTCTTCCAGTTCCGCCCCAATGAGTGCAATGTTCATGGACTCACCTCCGGCTGGATGAAGAGTGTTAAGTTGTCCCTGGTAACGGCAAAACGGCGTCGCAGCACCGTTTATGGCGAGGATAATAGCGGATCGTTCAAGTAGTCAATGACAAAAGTCAGTTATCGGAGGAATAAGTGTCAAGAACGTAAATTTATTCTTTGGTGGGTGCCATTATGTCTGAATCGGCCCGCGCCCCAGGCTTGCTTTTCAAGATCCACACCTCTCCCTGCTACCCTCACACAGACTGCGGACGCCGGATTCAAGATTCTAGAGGACGAGAGCCGAGAGGAGGGGTCCTTCTGACTTCTGACTTCTGACCTCTGCCTTCTGACCTCTGCCTTCCAACCTCACAGCCACAGGTATTGGTTGGAGTAAAAAGTGACCGGCCTCTCGGGGTGTTTCGCTTTGTAGGCGCGAAACTGCTTCAAGATTGAGGCGTATCTGCGGTCGGAGGTTCTGAGCTTTTTGTGAGGCATCTTGATAAGGGCTCGCTCCACTTCCCAGACGTTTCTTTCGGAGAGCCGCCAGTCGCCTTTCACCAAAGTCCGCAAGTCAGTCACGCCGTAGCCGGTGATTCGGCCAGACCCGTCCACGTAAGGATCAACGTAGCTCATCACCAATTGGCGAACGCTACGGAAGACCGGCTTGCGCCCGTGCAGGCCGGCGTCGCGCGAGCGCGCCACCGTTCCCCACAGTCCCCGCCGCCGGAAGAGGAAAAGAACGTGGTCTAACTTGTCTTGGGACTCGAGATCGAGGAGCAAGGGCGGATAGCCGTGCTGCTCGAGAATGGTCGCCGCCGAAAGGGCGCCCTCCAGACAATGAGCGCTCCAGTGCCGCACCACACCGCGAAACGTCCGCAGCGTCTCCCCGCCCTTCTCCCAGTTATAAGGCAGGTCGCGAAGAAAGGCTTGAACCTGGCGAGGGGTTCGGTACTTCTGAATGACAGCCCGCTCGCTGGCGTTAAATCTGGTAATCGAGTAGAGGGAATCGGGTGATCGGGAAATCGGGTAATCGGGTGAACGGCCAACGGTGCCCCGCCAATGTGTACCTTTTCTCCTGGTCTCCCGGCCCAGCGCTTTCCTGATTTTCGGCCTGTTGTTCACCCGATCACCCGATTTCCCGATCACCCGATTCCCCACCGGTCGTACCAGAGCTGAAAGCAGAAGAGCGCCCACAGCAATTTCCGGTGGTCCGCCCGCTCGCCCCAGTGTTCTTCAAGCAGCCGGCGGACATAGGGGGCGTTGAACAGCCCCTGCCGCTTCAACCTCTCTTCTCCCAGCGCTTCGTCCAGCCAGGGACGCAATTCTCTCCGCATCCAACGGCTGATGGGCACGGAGAATCCGCGCTTCTGGCGGTAAACGATTTTGCGCGGCAACCACTTCACGGCTGCTTTCTTAAGAAGGTACTTAAGTCTGAACCCGCGAACTTTCAGCTCCACTGGTAGTCCGGCCGCAAACTCAATCAGGCGGTGATCGAGGAACGGGGTCCGCATTTCGAGGGAACAGGCCATGCTGGCGCGATCAACCTTCACCAGCAGATTATCTTCGAGATAGAGCCGGAAATCGAGGTAAGGCATTTCCGCCAAGTCGCATTCGAAAGTCGCTCCGTCCAAAACGCGCTCGAGCGGCGCCAAGGCTTCCCGGCTGGGGGATTTCGGACCGCACCAGTCTGGCGCAAAAAGTTGATCCAGCCCCTCGGGGCTTGTCATTCCGAACCAGATCGCGTGCCGTTCCGCGGGCGCCATCTCCACGTAATTGAAGAACTGTAAGAGGTACCAGCCCAGGGGCGCCGCACCCGTGGACAACGGCAGGAATCGTTTGAGCCGCGCGACGAACTGATGGCGGAGGAAACGCGGAAGGCGCAGATAGTGGCCTGCCAGCCAGGCTCCTATGTAGGTCGGGTAGCCGCCAAAAAGCTCGTCGCTGCCCTCTCCGCTCAAAGCCACTTTGATGTGCTGGCGCGCAAAGCGCGACAACAGATAGGTTGGGAGGACGGCCGGGTCAGCCAAGGGCTCGTCGAGGTGGTTGGCGAGAGTCTTCAAGGCCTCCCGCAGGCTCGGCTCGTCAGCCGTAGTCACGTGGTGCTGGGTATGATAATGCCGGGCCACAAAATCCGCATAAGGCTCCTCGTTAAATGACTTCTCTTCAAACGCGACCGAGAAGCTGTTGACGTTCCCTGGCGTCAACTGGCTCATCATCGCCACGAGAGTGGAGGAATCGATTCCGCCGCTCAGGAACACTCCCAGGGGGACGTCGCTGACTAGCCTGGAGACGCAAGCTTCGTGTAGCTTTTGGGAGAGTTCGTGAACGAGATGCTCTTCCTGCCTGGCCGTGACCCTGGGCTTGGCCGGCGGCAGGAGATGGTCCTGAAGCCGCCAATAGGCGTCGATTTGCACCTTGCCGTCCCGGATCACCATGCGATGGGCTGCCGGCAGTTTCCGGACCTCAGCAAAGACGCTGCGGGGCGAGGGGAAGTAGCCGTGCAGGAAATATTGGGCTAGGGCTGTGCGGTCGATTTCGCGGCCAATCGCGGGATAGGCAAGCAGCGATTTGATTTCGGAAGCAAAAACCAGCGTGCTGTCCCGATGCCAATAAAAAAGCGGCTTTTCGCCAGCCCGGTCGCGCGCCAGCGTAAGCTGTTTCCGGCGTTCGTCCCAAAGCGCCAGGGCAAACATCCCGTTCAGCTCACTGACGAAATCCGGCCCCAGCTCTTCGTATAGATGAACGATCACTTCCCCGTCCGAGTGGGTTTTGAACGCGTGTCCGGGTTCCAGGCGCCGGCGGATTTCCCGGAAGTTGTAGATTTCGCCGTTAAAGACGAGGGTGACATCGCCGGTCTCGTTGGAGAGCGGTTGGTCTCCGGTCTGGAGGTCAATGATGCTGAGTCGCCGGATGGCCAGAGCCACGTGAGGCAGCTCGAACTTGCCATGGCTGTCGGGGCCGCGATGCTCGAGGCAAGCGGACATCTGATCGATGCGATCGCGACCAGCCACAGGCTCGAGTTTCAGATTCAGGAGACCGCAAATGCCGCACATAGCAAAGCAGAAGTCAGAAATTAGAAACCAGAAATCAGGAGTCAGAAGTCAGGTTTCTGATTTCTGATTTCTGCTTTCTGGTTTTCCCCGGGGATTTTCCACACCGAAAACCCCCAGCCCGTCCACAACGGCTCGACGCGGCCCACGTCGTTGGCCAACAGGCTTACATGCGTGTTGCGAACTAAAACCAGCCGGGGCTGAGGCGAAGAACGGATCAAGCCTACGAACTGGGTGATATCTAGCAAGCGTCGTTGGTCAACCGGGATGGGATCGAGATCCTGGAAGGTGCGCGACAGGGCGCTAGGAAATGCCTCCGGTGATAACCCGCGCCGAATCTTGGCCACTCGCCACGCCAGGTAGTTGCTGGTCAACTCGTTCGCGTCCGTAGTCACCAGTCGCACAGGCCGCCGAAGATAAAATGGCAGGCTCGTAGGGAAATAGTAATACCCGTAAATAGGAAGGTCCTTCTCCGGGCTCGAGAGAATTGTGCTCGCCAAACGGCGGCTGGAATTGACGTCCGCATAAGCCTTCATTGGGCCAATCCAGCGCGCCAGAAGCGCAGGCGTGGCCAGCGCCAGAAGCGCCAGAGTGGAGACCGAGAGCCATTTTCCACGCGCCCGGGCTGCCACGTTCCTGCCCACCACAGCCAGGGCCCCCAGAATCAGCCCCGTGTAGAGGACCGAGGGCTTTAACATGGCGAAGACATCCGGATGGAGCTTGCTCGCCAGATGGGAACGGCCGGAGCTAAACATCGTCAACTGTGAGCAGGCAGCAACGATAAGTCCTGCTCCCAGCAGCGTGGCGAAACCTGCCGTCAGCCAATCCGGGGCTCGCGTCAGCCCCGGCTTACCAGCATCATCCCAGGCCCTTGCCATCAAAATGCCCAAAGGCACAATGGCTGGAAGGAAATAGCCTGGCAACTGTGAGCGCGATAGCGAAAACAAGGCAAAAGTCACCGCCGACCACGTGAGAAGATACAAGGTCGCTGAGAACGACCGGACACGAAGTTCTCTCCAGCGCTTATGCCGACTCCATCCCGCCCAAAGCAGAAAGATGCTCCACGGAAAAAACCCCGCCAGGTACACCGGAACATAGTAGAGGAATCCACCCTGGCGATGCGCCAGCCCGCCTGAAAACCTGGCGAGGCTCTCCTCCAGAAGCGCGTAACGAGGGAAATCCGGGTGCCGAATAGAAACGAAGATAAACCACGGCAGCACGGTGGCGAGCAACACTGCGAATCCGAGGCCCCAACGCAGGCGTTTCAATTCCCGCCACTCACCACGCACCATCTCATAAACCGTGATCGAAAGCAGCGGGAGCAGGAAACCGATCGGACCCTTGGTGATGGTCGCCAACCCCATGGCGACAAACATGAGGATGTCCAGACCCGGATGCTGAAACTCTGTTGCCTCCGCGAACCAGAAGCACACCATGGCGAAGGTGATGAGGAAGGCTAGCGTCATATCGAAAATGACTAATCGGGAAAAGACGACGACCAGCGGCGCAGTGGCAATGACGACCACAGCACGCAACGCTGCGGAATTGTCGAACATCCTGCGCGTGAGGATCCAGGCAAGAATCAGCAGGCACAACCCCATCACGGCGGAGGGCGCTCGCGCCGCCCATTCTTGCAGTCCCCCAACCTTCAACGAAAGCGCCACCATGCAGAAGAAAACCGCTGGCTTATCTAGGTAGGCCAAGCCGTCGTAATGCGGAACGATCCAGTCGCCGGAGGTGAGCATCTCGCGCGCCACTTCAGCGTTCCGCCCCTCGTCCGGCTCCAGCAAAGGCAAGCTTCCCAGGCCGGCGAAGAAAAGAACGCCCGCCAGCACCAGAAGCAAGAGAAGAGGCAAAGCCAGCCGCCACGTCTCTCCGGGAACTTCCCTCGGTCCTGTCATTCCCAGCCCGTTAGTGGTCATTCTGAGTGGAGCGAAGATCCTCCCTGGTTCTGTTGCGCAAAGCTAACTCCGCGGGGAATCCTGCCTATTTCTGCGACGGTCCGCGCTGAGGCAGAGTGAGATTCACCACCGCGCTGGGCACGACAGCGGGCTCAACAACCTCGAGGACACTCCGATAGTCAATCCAGTTCTTTTTCATCCAGCGCACTGCCCAGACGTCCGCCAGACCCTTCTTAAGCCTGCCCCACGTCCCGTACTTGGTTCTCCCGCCCAGCCGCGGATGGTGACTTACGGGCACTTGCGTGACTCGGAAGCCGCGCATCTTAAGGAGAGTGGGCAAAAACCGGTGCATGCCCTGATAAAGTTCCAACCGCTCCAAGCACTCGCGGCGGTAGGCCTTCAGCGTGCATCCCGTATCAACGATGTCGTCGCCCGTCATCCAGTTTCGAAAACCGTTTGCAATCCGCGATGAGATGCGCTTCCAAGGCGTATCCTGGCGGCGAACACGGATGCCGCAGACGGCATCCCATTCGCCAAGCATCCCCGCCAGGCGCGGTATTTCCGCAGGATCGTTCTGCAGATCGCCGTCTAGAGTCACCACCGCTTTTCCACGCGCCAGTTGGAATCCCGCAGCCATGGCAGCGGTCTGGCCGAGGTTGTGGCGGAAGTGCGCAATTCTGATGCGCGCATCCTTCTCCTGGGCTTCTTTGAGCAGCGCCAGGGTCAGGTCGGTGCTTCCGTCGTCCACAAACCATATCTCTACCTGTCCGGCGACGTGGCCGAGAGCCTGCCCTAGCCGCTCGACGAGCGGCCGGATGTTCTCCGCTTCGTTATAGACGGGAATGACGACACTCAATTCGGTACTTTCCACCATCGGACTGTGTAATTTTAGCATGCTCAGACGGCCCAGACGCGGATTTTGGGTCATTGGGCAACCGGCAACTCAAGATGCGCGCCACTGGATTTGCGTTCCGCCGCTCGCCAACCGGGGTAAGAAAAACCGGCATCCCAACGCGACAGCGCGGCTTGCTACGCGTCCTTCCTCCAATCCGTGCATCCTAAAAGGAGGGAGTTGAATCCTAGCAGATTGACGCGCTATAACAGAGGCTTGGGGAGGATTACTAATGCAGAGGATAGAAGCACCGAGGCCGCGATTATTCGTGGGCATTATCCTAATGGCGGGCGCACTTCTCTTCGCCGGGTGCAACAGCTTAAAGCTCGGCTCGTCCCCGGACGACAAAGCCATCACAACTCAGATCCAGGCCAGGCTTTTTGACGACTCGGTTTTGAAAATGCGCGATATCCATGTGTCTTCAGATAAAGGCACGGTTACGCTTACCGGGACGGTCAGCACGGATTTGGAGAAAGGCGCCGCCGAGCGCATTGCCGGCCGTGCGGACGGCGTCAAGAGCGTCGTCAATCAACTTGTGGTGTCTTCGCCTCTCACTGAGGAGCAGGCGGCGGTGGCGCAACCCACGGAAAGCGCCAAGTCGGCAACGCCGAAGCCGCCGGCCAAAACCGCGACTCAAACGCGCCGCTGGCGATCCTTCCGGACTCAGCGTCAGGCTCGCAGCTCAAGCAACAACGAAGCGCCCGCCGAGCAAGCTTCTGTGCCGGAACCCACCGCCGACAATACGCCGAAGATGGCAGCGCAGGCGGCGCCACCAGCACCTGTTGCGCCCCCACCGGCCCCGGCTGTTCCGGCTCCTCCTGTGGTCAAACCACCCGAGCCGATCACCATCCCGGTTGGCTCCTTCTTCTCCGTCCGCATGATTGACAGCATCGATTCGAGTCGAAACCAGGCCGGCGACGAGTTCGCGGCGACCCTCGACGTCCCCTTGGTGGTCAGCAATCGCGTGGTGTTTCCCCGCCATTCCGATGCGCGGGTTCGATTGGTGCAGGCCTCTAGCGCGGGACGCATGAGCGGGCGCTCTGAACTCAAGGTTGAGTTGGTGAGCGTAACGGCCGGGGGGAAGACCTATCCCCTGGAAACCGACTACTACGAGCAGGCTGGGGCCTCCCGAAGTACGCGCACCGCCGAGTCAGTAGGAGGAGGAGCGGTGCTGGGCGCCCTCATCGGCGCCATTGCCGGGCGAGGGCGCGGCGCCGCCATCGGCTCGGCAGCGGGTGCGGGCACGGGCGCCGCCGTGGAGGCTCGCACTCACGGCCAGCAAGTGAAAATCCCGTCCGAAACCAAGCTCAGCTTCACCTTGAAGAGTCCGGTGACTGTCACAGTGGGCCCGGGCACGAGCGCTCAGCCTTCGAACGTCAATCCCGGGGCCGCGCCACAGCCGCCCCCTGCTAACCCGGGCGGCGCGCCGTTGCCATCTCCGCCCAGTTCCCCGCCCTCGACGAATTAGTCTTCGGGAAATCGATGGTTCGGATCTCGCCGCCCGGGTGCGTCCTCTCTTATTCGTTTGGCGTCGGAAGGGCGGGGCTTCAGCCCCGCCGCAGAGAACCGGCCACTCCTCGGGGCTTTAGCCCCTGAAGCCGCGTTGCTTCAGGGCCTAAAGGCCCCTTCAACCGCGCTCTCCGTACCGGCGGGGCTAAAGCCCCGCCCTTCCAGCACTCAGAATAACTGCGCTTATCAACACAACTAAGCACTAATCATTCCGGCAGTTCCAAGGCCTTCCAAGCGGGGTAGCGCAGCAGTTTTCCTTCGCATACGTTTCCCACGTAACGCCCGCTGCATCTGAACTGCATGATCTGATTACCCTGACGAGCCAACTCCGCCCAGCGTGACGCCGTCTTGGGATTCTGTTCAATGCCCACGATCGCGTGCGGGCCGAACTCAAATTCCACCACGCGAAGTTTTTTCGACCTCAAGACGGTCACTCGATAGGTCTTGCCTTCCAGTTGAACCTCGTCGCGCCTCTCGCCCAATGCCTGTTGCCATGCGGAAATCAACGCATCACCCAAGGTCACCCGCCACCTCCTGAGATGCAAGCTAAAAGTCTCATTAGATTGTTATTGTGGCACATGTCGTGGATCTGAATCTGCAGTCCAACCAAGTGGCATAGCGCGGCAGCAAACTGTCGAACTCAAGAGCTTCGCCCGTAACCACGGAGATTTGCCGACCGGAAAGAACCGGCTTCGAAATGACAACTGCGCCCGGAAAAAGTGACTGTGGATGAATTCCATAGTATCCTGTGCACGGTCAGCCCGTAGAGCAGGAGTCAGGAGTGTCAATAGCTACTGCCGGCTACGGCGTTGGCGCGAGGTTGACTTTCGTCTGGTTTCTGATTTCTAATTTCTGACTTCTGGTTTCTATATTCTGACTCCTGGCTCCTGACTCCTCTGGAGGAGGTTGAATTGAAAACCGCTATCGTATTAGGAATCTTGGTTATCATCTTGGCCTGCGCTGTTTCGATGCTGATCTCGAAGCCGGCGCCGCCCACAGAACTGCCTCAATACACAATCGGCGGTGAACTCTTGCGCCCGCAGGATTACCGGGAGTGGGTATTCATCTCCTCCGGCTTCCGTCTAAGCAACAATGCATCGCCTGCAGAGGGTGCGACGTTCACGAACGTCTTTGTCAGTCCTTCCGCTTACAAACAGTTTCTGATAACCGGAAATTGGCCGGACCAAACCGTGTTGGTGGAGGAAAAGAGGGCATCGTCCAACAAAGGCTCCCTCAATAAGACGTCTCAATTTCAATCCGAGTTGGTGGGAATCAGCGTTAAGGTGAAAGACGCCGCCCGGTTCCCGGATAAGTGGGCCTACTTCAGCTTCGATTCCTCCGCCAAGACGGCACACGCCAATCCGAAGGCCGCGTGCTGGCAATGTCATCATGATCAAGGCGCGGTCAACAGCACGTATGTGCAGTTCTATCCCACGCTAAAGCCCGTGGCGCAGAAGTTCGGAACGTTCCATGAGGCAGCGGCCGGAGGGGAAGCGTATTGAAGCAGTGACGAGTGACAAGTGCCGAGTGACGAGCAGGGGAAAAAGGTTCTTCGGCCCTTGACCTGTCGGATGCGTGGCCAGTGACTCGCAAGAGAAGGGCAGTTTTCCGGCTCTTCACTCGTCACTTGTCACTCGCCACTGCCCTTAAGGTTCGATCACCGTACCCAATACTCGCAGGAATGCGGCAAGCCAGGCTGGATGGGCAGGCCATGCGGGCGCCGAGACAAGGTTCCCATCTACGTGCGCCTCATCCATGTGTACTTCTGCATAGGCTCCTCCCGACGCCTTCACCTCGGGCGACACGGCGGGATAAGCACTGCAAGTCCGGCCTTTCAGGGCGCCGGCGGCAGCGAGGATCTGGGCGCCATGGCAAATCGCGGCAATGGGTTTGCCGGCATCGCTGAAGTGCCGGACCATCTCGATGACCTTCGGGTTCAGTCGCAGGTATTCCGGGGCGCGCCCGCCAGGTATTACCAGAGCATCGTAGGATTCCGGTTTCACTTCGTCGAAACTGGCATTCAGGGCGAAGTTATGCCCTCGCTTTTCGCTGTAAGTTTGATCCCCTTCGAAGTCATGAATGGCCGTCCGCACCGTTGCCCCCGCCTTCTTATCCGGGCAAACCGCATGAACGGTGTGCCCCACCATCTGCAACGCTTGAAACGGCACCATCACCTCGTAGTCTTCTACGTAGTCTCCAACCAACATCAGAATCTTCTTTTGAGCCATCGTGTGTATCCTTCCTGAACCCGTTAACGATAAACTTCTCGGCGGTGACGAACTAATAGGATCTGAAGGGTATCCCCAAGATCGTGGAAGCGTATGCGGTAGTCACCGACACGCAGGCGATACTCTTTGGGATCAGAGCCCTTCAGCGCCTTCACATCCCCCTCCTCCGTGAAGAGGAATCGAGCCAAGCCCTCCAACACGCGCATTGCAGCTTCGCGGTCGATGCGACGTACATCAGCGCGCGCCCCCTCAGTCCACTCAATCTTTCTTGCCATGAGCCATGCCGTGGAAGTCTTCTGAGGTGAGATCGAATTCCTTTAGTAATTCTTCGTGGGGAATGCCTTTCCCGCCGTGCTGGCGCAGCCATTCTTTTGACCGTTCGACCGCCTGGCGTTCTTCTCTGGTCTCCGGCTCGTCGTCGAAAGGAGCTGCCGCTAACTTGCGGGAGACAGGGTCAAGGATGGCCTCCAACAGTCCGACAATGGCGGAGAGTTGATGCGAGGGCAACTGATCGATCAATTCGTGTGCGTGCTGCTTTTCATCCAACATCGGCAGTCTCCCGGCTTCGCTTCTGACTCTTAATACCCCGAGGATAGCACGTCCGGAGATCGATCCGCCAATGCACCAGGGCTGGTTATGGAGCCGACATCCCAGCTCCCTGAAGTACACTCTCGCTTTCAGCAGTAGGCAGTTGCTGAATGCTGACAGCCGTTTCAGAACGAGCTGAACTTCAGCCGGGCGTCCATGATATCCTTTCCCCGAAACGCCCAAGTGCGCTCGTTCACTCTTTTCACTCCGTCGCGCAGTTCGCAGACTCTACCCGCTGCCGTGGTGAACTCGACTCTTACTTCCAGGGGGCCGGTAATCTTGTACGGCTTGAACTCCGCCAATCGCTCGATGGCTCGCTGAGCCTTTTCGATGAATGACACAACACCCGGGGGACAGCAGGCCGCCTCCCCGCGGATTCACCGGGCCGTTTCGCGCTCGCCGTATTTAGTAGCCAGGAAGGCCCCGAGAAACACCAGAAGTCCGCCCGCGAGCAACTGCCACCTGATCTTCTCATGAAGCGTGACAGTAGAGATGAGCACGCCAAAAACCGGCAGCAGGTAAATGGACAGCGCCGCGTGGGTCAAGTCGACCCGCTGAATGACCCAGAAGAACAGCAGCATCGCTGAGGTCAGGCACAAGAAAGCAATCATCCCCAGGCTCAGCCACACCGCAAACCCCAGGGAGGCCAACTGCCGCCACGACAACGGCTCGCGCGCCAACATGGTCACCAGCAGCGCCAAGTCCGTGACGATGTAACTGTAAACCAGGACCTCGAGCGGCGTGAAAGCGCGCAGCAACCGCTTGCTGAAGGCGTTGTAGAAGGCGCTCCCAAAACATCCCACCAGAATCAGTGTATTGCCGGCCAGGTATTTACCACGAAAGACGTGGACGGTGCGCCAGTTGACGTCCGATACCAGCAACACACCGCCGATGGCCAGGGCAAACGAAACCCACAGCAGACGGCTCATCTTCTCGCCCACCAGCAGGGTAGCGAGAAATGCCGTGAGGACCGGAATGACTAAGGTGATAACGGAAGCGTTCGAGGCCAACGAGCGGCTAACGCCCGAAGTCAAACAGAATTGCCCCACAAAGCAGCCCCCAAGACCCAAAGCTACAAAGTCGAATAATCGCCGGCCGAAGCCGCTTCGCTCCCTTGGGGGCTGCGTCGCTTTCGCGCTTCGCTTGGAGAAGAGTAGCAAGCCCAAGAAAACCGTGGCCATCGCCATGGGCAAAAGAGTAACCGTGACGGAGCCAAGTTTACGCGTGGCGATCCTGGCCCCCGTGTACTGGAAAGCCCACATCATGTTGACCAGAACCAGCAGCACAAAGTACCACGAGGAGCCCGCTCTGCGACCCGCAACACTTTCACTCATTTCTTCTTCCTTCGTTGTACGTTGATGTGGATCCTGCCTCAGCGGTGGTGCATTAAGCATCGTCTTCTAGCGGTCATCTCAGCGAAACTTAGGCGGTTTCCTACCCCGTGGATACCGAGCCGCAGCGGTTTCTCCGGCGACCCTGGTGCAAGTCCGAAACTGTGGCTGACAGAACTCATCGCTACAGTACTTGCCGCTCCATACTTCAGAAAGTCTCGGCGATCCAACTCGTTTCTCATCACTCCAACCCCTCCGCGCCATTTTCCTCGCCGCAGCGCAGGAGCTTTTGCCTCTGCCCGCTTTGGCCGCCATAGTGTAACGCCAGAGTTGGGAAGGCACCAGTGATATCCGGAGGTCGTCTCCGGCCTCAAGATTGGGACTGGACACCCCTGAGGAAGCTTGGCAAAATGGAGACATCTTCCCATTCGGGGCGTGGCGCAGCCTGGTAGCGCGCTTGCCTTGGGCGCAAGAGGTCCGCGGTTCGAATCCGCGCGCCCCGACCAACTAACCTGTGAGGGTTCGCTGAATTAGCACCTTCGCTCCAACCCCTTCCTCTGCCCGATGGGGAGCAGAAGGGAGCAGAAGCGCCGCGATCTGCTTTACAGCCTTACGCTCCGATTGCCGCCCAGCGTCCATGATGAGCCCCACTTCCGGCTCTGGATTCGGCGTTTTCACCCCTTCCACGTCTACACCGACAAGAAACGCCGGGAGAAACTGAACTGCAATAACCCGGTCAGGCGTGGGCGTCTCGCCCGCTGTGGAACGGGCATTCTGCCCGCGAGTTCTCGGGGGCAGGCCCCCCCGTTGTGGCACGGCCATCTTGGCCGTGAATCGGCACGGGCAGGATGCCCGTGCCACTGCGGGCGGGACCCCGACAGGTCGGGGCAGGCTACCCGCACCACGCCTCATACCCTCACCCCCTCTGCGGCCGGTCCTTTGTTTTCTAGGACATTCTCGCTTTGTTCCGGCGATTTTGAGGTTTCGCCGGCGTTTTCCTCTGCCGGACTTTCTGTCCGAGCGTCCAGCCCAACGACCTTACTCAGTTCCTCGGCCGCGCGGTCGTCCGGCTCACGCGCAGGGGCGGTTCGCGAACCGCCCCTACACAGGCGTGCATGTTCTTGGCGCATGGTCAGGATAATCCTCACCTTGCGGTCGATCGAGCGGTCCAGCGCCGCCTCCTGCCGCAGCAGCATCTCCCAAGTTTCCCCCGCCGGCGCCAGGCAGGCGTCCCGCTCGATCGCGTCCTTCTCCTCCTGCACCGCCACCTCCTCCTCGAACGCCGCTTTCACGGCCGCGATTTCCTCCTCCAGCAGGCGCAGTAGTTCCTGCCACAGGTTGTCCACGTTCGCCGCGCCGCCCATGTGTTCGTTGACGTATTCGTTTAACCCTTGCTGGTCCTTCTTTGCCTGGCAGTAGGCCCGATTGCTGAACATCAACATCAGTTGGTCAATCCGCGCCGGCCGCCAGCCGGGGACTGTCCCTAAAAAGTTCTGGATCACGCGCTGCTGCATCGACGTGATCACTCCCCGCCTGAGCTGCTCGTGGATCGCCCCCAGCCGCGAGAGTTGCTGGCGCAGGCGCGCGCTCGGCTCGGTGGGCACGGCCAGTTTGGGGTCGGTGGCCAGAGAGCTCGAGGCATCGAACGTGGCGGCGGCGATCTGGTCGCGGCGGGTGCGTTTTCGCTCCTCGACCGCCTGGAGAGCGCGCCGCATCAGGCCCGTCTCCATGCGCTCGATGCGGTTGCGCCGCCAGTAGAGCCTGCCCAGGTCGGCGAGTTGCCGGTCCCAGAGCGCGTCGCCGGGGCCGTAGGTGGTGGCGAGTTCCCGTTGCAAGGCGGCATACCGTTCGGGATCTTCGCCCAAGGCGCGCATGACGGCGGCGTCGTTTTCGGGCGCGGCATCGCAGCCGTGCTTGAGCGCGTTCATTTTCATTCGCTCTTTTCCGGCCTCGCTGCGAGGTCCGGTGGAGTGCTGAGCATTGCCCCGAGCGGCGTCGAGCCGCTGGGAAGTAAGACAAGTAGATTTGCGTAAAGACATAGTATTCTCCATGCAGTGGAAATTGGGGGCAGGGGCGGCAGGCAAGCCGTCCCCACGCGGGGTGAGACATACCTTCACAGCCCTTATAGCTTACCAGAGGCTAGTACAATTGTCAAGTAGCAACAGAGTACGTGACTCCGTTGCCACCGGAGGGTAGGGCAAGCCCTGCCCCTGCAAGCTGTAGGGGGACGGCTTGCCGTCCCCTGATCGTGCGACTTGCCGGGCTTTGGCAGGGGCGGTTCGCGAACCGCCCCTACGCCGGACCGTGGATGCGCCTCTCTAGCATCAGAGGGGCGCCGACATGCCGAAGAACGGCACGTCTGATGGCCACCCGAGTTGCACGAACGGCGCAGACATGAAGAGCGAAGTATGCGCCACCCGCGCGGCCTCAGTGGTGAGCTTGTTTGGTTGCGGCTCCGCCGCGCTGCGCTACCGGCTCGTCAGGTGTATAGTGTCTGTTACTTTGCGATCGAACTGGATGCGCAGCCTCTGTCGTACAGCGCGGCAGAGCCGCGAAGCGAAATTCAAGATTCCAGATTCAAGAGGAGATCTTCGCAAAACAACAACGTCTCATGAACTAGTGTTATCGAGTTCTTCGAACACTACCGGCGGAAGGGTGGTGGTACAGTTCGATGTTGTAGCGGCGAGTTTAGCTCGCCAAATGGCGGCGTCCCGATCAGATCGGGACAAGTTCTGCGGCCTCTGCATCAAACCGGCGGAAGTGAACAGGGCCGGTCCTGGAAATAGAATCAGCAGGGGAAACATGGAAAGGAGTCAGGACATCATCATGACGAGCATGTGGGAAGCAGCGCCTGACCGATTCAAGCGCACGGTCCTGGGACGAACCGGTTTAGAGGTTGGACGGCTTGGCGTGGCCGCCAGTTACGGCGTTTCTGGGGCTGCACTGGAGTGGGCGTTCGAGCGTGGCGTGAACTATATCTATTGGGGCAGCCGGCGGAGCGAGTCATTCGGGGATGGACTCAAGAACCTGCGAACGAAACGCGAACGATTCGCGCTGGTTATCCAATCCTACACTCGAGCCACGAGCCTGTTGGGCTGGAGCCTGGAGCGCGCCCTGCGCAGACTAAGCTTTGAGTACACGGACGTTCTGCTTTTGGGGCTATGGAACAAGCGCGTGTCTCCCAGAATTCTCGACGCGGCCCGGCAGCTCCAAGCACGTGGCCTCGTGCGATTTCTCGGGGTGTCAACGCATAAGCGTAGCTTGGCGCCCCAGATCGCGGCTGGTCGAGACTTTGATGTGGTGCACTTCCGGTATAATGCCGCCCATCCGGGAGCCGAGAAGGAGATCTTTCCGGAGTTGCCTCGCGCCGAGCGGCCCGGCATGGTTTCCTTCACGGCCACCAGTTGGGGACAATTGCTTGGCAAGCCGACGCTACAGGGACTTCTCACAGGCACACATCGCCTCCCCAAATCGGAGAGGGCCCCGACGGCTGGTGACTGCTACCGTTACGTCCTGACCCGGCCGGAGGTTGATGTTTGTTTAAGTGGACCGGCGAATACTAAACAGATGGAAGAGGCGGTCGAAGCACTAGGACTCGGCCCGATGAGTACGGATGAGTTGGCGTGGATGGGGCGCGTGGGCCGGGCAGTAACAGGTAAATGAGGCCGAAGGAGGCAGCCACTCCTTGCAAAGCTCATGCCCGCATGTGATACGATAAGAAGAAAGCAGGGGCTTTAAACCAGAGGGTGCGATGTTGCCGGTTGAAAACGCCGGTGGAGCGGGTTGCCCCACGCTTTTCAGCGCTTCGGCTCTGATTTCCTACTGTTGCTTTGGAGGAGATAAACATGGCAGCGAAACCAATCCCTGAAGGATTCCACACTCTGACCCCTTATCTAACCGTCAAAGATGCGCCACGCGCCATCGAGTTCTACAAGCAGGCGTTTGGCGCGCAAGTGCGAGGCATCCACTACACGCCAGACGGGAAGATCATGAACGCCGATCTCAAGATCGGCGATTCGATACTGCTCGTGGCCGAAGAGTTTCCCGGCATGGGCCCCAAGTCGCCACTTTCGCTGGGGGATTCACCGGTGGTCCTCCACCTCTACGTCGAGGACGTGGATAAGCTGTTCAATCAGGCCGTTACGGCCGGCGCCAAGGTCGTTATGCCGGTGATGGATCAGTTCTGGGGAGACCGCTACGGCCAGGTCGTCGATCCCTTCGGCCATGGCTGGTCGATGGGAACACATAAAGAAGACCTTACGCCGGCGGAAATCGAGCAGCGCAGCCGCGTCGCGTTCGAGAAGATGCACGCGCGCCAGAAACAGCAGTCGGGATAACTCCACCGGCATGTCAGGCCTGCGGCGCCTGCTCTGGCGACAAGTACAAGGAACAGACGCAGCGCCTGCAGACCGGGTTGGCGGCGATATCGAGCTGCCGCCGGAATTCGACAGCGGGATTGCCGTTGACAATTTCGATTAGAGCCTTCTCGTGAATGTTGCCGATGGGCCGATGGAAGAAGCACGGCCGCACCGTACCGTCCGCTTCGATGACGGCAGAGACCCAGGGCGCGTTGCAAGCCGGGGCCACCGGGGCGATTTCGCCAAGCTGGGCTCGAAAATGGCGTACGATCCGGCGCAGTTTCTCCGCGCTCTCCGCCACAAACCCGCTTGCAATGTCATCCCGATGCTCCCGAATCAGCAGCTCGACCTCCTGCTCGAGCGCGGCAATGTCTTCGCGTCCGAGGGCGACAGTGTTCTGGCGTTTGGCGGGCCAGCCCCCAGGGCGGTTGAATGCCTCCGACGTCATGTCGGCCGCAAGGAAAGAGATCGAATTCAACCCCAATTGGCGGGCTGATGCGACGATGGCCCGGAGTTCGGTGCAATTCGCCTTTTGCACGGTCGCACGCCCTCGAACTTCCACCTGCGGCCTGATCTCCCGCAAAGCGCGTACGCCACGCTCGAGGGTTTCGAATGCGCCGCGCACCCGCCGAATCTGATTGTGAATCTCGGGCGGGCCATCCACCGAAACGATGACATCATCCATCGCCTGTGCAATCATCGCGGCCTGCGCCTCCAATAACAGACCGGCGGTGAGCAGGGTGAGCCGCACGCCGTGGGCCCGAAGCAAGCGGCTGAGCGCAGCAAGATCAGTGTGCATCTGCGGTTCGCCCCCGGAGAACACGACCCACCGGACCTGAAGTCTTCGCAAGGACTCGACGTGAGCTTGAAGGTCCTCGACGGTAATCTCCCTGACCTGACTGATCCTCCAGATGTCACACATCACGCAACGGCAATTGCAACGATTGTGAGGGAACAGAACGAGGATCGGCAGCGAGCCAACCTGAGGATCGAGTCTTCGTGCGGCGCTCTTCGCGGAACTCGAAATGGTCTGCAGGTCAGTCAATTAAACACTCAGCCTCAAATGAAGCACAAGCACCGCGGGCGTTGCGCGGGCCTTTGCGAACATGGCGTGTTTGCCTGCTGCCCGGAAGATTCGCCTTTCGGGTTCGCCGAGGCGAAAATCGCCCGACTTCACGAGGCGGAAACGTTCGTGCTCGAACGACCCGCGGAGATCCGGCAAGGCGTGGAGGAAGGTCTCGATCTCCACTGTCCGATCGGCGCACCGGAAGGCGCACCGCCATCCTCGCACCCGCGCCGCGGGGTGCATGTCGGTGACAAAGAGATCGGCGCCCGGCCGCGCCACACGCGCTAGTTCGCTGGCGAGCGCGCCGATATTGGAGACATGGCCGATGGTAAAAGAACACACCATCACGTCCGCCGATTGTGGCCGAAGCGGAAGTGCAGAAGTGTCAGCCATAACGAGGCGACCGCGCAGCGATGGCTCGGCTCTTGCACGCAGGATCATCTCAGGGCTGGCATCCACTCCTATCGCTGAACGAGCGCCGAGGTTAATGAGCGTCGAGAGCCAACGACCTGTCCCGCAACCGATATCCAGGGCATCCTTGTGGCGTAATTCGGGTAGCATGGGACGCAGCGCGCGCTCTTCGAGGGCCAGCAGCGGGTTCAGGTCGCCGTCGTAGGTTGCCGCCCAGAGCTTGTAGCCATCGCCGGGGGAAACGCGGGTGGACGCGCGACGCTCGGCTCGATAGTGTCCTAATTCTGAGTTGGTCATTCTCTGTGATCTCTCAGCCCTGAAAGGGCGGCCCAGCAAAGCCCAGGCCGCTTGGAGTGAACCCCAAAAGTGAGACATTCGTTAACCCAGGGTGGATACAGCGAATGGAGGGAAACGGATGTCGGAGAAGAAGAGAAGACGGCGGCACAGTGAGGAGTTCAAGCGGGAAGTGGTGAAGCGGATGCGCGAGTGCAAGAACGTCGAAGGGCTGGGGCGGGAATTGGGTTTAGACGTGAAGATGATGTACCAATGGAAGTGGAAGCAGGAGGGGCGGCCGACGCGCAAGCCGGCGGTGCTGACGACGCAGGCGGCGAAATTCGGCGATCTGGAGACGCTCCGGCGGGAGAACGCGCAGCTGAAGCGGTTGTTAGCGGAGAAGGCGCTGGAGGTGGATTTTTTCAAAGGTGCCTTGCAGCAAGTCGAGGCTCGACGCCCGGGTCGTGGAGACTCTGGCGAGACGCCGTCTACGAGCACCTGGGAAAGCGGACGGAGTCAGGGCAAGGCGGATTGAGTGTCGAGCAGATGTGTCAGTTAGCGGAAGTAAGCCGGGCGGGATATTACCGGCGGTTACAGCAGCAAGCGCCGGAGGAAGAAGCGATGGCGGTGCGGGCCGCAGTGCAGCAGATCGTGCTCGAACACCGGCGGCGGTATGGCTACCGGCGGGTGACGGCGGAGTTGCGGCGACGCGGTATGGCGGTGAATCACAAGCGGGTGGCGCGACTGATGCAGGAGGACCAACTGCTGGCCCTGCGGCGGCGTCCCTGGGTGACCACCACGAGCTCCGGACATGCCCTGCCGGTCTATGTCAACCTGGCGCGGCGCATGGTGCTGAGCGCGCCGGATCAGCTCTGGGTGGCGGATCTCACCTACATCCGGCTGGCGCAGGAGTTCGTCTATCTGGCGGTGGTGGTGGACGGGTTCTCCCGGCGGGCAGTGGGATGGGCGCTGGAAGGCAGCCTGCAAACCCGCCTGACGGTGGCGGCGCTGGAGATGGCCATTGCCGAGCGTCGGCCCGCTCCCGGATTGGTGCATCACTCCGATCGCGGCATTCAGTATGCCGCCGCGGAGTACGCCAGCCCGCTGGCTCAGCACGGCATGACCGCCAGCATGAGCCGGCCGGCATACCCCTATGACAACGCCCAGTGCGAGAGTTTTATCAAGACGCTGAAGCAGGAGGAAATCTACTGTCACCGTTATCGCGATCGGGAGGACTTGCGGGGCCATCTGCGCGAGTTCCTGGAGGAGTATTACAATCGCTGCCGTTTGCATTCCGCGCTGGGCTATCGGACGCCGGCCGAATTCGAAGCGGCGGCCAGCAAGGCGTCGAAAACTTCCCTCGCCGCGAGCGTCACCTTGAGTTTTCCAGGCATGGGGAAATCTATCTCTCCGATGAACGAAACTATACTGGCCGACAATAGTAGGCTCAGCACAAGGAAAGCAGGGGGCCCTGTGGACCCCCCGCCCCATCGGATCGATGAGTCTCCAGCTGACTATTCCTCGGCGAGTTGCTCTCCAGCAGAGCTCGCTTCCGCTTCATCAGCCAAGCGCGAGTCTGCCAGAAAGGGGCGGCGAGAGTGAACCGAAAAACATTGAACGGTAACCCTGGGTTATTTTCTGTGTCTCACGATAGGGGTTCATGCTAAACGGCCTGGGTTGAAACGGTCGGAGAATATTTGATTTCCGGCCTCAAGCCCTGAAAGGGCGCGACAGTTGCGCATTCCGTAGGTCGCCCCTTCAGGGCTCGACCCGGAGAATCGCCTCGTGTCCCAGGCCGTTGGCCTGGGCTTTGCTGGGTCGCCCCTTCGGGGCTCTGCCTTCACAGGCTCTCCTCTTTGGGCTTGCGGAGCTTGAAGTAGCGCTGCGTCCATCTCAATTCAAAGGGAAACGAGTAGAAACGAAGCCGGTAGCGCCAGTCGCTCAGGAGCTTCAACAGCCAACGCCCCCAGCGCGGAAGCCTGAAGTCCTGCATGGTCGGCCAGCGCGACGTGACGACCAGTTCGAAATTATCAATCAACCGCTTGGTGGGCGGCCGCAACCAGGGCGCCGCAGGATCTTTCTGGGTGGTAAATCGCTGCCACCGGTCCGTTGCCCATTCTTCCGGGGTCTTAGGAAACCGGACCTGGTCTTCCACGCCTCCGTACATTGCCTCCCGCTGTGGAACGGGCGTATAGGTGTTCACCACGATCTCCGCCTCCGGGTTCAGCCGCTTGACCTTGCGGATAAAGGCCAGGCATTCCTGCGTGTCTTGCTCGGGAGCTTTGGGATTGCCCATGCAAAAAGAAAGCTCGGGGATGATGCCGAATTTGCGGATGCGCGCCGCGAATTCAAGTATCTGCTCCGCTTTGAGCTGCTTCTTCATTTCCCTTAGCACCCAATCGGAGCCCGATTCGGCGCCCACATAGACCATCGTCAGCCCCGCATGACGGATCGCCTCGAGCGTTGCATCGGAATAGCGCAGCATCGCGTCGATCCGCGCTTCACACCACCACCGCAGCTTGAGTGGTTGAATGCGCTCCGCCAATTCCCGCGCATCATCCTCCCTCAGGAAGAAGTTGTTGTCATAGAATTGCACCGCGTCGGCACGGTATTTATCAACCAAATGCTGAAGAATGGCGGCGGTTCGCTCAGGCGGCTCCATCTTCTCCCGGCTCCCGGAAAAGGTCGTCACACCGCAGAAATTGCAACTGTAAGGACAGCCGATGCTCGCTTGGTGGACGGCTGTCCGTTGGCCGAGATAAGTGGGCAGCAGGTACCTCTCAACGGGAAGACGGTGGTAGGGAAACCACGGAAACACTCCGGGGCTTTGCAAAGGTCGCTCCGGGTTGTGAATGTGTTTGCCCGTTGCGTCTTTATAGGAAAGTCCCCGGATGCCCTCCAGCCCGCGCTCTCCTCGAAGCGCGCTCAACAACTCGAGGAACGTGTCTTCACCCTGACCGCGCACGGCAAAATCGACGTAGGGCGCATTCAGCGCCGCCTCCGTGTAGTTGGTTGGGAAGTATCCTCCCCAGACAGTCGGGATGTGGGGAAAGCTTTGTCTGAGTTGCGGTAAGGTCTCCACAACGCTCCTGGTTTGCGGGCCGGGCATTACCGTGGCCGCCAGCATCTCGACAGGCTTCTCCCGCATCAACGTCGCCAGCGTCTTCCGGGGATGGGGATCAAGATTCCCATCCACGATCTCGTACTCTTCCCGGCCTTCGAGAATCGCTGCGATGGAAAGCACCGAGAGCGGAAAGCGCCGGTTGCCGGGCCTCGTCGCCTTAGGGTTGTAGAGCACGATCATGCGATCTCCTAACGACCGGAAAAGCCTCACCACAGAGCACACAGAGATCACGGGAAGAAACGCTCCGGCTCGTTCTCTGTGTTCACTGCGCCCTCTGTGGTAAATCTTTCTCTCTGCTACTGCACGCGCTCAAATTCCAAGAGAAGATGATCCGCCAAAGCGCGAAACACAGGAACGCGGCTCAGCAGGCGGTCAGTGGCAGTCAGTGATCTCAGTACTCTCGGAAAGCGTTGCGCGAGCGGCTCCAAATAGGACGGCGGCACCGTAACGCCAACGCCCTTGAGCTGCAGCAAGCGAAAATCCGGAGCGAACAGGCGAGCCATCGTGCGCGCCGATGGGTAGTGAACCTCGACCGTCACGCCTTCAACCAGCCGCCCCACAGTTCCCCCGCGGCGAAATCGCCGCAGCGCCTTTCGAGGGTTTCCCTTTCCCAGGTACCAGATGATTTCCCAGGCCACTGCGCGTCCGGCCATGCACAGCAAAGCTCTTGCTCCAGGCGCCAGAAGCTTCGCCAAATCGCGGGCCACCGCCGAAAGGTCCGGCACGCAATTCAGTCCCCCGAAATTAGAGAACATCCCGTCAAACGGGCCCTCGCCAACCAGGACGAATATCCTCGGTGGCCAACACGCGAAAGTCAACTCGCGCCGGACTTCTGCGCTGCGATTCGCCGCCGCGCCACCTGGATCATGCGGGGAGCAACGTCGCAGGCCAGCACCTCAACTCCTCGTTCCGCCAGGTGAACAGCGTCCACCCCTGTGCCACAGTTGAGTTCGAGAATGCGTTGGCCGGGACGGAAACAACGGTCCAATTCCTCCCACACCGAGTCACGCTGCGCGCGGCCAATGAGGGAATTGGTAAAGACCACATCGTAGGTTTCCGCCACATGGTCGAACGGCGCTTCACGGGCTGAAGTGGCAAGTGCCGCCGGCATCGAGATACGGCCTCCACTTCCCCGCCCGAGGCGCGCAGCCCTTCGCGCGCCTTTGTAATTTTCCCCTGAAGCTCGGCAACCACCACGGGAT
>CAWJHY010000067.1:0-63063 GCA_963842495.1 uncultured Acidobacteriota bacterium
ACCGAATCGCCCACGGTGTCCACGGGACATCGAGTGGGCCAGCACGGCATTCAGGGTATTTCAGACGAGTTTATCCCGCCCATCGTTCAACTGGATAAGCTGGACCCAGTCGTAACTGTCCACGACGGCGATGCGATCCTGATGGCGCAGAAACTGGCCGCACAATTGGGGCTGGGCGTGGGAATCTCCTCCGGCGCGAACTTCGTTGGCGCACTCAAAGTGCAGAACCAGTTAGGCGACGACAGCGTCGTGGTGACTGTCTTCCCCGACGACAACAAGAAATACCTCAGCACCGACCTCCTGCGCGACGAACCGAAGCGGGACGGATATCTGTCGCCCGACGTCGAACTCAGCGGGTTCCACGCCTTCAACCGAGTGTGCGCTATCTGCTCTGAGCTGCTGGATTGAGCCGCGCATAGGCAGGCGGTGCAGAGCGCAAAGTGAGGACTGCGTCCCAACTGCTGTCCACAGGGGACCGGTCGCTCGGCAGCCAGTGATCCGTTGGCTTGTGCCAATCAGACGCCCGATGGGTTCTTTTGTTTAGGGAGGAGCCTGGCCTACTTCTGGCGTGACATCGAGACTTTCGTTGTCCCAAAGGACCGCCCTGAAACGCTCGTGCCTTCCCCCGTGCCCTCCATCGAGTCGGCGGAAACCCTCAAATCAAATCTCCAGGTGGGACCCGAGCCGCCGCCGACGCTGAATGTCAGACGGTCACCCTCAAGTGTCGCATCGCGAATGGGTTTCGGCTCTTCACCGGCGGGCCCTGCCGTCCCGGAGATGTAGCTGGCCTCTTGCTTCAAGTGAAAAGCAAGGGCCGATTTGGCTGCCTGGCCTTCGTCAGTCTTCTGTTGCATCGTTCCTGTCCACGTTCCCCCCACGTCAACTGCCGCAAGCAACGAAACTGAAATCAGCAGCCCCGCAGTCAGGGTGATCGCTTTCTGGAATGGTCTTTTCATTGTGCTCTCCTCTCATTCACGCTTTCATTCATTCCTCAGCGCGCTCATGGGATCGACCAGGAGCGCCCGCCGAGCGGGGATGTAGCAAGCCGGCACCGCTACCAGGACGAGCGCAGCGGAGGCCGCAGCCAGGGCTACGGGATCAGAGGGGCCGACGCCAAACAACACACCGCGAAGCAGGCGAGTTAGAGGGATCGAACCAGCCAGTCCCAGGACCACGCCAAGACCGCAGAGCCGCAAGCCTTCGCCTACGACCAGCCTCATGACTTGAGAGCGGCTAGCCCCCAGCGCCATGCGGACTCCGATTTCAGATGTTCGCCGCGCCACGGAATAAGCCAGCACGCCGAAGATGCCAACTCCCGCAAGTCCCAGCGCCGCTAGAGCAAACACGCCCACCAACAACGCGTTGAAGCGTTGTGGCGCCATGGACTCCGCGAGCCGCTGATCCATGGTGGCGAGGTCGTAGACAGGCTGGGCGGGATCGACGGCCTGAACTGCGGCCTTGACCGGCGCGACCATGGCCAGCGGGTCTACGTCCGTTCGCAGCGCCAGATTCACGTCTCCTTCGGGCTCCTGCTGGTATGCCGTGTAAACCTCAGGTGAAGCGGCTTGGGAGGGGCCGAGTTGCCTTACATTTCCGACCACTCCGACGATCTCGCTCCACACCCCAGGAGAGGTTCTCCTCCCAACATGTTTGCCGATCGGATTTTGCCCCGGAAAATACTGGCGAACGAAAGCTTGGTTGACAATCGCCACCGGGACTGTGCTTGGGCGGTCCAGCTCGTTGAACCCCCGGCCGGCCAGCAGGGGAATGCCCAGTGTTTGGAAGTAGCCCGTGCTGACCACGTCGTGAGGAATGTCGGGGCGCAATCCCGGCGGCATCTGCAGCTGGCCTTCGATGTCCGTCCCCATCAGAGACCACCAACCGAGTGTGGGCAATCCGCTGCCCGCCGCGGCGGAACGAACGCCTGGCAAGGCCCTCACCCGCGCGAGCAACGCGCTGAGGAAAGCGTCCTTCTGCTCAGGTTTTGGATAAGCTCTTTGGGAAAGGGTAAGGCGAAGCGTCAGCAGGCGGTGACTGTTGAAACCCGGATCAACAGAAATGAGATGGACGAGGCTTCGGGTGAGTAAGCCGGAGCCGATCAAAAGCACCAGGGCCACGGCGATCTCCGAGGTCACCAGGATGCTGCGAACTCGATGCTGTCTTTGGGCAGAGCCGGTTTGGCCCCCGCTCCCTTTCAGGATTTCGTTCAGCTCCACACGCGAGCCGAGCATGGCCGGAGCAAGGCCGGAGAGAATGCCGGTCAATGTGGCAACGATCAAAGTAAAGAGCACGACGGTCCAATTGAGTGAGGCAAGCTCGAGGTGGGGAATTTGGGGTGGCGCAAGGTCCCGCAGGGTTCGCAAGCCTGCAAATCCCAGGCAAACTGCTACGCCTGCCGCTCCGATCAGCAGCACGAAGTTTTCCATCAGCAATTGCGCGGCGAGGCGCGATCTTCCAGCCCCCAAAGCCGCCCTCACGGCCAGCTCCCGCTGCCGCGCGGCGCCGCGGGCCAGTTGCATGCCGGCGACGTTCACGCATGACATGATGAGAAGCAGAGCCACCGAGCTGAGGAGAATAAGGAGGATGGGGCGCGCGGGCGCGGCCAGCCTTTCAGAAAGTGGAGTGATCCGCAACTCCATTCCCGCCCGCATGCGCTTGAACTGGGGCGGCTCGAGTTCGGCCTCGGCTCGCACCAGTGCGGTCAACCCGGCGCGGGCCTGTTCCGGCGTGACGCCCGGACGAAGGCGGGCGAGAGCCCTCAGCAGCCTGAACTGATTCGGGTCCCGCGACTTCCAGTCGACAACCCGGGCCACGAGCATGGGCAAAAACACTTGGGCGCGAAAGTCGTCGTCAGGAAACCGGAAGCCGGCCGGCGTGACCCCAACGATCGTGCACAGGTCACCGTCAAGCTGGACGATCGAGCCGACGACGTTTGAGTTCGAACCAAAGCGCCGCTGCCAGAGTTCGTAGCTGAGCAGCACCACCTTGCGGCCACCCGGCCGATCCTCTTCACGCAGAAAACTCCGGCCCAGAAATGGCTCGACTCCCAGGAGCGTGAAGAAATCCGCAGTGACCCTTGCCCCCGATAATCGCTCCGCTTCCCCTATTCCGGTCAGGTTGACCTCAGCGCCACCACCATAGGCTGCAAGTCCGTCGAAGAGTTGGCCATGCTCGCTCCAGTTGGCGAAATCGGGATTCGGTACCGTCTTGACTGGGGTTTCGCGCGGCCAGAACTCGGAGATGTAGACCAGTCGGCTTGGGTCGCGATAGGGGAGAGGGCGCAGCAGGACAGCGTGGACCACGCTGAAGATGGCTGTGTTAGCGCCGATTCCCAAAGCCAGCGTCAGGATCGCCACGGTGGCGAAGCCGGGATTCCTGAGCAGGCCGCGCAGGCCGTAACGGATGTCCTGGAAGAACGAATCGACGAAAGGCAGGCCACGCTGCTCGCGGTAGCGCTCTTTGGTTTGATCGACGCCCCCAAAGCTGCGCAACGCGGCGTAGCGTGCCGCCTGAGGCGACATACCTCCCCGCAGATATTCTTGCTTCAGCATTTCCAGGTGTGAACGCACCTCTTCGTCGAGTTCCTGCTCCAGCCGGGTCTTCTGAAAAAGTCCCATGAAACGCGACAACAGGATTCGCATGGTCAGTCCTCCGTTGTCAATCTGTCGAAAGTTACCGCGTCTGCCGCGGGCGTACCGCGCGCGATTTCTTGCGGGGGCGAGACGCCCCCGCGACAGCGGGCGGGACGCCCGCGCCACAACACCGGCATAGCGGCCTCACGATCCCGCGAGCACGCGCGCCATCAGCGCCGACGTGCGCTCCCACCTCGCTTCCTCTGTTGCGAGCTGCCTTCGTCCCGCCTTGGTCAGCGAATAAAACCTGGCCCGGCGATTATTCTCCGAAGCGCCCCACTTGGAGTTGATCCAACCCCGCTGCTGGAGGCGGAGCAGAGCAGGGTAGAGCGTACCCTGATTCATTTCGAGCAGGTTCTCGGAGACCTGTTCGAGACGGCGGGCGATCCCGTACCCGTGCATAGGTCCCATGCCCTCCAAAACCTTGAGCACCATCAGGTCCAGAGTGCCCTGCAGAATCTCGTCCTTGGTTCGATCCATCGCACGGTTCTCCTTTAGGATATCAACAGGTCGTACTATACGGCCGTCTCTGTAGAATGTCAACAGGAGAGAAAAGAACTCCAAGCGGATCAGGGTCAAACGAGGGATGGATCATTGAAGTTGTGCTGGGAGCTTAACCGAGGGACCGGCAAGGACTTAGCTGCGCTCAGAATGACAGCCTCCAGGTATCTTTCCTCATACCGCAAGCCCCCGCCCCCTGCTTACGGCGTCAAGCGGTAGAGCATGCGCGGAAACGGAATGGTTTCGCGGACGTGGTCGAGGCCGCAGAGCCAGGCGACCACGCGCTCGATGCCCATGCCGAAGCCGGAATGGGGCACGCTGCCGTAGCGCCGCAAGTCGAGGTACCATTCAAACGCCTGGCGAGGCAGTTTTTCTTCCTCGATGCGCTTGACGAGCAGGTCGTAGTCCGCCAAGCGCTCTCCCCCGCCGATGATCTCGCCGTAACCCTCCGGAGCGAGCACATCCACGCAGAGCGCCACCTCCGGGCGTTGCGGGTCAGGCGCCATATAGAAAGCTTTCACCTGGCTGGGGTAGTGGTGGACAAGCACGGGCCGATCGAAGCTTTCGGAGATGATGGTTTCATCGCCGCCGCCGAAATCTCCGCCCCACGGGATTTCGCTGCCTTTCGCCTGAAGCAGCTTCACGGCTTCGTCATAGCTCAAGCGCGGGAAAGGCAGCCTGATCTTTTCGAGATTGGCAATGTTGCGCTCCAGAGTTTTCAGTTCCGGGCGACGATGGTCGAGAACCCGCCCCACCACGAAGGCTACGAGTTCTTCGCCCAGCGCCATGGCGTCTTCAAGATGGGCGAAGGCAACTTCCGGCTCGACCATCCAGAACTCCGTGAGGTGGCGGCGGGTTTTGGATTTTTCCGCGCGGAACGTCGGGCCAAAGCAGTAAGTCTTGCCCACCGCCATGGCCGCGGCCTCGTTGTAAAGCTGGCCGGACTGTGTCAGGTAAGCTTTGGCGTCGAAGTAGTCCACTTCGAAGAGCGTGGTGGTGCCCTCGCAGGCGGAGGGCGTGAAGATGGGAGTATCCACCAAGGTGAAGCCGCGCCCGTCGAAGAAGTCACGCACGGCTTTGATGATCTCGTGCCGGACGCCCAGGATGGCACATTGCCGCAGCGAGCGCAGCCAGAGATGGCGATGGTCCATCAGGAATTCCGTGCCGTGCTCCTTGGGCGTTATGGGGTAAGGATTCTCAGGCGGGACCAACTGCTCGATTTCGAGGCCGGTAACATCGAGTTCGAATCCGCCCGGAGCACGCTGGTCCGCGCGCACCTTACCGGTGACGCGCAAGGACGATTCCTGGGTCAGCTTGCGCACCCGCTCGAACAACTCGGGCGAGACTGCGCTCTTCACCACCACGCCCTGAATCAGACCTGTGCCGTCGCGGAACTGAGGAAACAACAGCTTGCCGCTTTCCCGCAGGTTGTAGAGCCAGCCCTGCACAAGAACTTCCTGGCCAACGTAATCCGAGACGTTTCGAATTTCAACTGTAGGAACCAAGGGTGATCTCCTTAATCATCGGGTGATCAGGTGATCCGATGATCGGGTGAACAAAAGGCCGGACCCAACGTCGTTACGAAACCGCATGGCCATGGCGAATACTTCTGATCAGCCTGGCCGAGAGGCTGACCATACCCATAATCCAGCCTACGGGGTAGGGCAGAATCGGGACTCCCCACCACCTCGAGCGTCCACTCGTGCCGCCGAAACCGCCCATGGCGCTCAACGCAAACATCGCGCCGACACCGATCGCAATCAGGACGAAGATCCAAATCCAGTAAACCAGCAAGCTGCGTTCGGGATTGCCAAGGAAGGTACCGAGCGTTACGAGTCCACTGCCCACCAGGATGACGACCGAGCCCTCGAGGGGATCAAGAGCCCCCGCCAGCATGGCGATGCCGCCGGCGATGACCAGAATCCGTGACCACGGTTTTTGGGTTTTCATTCAATGCGCCGAAGTGAAATTTCAAATCTCAAATTTCAAATTTGAAATTCCTCCAGCCGCGCCATCACCTCCGGAAGCCGCGCCAGGACGTCCGGATCGTGGCGCTCGCTGTTCACCTCGAACAGGATCGGGTAGGGCGGGTCCGCGGAGCGGAAGTTGCGGATGGCCTGGGCCCATTCGATCTTCCCCTCGAATGGTAATAGGTGTTCGTCCATTTCACCATGGTTGTCGTGAAGGTGGACGGCGGCAATGCGCTCCCGGAGTGTCCGGAAGGACGCTTCCACTCCTCCGGTCAGGTTCGCGTGGCCTGTATCAAAGCAGACTTTCAAGTCCATGCGGGTGTATTGGAAAAACGTCATCATGCGCTCGGGAGTGCTTAATTCGCTGGGAATATTCTCCAGCAGAATCTGCGCGCCCCGCTCTTTAGCGAAGAGATGCAGATGTTCGAGGGAGGTGAAGGCGGCATCGAACTTCGCCAAGTCGTATTCCTCACCCGGAACGCCCAGGTGAAGCACGAGAAACCGAAAGGGGAGGTGCTCGGCGACGTCGATAGCACGCTTGATTTCATCCATGGAGAGGATGCGCGCCCGGCGCTCCAGGCTGGCAACCGAAATGAGCTGCCCTCCCGACCGCCCCCAATTCCAGTCGCTGAACAGGGGAGCATGAAGGGCGTGCAGAGTGACCCCATGGTCGGTGAACCATTGCGCAACATCCCGCACCTGGTTCACATCGTGATAGTCCAGGTGCTGGCGGGCCGCCATAATCTCGAGATGACGCAGGCCCACAGCCAATATCTTGTCCAGGATATGGGAATTGAGCCTTTCCGCAGCAAAGAGGGAAGTAGAGAGGCCGTAGTTCATCAGTATCCGACCGCCTTTCCGTCGGCGCGCGGGTCGGACGCGCCGAACTTCCATTCCGAATGGGGATCGATTTCGATCGCCTCGCAGTCGCCCATCGCGCCTCGAAGATCAACCTGGTAGCCGGCTTCCCGCAGTTTCTGCATCGTGTCCGCCGAGAAGCCGACCCGTTCGAGGATCAGCCGGTCCGGCATCCACTGGTGATGGAAGCGCGGGAAGGAGACGGCCTGGAGGATATCCATCTTAAAGACCAGATTGTTCAGGAGCACCTGGAGGACGGTGTTGATGATCGTGCCTCCGCCAGGGGAGCCGAGCAGCAGCCGCAGCTTTCCGTCTTGAAGCACCAGAGTCGGGGTCATGCTGGAGAGCGGGCGCTTGTTGGGAGCGATGGCATTGGCCTCACCTTGCACAAGACCGTAGAGGTTGGGCGTGCCGGGCTTCGCGGAGAAGTCGTCCATCTCATCGTTCAGGAGGAAACCCGCGCCTTCTACCGTCACTCCGCTGCCGTAACCGTTGTTCAGCGTGTAGGTATTTGCTACCGCGTTTCCGTTGTCGTCCACCACGGAGTAGTGCGTGGTCTGGGAGCTTTCGAACGCTTGCGGATTGCCCGCAGCAATGGGCGCGTCCGGCTTGGAGTGCAGAATCTCATCGCGCAGCTTGGCCGCGTACGCTTCGCTGGTCAGCCGGGCCACGGGCACCGGCGTGAAGTCGGCGTCTCCCAGGTAAGCCGCCCGGTCGGCATACGCGTGCCGCATGGCTTCGACCATGAAATGCATGGATTCGAATGAGTCGGGCGGCCCCAGGTCGAGCGGCTCGAGGATATTCAGCATTTCGATCAACGCCACTCCACCCGAGCTGGGGGGCGGGACGGAGAGAATCTCATAACCTCGGAAATGGCCTACGAGCGGCTGGCGGAGAATCGGATGGTAGCGGTTGAGGTCCTGTTCAGTGATCAGGCCATGATACTTCTGCATGGTGGCGACGATCGCCTGCGCCACGGCTCCTGAATAAAAACCCTTCGCTCCCTGGTGTGCGATCGCCTCGAGCGTTTGGGCCAGCTCCGGCTGCTTGAAAGTTTCGCCCGGCTCGTAAGGGCGCCCATCACGCAAGAATATGCGACGCGAAGCATCGAACTTCGAAAGCCGATCGCCGTCCTGCCGAAGCGATTCGCTGAAGTGGTAGCTGACCTCGAATCCATCGCGCGCCAGATGAATCGCGGGAGCGATCACCCGAGCCAGCCCGAGTTTTCCGTACTTTTCTTCGGCCGACGCGAGGCCGGCCACGGTGCCCGGAACGCCGGCCGACAGAGCCCCTACGGTGCTGGCGTGCGGAATGATTTCCCCATTGGAGTTCACGTACATGTTTCTGGAAGCGGTGGCCGGCGCAGCCTCGCGGTAGTCGACCACCACGGCCTCGCCGCTCGCCAGCCGGAGGAGCATAAAGCCGCCTCCGCCGATATTCCCCGCCACAGGGTGCGTGACCGCGAGCGCAAACCCCACCGCCACCGCGGCGTCCACGGCATTGCCCCCTTCGCGAAGGATTTGCACCCCCACCTCAGAGGCCAAGGGTTCGCTCGAGGCCACCATTCCGTGCCGGCCCGCCACAGGAGTGAAGGCAAGCGCCGTGAGCGCGGACGCCAACACCACAAGGGCCAGAAACAGCTTTCTACGCAGACTGAAAAACATGGTGCCTCCGGCAAACGCCGGACGCTGCCGACGCGCGTCCGATGCTCCCCGACCTTCCGGAGCTCGGGCGTGGGAGCCGCATGAACCACTTTACTCTAGGTTATACCTCCCAGAGCGTCAAGGAGACGGAATGTCAATGGATTGACGATTGATGATTGTCGATTGTCGATTGCTGATGAGCTCCGGACTAACACCCTCCCTCCGGTGCGAGGGTGGTATCAGACACCCGCGAACTTGATGCTGGAGGAATGCCACGGCGGGGCGGATTGAATAGCGGGCCAAACCTCTTCCGCCTCTTTCACGACCGACCACATGGATTTGTGGCGCGGGTCCATGAAGCGCTCGGAGACGCAGCGCTCGAGCGCCAGAAGCAGATGATCGAAATACGACTGGGTGTTGAGAAGAACGATGGGACCGAGGAAAACGGCGAGGCGCTTGAGGGAAATGGCCTCCAGCAGTTCGTCGAAGGTTCCCGAGCCGCCCGGCAGGGCGACCACCGCGTGCGCATCCTGGAGCATCAGACGCTTGCGCTCGTGCAAGTCCCTCACGATGCGAAGCTCGGTGATGCCCTTGTGCCCCCACTCGAGCTGATTCATGAAGCCGGGGATGATGCCGACCACTTTGCCGCCCTCGGCTAACGCGCTGTCGGCGAGAGCGCCCATCGACCCCACGGCTCCGCCGCCATACACGATCGTGGCGCCGTGGCGCGCGAGTGCGCGGCCCAGGCAGGCCGCCGCGCGGAGATAAGCAGGGTCGCACTGGCGGCTGGAGCCGCAGTAAATGCAGATTCGCAAGTTCGACATAATTGCTGACTGAACTACAGAGGCAGGGAGGCTCTGAGAAGATCGAGGCTGTAGAGTCTTCGTGCCTCTCTCGGTGTCTCTGTGCCTCTGTGGTGTAATCGCGCTTCGGTTTCGCTATCCCACTTTCAGGAAGATCTTCTGCCGGTAAAGGAAATACAAGAACAGCCACCCAACCGCCAAGATGCTGAGGTCAAACACTAGCGGCTTATACGGCCCGAGGTAGTTGATGAACCCATGGATGAAGACATTCGCGATGACTCCAAGATCGAGCTGGCTGCGCAGCACATAAATCGTGATGGGATTCAACCCGATGACGGTGAAAAAGAAAGCCCAGCGCTTGAAGCCGCGAACGTCGATGATCCAGTAGAAGAGCGCGAGAAGGAGCAGGCTCCAACCGCCCGCGAACAGGACGAACGAGCTGGACCAGATGTTCTTGATGATGGGAAACCAATGGCCCCACGTCCATCCCACCAGCAGGCAGGCAACACCCGCCAGAGCCAGCCCGGCGGACTTGCGCGCGGGAGGCCGCGAGGTGCGCAACCAATGCCCGGCTAAGGCGCCCAGCAGGCAAGTGGACACGGCCGGGATAGTGGAGAGAATTCCTTCGTTGTCACCGAAGAAATAACAGCAGAAGGGCTGCGGCAGGAGGTGCTGGTCGATGAACGCGGAGAGGTTGCCGGCGGGAGTGAGCACGCCGGCACCGATGCCCGGAACCGGCACGAACCTCATCACCAGCCAGTAAACCACCAGCAGACCGCCTGCGACCGTCGCCTGGCCGCGCACCCCGGTGGTCATCATCACAATCGCCGCGAGGAAATAGCACACCGCGATACGCTGCAGAACCCCGGCGATGCGCAGCTCGTGGAAGTTGAAATTCAGAAAGCCGTTATACACAAGCCCCAGGCAAAACAGGATCACCAGCCGGCGGACGAGGTGCGTATAAAGCTGGGCCCGGTTGGCGCCCGCTTCCAGTCGTTTGGTAATAGAAAAGGGCAGGACCACGCCGACGATGAACAGGAAAAGGGGGAAAATCAAATCATAGAAACGGAAGCCCGCCCAGGCCACGTGTTCGAATTGCGTGCTGAGCCCGTGGGTAAAGGAACTCGGATACAGCCTGTAGAGACTGTGGATGATTTCCTCACCGCCGGTGATCCACAGCATGTCGAAGCCGCGAAGCGCGTCGATGGAAGCGATGCGGTTAGAAGTTGGTGCCTGAGTGCTCGATGCGTCTGCCATATTCCCCCGTGGGCCCTGCAATGCAGCACGAACGAGATTATCATAGGCGGGTGCCGGATGTCAGTGAAAGGGTGAAGGATAAAGGGTGATGTCGAAAACCTGGGAGAGCGACTCTCTTCCCAAAGTAGAGGACTGTTCGTTTGGAGTTCAGACCTTATACTTTGAACTTTAGAATTTACCCTTCGTCCTTTGCCAGGCGTCTATTCTGTGGGCTTCTTGAAGACAACGCAGTAATCGGGTGCGGCCCAGTCCGTGGGCGTGGCCACAACTTGGAATCCTGCTGCCGTGAGCTCATCGATCAGCAGTTGCTTGGGCATGCCGTGCCCACCGCGGTTTTTTGGCACGCCCTTGGGCAGCTTGAGATCGCCAGGCCCCTCGCCCGGCGGAAAGTCTATGACCGCGAGAAGGCCGCCCGGCTTGAGCGATTGGAAGAGGCTGGCGTCTTCCTTTTGTGGTTCGGTGAAGTGATGGTAAACGCGCCGCATAAAGATCGAGTCGCAGCACGCGGGCGGAAGGTTGGTTTCAGCTTGGCCAGCCTTGACCGCGATGAGGTTTTTTTGTTTGGTGGCTAGGGACTGCAATTTGGCCAGCTTATCGGGATCCAATTCGGTCGTGTAGGCGCGGCCAGTCGGCCCCACGCGTTCGGCGGCTGCCAGCGTCATGCTGCCATCGCCTGCGCCGATTTCCGCCACGGCACTCCCCGGCTGCCAATTCAGCAGCACCGCTAACTTGTCGGCTTCTAGTTTGCGTTCCTGCGCCTGCCCGTGGCAAGCCGCGAGGACAAGGGCGCCGCAAAACAGCGTGAAAACAAGATGGCGACCTCGACTGCCGAAACAACGGTTTCTTATCATTTCCCCCCCTGGATTTCATCTTACCACTGCATTGATGGTGGTGGTGCGGGCGTCTCGCCCGCTGTCGGGGGGGGCGTCACGCCTCGCCAAGTCGCGGGGAGGATGCCCGCGAGACAGCGGGCGAGACGCCCGCACCACATCTCTCCGTCTTCGGGCCATGTTTACGCAATCAGCGCGCCGTAACCTCGGCGGGCGCAGGCCTCGCGAAACGAGTTGTAGACCGCGTCGAAGGCCGGGACCAGCTCAGACGAAGGAGGGTAGGTTTCCAGGATGGCGGACATGGATTGAATGGCGTGAACGATATTTCCCGAGAATTCTGACCCCGTAGCCGCCAGAATCGCCGCCCCGAAGGCCGCGGTGGGAAAGCGGGGCAAGACAACAGTCTTGCCGAGAACACTGGCGCGCAGTTGCGAAAGGACCGGGCTCCTGGCCGCCGCCCCGGTTGAAAAGACTTTGGCGCCGACTTTGATTCCGCAACTCTCGAGGATTTCGTAACCCCAGCGCTCCACGAAGGCAATGGACTGCAACTGCGCCGCGTAGAACTCCGCAGCGTCGCGCGGGCTGCCATCCACAAATGACGTGGCCTTCGGGTGGGCAAAGGGAAACCTCTCGCCTTCGCTGGAGAGCATATAGCAGACGACGGGAGTCGGTAGGTAGCTTGCAGACAGCCGATCGGTTTCCGCCGGTGAATCTCCGGGCAGCGCGTCGGGCCGCCGGATGCTGCCCAGGCCGGTGTTGCTGGCTGCCCCAGGGACCCACAGACCACCCGGATGCAAATGGAAGTAGACGCCGCCATGCGCAGCAGGCTTTCCGTTGTGAAGCACTTTCCAGACCAACGTAGTCCCCAGGGTGGTGTTGGCGTCGCCGGAGAAGCTGGCCCCCGAGGCAATCACACTCGCCATTCCGTCGGTGGCGCCCGCCAGAACTGGCAAGCCCGCCGGCAAGCCCGTCTCGGCCGCAGCCACTTTGCTCACCTGCCCGATTGGCTCGCCTGGACGGCGAACCGCGGGCAGGCGGTCAGCGGGCAGGCCCGCGGCGCGAACGCTCTCAATCCACGCAGCGCTCTCCGGATCGTAGCCGAGCTTCAACGCGTTAGTAAAATCGGAAATTCCAAACTCGCCGGTGAGCTTTCCGGAGAGCCAATCCGCCGGACTCAGGACATAGCGAGTGCGCTCCCACAACTCGGGCTCGCGCCGCGCGACCCAGGCGGCCTTCACCAGCGAAAATGACGGCCCCAGGCGGACGCTCCGGGCGCCACCTTGTCGGTTTAGTTCCTCCGCAATCTCCACTCCCCGGCCGTCGTCGTAAAGAATGGCGGGCCGCAAGGTTCGGCCCAGTGCGTCCGCCACGACCAAAGTCCCGGATGTGGAAGTCACCGCCACGCCGCGCAGTTCTGCCTTGCCCGGTTCCTCTTTCAGGATCTGTACAATCCTCTGCGCAACTGAGCAGATAGCTAGCCACCATTCGCCAGGGTCCTGCTCGTGGACTCCACCCGCGGCGCGGTGGTCTTGCCGGATGGGTGCCTCCGCTTTTGCTAAAAGCCTGCCCGTGGGAGTGACGGCAAGCGCCCGCGTGCCGCTGGTTCCCACGTCGATGCCCAGCAGAGCGCATTCAGTTTCGTTGGTCATGGTTGACTCAGGAAGTTCTCCTGGCCGGAATCTCCACGGCGGATGGAATATACACCCCGTCCCACCATGAGCGCAATTGCAGTCCGGCCCGAGTGCCGCAGGCCGCTACGAGGGCGGACGCAAGTGGAGTCTTCCCTCTCACCATGGTAGTCTAGTGGATTGTCATTGAGCTTACGGCCAATCACAGGAGGAGTCCGTGACTCCACAATCCGGAAGCAGTCTTGACGTCACGATCGTGGGCGGGGGAATGATCACCAACGATCTACTCCTACCGTCCTTGTTCCATCTGCAAAGAACGGGCGTCGTCCGCAAGATCGACATCTGCGCGTTGGACAGCCCGCCGTTGAAGGCCCTGGCGGCGAGCGCAGATTTTAAGGAAGCTTTTCCAGGGCAGGTTTTCACACCACATCCATCGTTGGGAGAACCGCCGGAGAGGAAGTTCCCCGAGCTTTACAAAGAGGTGGTCGCGGCGATGGCGCCGGGCGACATGGTGGTGGTGGCGATGCCCGATCATCTTCACAACGAAGTGGTGCGGCACGCCCTGCATTGCGACCAGAACGTATTGTGTGTAAAACCGCTGGTTTTGAAACACGAGCAGGCGGTCGAAATCGAGGAGTTGGCTGCTGGAAAAGGCCGCCTGGTGGGCATCGAGTATCACAAACGTTTTGACCGCCGATCGCTGATGGCGAGGCGGGGATATGCCCTGGGGCAGTTCGGGGCGTTCGTTATGGGCGAGGCCAAGCTGATCGAGCCCTACTATTATCGCCACTCGAATTTTCAGAACTGGTTTACCTGCAATAACACGGACCCTTTCACTTATATTGGCTGTCATTATGTAGATCTTGTTTACTTCATTACCGGGCTGAAGCCGGTGGAAGTTTCCGTTCAGGGCGTCAAAGGGAAATTTCCCAACGGGAACGAAGCTTACCTGTGGTCGCACGGACGGGTGACTTGGGAGAACGGAGCCCTGCTCTCCGTAGTCAACGGCCTGGGCTACCCTGACGCCGCTGCGGGCAGCAACGACCAGGGGCTGATCATGTACTGCGAAGGGCAGGGGCAGACGGGACTCATCTTTCACGACGATCACAACCGGGGTGTGGCCTACTCCTATCTCGAAGGCATTGGCCCGGGAGGATCGAAATACAACTACGTTAGCCCTGATTTCTTTCGGTTTGTCCCCTGGGAAGGCCCGGGCTATAAACCGATCGGTTACGGGTACGAATCCGTGGCGGGCATCACAGAGAGCGTCCAACGCATGGCCAAAGAGACGGCGGGTTTGACGCCCGAGGTGGCCTTGGAGCGCCGCAGGCAATTCCTGCGCGAGGTGGATGCGCGAGGCCTGATTGCCACGCCCGCCAATAGCTCCATCAACGAGTTGGTGGTGGAGGCCGGGCGCAAGTCCATCGTTCAGGGCGCCGCGCCCGTCCGCATCGTTTACCGCGAGCACCCACACGTGGAATAACTGGCAACGACATGTCATTCTCGCGAAGGCGGGAATCCACGGCGGGTTATGGTCTCGTTCAAATCTCAGATTCCAGATTTCAGACAAGAGAGTTGGTCGAAGGAGAAACATGGCTGTCTACGATTTAACACCTGTGGAAGTCCCCGCGGTGGAAACGAAATATCGCCGCATCAAAACGAAACTTCCGGTTCCCGAATCGCTGCCCATTTTCGAATCGCTGGGGCAATCGGAGCCGCGCTCCATGGCCGGGCAGCCGCCCATCGTGTGGGACAAGGCGGAAGACTTCATCGTCAGTGACCCTTGGGGCAACCACTGGATTGACTGGTCGTCCGGCGTACTCATCACCAACGCCGGGCACGGACGCGAGGAGATCCGCGCGGCGTTGAGGGAGGTGATCGACCGCGGGCTGCTGGCTTCTTACGTGTTCGTCCACGAGCGGCGCGCGCGGCTGACGGAAATGCTCCGCGCCCTTTCCCCTGATCCGCAGAAGTACCGCGTCTTTCTGATGAGCACCGGCAGCGAGGCGACCGAGAACTGCATCAAGCTGTCGAAGACCTATGGCTTGCACAAACACGGGCCGCGCAAGAAGTACTTTGTGACCTTTGACTATGCCTTCCATGGACGCACCATGGGCGCCCAGCTTGCGGGTGGCATCGAGAAGCAAAAGCAGTGGATGGTGGACCGCGACCTGAGCTTCGTGCAGGTGCCGTTTCCCGATGGCTACAAGAATGAGGAAACGTCGTTTGACCTGTTCCTCAAAACGCTGCGGGAAAAAGGCGTGGCGCCGCAACATATTGCCGGCGTGATGACGGAAACCTACCAAGGCGGTGGACCGGATTTCCTGCCGGTGGAATACGCGCAGAAGCTTGAAAGACTCTGCCGCGAGCACGACATCGTGATGTGCTATGACGAAGTGCAGGCAGGATTCGGGCGCACAGGGAAGATGTTCGGGTACGAACATTATGGCGTGCGGCCCGACTTGATCGCCTGCGGCAAAGGCATTTCATCCTCACTGCCAATCTCCGCTGTCATCGGACGGGAAGACATCATGGGGCTGTATCCGCCGGGTTCGATGACCTCCACGCATTCCGGGTCGCCGTTGCCGGTGGCTGCGGCCATTGCCAACCTCGAACTCATCCAGAGGGAAGGTTTGGTGGAACGCGCGGCGCGCCTGGGAGGAATCCTCATGGCGGAGTTGAGGCGAATTCAGCAGAAGCATCCCCAAGTCCTGGGGTGCGTGCAAGGCAAAGGGTTGGTGGCGGGGATTCAAGTAGTCAAGCCGGGGACGAAGACTCCCGACCCCGAGATGGCTCTGAAGATCAACATCGCCAGCCTGCAAAAAGGGCTGCTGATGTTCGCGCCCGTCGGTGCCTCAGGAGAGTGCATCAAGATCGCACCCCCGTTGAGCATTGCTGAGGACGCGCTGCGAGAGTCCATCGAGGTTTTAGAAGAAGCGGTGGATGAGGTTCTGGGGAGAGTCTGACCCCGATGTCATGCTGAGTGGTCATGAGCCTTGGGCGCACCCAGAGTGATGGATGCCGAGGGTGCCGGCCCGAGGTTGTGGTGCGGGCGTCCCGCCCGCGCGCGGGAACGGGGCGCTGCCGGGACAGCGGGCGGGACGCCCGCACCACAGGAGGATCAGACCTTGGAGTGCTGGACGCGCACGGCGGGCATGCCGTCCGGTTCGGCGACGATTTCAACGTCGCGAAATATGTTGGGGCTTTCCTGCTTGAGGAGGCGGCAAATCTCGACGGCCAGCAGGCGAATTTCAGTATCGGCGTGAGGGCTGCCGCGAAGTTCCAGGAAGTGCCGCCACGCACGGCTGTTACCGGTGACGAAGATTTTGGTCTCACAGGCATTGGGAAGAATAGACCTCGCCGCCTGGCGAGCCCACTTGCGGCGGTCGCGCGGGGCCATTTCCGGATGCTTCTGCTGAACGTATTGGACGGTCGCTTCGCCCAGTTCGAGGTAGGCTTTGCGGATCACCTCGATGGTCTCCTGCCATTTCCGGCGCAACTCTGCGTTTTCCTGATAAAGCGGTGGGACCACATAGGCGGCCTCGCTCTCATCCACGTACCGCTGCGAAAGTTGCGAGTAGCTGAAACCGGCCCGGTGGCGAACCAGTTCATGGGTGAGAGCGCGGCTTACGCCGGTAATCAGCAGGCACCACACGGCGTGCTCGAGGACGCTGCCGTGTTTCGAGCCCAGGATGTTCTCAACGTACTCCTGGTTGGATTTCCGCCCTTTGCCGAATGACATATAGCAGGTGCGCCCGGCGATTTCGGCAAGCATTTCAGCCGGGGCTGGCGCGTCGGTAGTGAACACCAGGCCTTCGTCTTGGAGAAAACGAGCCACTTCCTCGGGCACGACGGCTTGGCGCCCGACGACGTAAACTTTCGGCTTGGTGATGTAAGGATCAGGCATGGTGGGGAGTCCGATTCCTGCCTTGGCCTCGTGGCTTGTCCAGGGGGCCTAAAAAAAACCGCGGACCCCAAAATCGCGGGGTCCGCGCTACCTAGTTCGAGGCGACACAGCGAGACTAGGATATCCTACTTGCTCGCGGCCGCTGCCTTCGCTTCGGCGGTTGCGGCGGCGGCCTTCCTAAAGTCCGCGTACTTGCGCTGGAAGCGTTCCACACGGCCCGCACTGTCGAGTATCTTCTGCTTGCCGGTAAAGAACGGATGGCAATGGGAACAGATTTCCAGGTGCAACACGTCGCTCTTAAAGGTCGAGCGCGTCTTGAAAGTGTACCCGCAGGCGCATACCACGGTCACAGCGTGATAGTTGGGGTGAATAGCGTTTTTCATGAAACTCCTCGCAACAAGTGCAAACCCTTATTATACCGGCCTCTGACCAAGTTTTCAATCCGAAATGAAGCACGACGCTACGTCGAGCCCAGCACGGGCACGACGGCAGAGCGCACGGGGCGCGCGTCGTCGCTTAGGAGAAAGCGGACAACGCCGGCCACCTCTTCGGTCCTCACCCACTTGGAGAAGTCCGCTTTGGGCATAGCGAGGCGATTGGCCTCGGTATCCATGGTTCCCGGCAGGATACAGTGCACGTGAATATCGTAACCCTTCAGCTCATCCGCCAGGATTTCGCTAAGCTGGCGAACCGCCCCTTTCGAGATGGCGTAGGCAGCGATGCCAGCGCCTCCACCACGCAGGATCGACCCGCTCGAGACGGTCACGACCCTGCCGAAGTTCTGGCGAATCATGACCGGGACGACGAAGCGCATACAAGAGATGAGAGACCGCAGGTTCAGTTTTAGCATGTGATCCCAGGTCTCTTCATCGGTCTCGAAGCTCTTTCCGGCGGCAAAGCCACCCGCCGCCGCCACCAGGCAATCGATGCGCTGCCAGTTCGCCAGAAGGCCTTCTACCAGGCGTTCCACATCCCGGGCCTGCCCCAAATCCACTTGCGCGCCAGTGAGATGTGGGCGGAGTTCGCCTGCCCGGCCTTCCAGGGAAGCCCACTCTCGGTCCGAGCGATAAGTAACCGCAACACGGGCGCCGGATTTGAGCAAATCCAACGCCACTGCACTGCCCAGAGCCCCTGTTCCACCCGTAACAAGAGCCACACGCTGCTGAAATTCCATAGGACCTCCCTGACTCTATTGAATGCCCCAATAAGGGAGATAATATCAGATTGGCGAGCACAGCCTGTGGCCCGCCTTGCGGCGCGGCAGAATCTGCCTGGACGTTGAGGGAAGAGGGGTGAGCCTTTGACCACTCGGAGCGCCAGTACGCGGACCTTGGTTCGTGGGAGGGGGCTAGTTGCTCTCGCCTTTGCCGACGGAGATCCGAACCAGTTTGATTACGGTCTTACCTCCCTCGGTTTCAATCTCCACCACCTTTTCGAGGTCCTTGTTCTTGATTTCAAACGAGCTCTTTCCGGTTACGCCGTGGCCGGTGAATTTGGTGACCGCGCTACCCAGGTGCTCCTTGTAAAACGACCTGACAGCTTCCACGGAATCTGTGGTTTCGAATCTGGCTGCCATGATGTGCACGCCGGCTTCGCCGCCAAACCCGAAGTCTACCGTGGCTGAATCCTTATTCTTGACTCGGATCGCGCCCGGATAAATGGGCAAATCCAAGTTGTCCTCGCTGACATCCTGATGAACTTCCATGGAACCGACCGGCGTGTTGATTGCGACATCCTTTCGGCTCCCTCCCCTCTCCTTGACCTGCACGCTGAGATTGTGGGAAAGAAACCTCAGGCCGGTCCAAACTACGATGCCACTGACTAGAACGATGAGTGCCAAAACCAAGAGGGCGATCGCAATAATGTTGCTCCCTGACCGCGGCGGCTGGGGCGCCACCGGGGGAGGCGGAGCTTGTGGTGGAACGGGAGGGCGCGGGGGTTGGGGACTTGTACTCATTGGGCTATCCTCCTTCTGTTTCTATCAGAGAATACGCAAACGCACATTGGCGAGTTCCTGCTCTCGGATTCCGCCAGGCCCTTGTGTGGCCGGCGCTGCGCACCTGTGGGCGACCGACCCAAGTAAACGGACAAGTCGCCAGCGCGCAACGCTTGAGCAAAAGCTACCCCAATGATACTTTAGTTCAGGCGCCTTGGTCGGAAATTGCGATGCCGGGTCAAGGGCGAAAGAAGTCTGCCGCAACTCGATACGGGGAAATGCCGACCGGCGGCTCAAGGCAGCTCTTAAACTACGGAGGACAGCTCAATGCGTTATCGAAATCTCGGGCACAGCTCCCTCAGCGTCTCTGCGATCGGTCTGGGATGCATGGGAATGTCGGAGTTCTACGGGCCACGGAACGAAGAGGAATCCCTGGCGACGATTCATTTGGCGCTCGACCGGGGCGTGAATTTCCTGGATACCGCGGATATGTATGGGACGGGCCATAACGAGGAGTTGGTGGGGAGAGCCATCAAGGGCCGGCGAAACGAGGTCGTGCTCGCCAGCAAGTTCGGTAATGTGCGAGGACCTGACGGCAGCTTCCTGGGGATCAACGGCCGGCCCGAATACGTGCGCATGGCCTGCGAAGCGAGCTTGCGTCGCCTGAACGTCGAGACCATTGACCTGTATTACCAGCACCGCGTGGACGCCAATGTGCGCATCGAAGAAACTGTGGGCGCCATGGAGCGCTTGATTGAAGAGGGGAAGGTACGGTTTCTGGGGCTATCCGAGGCAGCTCCCGCCACCCTCCGCCGCGCCCACCGCATTCACCCCATCACCGCTTTGCAAACGGAATACTCGCTCTGGAGTCGTGATCCGGAGGAGGAGATTCTCCCCGCCTGCCGGGAGCTTGGCATTTCCTTTGTGGCCTACAGCCCGCTGGGCCGCGGTTTTTTGACCGGCCGTTTCAAGAACACAGAGGAACTGACGAATGAGGACTTTCGTCGCAATCATCCGCGCTTTCAAGGGGAGAATCTCACACACAACCTTGAACTTGTGCTGCGGATCGAGCAGCTCGCTTCAACCAAGGGCTGCAAGGCCTCGCAGTTGGCTCTGGCCTGGGTGCTGGCTCAAGGCGAGGAGGTCGTCCCGATTCCCGGCACCACGCGCCGCACGCATCTGGAGGACAACATCGCGGCCCTGGAGGTGACGCTCACACCGGAAGACCTTGCGCGCCTTAACGAAGCCGTACCGAAGGGAGCAACGGCCGGGGACCGCTATCCGGAACGAGCCATGAAAGTCGTGAACCTCTGACCTTGTGGTATCCGCTAGTTCTTTAAAACAAAGGGGAGTTATTAAGAATTGGTGATTAGCGCCGATAAACGTTTGGGAGAGACACAAATCTATGAAGTGGTGTCTCCTGAAACTCCTCGTTCAGCCTGCGGTGAACTTCCAGGACAGTTCACGCCTGCGGAGGTCTGTGGTTTGGCTACGGTCGAACCGGAAGCAGACTTGCGCCGGCCTGAGCGCCGCCGGGGTATTACTCCTGGTGCTGCCGGTATGGCTGTTGAGCAGCGTAGCTGCGTCAGGCCAGAGTCCCACCAAAGACCGTCTGCCAACCCTTACCCACGTTGAACAAATCAGGAACCTGAGCATCGAGGAGGCACAGAAGAGCTATCCGGTCTGCCTCCGTGCCGTAGTGACATATTACAACTGGGACGCCGGGGACCTGTTCATCCAGGATTCGACCGGGGGCATCTGGGTTGAGCCCGGCCCAACCAAGCTCGCTTTGCATAGCGGTGAGTTGGTACAAGTCGAGGGATACAGCAATGTGGGTGATTTCGCGCCTGAGATCACGCAGGCCAAGTTTCAGAATCTGGGTGACGCACCTCTGCCCAAACCCCTGAGACCCAGCAGCGACGAACTGGCCTCCGGCCGCCTGGACTCGCAGTGGATCGAACTCGAAGGCGTGGTGCGCTCAGTCGAGCAGCGCGATAGCGGACTGATACTGAACATCTCCTCAGGGGCATTCGAGTGCAGCGCCTTCATACTGAACTACCCCTCACTTCCGGCTAACATCGTCAACGGGAAGGTCCGTGTCCGGGGTGTCTTCGGCGGGCTTTGCGACTCGAGCAACGTTCGGTTCGTCGGGTTCCATGTGCTCGTGCCGAGCTGGAGCGACGTCAAGGTTCTGGAAAAGCCAACCCAAGCCATGTGGTCCGCACGGGTGCGTCCGTTGCGCCTGTTTCTGCGACTGACCCCGGAGGGCGCCTTTACCCACCGTGTGCACGCGCGAGGCGTAGTGACCTTTCAGGAGGTGGGGCGGTCCCTCTGCATCCGCGGCAGTGACGGGGCACTACGGATAAGCACAACCCAATCAACTCCCCTGAAAGTTGGAGATCTGATCGAAGCGATGGGTTTCCCGGTCCTCACCGATTACTCGGTGATCATGCGCGACGCGATTTTCCGAAAGATCAGTGACGGCCCGCCGCCCGAGCCTGTGCGAGTGGACCCTGAAAAACTGGTCATCGGTAGCCGCAATGCTGACTTGGTTCGCCTGTCGGCGCGACTGCTCAACCACACAACTCGGCCGGAAGAAGAAGGGCTGGAGCTCGAAGCAGGTGCGATGAACTTCAGAGCGGTTTTGAAGACAAGCGCCAATGGCGCGGCATTGGCGTCGTTGCGCAACGAGAGCATCCTGCAATTGACCGGGGTGATGATGGTCAAGGCGGATGAGAATCACGATCCTGTGAGCTTCGAACTTCTGCTGCGAACTCCCGCGGACGTGGTGGTTCTGGAGTTGCCTTCGTGGTGGACACCGCGCCACGCGTTGCTGGCCCTGAGTCTCCTGGCGGTCGCAGTGTTCCTGGCTTTGGGCTGGATTGTGGCCTTGAGGCGGCGCGTACGCCAGCAGACGGAAATCCTCCGCCTTAAATACGAGCGCGAGCTTGCCTTGGAGGAGCAGTACCGCGATTTGTTCGAGAACGCCCACGACTTGATCCAGTGTGTGGATCCGCAAGGCCGGCTCCTGCACGTCAATCCCGCCTGGCGAAATACCCTGGGTTACAGCGAAGCGGAAGTCGCCGGCCTCCGTTTTCTTGACATTATCAAGCCTGACTATCGGGAGCACTGCCGGGAGCTTTTCCAGCGGCTGATGTCGGGAGAAACGGTGGGATCCATTGAGGTCGAGTTGGTGTCGAAGAGCGGGGAAACGGTAATGCTGGAGGGTAGCAGCGACTGCCAGTTCGTGGGCGGGAAACCTGTGTCTACTCGCGGCATCTTCCGCAACGTCACCGAGCGCAAGCGCGCCCAGGAGGCGCAGAGATTCCTGGCTTGCATCGTTGAGTCTTCCGATTATGCTATCTTCGGCACCTCGCCCGACGGAACGATCGTCAGTTGGAATACTGCGGCGGAAGCGCTCTTCGGCTATGGCGCCAGTGAAATCCTCGGACAACATGTTTCCACTCTTGTCCCGCCCGACCGGCAAGATGAAGTAGGCCATATCCTGAGCCGATTGATGCAGGGGGATAAGATCTCCCATTTTGAGACGACGCCTCTCAGGAGAGACGGTACCCGTCTACACGTTTCGCTCACTGTATCTCCCATCAAGAGTACCAGCGGAGAAGTTCTGGGCGCCGCAACCATTGCCCATGATATTAGCGAGCGGAAGCGGGCGGAATTGGAATTAAAGAAGGCCAAGGAGGACGCGGAGGCCGCCAACCGGGCCAAGAGCCAATTTCTGGCCAACATGAGCCACGAGATCCGTACGCCCATGAATGGCGTGCTGGGTATGACCGAATTGGCGCTGAACACCAACTTGACGACTGAGCAGCGTGAATATCTGGAGATGGCGAAGTCCTCCGCCGACAGGCTGATGACGGTGATCAACGACATCTTGGATTTCTCGAAGATTGAAGCGGGCAAACTCGACCTCGATGTCTCACCTTTCTCTGTGCGTGAAGGCCTCGCCAAGATCATCGCGCCGCTGGCCCTGCGCGCTCAACAAAAGGGCCTGAAGCTGACTTGTGAGGTGCGCCCTGAAGTGCCGGAAGAAATTGTTGCGGACCCCGCGCGCCTCGCTCAGATCCTCGGCAACTTGTTGCAGAATGCCATCAAGTTCACCAGCGAAGGTGAGATCGAGGTACAGGTGGAACTGGGGAGACGGCAGGCGAACGGGCCGCTTCTCCACTTTTGCGTACGCGACACCGGGATCGGCATCCCTCTGGAAAAGCAGCAGTCCATCTTCGAGGCGTTTGTCCAGGCTGACAGTTCCACCAGCCGCAAGTTTGGCGGCACGGGACTGGGCCTGACCATCTCGACTCGATTGGTGGAAATGATGGGCGGTCGAATCTGGGTGGAGAGCCAGCCCGGCGAAGGCAGCCGTTTTCATTTCACGGTGCAGGCGGGGTTGGTTGGCAAGCCCGGGCGCGAGTCCCAGCCGGGGGAATCCGTCGCCACGGCCCTCGGCCTCCAGGAATCGGGAGACACGCCACCGGCCGCCCGGTGCGGCGTGTGTGCGGAGGGGCCGAAGCTGAGAGTCCTGGTTGCCGAAGATAACGCGGTGAATCAAAAGCTGGTGGTGCGGCTGCTCGAGAAGCAAGGCCACTCCGTGATCGTGGCCGAGACCGGGCGCGCCGTGCTGCAGGCGCTCGACGAGCACGAGGTCAACGTGGTGCTGATGGACGTTCAGATGCCGGATATGGACGGCTTCGAGGCCGCGGCGGCGATTCGCGAAAGAGAAAAAGGGACTACCCGACACCGGCCAATCATCGCCATGACGGCCTACGCCATGAGGGGCGATCAGGAAAGATGCCTGGCTGCCGGCATGGACGGCTACGTTTCGAAACCGCTTTCGGCCGCGGCGTTATCCAGGGAAATCGATCGTGTTTGCGCTGCCTCTCCGCAAGCCGTTGCGGCCTGCACCACCCCTTGACCCCCTCCTGGCTCAGGCCCGGCAGTACTGTGAAACGCGGGGAGCGTGATAACGCACCGCAAGCTGCGGCGTCTTCAGGCGGCGATGATCCCGGAGGCGCGAGGTGAGGCAGGCCTCGAGCACCCCGCTCACCAGCAGCGTGCGCTCCACCGGATAAGGCGCCTGGCCGGTCTCGAACATCTCCTCAATCTTGCTCACCAGGCAGGCGGAGTAGGTGACATTGGGAACCGGCGAGAGGAAGAACTGGGTGGAGACAAGGTCCTTCGCGCCGCGCCGGCGGGCGGCGAAATTGAAATCCCGGAGAGCGCCGTCGAGCCTCATCAGGGCGCAATGTAGGCCATCTGAGTAGTCTATGAAATAGGCCGCCGGATTCTTGACCAGCTTGGGCAGCTCGCCGCTGCCCACCAGATCCTGAGTCCTCCCATCCACCAGCGTCAACCCCAGCGGCGTGTCGCTGCGCGAAAGCGCCGAGGAGAGCATCTCCTTCGACCAGCGACCTTCCTCTCCGGCCTTCCAGACGGCCTCGCCTTCGATCATCTGCACCGCCTTCACGCCGGTCTCGCCCCCTTTGCGCCGCTCGACCATGCATTGCATGGCCTCGAGCGCGTGGAAATCCATCGCGTCAGAGCCGCCCTCGCCCACCATCAGGGCGCTTTCGATCTCGCCGTCGAGCGGCAATTCGAGGTCCGGCAAGCGCCAGGTGACGGGAAGCGAAGAACCTGCCAGCATGGGGAACTTCAGGCGCTTCGAGGCCTCGACCATCCACTTCGCCTTCTCGAAGCTATAGGAGAGGTGCTTGTCGTTGTAGACGGGCACAGCCCGCCCGTCCTTCTCGAACACCTCCACGCACTGCTGGAAGAACTCGTAGCGCGGGTAAAGGATTTGCCCTTTTTCGTTGCGCGGATAGTCGCCGTGCTCGCCGATGATCAAGACCGCATCGACGGCCAGACGGTCGCCACCGCAGCGCAGGGCTTCAGCAATCGTGGGATAAACGCGGAAACCGAATTCCTGCGCGCGCTCGGCGCTCTGATCGTCGGGCGGCTTCTGATCGACATACAACGAAACCACTTTCATGTCGGGGCGATGCCACTCGCCGTTGTGCGGGTATCCCACCAGAAAACGGTCCGCCATGTGTTGCGCGTGCGAGAGGTAGCGATACACCGTGGTGATGACTGCAATCTGCTTCATGATAACTCCCGAATAGCTATCAGCTTTCAGCTCTCAGCAAACAATTCGTTCTTGCTGAAAGCTGATAGCTGACGGCTGACAGCTTTTCCTCACGTCCTCCAGTACGTCGACTCCCGCGTAGGCTGATACCGAATGGAGAGGTGCGGCGTCTCATAGCGCGCCTGCTTGCGGTACAGGCTCTCGACGCCCGCTGCCGTAAGCCCGGTGGTGAGCAGCGTGCGCTCGACTGGATAACTGGGCTTGCCCGTCAGGAACATCTTTTCCACATTGTTGACCAGGGGGCTGAAGAAGTTGGCCAGGGTGGTTCGATCCGGCGGCATGGGCAAATACATCTGGGTGGAGAAAGGCTCCTTCCGATCCTCAACGTGGGCGGCAAAGTTGAAATCCTGCACCAGTCCGTTCATCAGCAGCAAGGTGCACTTCAGACCGTCGGCGTGCTCGTAATGGTATGCCACCGGGTCTTTAACGAGCCGGCGCATATCGTCCAGGGTGGGGAAAATGTCATTGAAGCCTTCTCTCGCCGGTGTGAGCGTATGGCTGCGGCAAAGGGCAGCCTCGCACAACTCGCGCGACCATACGCCGTCCTGATAGGCCTGCCAGAAGCTCTCGCCCCGGTAAGCCTGGAGCCATTTCACCCCGCTCTCGCCGCCCTGGCGGCGCTCCACCATGCACTGGATCGTTTCCAGGCCGTGGAAGTCGTAGCTGTCCACCCCGCCATAGCCCACGCAGATCGCTTCGCGGAGGCGCGTGCCGAGGGGCATCTCGACCGACGGGATTCGCCAGGTGACCGGCAGGCTCGATCCGGCCATGAACGCAAAGGACATGCTCCGCGAAGTATCGTACATCTCCTTGGCCCAATCCCAGTTCCAGGAGAGGTGTTTGTCGCTGAACAGCGGAACGGATCGCCCGCTCGAGCGATACACGCCGACGATCTGTTGGAAGAACTGGTAGCGGGGATATTCCGTTTGCCCTTTCTCGTTCCTTGGATAATTGCCGTGCTCCCCGATCAGGATTACGCCGTCCACCGCCAGCTTGCTGCCGCCCAGCGTCAACGCCTCGGCAATGGTCGGATAGATCTTCATCGAGGGGAAACGCGCCGCCCGCTCGCGGCTGAGGTCGTCCGGACCCACCTGATCCACATAGAGGGAAACCAGGTCCATGGGAGGCTTGTGCCACGCGCCGTTCCAGCCGTAACCCTCCAGGAAGCGATCCACAAAATGCTGCGAGTGCGCGTACTTGAACATGATTCCGGTGATCAAAGCGATCTTCAAGCGCCCGCTCGGGGTGTTACTCCCCTCCTCGGTCGAGGAGGGGGTAGGGGGTGGTGCGCTGATCGCCAGGCGTTCGGCGAGCCCTCTCCCCGGAATCAGGGCGAGCGAACCCGCCGCTGCTCCAACCAACAACTCTCTGCGTGTCATTTTCATGGCGTGCGACTCTAGCATCTCATAGGTGCGGCGTCAACCGTCTTGCCTTATTTTCAATAACATTCCCGGTTCGTTCGTAAGGAAGTTGAGAAGTCGAGGAGTTGAGAAGCTGACTGCCGTCTCGGCGGGGGACGACGGTGAACTTCGGTCTCGCATCCTGAACTTCTGGACTCCTCAACTTCTCGACTCCTCGACTTTTTTGACCTTATCGTTTGTTTTCATACACATTCTCGCTTTGTTCCGTCGAATTCAAGTCAAGAAGTCGAGAGTCGAAGGTCGAGGAGTGACAAAGCGTCACCATCCGGCCCGATCTCTTCAATTGGCCCCACAACTACACAACTCTTCGACTCCTCAACTCCTCGACTGTTTGTTTTCATAGACATTCTCGCTTTGTTCCCTCAAGAAACGAGAGGCGCCGTATGCCAATTACCCTGGAGCCTTTCATCAAGCAGTTGTTTAAAACATGCGTTTGAATACAGGATCGGCACCCTCTGCTCGCGACGCCGACCTCCCCCTCTCTCGCGTTGTTTGGTCGTTCTTGGCCTCTAATTGCTCTTTTTTGCATGGAAAATCAGTTCGTTTTGAGTTCGTTTTTTTGACGCTTTTATTGATTCCAAAGGAGTTGTTGAGTTCGTTCCCGCGATTTTTAACATCTTTTTCGCACGTCTTCTTTTCCTCGATTCTGGGACTCCGCACGCGAGCTTCTCTGTGCTGGCTCTCGGGCGCTCACTTCGACGGACACCAACTCCCCCGAAAATCACGTCATTCCCGCGAAAGCGGGAATCCATTGTGTTCCGGATCGAATATGGACCCCCGCTTTCGCGGGGGTGACGACGAGGGTGGTTTGCATTCGCTCGGGTGGGCGGCAAGCCCATGACAGCTCCTCGGCAATCCCGCCCTAGGGGCTCAATGCCCGACACCGGGCACCTGATACCAGGGATCTGACACCTGAAACCTCTCAACAGGGTTCTCCTTTGGGGCGGATGGGTGTCGAGGAAGGGGGCTTCCTCAAAGGGAGGGACTTTCACAGAAATAGGCTATCACGCCTGGAATATTTTGTCAAGTACAAAACTTGTTAGTAACACGCTTGTTACTGTGTTCGCCAAGCCGTGAAACTGCATACGACGCGGTCCGGCGCATAGCTCTGCTTTTTGGGTCTGGGTTCAGGGACGAGCCGAGCACCCAACCCGGCAGGGGGAACTGGGAACCGCTGACTCCTAAAGGCGGGAAGGCTGCGCCGGTCGGCGTGAACCCACGGAGTATGGAGGGACTTACGCCTTAGGATTGAGGGTCGGTTTGGTGCTGGCGCTCTTTTAGCAACGTGTCCAGGTTCCGTCTGAGGCCCTCAAGAACTGCGGACGGCCCTTTCGGTTCCATGAGCGAGATGGCCTTGCGCAGCCATTTCTCCGCTTCCTCCAACTGGCCCCGCGCGTAGTAAATCTGGCCGAGGTTGTTGTAGCCGACGGCCAGCTTCGCTTCATCCCCCAATCGCTCGGCGATCTCGATGGCCTTGCGCACCCACTTCTCCGCTTCTTCCGACTGGCGGCGTCCCTGGAAAATCAAGCTCAGGTTGCTGTACTGGGCTGCGAGTTTCGGCTCGTCTCCCAGCCGCTCGTTGATCTCGATGGCCTTCCGCAGCCACTCCTCCGCTTCCTGCACCTGGCCGCGGCCCTGATATACCACGTTCAAGTTGTAGTAGTCGGCCGCGAGGCCCGCTTCGTCCCCCAGGCGCTCATCGATCTCAATGGCCTTGCGCAGCCACTTCTCCGCCTCGTCCAACTGGCCCCACGCGTGGTAAATCTGGCCTAGGCCGTCGTACCGGATCGCGAGCTTAGATTCGTCCCCTAGTCGCTCATCGATCTCCATCGCCTTGCGCTCCCACTTCTCCGCCTTCTCGAACTGCCCCCGCGCCAAGTAGAGCTGGCTCAGGTTGTTGTAGTCGGTTGCGAGGCTGGCCTCATCTGCACGGCGTGTGTCGATCTCGATAGTCTCGTGGAGGTACGCCTCGGCTTTATCAAGCCTACCAATACCCTCGAAAGTACGGGCAATCCAGAGCTTGCTTTCACGAACCTTGTCTTCAAGCGACAGCGCTTCGAAAATCGCCAAGGCTTCGTGGAGCCACTCCAACGCGCTCTGCGATTCATGCCTTTGGGCGTGCAGGCGGCCGATGTCAAGCAGGAGGTTCCCGATTGCGTTGTCGTCCGGTGGAGACCTTCTTCGATAGGCGGCAAGCTGGCTTAGCTTTTGCTCAAGGTAATCGTACGGGCCTGTCCAGCCAAAGTTCTCGTGCCCCAGGCTCCAATGCGGTCGATGAGTCGGGGTTTCCGTTTCGAGGAAAAACGCCGTTCCGGACCGGAAAGCCCAGAAGTCACGCGCGTTCTGCCTGAGGTAGGGGACAGTTTCGGGGTCGAGCCAGAAGAAAGCGCAGAGGGCACGATCGTGGAAAAGCTCGCGGCGATAATTGAGAAGCTGGGAAACGGAAGCGACCTTGGAATAATCACCCTGCGTCTCGGCCCGGATGAGTTCCGGCAAGCCGTGAATAAAGAAAAGCGTGTGCTCCCGCTCCTCCTGCTCGCTCAGGTAGGTGACAGGATCGGGTATCTGTATTCTGTACTGCGGCCCGGCGTCAGTGTCGTGTCTCTCCGCAAGGACCACGCGGGAAATCGTGATGCCCTTAGCTGCAAGTGACTTTTCCAGCGCTTCCTCAATCGCTTCGATTTTCAGCCGGTTATTGCAGACGCCAAAGTAAATGCCACCGTGCTGGTGCACAGCGCCCACCGTCGCGCAGATTTCAGCCACGCGCTCGCGGTCCTCGACGGAAAGCAAGGTGGGCTGAGGAAAAACCGGCTTAAACTCCGATAAGCTTGTGGACAATGGGGTTTACTCCATACCAGCTTTCTCCATTCGGATATTGCAGGATGAACAGGTTGTGCAACAGGTCGAGAAGTGGCTTCTCATCGTCAGACCTGAGCACGTTGGTCCTATGAACTTCCTTTAAAATGTCGATGTACTGCTGACGCGTCAGACTGAAGCTGTATTCCATCCTGAGTTTCTCGACGGCATGTTCGACGTGAGTCGGCTGAAGGGAATTGGCGTGGGCGGCCACTGCGCGGCTCGCCGCGCTCTGAATAATCCGCACCAACTCACGAACAACTCCGCCGCTCATCTCGACAGCATAATCAAGGGCTGCCGTCGCAATCAGCTCTTTGTCCAGCCGCCGCTCCACGATGTTGCGCATGCACGTCCAGGCCTCATCGTTGCGGTCGCCATTCTTCTCCTTGACTTTGAAGTTTGGTAAGAGGAACGGCTGGCCAAAGCTCCGCTTCACCACGTTGTATTGGCCCGAATAGACCAGCGAAGTAGGGACAGTGAAAATTATCTTGCACTGCGGCTGGGCCAAGATCGGGCCCTTGGTGACGAATAAGTCCAGGGCAACGTCTATCGTGGGTTTGTCCAGGTCATCGATGATCAGCAGTACTTCCTGGTTGCCGGCGTCGGGGTGGGTCTCAATGGCGCGAATGATCTCGTTGATGTACCCGATGAGCTGCGGAATACGAGGTTCAAACTTCTGCCGAAATTCCCGCTTATCCTCGAAGCCGGTCCTGAGCAGGCCCGTGGCTTTCAAGAAGAAGGCGCTGATGCCTGCTTCAACCTTGGCCTCGGCCTGGTCTGTTTTCGCCCAGACGTGCGAGATTTCGGCAGACCAATTATCGAGGTCCCTCTTAAGATTGGCGCTCAGGCGCAAGGAGTCAGACGCCTCTGCGTACAATCGCGCTCCCATGGCCACCAGCAGGTCGGTGTAGGAGAGGTCGGCGATGTTAAGTTCGTCCTTGATAGAAAACTGGACGATGAAGAATTTCTGTTTGACGTCCGGGTCAGAGGCGAGTTTGTTCAGGGTGGAAGTCTTGCCAGAGCCCTGATGTCCGCTGAAGAGAATTTTCGAGTCGGCCGTCGTGTTCAGCAGCAGGGCTTTCATTTCGAGGTGGGGACTGTCCGGCCGCTCGACGTACCATTCCGCGTGCCGGGTATCGAGCGAGAGCATGGGGTCGAAGTACTCAATCACCTGCCCAAGGTATGAGGCCTTCATCGAGGTTCGCGCTCCTGGTTAGAGGATACTACGAAGTTGCTTGATAATAACAGAGAACGGAGGCGGTGGGCAGCTTCGGAGCGAATTAAACGCGTATGCACGGCAGGGTGCACAGACGGGCCGCTCTCTGCATGTCTGCGCGCCGCCAGTGGGCAACAGCGCATACATCCCGGCAAAAAACGCCGAGACGTATGCGCCACCCTGCGAGAAAAGTAAGGAACGGCGGAGTAGGGGCCTGAAGAACAGTCGAATGAGCTGAGGCGCTGGATTCAGGCCAGCCGGCTTGAAATCATTCCCTTACGTTACGGTACCCTCGTGAAAGTCGTAGGTGTGGGGGATGGTGTACGAGCCTCCCTTCCAGGCGGCCAGTTCATCTTCCAAGTACTTGCGCTGCTTCACGGTGGGCGAGCCCACAAAGGTCCACTGCGCCCCCGTAGTAAGGTCAAACATCCACCCACCGCCAGCGGGCGCTCCACGCTTGTCGATCTGGACGTAGGCCAGAATATTGCCGGGCGGCACCGAAGGGAAGGCCTTTTCACCGGGGCGCCATTGACGGCTTTTCGGAAGGCCAAGTTGGTAATCTTCGGTGTCGAAGCCAAGCAGAGGGCCGCAGTTCACTGCCCAAAGGTAATAAAGTCCGGATACATTCCGATCCGGGAATGCAGTGCCGCCAAAGAGATTCCTGCTGACGCAGATGGCGGTCTCGTTGAAGATGTCGTTGTTTCCGGTCCAGCAGCGTGCCCTGGATTGGTCCATCATGTTGGTACCATCCAGGCGAAGGCCGCGTTTGGGGCCCAGCATGAAAACCGTGCTGAGACGCTGTTGCGTCATTCCGTTGCCCAAGATTCGAGTTATGGATTCCTGATCGGAGCCGTCAACCCGAAACCCGATGCCGAATTCACGGAAGGGCTGCTTTCCAGCGAGTCGCTTCCTGAACAGGTTAGCGCCCGGCCTGACCGGGCAAACAGATGAAGGAAGCGTCTTGCCTCCCATGTCATCGGATAGAGGATCGGACATCTGATCTCCTCGCTTATCGAAAGCATGCGAGGTGCAGGTGGCATTCCAGATCTGGTTGATAAAGTCCAATTGCTGGTTTTCTGTAAGCGCACGAAAGGCACGGATGGACATTCGATTGGTAATCGCCCGCACCGCTTTATTGTCAGCGTTTTCGATCGAGGCTAGAGCCGAAAGAAGCCGCTCCGACATCATGTCACTGACGGCATGAACTGTCGCTCCAACCGCAGCCGGAGCCTGCAGTAGATCCCGCCCCGAGGGGATGTGTTCAAGGGGCTTGGCCGGGCTGTAACTATTCAGCGGCAACACCCCGGGCATGGCTGCTTTGCAGACGTCGCCGATGGGACGGTCAAGCAAGTCCACAACAGTCTGACGCGGGATCATCGAGCAGCCTGGCCGATGCTGAGTGGCGCCTCTCAGGGGTTTTGGTGCACCGCATTCAGTACAAACATTTGCCGCTGCCACTTTTGGTTTTTGTGAGCACCCGAACTTGTGTAAGATTTTCCCGGCAAATTCTGCACCACCACATTCAGGACATTTTGGCATAGTGTCAATATATCCTGGTCGCACAGGCTTGACAAGGGCGAGAATCCCCACAGCGCAGGGTCGCTGAGACGCAACGGATAAGGCCTTTTGTTTTCGATCCTTCGCGTCTCCGAGGTGAAAGGGGTTCCGCTTGACGGGGCGGGGGTTAGGCCGTTATCATGGTAGGTTGGCTTTTCCTCAAAACTGCTCGCTGTGGGGCACTGGGCGATGATCGAGCGGATTACGGTTCGCGGCGCGCGCCAGCACAACCTGAAGAACATCGACGTCGAGATTCCCCGTCTCGCCTTGACGGTGGTAACGGGTTTAAGCGGCTCGGGCAAATCCAGCCTGGCCTTTGACGTGATTTACGCCGAGGGGCAGCGCCGGTACGTCCAGACCCTCTCGGCGTACGCGCGGCAGTTCCTCGACCAGGCGGAGCGGCCGGACGTGGACGCGGTGGATGGCCTGAGCCCGGCCATCTCGATCGAGCAGAAAACCACCAGCCGCAGCCCCCGCTCGACCGTAGGTACGATCACGGAGATCTACGATTATCTCCGCCTGCTCTACGCCTCCATCGGCGAGCCGCATTGCCACCAGTGCGGCCGCGCCATTTCCCGCCAGACCACCGATCAGATCGTATCCTCCATCATGGCCCAGCAGCAGTTGGATAGTGCGGGCGGAAACGGCGACGGGCAGCGCATCATGATTCTGGCGCCCGTGGTGCGCGGGCGGAAAGGAGAGTTTCGCAAGCTCTTCGAGCAGCTTGCGCAGCAAGGGTTCGTGCGGGTGCGGGTGGACAAGCAATTGCGCCAGATGGATGAAGAGATCCGGCTCGACCGGCGCCGCAACCACACCATTGAAGTGGTGGTGGACCGCCTGCTGCTGAAGGCGGGGATCGAAGCCCGGCTGGGGCAATCCATCGACACGGCGATGAAGCTGGCGAAGGGGATTGTGCAGATCGCCGTGGTGAACGGCGAGGAACAGCTCTATTCGCAGGAGTGGGCGTGCGTGGACTGCGGCATCAGCATCCCGACGCTCGAGCCGCGTTCCTTCTCGTTCAACAGCGTTTACGGCGCTTGTCCCGCCTGCCGAGGCCTGGGGAGCCTGTACACTTTCGACCCCGCCAAAGTCATCGCCGATTGGTCCAGGCCGCTGCTCGAGGGCGGGCTGGGGCCGGGCGCCGGTTCGTCCGTCATTCAACGTGGCCTCCTGCGCGCCGCCGAACACTACGGGTTCGATCTCAAGACTCCCTTCGAGCGACTTCCGCTCAAGATCCAGAACCTGGTGCTCTATGGGCGCAACCCGGAGCAACCCAAAGCCTCTTCGGTCTTTCCGGGCGTGCTCACGCTGCTGGACCGCTGGTACGGGGAAAGCACTTCCGAAAACTATCGCGAGTGGTACAGCCAGTACATGTCCGCAGTGCCCTGCCCGAAGTGCCACGGCAAGCGCTTGCGGGCGGAAAGCCTGGCCGTCACGGTGGTGAAGCTCTCGATTGCCGACCTCACGGCCCTTCCGGTGAGCCGGGCGCAAACCGTTTTGAAAGAACTTCGCATGACGGAGCGCCAGGCGTTCATTGCACAGCGCATTCTGAACGCCATCTTCGAGCGGCTCGAGTTCCTGGAAGCCGTGGGGCTGGGCTACCTGAGCCTGGACCGCTCAGCCGCCACGCTTTCGAGCGGCGAGAGCCAGCGAATTCGCCTGGCCACGCAGATCGGGTCGAAGCTGCGCGGCGTGCTCTATGTGCTCGACGAGCCGAGCATCGGCCTGCACCCGCGTGACAACCTGCGACTGCTGGAAACCTTGGAGCGACTGCGCGACCTGCAAAATACCGTCCTGGTGGTCGAGCATGATGAGGAAACCATCCGGCGGGCGGATTACGTGGTTGATCTGGGACCCGGGGCCGGGAAACAGGGCGGATTCGTGGTGGCCGCAGGGCCGCCCAAGCAAATCGAGGCCGCCGAGGATTCTCTGACCGGGCAATACCTTTCAGGCAAGCTGCGCATTCCCGTTCCCGCGCGGCGACGCTCGCCCAACGGCAAATGCCTCTCGGTGCTGGGCGCGCGCGCTAACAATTTGAAGAACCTCGACGTGCACTTTCCGTTGGGCCTGCTCACGGTGGTGACCGGCGTCTCGGGATCCGGCAAGTCGACCCTGGTGAACGACATCCTCTACCACGCCATGGCCAAAAAGCTCTACCGGGCCGTCGCGGAGCCGGGCGCGCACAAGGCCATCCAAGGCCTCGAGCACCTGGATAAAGTCACGGTGGTTGACCAGTCGCCCATCGGGCGCACGCCGCGCTCCAATCCCGCCACCTATACCGGCGTGTTCACGCCCATTCGGGAACTCTTTGCGATGCTGCCCGAATCGCGCGAGCGCGGCTATCGCGCCGGGCGCTTCAGCTTCAACGTGAAAGGCGGCCGATGCGAGGCCTGCCAGGGCGAAGGCCTGCGGCGCATCGAGATGAATTTCCTCCCCGATGTGTTCGTGACCTGCGAGGTTTGCCGCGGCCGCAGGTATAATTCCGAGACCCTGGCGGTGAAATATAAGGGCCATTCCATCGCCGACCTGCTGGAAACGACGGTTCGGGATGCTTTGCCCATTCTCGAGAACATTCCGCAAATCAAGCTGCGGCTGCAAACCTTGCTGGACGTTGGGCTGGGTTACGTGCACCTGGGACAGCCGGCCACGACGCTTTCCGGCGGCGAAGCCCAACGCATCAAGCTGGGACGAGAGTTGAGCCGCCGCCAGACGGGTCGAACTCTGTACATCCTCGATGAGCCTACGACCGGCCTGCACTTTGACGACGTCAAGCAACTCCTCGAGGTCCTCAATCGCTTGACCGACCTCGGCAACACCGTCATCATCATCGAGCATCACCTGGACGTGGTGAAACAGGCTGACTGGGTCATCGATCTGGGCCCCGAGGGCGGCGACGAGGGAGGCAGGATCGTCGCCCAAGGCACGCCGGAAGAGGTGGCCCGCGTGAAGAAGTCCTTCACCGGCCAGGCCCTCGCAGCCATGCTGAATAATGGCCGGCAGTAGCCATTCCCGTTCCCACATCTTGAGACCCTTGCGTCTTCCGGTTTCACGCAAAGACGCAAAGTACGCTAAGCTCGCAAAGGAAATAAAGACCCCCGCTCTCGCTGGTTTTCTTTGCGTCCTTTGCGTACTTTGCGGCTTTGCGTGAAGCCGCCTTTGCGGTTTTGGGGGATTTGGTGCAACGATGTTCCCCGTGACGGAGAACGAGATCGCCAAGCAAATTGTTGACGCGGCATACAAAATCCACACAACGCTGGGTCCAGGCCTCTTCGAGGATCGGTCTACAAGCGGTCATGGCTCAGGATCTTTCGAAACGTGGGCTGCAGTTTGTAAGGCAGCAACCGCTTCCCGTGGTGTGGGAGAACTTACATTTAGAGGCTGGATTTCGCGCCGATCTGATCGTTGAGAACAAAGTTATCGTGGAGATCAAGTCCGTTGATGCCATCGCTCCCGTGCACGGAAATCAGTTACTGACTTACCTGCGCCTTGCCAACAAGCGGTTCGGCATCCTGATCAATTTTGATGTTGATTTGATCAAGGACGGGATCGCACGTGTGGTAAATGGACTAACGCAGTAAAACAGCTCACGCAAAGACGCAAAGGCGCAAAGGGACGCAAAGATGACAATCTACGCGCAAAAGCCGCTCAAGCTCGATAAAGTCAGCACCTACCCGCTCGCCTCGAGGGCAAGCAAAGTTACGGTTCAAGACTTCGCGCGGGTCCCACGGCCCGGAGCAACGGGTGCGCGCGTGGCTCGATTCCCTGCCCCACATTCTGGCCGCCGAAAGTTTGCGCGCCGTGGTGGCGGCCATCGAGCGGGCGCGGGCCAAGGGCAAGCCGATCATCTGGGGAATTGGCGGGCACGTGGTGAAGTGCGGCCTCGCGCCCATTCTGATTGACCTTATGCGGCGGGGCTATCTCACCGCCCTGGCGATGAATGGCGCGGCGATGATTCATGACTTCGAAATCGGCCTGGTGGGCGCCACTTCCGAAGACGTTCCGGCGGTGTTGGGCCGCGGGAAATTCGGCATGGCGGAGGAAACCGGCCGCTGGATTAATGAGACCATCGCGGCGGGCGACCGGGAGGACCTGGGCATCGGAGAAGCCGTCGGCCGGTTCCTAGCCCGGCGCCGGGAGGCGCGATTCCGCCGTTTCAGCCTGCTGGCGCAAGCTTACGCCCTGCGTGTTCCCGCAACCGTGCATGTCGCCGTGGGAACGGACATTACCCACAATCATCCCGCCGTCGATCCGCGGGCGATGGGGGCAGCCTCGCACCGCGATTTCCTGCTGCTCGCCGCCCTGGTGAAGAACCTACATCGCGGCGGAGTTTACCTCAACGTCGGCTCCGCCGTTTTGCTGCCTGAAGTTTTTTTGAAGTGTCTGAGCCTGGCCGCTAACCTCGGCCGAGCGCCACGGGGCATCACCACGGTGAATATGGATTTCATCCAGCACTATCGCCCCATGCAAAACGTGGTCTTGCGGCCGACGGCAGGGACCGGCAAAGGGACGAGACCGCAGCCACGGCTACACGCTCACCGGGCACCACGAGGTCATGGTGCCGTTGCTGGCAGCGGCGTTGAAGAGCGGTGACGAGTGACAAGTGACGAGCAAGAGGCTATCAGCCGTCAGCTATCAGCTCTCAGCGAGACAATCGCAGGTATGAGGTTCCGGGTGTCAGGCTTCAGGGACTGGGGGCTGATCGCATTCAGGATTGAGCATTCCATTTTGCACCGGTTGAAAAGGTGTCCCCTTTGACGGCGATCTTCCCCTTCATAAGGCCCACGAGCCCTTCATTTCTTCGACCGGAGAAGGGCTTGAGCCGGGCGACGGGTCGACCACGCCTGAGAATCACAATCCGTTCAGGCCCAATTTCGTTCAGTATCGGCAGCCACTTCGCCTTGAATTCAGCCGCGGAGATTTTCTTTCCCTTGCTCTTCATAATAGCTATAGCCTATCGTATGATCGATTAGATAGCCAGTCGGGAGGAGCGGACGAGCGAGCCTCGGGAAGCTGTCAGCCATCAGCCAAGAGCGCGAACTACTCGCTTGCTGATAACTGACGGCTGATAGCTGAGAGCTTCGAATGTAATGGACGAACTACAGCCACAGACACCGCCTCAAGATGTTTCAGCACCGCCGGAGGCGGTGACCATGGAGGTGCGCGAACCCGCACCGGCGCTTTGGAGGTTGCGGGACCTGTTTCTCTTCCTGGCCTTTGTGCCGATTGGTTTTCTGGTTGCGAATATCCTAGCTGGTTTAGGGTATGCGCTGATTCTGCCTGCTTTCCACTGGCAACTGAATAGAGAGAAACTCGCCACGGACCCTTTCTTCCTGCTGTCGTTGCAAACCGTCTTCTACGGGCTGTTGTTCGCCTTCGTCTACGTTCTCATCGCCGTGGGCCACGCACAGCCTTTCTGGGCGATGCTCCGCTGGCGGCGCATCACCGGCGGGCGAATGCTTGCCTGCCTCGCAGGCGGAGCGTTTCTGACCCTCGCCATCGCTTTGCTTCCTCCCATCCTGCCGGATACAAATCAATTCCCCTTGGAGAACATGTTCAATTCCAGAGCGGCGGCCTATGCCATAGGAGTGTTTGCTATTGTCGTCGCTCCTTTCATGGAAGAACTGGTGTTCCGTGGCGTACTCTTCGGCATCTTCGAGTCGCAAGTGGGCCTGCGCTTCGCCATCGTGATCACTGCGATCCTGTTCGGGGGATTGCATGTGCCGGAGTACTGGGGAGCCTGGAATCACATGCTGCTGATTTTCTTCGTGGGGCTGGTGTTTTCGCTGGCGCGCGGCAGGAGCGGTTCGCTGGCTCCCAGCGTTTTCCTTCACGTGGGATATAACGGCAGCATGATGATCGCGCTGTTCGTATCCACTCAACACTTCCGAAACCTCAGTGGCTAGTGGTTAGTGGCTAGTGGCTACCGTCAGTGCTCGGGGTTCTACTAGCCACTAACCACCAGGCACTAACCGCTGAAGTGATGAGGATTGGTATCTCACAGGAAGTCAACGTCGCTGCCGTCTGCCTTGCGCGCGCCACGGACCGAAGACACGACGTTGGCGCATACTTGGCTGCCAGACGAGAATTTCTCGCTGCTTCTCCTTAAGCAGTTCGTCACGAGACATCAATGAGCTCCTGTCGTCAAGATGACGTTGCCGGATACGTCCCAGTCATCATTATACGCCGTGTCGGAGGAGAGTTTAATCACGCACGGCGCTGTGATCCGCAATTGAATCGTGTGGCTACAAACCCCCTCAGCCGGCCCGCCCGGCTGATGAAAACGCCGGCTGCGGTCCACCCTCTCCCCAAGGGGGCGAGGGCGGCTCACAAGGCCAAGCTTATGCTTCCCCGCGCCGTTTGACGTCGATCTGGAGGCGCTTGATTTTTTGATTGAGGGTGGACAGGGGGATCTTGAAGCGTTCGGCGGCGTCGGTCTGGCTCCAGTTGGTGCGAGCCAGCATATCGAGAATCACGGTGCGCTCCTTGGCTTCCATGATCTCGAATAGCGAGCGGCCGGCGATATCCTCGGAGGCGTCGCCGGCTGCGCCTTGCGAGCCGTTTTGAAAAAGCTGTTCAGGCAAAAGATCGGGCCCTAGGGCAGGTCCGGAGGCAAGAACCACGGCACGCTCGACAGCGTTTTCGAGTTCGCGCACATTGCCTGGCCAGTCATAGTCCATTACGACCTTCATCGCTGCCGGAGCGAACCGGAAGCCCGCCCGGCCATTCTCCTCGCCGAATTTCCTCAAGAAGTGCTCGGCGAGGTGAGGAATGTCCTCCTTGCGTTCGCGCAAAGGGGGAAGGCAGATGTTAATGACGTTCAAACGATAAAAGAGGTCTTCCCGGAAGTGCCCGGTCACAACCAGCTTACGCAGGTCGGCGTTGGTGGCCGCGAGAATGCGCACATCCACCTTGATGGTTTCCGTCCCGCCCAATCGCATGAATTCGCGTTCCTGGATCACCCGAAGCAACTTGGACTGAGTTTCGACCCCCACGGTGCCGATTTCATCAAAGAAGATGGTTCCCTGGTCCGCTACTTCGAACAGTCCGCGTTTAGTCGCAATGGCGGAGGTAAAGGCGCCTTTCACATGGCCAAACAGAGTGCTCTCGAGGAGGTCCACGGGCATGGAGCCGGTGTTGACAGGGACAAAGGCGTGGTCGGCGCGCGGGCTCATGGCGTGGATCGTCTTCGCGACCAGCTCTTTGCCTGTGCCGCTCTCGCCGTTGATCAGAACCGTGGCGCGGCTAACGGCGACCTGGGTGATGAGGTCCATCACCTTCTGCATCTTATCGCTCTTGCCGACAAGATTGGGCAGAGAGAATCGTTTGAGCGCCCGCCGAAGCTGGAGGTTCTCAGCCTGGAGGCGCGATTTGTCCAGGAGGTTGCGGACCTCGAGAAGCAACTTGTCGTTGTCCCAAGGTTTGGTGATGTAGCTTTCGGCCCCTTCTTTCGAGGCCTGGAAGGCCATCTGGCTGGAATCGTAGGCGGTGATCATGATCACGCCGACTTCCGGCGCTTCATGTTTTATGACTTTCAGCAGATCCAGGCCATTACGGTCCGGCAGATTAATATCCAGCAGGACCAAGTCGAAGATTCCGCCTTCGATCTTCCTGATGCCTTCTTCCGCGGTAGAAGCTGAATCCGCCGAATAACCCTCCATGCGAAGCAACTCCAGGATGCTTTCGCGGATTTCCTGCTCATCATCAATGATCAGAACGGAACCCTTAGGCGACATTTACAGCTTTCCTCGCAACCGGCAACTCGACGCGGAAGGAAGTACCGCGACCCACCGTACTCTGCACCTCAATCTTCCCCAGGTGTTCACGGATGATTCCGTAGGTAACCGCAAGGCCTAATCCGGTTCCACGACTGGTCGACTTGGTGGTAAAAAAGGGATCGAAGATCTTATTCAAATGCTCGGGAGCGATTCCCACGCCGTTATCCGAAACCTCCACGCGCACGAAAGAGTCTTCGCAATCGGTGGTGAGGATAGTCAGTTCGCCGCCTCGCGGCATGGCGTCGCAGGCATTCATAATCAGATTCATGAAAACCTGCTGAAGTTTTCCGGGGTTGGCGTAAATCAATGGCAAAGCCTGGGACAATTGCGTGTTCACCGCGATTTTCGAGGCGCGTAACATCGGCTCGAGCAGCGACAAGGTCTCGCGAACCAATTTGTTCAAATCCAGTTCGGAATACTCGCTGCCGCTGACCCGCGAGAACTTCAACAGATGGTTGACAATCTCGGAGGCGCGAAAGGCCTGCTTAACGATCTTGTCGAGAGTGCGGGAGAGGGGATCCTCCGGCGGCATCTGGCGAATGGCCAATTGAGCCTGGGAGGTGATGACCGCCAAAGGCGTGTTCACTTCGTGAGCCACGCCGGCCGCCAACAGGCCTATCGAGGAGAGCTTCTCGGCCTGAATCAACTGGTCCTCAAGATTGACCCGCTCGGTCAGGTCGTTGAAAATCAGCAGGCGGCCGAGCACGTGGCCGTCCTTTCCAGCCAGCGGGACCGCCGAAAGGTTCACAATCAAGGTCTGCCCGCCGGGCGTATTCAAACGAAACTTATACAAGCTCAGGACGCTCTGCGCGTCCGAGGCCTGGGGCAATTCGGCCAACAGTTCAGGCGGGAAAATGGCCTGAAGTGACTTCCCCACCACATCGTGGCGCGCCAGGCCGTAGAGTTTCTCCATGGCGGAATTGCACGATCCGACTTTCCCTTCCAGGTCGCAAGCGAGAACGCCTGCATTGATCGATTCAATGATGTTCTGGCTGAAATCCGTAAGCGTCTGGTATTCGAGCGCCCGCCTCTCCAGCGATTCGTAAAGCTGAGCATTCTCGAGCGCCACGGAAACATATCCCGTGAGGGTCTGGAGAAGATCAATGTCTTCACTGGAGAGGAAATTCCCATCGCGAGTCTTTCCCAAACCCAGGTAACCCAAGGTGCGCTCTTTTACTTTAAAGGGCAAGTAATAATGCAGATCGAGTTGCTCGATGGTTTTCTGTTGCGCAGGAGCGAAGCCAAACGGTCGTCTGACACTGTCAAAGAAGAGATACTCTTTGCCCTCCTGGCGGCGAGCGGGGTCGAGAAAACTGGTGTCGAGCCCCTTCGAATAGCTCACGCCGCGCGACTTGACGAAGCGGAATTGGTCAGAATCCGTGGCCCAGAAGACGGCCAGACGGTCAACGCCAAGGGTTTCAGCTAGTTGCACAGTAACCTTTTCCAGAAGCCGATCCACGTGCAACTCCGAGCTCAGTTCACGCGCAAACTCCAGGAGCGTGCGCCGATAGTCATAACGCTCGCGGTTAAAGAACCGATCCAGCCGCACCTGAATCCAGTTCACCATAGGCTGGAAAACCAGGGCGGTGACGACGACAGCCAGGACCCACCCGCCCCGGCTGGTGATGGGGATCGAGGAGCGGAAATAATCCGCAAACAACCCGATCGCCCCGAAATAGGTGGCCAGAATGGTGGCCGTGGCCAAGGTGTAAGCGGCACCGCGGCGGAAGATGACGTCCACGTCCATCAAGCGGTAACGTACGATGGCGTAGCCAAAGGTGACGGGGAGGAAAACCAGCGAAAGGGCCGAGAGGTTCATCCAGGCGTTGGGAATGAACCCCAGGAAATAGGGAATCGCGTAACACGCCGCGAAGGGCACGATCGCCAGCCAAGTCCCGCGCGTCACCCATTTCAACTGCTGCTTCAGAAGAGGCACCTGGGCGCGCAAGTAGGCGCGATGGAGCACTACTGCTCCCAGCAGAAAGTAAACGGCCAGATAGACAAATTCGGCGCGGTCGAGAAGCCATCGAACATGCAGCAACGGCATCGGGAAAACCATTAACTCCATGGCCACCAGTACGTGAACGACCCCCAGAGTTGCCCCCGGCATGTAAAGGCAAGGGATCAGGTAACGGCGCCCGCGCAACAAGGTGTTTTGCTCGGGAAAGCCAAGGCAGAAGTGCAGGAAAAGCGCTGGTTGAAGGAGTAAGGCGACAACTTGCAGCCAATAGACCGTCCAATCGAACAGATTGAATTTCCCGGTGTAGGAGAAGGTGTAAAATATGAAGGACGCTAGGCAAAAAATGTAAAAATGCAGTGATTTGGGCGCTGTCCAGCGCCGGAAGAGAATATAGGTGCCCACCACGAGGTAGATCAAACCCACCAGGCTGAGATAGTATCGAACTGACGACGATGCGGCCTTCTGCGGAACCAGGACCAGGGCAGTCTGAAACTTCTCGCCATTCCTATTCAGGACATAGGTGGCCTGGGACCACACGTCGTCGGCGAAGATCTGGCGGCTTGCGTCCGCGGCGGTGTGGATGGGCTTTTTGTCGATCGACTCCACGAGATCGCCCTCCCGGATTCCCGCCCGGTCACCTGGACCATCAGGAGTGACTATCCAAGCCTTCACTCCCTTGTCAGAATCGAGCCAGGAAACTCCGTCGTCCGGCAACCGATAGTGCACCCGCTGTTGAATATTGATAACCGCGAAGGCAATCAGCGTCAGGCTGAGGATGGCCAGCGAAACGGAAGTGAAGCGATATGGTGGGGCTTTGGTCATCTGAGCGGTGAGACGCTTAACCGACACTACTCCCGAGACTACCATTTCAAGCTGTGAGCAATTCAGTCTCCAGTAACAAGAACTTGACCATACAAATAAGCTACACGTTATCAGTAAGATACGGAACGAACAACGTCGAAGTCGAGCTTGCTACAGAATTCGGGATATGGGTTCCGCTTTTCTGTAGCGCCCCCGGAACGGGCATTTCTCTATTGACTTCCGGTGAGCCCTGGACTTGTCAGGAGCGGCAGGCCACTCTCGATGCAACTTAGAATTCTACAGAAAGGCCCCCGCGGATGGACTTATAAGCTGAGCCGAGGAGCAGTGTTGATTCTCCGGATTGGGCCATAGGTGCGTATCCTTGGCCCAGAAAGTTCCGGAAATCAGCGACTGCTTCGATGTGGGCGGGAAGGAATGCAAGGACAGGAAGGGGTTGGCGGACCTGGACATCCAGGAATGGCTGGAGTTGCATATCGGCCTGGCCCTGAGGATCCACTAAGGTCACACGCCCGCTCTGAACCCATTCGTAGGACGTCGTCAGTCGAGTTTGAGTAACGGGAATTCGGGCGGACAATCGTGCAGCCAGAGAAGGGCTGCGCGCAGGCTTGAGAGCGCCTTGCAAGTCCCCCGTTTGGGCACGGTGAATAACTCCGCGCGCATCCAAGGAATCGCCCACAAAATACGCGACGAGAGTTTCGACGTGATTGCCCAGGCGTTGCGCGTAAGCCACGCGGTACCCCGTCGAGCGGTAATCGCCCATATTCACGAAGACTCCGTCCGCGGCCGGATTAGGCAGGTAATTCCCTGCCAGCACGCCCAGAGCCGCACCATGAGCCGGGCTCCAAACGGCTGCGTTCTTGATCCCATCGTGGTAGGCGGCGATTTGCAGGCGGGCGGAACCCTTGACCCGGTGGCTCAGGGAAACCTCCGAATGCTGAAGCTGCTCGAACTCCGGCTGGTAGCCTCGCAGCGTCAGCACGGGAAAAGCATTGAGGGCGTTGACCCGCTCGAGCAGAGCGTCGGAATCGTCGTACGGTTCCCTGCCCACCTGTAAGGCAAGGTCGGTGGAGTGCGAAACGTGGTAGGCGAGCCTCATGCGCGGCTGGGCAATCACCAGATTGCTAACCGCCTCTAGGAAATCAATATCCATGCCCGCAGTCAACGTCAGGTGCGGGTCGAGGGCGCAGGTTTGGGTGTAGCTCGCCACCAATCCACGCGCTTCGTAGTCGGAAAGCGGCCCCGCGCCAACCGGAGCGGCCAAGCCGCTTGTGTAACCCAACTGGTGTATAACCAGGGAAACTTCCTCAGCGTCACGCGAAATCAACCCTTTCCGATAAACCGCGCCTTCCGAGGAAGTCAGGGACCCGTCGGCAGCAAGCGAACCGACCGTCATCAAGTCGGAGTCGGGTGAAAGATGGCGAACGTAGGCGAAAACAGTGCCCATTCCTTGGTCGCTGGCCGTGGGATCCAGGCCAGAAGGTCCCGGCACCACGCCGATCAAACGCTGGTCGGCGGGCACCGGAGAGCTGGGATCTGTGTTCGCTGGGGTATCATGATGATAACGAAGAATCGGCCGCGTGGCGGCGGAAGTCCTTAGGACCCATTTCCAATCGTCGCCCAAAGGAACTGCGTCTTTGTCCGGCACCTGAAAGCGCAAGGGAGCGAAGGCGTCGGCCAGAACAAATTTCAAAGTAGAGGTCTGCCCCGCTTCGACCTTGACCCCGTTCTTATGAGCGGGAATCCGAGTTGGGGAAACGATCTGTAGGGAATACCAGCCGGGAATGAGATTTCCAACGGAGAACTTACCTTTGGCGTCGGTGATGACTCGCTCGACCTGGTCGCCGGTACTGGCGGTAGCCGTCAACAGTGGCCCCACAATCATTACCGTGGCGCCCATCAGCGGGTTGCCATGGTCGTCGGAGACGATGCCCGCCAGACGCCCATAATTCAAGGCCAGAGTCGCGACCGGACCCATCAAGGCAGAAATCAGGCCCCCAGCCAGAAGGATGGCTGAAAGCCTTATTCCAGGTTTGAAATCCTTCATGTTAATCGTCCCGATCCCGTATCACCGGCTTTCAGGATGGCGTGGAGGAAGCCGACCTGAAGGCCGGAATTGCTGGAAATCGTGCACGACCTGGGCGGCCAAGAGAACTTGGCCGTACCTACTGTACCTCAAAACTGTCAGAAGGTGAAATAGTTTGATTCTTTATGTTGTCTTTAACTTTGATCTGCACAGTATATTTGCCCGGTTGCAGCACCCTCAAGGGCATTTGCTTTTCCAAGGTGAACTGCTGGGAGGCCTCCTTGAGCTTGGCCGGGTCCTCAGCCTGTTGTAGAAGGGGTTTCCCGTCCTTCAGCAGTTCGTATTCTACGTCCAACGAGGGCTTGTGAGTCTTGGCGTCCTGGCCCAGGTTATAAACCTGCATATAGATGCAGAGGTTCTGGTCGCGCGAGAAAGTTCGAGTGACGCTGGGTCGAACCTTCGTTCCCCCGATCACGAAGGGACCGGTACCGACCTGACTGCTGGGCAAAGGCTGGAGGAGGTCAGCCAAAATCAAAGTACTGTTCGAAAGCTTGTCTTCATCAAAATGCGGCACCACCACGCCGATCTCCATCGACCCCATGTGCCCGCTCTGGTCGTCCTTCATGACCAGGCTCAGTTTGTAACGGCCAGGGTGCAAGGGCACCGCATATTGATAGACGGCCTTGCGTGACAAGGATTGCTGGAATTCATGTTCCGGAACATCCAAGACCATGCTCTTCTCGTGGGTGTCCACATTTCGCCCGCCCAGACTGGTCAACTGGCTGTAAATATCCATTGTGCCGTGCATCACCCCATCTTTGTTCTGGAACTGCAGGTCGCGATAAGCAACTTGAATGGTAATGGGAGTGAGCACGCTCTCGTCAGTCACCCGGAGAAAATCCGTACGAACATCAAAAGGCAAAAGCTGGCCCGAGATCTTAGAGGTCACGACCGCTTGCATGTCTTTGAACTTGACTGCGGGGGGCTGGAATATCTTCGCGTAGAGGTCCAGCCGAGTGAACTCCTCCATGCTTTCGGGCATCATGCCCATGGGCGTGCCAATCGTCATGCCGTCAGTACGGGTAAAGCGGTCCGCCTTGCTCGCCATACCCATAGCTTCCATGTCGGTCAGTCCAGCGTTGGGGACGTGGAGCAAAGCATCCTTCTCGCCGGGATCCATGGTGAGATGGAATTCTCCGGTCATGGTCGGATCCACGAATTCGAGAATGATGTTGGTGCCGATGCCGTCGATATAACGATAGCGCCACTGTTCAAATGGATAAGTCGAGGTCTCGCCCCCACCTTCTTCCGGGGGTCGAACGTAGGTACCGCCGCTGTCGTGGTCATCGATCTCGTCCGGCGGGCCATACATGATGTAGATTCGGCCGCGATCCGTCTTCCAACCGGGGATGCCCGAGGCATAATGTTCGTTTGCGTAGGCAATGCGCCGGTAGTATTCCTCTTTGAACTCGTTCTCGAGGTTTCCAGGATTGGGATTGCGCCGCTCCCAGAACGACTCTATGAATTGTTCCCTTTCATCGTCTGTGGTCAGCTTCTTGAAGGCCGCTTTTTCCTCGTTGGTAATAATGTAAGGGACTTCTTCGTCGATCCATTTCTTATAAGGCGTTTCCATTTCTTTCTGGATTGCCTTCTTGCGCTTTTTTTCCGCCTTGCTCAACTTGCTGTCGTTTCCCTGGTCTTGCGGAGCTGCCCTCAAGGCTGGAGAAACCAACCCTCCCAGCAGCAATACAGAGAAAAGCACCCACAACCAACCCTGCCACTCGCGGTGGTTTATCAAATCAACCCGTTTAGACACTAACGGCTCTCCTTTCCCAACCAGAGACAGTGCCGATTGTATTTGCTGAAGTACGAAAAGTCAAGGTCTGCTACGCCCCCTTGACGGACACTTGTTCCTGCTAATCGACGGACGCGTATTTTGATGCATGGCAAACCCCAAAGGTGGCCTGACCCCCCTATGGGAAACGGGAAGGCGTCAACATCCTCGGCATCGGTTCCTCAGGGCGGCCCCAAGGCCCGTGGGTCCCCGGCTTGCTTTAAGCACCCCTTCCCCGCTAGCACTTAATGACAGAATACGCCGTGATAACGCGGCCGCTTGGAAGGGCGGGGCTTCAGCCCCGCCGCCTCCGCGAACCCGACGAGTTGGGCCTTCAGGCCCTGAAGCAATGTTGCCTCAGGGGCTAAAGCCCCCGGTGATAAGCCGTTTTCCATGGCGGGGCTGAAGCCCCGCCCTTCCCGGCGCTCCGCAATATGACGCGGACTTTGGTCAGCAGGTACTAGTGTGGGAGCTGGGACGAGGACTGCGGCCCAGGCTCGCGCCGCAGGCTAACTTCATTGAAGACCTCTTGAATCAGGGCGCCAAGCACCATCTTGGTTTGGTGCACTTGACGACCCGTCGGGCGGGGCTACAACGCTGCGACTTTAAGACAGACCGGTTCTTCTCAGATTTACCTTTCCTGTGCCTGCTGGGTAGAGTTAAAATGAGGAACTTTGGAGAAACTTTTGGTGTCAGGATTCCGTAGTATGGTTAGAAGCCGCCTACAGGGCGATTGGGTACTGTCGTCGGCCCCGGCCGGCTGCGGGGGCCAGAGGCGACCAAAGGCTTGGCATAGCGAGGGAGACCAAGATGTCTGCACGCACAACCGAAGAAAAGGAGAAGACAACTGTGGCCCATGTAACTGACCTGCAACTGGGGAGTACAACTTCTCCTGCGACCGTAAGCCCGACCAGTATGGTTGTTTCCGGACCTGGAAGCGCGAGAGGAAAGAAGTCAAAAAAGAGGAAGATGATTTTTGCCCTACTGGGAGCAGTCGTTCTGATCGCGCTGGTGATAGGCGGGATCGTTTGGAGCAAGGGTGGAACAGTCACGGTTCAGACCACCAAGGTCGCGCGGCAGGATGCATTATCGGCTATCGTGACGGCCTCGGGAGAGATTAAGCCGCCCACCGCGGACCTCGCCAACGTGAACGCGAGCTCTGTGGGTAAGATAACCGAGATTTACATTAAGGAAGGCGACTCGGTTAAGAAAGGCCAACTCCTGCTGAAGACCGAGGCAATCCAGGCGGATGCCGATGTGAACGCCCAAAAAGCGACCGTGGACAGCGCCAAGTCAGACGTGGAACAGTTCGCGGCGTCGGTGCAGGCGCAGCAGGCAGCTTTGAATACTGCGCAAGCCAACGTGCAAACCGCCCAGGCAAATCTTGTCCGCGCCCAGCAGGAGTTTAAACGCGGTGAGGATTTGCTGCGCGATAAGCTGATTGCTCAAAATGAGTACGATACGCGCCTGAACACTATTAAGGTGGACCAGGCCACGTTGGAAGCTGACCAAGCGACGGTGGGCCAGTCCAAAGCCCAACTTGAAGTGGCCAAGTTTAATCTGGACAGCGCGCGCGCCAAGGTGGCAATGCAGGAGGCCACGCTGGTCAGGACAGAGGATGTCGCCAACAAGACCGTTTACACTTCCCCTCTGGACGGTATCGTGACCTCCTTGCCGGTGCACGTCGGCGAGAATGTGGTGCCGGGAGTTCAAAACACGGTGGGGAGCTTGCTCTACCAGATTTCCGATCTGGCGATCATCACGGCCGAAGTCAAGGTCGATGAGACGGACATCGTCAACGTGAAATTCGGGCAGCCGGCTGAGGTGACAATTGATGCCGTCCCGAACAAGACTTTCAAAGGCAAGGTCACGGAGATCGGCCAGAGCGCCATTGGGCGGACCTCCGGGGCCACCTCCGGAACGAACACCACGTCGACGACCGAGGAAGCCAAGGACTTCAAAGTTGTCGTGACTTTGGATAACCCCCCGCCGGGCATGCGCCCCGGGCTTTCTGCGACCTCTAAAATCACCACCGCCACTCGCCAGAACGCTGTGACTATCCCCATCCAGGCACTCACGGTCCGGACGCGGCGGCAACTGGAAGAAGAAGAGCAGACCGGCAAAGGCGGGAAAGGCAAGGTGGTGCAGGCCGCCGCGACCACGCCTACGGCAGCCGCTAAGGAAAAAGAGAAGGAAGAAGTGCAGGGGGTGTTTCTGCTGAAAGATGGCCGGGCGTTGTTCACACCGGTCGAAACCGGCATTATGGGCCAATCGGATGTCGAAGTGGTCAAAGGTGTGCAGCCCAACGACCAGATCATCTCCGGTCCTTTCAGCGTGCTCCGCACACTCAAGAACCATACCAAGGTAAAGGTGGACAACAGCGTCCTGAACACACCCGCCGCCACTTCTTAGCGCGAAGCAAGCGCGGCCCTTATGGCCACCCGCGGACGATCACGAGGGTTGCCCGGGCAACCGGGGTGGGAGCGGAAAGGAAACTCGCAAAGCGATGGGAACACAAGTGGCAGCGTCTGCGACTCAGGAAGCCCTGGCCCCGCCCTCGGGGGTCATGATTAAGACGGAAGACCTCTGGAAAACCTATGACATGGGCGAGGCCATCGCGGTGCATGCGCTCAGCGGGGTCACGTTCGAAATCGACCGGGGCGAGTATGTGGCCATCATGGGACCGTCGGGCTCCGGCAAGTCCACCTTGATGAATCTGATCGGCTGCCTGGACACACCGACCAGCGGCCGATATTGGTTGAACGGCCGGCTGGTCAGTGAACTCTCCGACGACGAACTGGCCTACATTCGCAACAAGGAAATCGGCTTCGTCTTCCAAACCTTCAACCTTCTCTCCCGCGCCAGTGCCCTGCACAACGTGGAACTGCCTCTCGTCTATAGCGGAGTGCCGGCCAAGGAACGTCTGGAAAAAGCTCAAGAGGCTCTGCGCAAGGTAGACTTGCTTGAACGCATGAACCACAAGCCGAACGAGCTTTCCGGCGGACAGCGGCAGCGGGTGGCGATTGCCCGCGCCCTCGTGAATAACCCCTCGATTATTCTGGCCGACGAACCCACCGGCAACCTGGATTCGGCCACCGGCGAGGAAATCATGGGCGTGTTCGAGAAGCTCTACGAGGGCGGAAACACCATCGTCCTGGTTACCCACGAACACGATATCGCCGCCCACGCGCATCGGATTATCCACGTGCGCGACGGCAAGATCGAACGCGACGAAAGCGTCAAGTAAATAGCGCCCTTTGACGTTCTAAGCCATGCGAGGGTAGCAGAGACTTGGCCTTCAGGTCAGCGGTCCTTGCGGACCGTAACGCCCCAGACGTGAAAAGCCGGTCTGCGCCGCCTCCGGAATGACAGGTTGCACCGGGACCAATCCTCGTGACTGAACTCACCCAACCGCACGCGCTGCTCGCCAAAGTGAAGCCTCGGGCGATCCGGAGAAACAGCGGTTTCTGGGTCACCTCCCGCGAGGCCTTCTGGATTGCCGTCGAAACGTTGCGCACCCACAAACTGCGCTCCTTCCTCACCCTGTTGGGCGTGGTGATTGCCACCACCACGCTGATCGTCGTCATGTCCATCATCAATGGCATGAATCTCTACATCGCCGATCACATTGCGAATCTGGGGGCCAATGTTTTCATAGTGTCCAGGATGAGTTGGGCGGCGACCGGTGAGGACTGGCTGAAAGCGCAGCGCCGCAACAAGCCCATTCGCCTTGAAGATTTCGAGTATCTGCACGATAACATTCGAGGATATAAGAACATCGCCGCCGAAACGGGCACGGGCGGCGACGTGAGGTACAAATCGCACATCCTGCATGAGGTCCAGGTCTCGGGTGAGACCTCTAACATGATCGATATCGGCCAGGCGAAGGTGGAATATGGTCGCTACCTCAACGACACGGATTACGCCCACGAGTCCATGGTCTGTTTCATCGGCCAGGATCTTGTCTCTGAGTTTTTCGGCAGCATTGATCCCATCAACAAGGACATCACTGTCTTGGGCATCCCCTTCCGAGTGATCGGCGTGGCGGCTCGCATCGGGTCAACATTGGGCTACAGCCAGGACAAGTTCGTCCAGATTCCCCTCACCACCTTTCGGAAGGTATTCAGCGCCCGCCCGGATCTGGATATTGATGTGCAGGCCTGGGACGCTCAGCAAATGATGGTCCTCGAGGACTCCGTCCGAGCGCTCATGCGGGCGCGCCACCACATCCCCTATAAGGAAGATGACGATTTCGGAATTAACGCCTCGGAAACCGTCATGGGCTTGTGGCATCAGTTGACGGCCTCGATTTTCGCGGTCACCATCGGGATCGTGGCCGTCTTTATGGTGGTGGGCGGGATCGTCATTATGAACATCATGCTGGCCAGCGTGACCGAGCGCACACACGAAATCGGCATCCGGAAATCTCTGGGAGCGCGGCGGCGCGATATCTTGATGCAATTCGTGATCGAGGCCAGCGTCATGGCGCTGACGGGAGGCGCGGCCGGCGTCTTAATGGCGTTCATCATCAGCAAAATCGTGGATATTTTCTTCACCGCCAGCGTCCCTTTGAGCGCGGTGCTGGTAGGGTTGCTTCTCTCCACGGCCGTGGGGCTATTCTTCGGCATCTATCCGGCCAGCAAAGCCGCCAACCTCGAACCCATCGAAGCCCTGCGGACGGAGGCCTGAGCATGACCCAGCGACGCCAACCGGTTCGCGAGAACCTCCTGCTGGCGGTGGACACACTTCGTAGTCACAAGTTTCGCGCTTTCCTCACCATCCTGGGAGTGCTGATCGGAACCGCCACGGTGATCGGAGTGGCTTCGATCTTTGAAGGCCTCGACCAGCGAGTGGTCCAGATGATGGAGGGGTTCGGTACTCGAACCTTGTTCATCTACAAGTTCGATCCCGGTATTAAAACCAGCCTGACTCACGAAGAAGCTACGCGGAAGCCCCTGAGTTACGAAGACGCAGTGGCCATCAAGGATCTGTGCCCGTCGATCCAAACGGTTGCCGTTGAGATTTTCCTGTGGGGTACTGCCACCACGGCCAAATATAAGGGCGTGCAAATGATCGACGCCAATTTCTCCGGCCCCACCCCAGAGGGATTCCAAACCATGAATGCCGACCTGAGGGACGGGCGCCTGTACACGGACGTCGACAACATCCACCGGCGGGACGTTGCGGTCGTGGGGGCCGACGTCGTCAAGCGGTTGTTCCAGAGCGAAGATCCCATCGGCAAGAGCATCAACGTCAACGGGCGCAGTTTCGAGGTTATCGGCACGCTGAACAAGCTCAAGCAGTTCCTGGGCGACAACGGCAACGATCGTAACATCTACATTCCCTATTTCACCTTCAGGAAGTACTATCCCGAGGCCAGGGAGAACTTTATTACAGCCATCGCGTATCCCGGCAAGCTCGACCAGGCAAAAGATGAAGTGGAGAGCCTGCTGCGCCGGCGGCGCAACGTGAAATGGTCCCAACCTGATAACTTCGGCATCTCTTCAGCCGATGCCATCATCAAACAATTTCGGGACATCATGGGAACCGTAGTTCTGGTGACCGTGGTGATTTCCTCCATCGGTTTGATGGTGGGCGGCATTGGAGTGATGAATATCATGCTGGTTTCCGTGACCGAACGGACGCGGGAGATCGGCGTGCGAAAAGCCATCGGGGCTCGCCGTAGCGACATTGCCTGGCAATTCTTGCTCGAGGCCATGAGCCTGACGGGAGCAGGTGGACTGATGGGAATTCTGTGTGGGTATACGTTGAGCCTGCTCATCCGAACCCTCGTTCCCGCCCTGCCGTCCGCCGTCCCTCTCTGGTCGGCGTTCGCGGGCTTCATGGTCTCGGTCAGTATCGGTCTGTTCTTCGGCCTCTGGCCCGCCGTAAAAGCTTCCCGCCTCGACCCGATCGTGGCATTGCGGTACGAATGACTTGGATTTTCGTCTAAACCAGGGCGCCTTGAATTACGTATAAGGAAGTAGGGGCGTCCGCCGGCGACCCGAAGGCTTTGGGCTGCGGGGTGGGCAACCGCTAGAGTTGCGCCCACAAGAGAGGGGAGCGTCTTTTGGCCGAACTCGTCCAGACGCAAGCGCTGCTTCACAGGCTGCGGCCCAAATCGGAGCGAAGGGTGGGACTTTGGGTCACCTCGCGCGAAGGCTTTTGGATCGCCTTCGAGGCGTTGCGCACGCACAAGTTACGATCCTTCCTCACGCTCTTGGGCGTGGTGATCGCTACCACAACTCTCATCGTCGTCATGTCCATCATCAATGGCATGAATCTTTACATTGCCGATCACATCGCCAACCTGGGGGCCAACGTCTTTATCGTCCACCAGTTCAAGTGGGCTCAGGGGTACGAGGCGTGGCTGAAGGCGAGGCGCCGCAATCAGCCCATTCACATCGAAGATTTCGAATTCCTGCGAGACAATCTGAGTGGTTATAAGAATATTGGCGCCGAGGCCTGGATGAATAGCTCCGATAACTACGCGCGCTACAAAGAACACACTGTTTACGAAGTCGAAATCTCCGGCGAAACACCCAACATGATCGACATTGGGCAGACCAAGGTCGCTGCCGGCCGGTATATCAACGACGGCGACTACACTCACGAGTCGATGGTCTGCTTCGTGGGCCAGGATGTGGTGGATGCGTTCTTCCCCAATGTCGATCCCCTGGACAAAGAGATTCAGATTAACGGCATTCCCTTCCGGATCATCGGAACTGCCGAGAAACTCGGCTCGATGTTCGGGCAGAGCCAGGATAACTTCGTCCAGGTGCCGCTTTCCGCTTTCCAAAAGGTTTTCCGCAATCGCCCGTCCCTAGCGGTGAGCGTTCAGGCCGCGAATTCCCCGCAGATGGCCGTACTCGAGGATGAGACCAGGGCCCTGATGCGCGCCCGAAGGCACACCCCGTACAATGAGGACGACACGTTTGGCATTAACGCCTCCGAAACCATCATGGACTCCTGGCATCAATTGACGGCGTCCATCTTCGCGGTCACCATCGGAATTGTTGCGGTGTTTATGGTTGTGGGCGGGATCGTGATTATGAACATCATGCTGGCCAGCGTCACTGAGCGCACCCACGAGATTGGCATCCGTAAGTCCCTCGGGGCGCGGCGGCGCGACATCCTGATGCAGTTCCTGATCGAATCGGCCCTGATAGCAGGCCTGGGAGGCGTCATCGGCATCTTTCTGGCCTTCCTGATCAGCAAGGTCGTGGACATCTTCTTCACCTCCTCGGTGCCCCTGAACGCGGTTCTGGTTGGATTGTGCCTCTCCACGGCGATCGGATTGTTCTTTGGAATCTACCCCGCCAGCAAAGCCGCCCGCCTCGACCCGATTGAAGCCCTGCGAACGGAGGCGTAACCATGACTCAGCGGCCACAATTTGTTCGTGAAAACCTCCTTTTGGCGATGGACACTCTCCGCAGCCACAAGTTCCGCGCTTTCCTCACCATTCTGGGCGTGCTGATCGGAACGGCCACGGTAATTGACGTGGCCTCGATCTTCAAGGGACTCGACCAGCAAATGGTCGAGATGGCGCAGGGCTTCGGTACCCGCACCTTGTACATCTACAAGTTCCAGCCGGGAATCCATTTCAATCTTACCCGCGAACAACGGATGCGCAAGCCCCTCACCTACGAACAGGGCATGGCCATCAAGCAACTGCCCGCGGTGGAGTCCGTGGCGGTCGAGACGGCCAGTTGGGGTCCCGCGGTGACGGCGAAATACAAGGGCCTGCAAATGGTGGACGCGCAACTCCAGGGCAATACGGCTGAAGATTTTCGTATTACCAACTCGATTCTGAAAGATGGCCGCTTGTTCACGGATATCGACGACATACACCGCCGGAATGTGGCCGTGATCGGCGCCGATGTGGTCGAGAGGCTTTTTCTGAATGAAGACCCCATCGGCAAGGAAATTAATGTTGACGGTAATACCTTCCAAGTGATTGGCACACTGGAAAAGCGCAAAGCATTCCTGGGAGACAATGGCGACGACAAAGTCGTCTTCGTGCCTTATTTCACCTACATGAAGCTTTATCCAAGCACCAAGGAGAACTTCCTCACCGCCCTGGCTTTTCCGGGACTCATCAATCAGGCGACCGACGAAATCACCGGTCTGCTGAGGCGGTTAAGAAACGACAAACTCTCCGCTCCCGACAGCTTTGGCATCGCCACCGCGGATACGTTCATCAAGCAGTTTCGAGACATGATGGGCATGGTCGTTCTGGTCGCCGTCGTGATCTCCTCCATCGGCTTGATGGTAGGCGGCATCGGGGTGATGAATATCATGCTGGTTTCCGTGACGGAACGGACGCGCGAAATCGGGGTCCGCAAAGCCATCGGGGCGCGCAGCAGCGATATCACCTGGCAGTTCCTGCTGGAGGCCATGAGCCTTACGGGGGCCGGTGGAGCGCTGGGAATCCTGCTTGGCTATACAATCAGTTTCCTGATCCGAACCCTCGTCCCCACCCTGCCTTCCACCGTTCCTATGTGGGCAGTGGTGTCAGGGTTCGTTGTTTCGGTCGCCATCGGCCTCTTCTTCGGGCTCTGGCCCGCCGTCAAAGCCGCCCGCCTCGACCCCATTGTGGCCTTGCGCTACGAGTGAGAATTCGCCTTCCTGCCGGGGCCGACCCTTGTGGTCGCCCCGCCGCCGATCATCATATTGACTCAGATAATGATTGCGAGTACATTTGCAGCCTTGCAGATTTCATTTCGACATTCTGCGTTTACTTGCGCTTTTCGTTTCAGGTAAGAAGGAACCGACCATGCCAGCGATACCCCGCCGCCGCTTTCTTCAGTCTTGCGCAGGCGCGCTTGCCGCCTCCGCCTCAACGTTAATCCCCAGGATTTTGCCCGCTTCGACGGAACCCAACCTCAGCTTTCCGAGCGCGCCGCGCGAGCGCTTGGCGGTCCCCTCATGGCCATTTCGCGGCTACATCGTGGCGCCCCTCAATAAATGGGCCCGCGACCCCAAGCTCCCAGGCATGGACCTGAAAGATTTCGCCGCCATGGTGGTGAAGCGATTCAATGTGCGCAACATCGAACCGCTGAGCGAACACTTCAGTTCCACGGAAGCCAGCTACCTGCGGGAGTTCCGGTCGAACGTCGAAAAAGCCGGCTGTCACGTGGTGGATATTGCCGCCGACCCGCGCTACAGCTTCTACGACAGTGTCGATGCGCAGCGCCGGAAAGCCGTGGACAACGGAAAGAAGTGGATTGATGTCGCGGTCGCCGTCGGGTCTCCCAGCGTACGCCTGCACATTGCCGAAGCCCGGCACGTGAAGCCCGATGTCGGCCGCGCGGCCGAGAGCCTGAAACGCCTGGCCGAATACGGCGCGCAGAAAAACGTGCTGGTGAACCTCGAAAATGACGATAACGTTACGGAGGACCCGTTCTTTATCGTGCAGGTGATCGAGAAGGTGAACCATCCGTATCTGCATGCCCTCCCGGATTTCTGCAACTCCATGCTGACCCACGATCAGGAGTTCAACAATCGGGCGATGGACGCGATGTTCAAGCATGCTTACAACATCTCGCACATGAAAGATTCCGAAGTCGGTGACAAAGGGGAGCTCTATCCGGTTGATGTGTCGAAGTGTTTCGAGATCGCCAAAGCGAACGGCTATCGCGGTTACTTCTCCATGGAATGGGAAGGAAAAGGCGAGCCGATGGCAGGAGTTCAGAAGCTGATCGAGGAGAGCCTCAGCAACCTGGGCGCCTCGTGAGGCTCGAGCTGCCGGCGCAGGGGTTTCCCACGGCGAGCGCCAGGGTCACTCCTGCGACTGCAACTCATTCGGTATAATTCAACGCGAAGTACCAACTATCAAAGGGGGGCTTTTATGTCTGATCAAGGGATTACCCGGCGTGAGTTTATTGGACGCTCCGTGGCCGGCGCCGCGACCGCCGGATTGGCCTTGGGAGCGCCTGCCATCGGGCGAGTCGCATCGCCGAACGAGCGCGTTACCGTAGGCATGGTCGGGGTGGGGATTCGCGGCCTGGAGCAGATGGAGGCCGTGCTCAACGTGAAAGCCGACGTTGCCATCGTCTGCGACCTGTACGATGGCCACCTCCGCCGCGCCAAAGAGATTCAGGCGAACACCGCCACCACGCGCGACTATCGTGAGGTGCTGGACCGCAAAGACATCGATGCCGTCTGCATCGCCACCTCCGACCATTGGCACGCGCCCGTCGCCATCGCGGCCATGCGGGCCGGCAAGGACATTTATATCGAGAAGCCCATGACTCACACCATCCCCCAAGCCCTGGAGATGGTCAGAGTCTCGAAGGAAACTGGCCGCCTGGTCCAGGTCGGCAGCCAGAGCCTGAGTATGGAATCAACCCACAAAGGAAAGGCTTGGGTTGATGCGGGGCAAATTGGAACCGTCTACATGATCCAGTGCGAGATCTACCGGCCCGACCCGGTGGGCGCCTGGAAGTACCCAGTCCCGCCCGATGCCTCGCCCCAGACGATCGACTGGGACCGCTACCTGGGTAACGCGCCCAAGCGTCCGTTCGATGCCGCGCGCTTCTTCCAGTTCCGGAATTGGTGGGACTACGGCACGGGTATTGCCGGTGACGAATACGTCCATTTGCTTTCGCGCGTTCACTATTTGATGAACACTCAGTTTCCATTAAGCGCCGTGGCAAATGGCGGGCTTTACAAATGGACGGGCGACCGGGACGTCCCCGACATCCACAACACCCTGTACGACTACGGCAAATTCCAGGTGGTCGTCATGGCAAACCTGGTGTCGAACTTCGATGGCGGCGAGATCGTGCGCTTCATGGGCGATAAGGGTACCGTCGTGCTCACCGAGGAGTCAGCCAGCCTGCTCCCCTATGACGAAGAGTGGGGTTTCGAATACCCGCTCGAGAGCTGGCCGAAGGACACCAAAGACCCGTTCATGGCCGCGCACAAGAACGACCCGACGGCGGATATCGGCACCTACCGGAGACAGCAGCACCGGAGGCCGCAAAACTTCATGCAAAGGGACGAAGGCACGGAGGACCACTTCCGCAACTTCTTTGCCTGCGTCAAGAGCCGCCAACAGCCCATCGAGAACGTGGACTTCGGCTGTGGGACGGCCGTGGCCTGTCACATGGCGAACCTGTCCTACCTGAAGAAGCAGCGCCTCTTCTGGGATGCCGAGAAGTTGGAACTTAGATCGGAATCCTAGCGGTTTCTTCCCAATGGCCCGGCAGGGCGGCCCCGCGCCGCCCTGCCGGGCCTATCTCTCGTGCCGAACCCGACCCAGGCACTGGCACGTCATTCCCGCGGAAGCGGGAATCCATTTTCGGGCAGAAAAACCCCTGTCATCGTGAGCGCAGCGAAGGTTCACCGCAGTTGATCGTGAGTCTTCAAAATACACTCAGTGCAGGCATCCTTCGCTACGCTCATGAGGACACTTTCCAGTTCTCTCACACCGCCTTGCTTCCCATTACCTCTCCTTGCAAGTGCGCTGGTCGGCGTGGGATAATTGAAAGAGCGAGAAGTGTATGGCAACAAAGAGCACAATCACTTGGGAAGATTTCCTGGCCAGCGGTAGCGAGGAACAAAGATGGGAATGGGTGAACGGTGAGATCACTATGATGAGCCCCGCGAGCTTCAGGCATGAGATGCTCTTGTGGCGCCTAATGGGATATCTCGTTCAATACTGCGCGTCTCACCCCGAGTGGACTTGCGTACCCTCGAACGCCGTATTTACTATGGAATCGGGCAACTGGCGTTTGCCTGATGTGTCGTTATTCAAGAGGGACCGCCTTCCCGACGGCGTGATCCCCGAGACTCGCGCCGAGTTTGCCCTGACGTTGCATTCGAAATACTCTCCCCCGGCAATTCCCCCAGCTACATCCGGCGAAAGCGCAAGGACTATCGCGAGAGTAAGGTCATCCAAATATGGATTGATCCGGAAAAACGCATTATCGAGCTGATTTATCCCGACCGCGCGCTCGAGTACGTTCAGGAGAGCGAAGTCCTCACGATCACCGGTGTTCCGGAGTTCAGCCTGGCGGTCAAGAACCTCTTCGCCTTCTGACCTTTCCACACATGCGCAAAAGCGATTAACGCGGGAGGGCCTTGACATCGTTTAACAGCTTTGAAAACGCACTTTCGAAAGCACTCTCCCCGTCGTTACGAGGCTTGCCTTCCACTTGATAGAGCGTCTTGCCTGAGGCGCGGTCGGTAACGAGCATCTTGGCTTGCGCGACCGTAATCGAACGTCACCGTGGAAATCCCCAGGCCAACCCCGGCCGATGCAGGCGCATGCGCGTCGTCCCAGGATTCTTTATCGCGGTCCCGCATGTCCAATTTCACAATCGCGTCCACGCTGTCGCAAGCATCCTGGAGTTGCCAGTTCAACCTGCTGAGCACTCCTTGGGGTTTTGTAGCGCGGTTGACAACCCTTTTTAATAATCCTAATTCGGGCTTGGTGAGCGCGCTCGTATCGAGGCAAACGGTGTGAACCTTCAGCAGGCTGCCAGGCATCAGCCACTTGTCCTTGAATTTCCTTTTTCGGTCCGGTGAACCCAAGGCACGACAACAGGAAAAGAGAAAGAAAGCAAAACCAGAGGGACTCTACTCGGGAGTTCATCGTAACCTCCTAAACCCTTTGATTATTGTCTACACTCCTCAACTGCGTTGTCAACCCTGATGTTGCACAGGCGGTGGACTGATTTGCCTCGTAGCGCTGGCCTTCACAGGCTATGGAAACGCAGTTGCACTCTGTCATTCTGAGCGCAGCGAAGAATCTCGCTCTGCGTCGAGTGGTTCACTGAACAAGGACCAGGGCGAGATTCCTCGCTCCGCTCGGAATGACAGGCAATTTCATATTTGAATATTGGGTTTTCTCACACGGCCGCGCCGCTAAAGCCGGCAAACGGCTGCTACAGGACGCCGTTCAACAAAGCGTAGCACGCGTACCCGAGCCCCGCGCCAAGGAGAGACCCGACCACCACATCGCTGAGGAAGTGTAAACCCAGCACGATTCGGGATACCGCCACGCTGAGGGCGCAGAAAAGGAGGCCATACATCAAGGAGGGCTCAAACAAGCCGATGGAGACTGCAAAAGCGAAGGCGCTGATGGAGTGCCCGGAAGGGAAGGAAAACTGATCGGGCGGCAATAGAGTAGCCCAGCAATGCGAAGCAATTGCGCAAGGCCGCTTCCGTCCGGTCAGCCTTTTACGAACCAGGAAGAGGGCCGCACCAACTCCGCAGGAAATTCCTGCCGCCGCCACTGCCGCGTAGCGCGAAGGACCGCCGAAAGCCAACACCAGGGCCCCGAGGGCGTACCATAACCAGCCGTCGCCGGCCCGGGTTGCCAGAATCATCCAGAGCCTGATCCAGCGCGGCGGCTTCCAGCGGTTCACGCGCCGCATCAGGCGCTGGTCGCGGCTGGCAACGAAGCCCAACATGGTGCCGGGAAAAGTCACGCTGTCGCCTCCCCGGTCGCGGCTGGGATGTGGCGGACCGACTGGCCGCGATCCAGGCCACGCATGCGAGCCCACGCCTTTCCCCACTTGCGCGCGAACCGCCTCTCCGAAAAATAATTGATTAGGGTAACGGAAGGGACGCCGAGCAAGAGAGGCGCGAGGAGCAGCAGGAAGGGCTTCTCACGAAACATCTCGCGGCTGACCGCCGACGTCGCTGGTCAGTTTCCAATAGCTTCCCGACTCCCCCCGCACCCGCGCGCGCCCCCTCGCACAACCTAGAAACTCGGCTTTGGTCCGTGCACCCCGAACCTCTGTCCAGACGCTGCCCGCCGAAGCCAGCGCATGGGCGTCGCTTCGTCCACCGCAATCCTCCTGTTGTAGGCTGCCAACCGGCCGGCAAGACGGTTGTTGCGCGCCGGCAAGTGTCCGTTCAAGACTTCGACGGCGGGAAAACAGGCTTCAAACCAGTCGAAATCGTCGGCCGCGCGGCGTCCGGTGAGAGCCGAAAAGACGTGGTTCAGGCTGAAGAACAACCGCTGCCCCCTCGAGATAGGCCAGCAGCCGGGGAAGATCGTTTCGTCGGCGTTGAACCTCGGTGTGCTGGCACTCGTTGAGGTTGTAGACGCCAACGTGGAATTCGTTGCCGCTCGGCGCCCGGCAGGTGACCTCTTCACTCAGGAAAAAATCCCCATGCCGCCGCAGGCACTCTGCCGCATCAATGGAATCGTGATCGGTAACGGTGACCAGATCCAACCCTTGGCGCTTGAGCTTCTCGTAGAGGGCTTCGGGCGGGTTGTAGCACTCGCGGCAAAAACGGTTCAGGACCGGCACGGTAGCCATGCCGGAGTGGACAGTGTGGACGTGTAGGTCACATCTCACACTCCAGGCTACATTTCCTATGTTACAGATGTGTCGCTTTTGCAGATGAAGAATTGGTTAAAGGTGCACCATGAGCTACGGCTTGCGAACTGGGCTACTAACGTGCTGGCACCCATGGGCCTTGGGCCGGTCCGAGGTTGTGGCGCGGGCGTCCCGCCCGCGGTCACGCGGGCATTCCTTCGCTGCGCTCAGGACAGGCTCTGCCCGCGCGCGGGAGCGTGACGCTCCCGCGACAGCGGGCGGGACGCCCGCACCACAAGGTTGTCCCGACGCCTCAAGCTGTGCGAGAATGCCTGCCCATGGGCAGAATCGAGTTCGTTTATTTTAACGCCGGGGGCGGGCACCGTGCCGCTGCCACGGCCCTTCGCCTCGTTACCGAACAGCAACTCGATGCGACGTCCATTTAATGAACCTTCAGGAGTTGCTCGATTCCATCGATCCTGTACTGAGGCTTTCCGGCCTGCGCTTACAGGATCTCTACAACTGGTTATTGAAGATGGGTTGGACATGGGGCGCGGGGGCAGGACTGCGCGTGCCTGCCGGCGGTCATAAGGCTCTTCCATCCACACCAGCTACGGCTGCTGGAACAGTATCGGCGCAAAAGCCAGCCCACACTGGTCGTATCGCTCGTTCCGCACTTCAACCGGGCCCTCTTTGAGAGCCTGCGCCGCACCACGCCCGCCACCCCGTTTTCGTCACGGTGCTTACCGACTTCGCCGATTACCCTCCCCATTTTTGGCTGGAACGCCAGGAGCAGTTTGTGGTTTGCGGGTCCGAGCGCGCCGTGCGGCAAGACCGCTCGACGGGATTTCGCGACCACCAGATCTACGCGACCTCGGGAACGATCCTCACCCAAGTTCTATCAGGAGGTTGCCATGGATGCGCGCTGCGGAACGCCAACGCCTGGGCCTTGACCCCGAGTTACCCACCGGATTGGTTATGTTCGGCGGGCACGGCTCGAGCGTCATGCTGAAAATTGCCAGGAAACTCGAAGCGGCAAAACAGAGCCTGCAACTGATTCTCATCTGCGGCCATAATGAACGCTTGGCCGCAATGCTACGCGGCCTCCGTGGCAAGGTTCGCAAGTATGTCGAGGGCTTCACCACGGAAGTTCCCTACTACATGCGCCTCGCTGATTTCTTTATCGGCAAGCCCGGCCCCGGCAGCATCAGCGAGGCACTGGCCATGAAACTGCCGGTTATCGTGGAGCGCAATGCCAGAACCCTCCCGCAGGAACGCTACAACGCAGACTGGGTCCTCGAAAAGCAGGTAGGGCTGGTACTGCGCGACTTTGGCCGCATCACGCCCACTGTGGAACACTTCTTGATCCCTCCAATTTCGCCCGCTTCCGTAACAACGCTGCTGCCATCGACAATCGAGCGGTTTTCGAGATTCCGGGTATTCTGAACGAGATATTGAAGAAGCCTGCCCAGTGAATTCCGCCTGTGCCCCGTCCGGTTCGTGGGCTGTGCGCTTGCCGGGCTTTGGAGTGCGGCAGCTTGCTGCCGCTTTTCCTCAGGCCAGCTTGCTGGCCGCTTGCGGGCCGGGGTGGGACGACCTCCCCAAGATGCGCGAGCAAGCTCGCGCCCAGGGAGAGCGGCAGCAAGCTGTCGCACTCCAAAGCGCCTACGGCGCCGGATATTTTCTCTGTTTCACATCCTTCACACTTTTCGCTTCGGACCGGTGCCGGCAGCAGTGTAGCGGTCGCTTCCTGCCCTAGTCTAGGTGGGGCCAGCGCGAATGCGGGGACGGCAAGCCGTCCCCCTACAGCGGGACGATTATCGACGGATTGAGGGCAGGAGGTCGGTCGAGGTCTCGCTGTCGATCGCGAGTGATCCAAGCTTGAACGGAAGAGAGGACACTCAGATCACATGTACGGTCCCGCGACTATACGCCCGGAACCGTTCCTCCAACCAAAAGACGGTGGTAGTGTTATAATCTGGAACTGCGGCGAATACTGCTAGCCCGTGATCTAACATTGCATGTTGAGGACCTTTGCCAATGGCGAACTGGGAACTCGCTTCGGCAACGCTGTCCGACCAACACGCACCCTGGTGCGCTTGGTGTCTCGACTACATTTCTCAGCCTGCTGATCTGGAGGATCACCCGTCCTGAGACAGTTGGAGGATCATCATGTGCTAGCTACAAAGATGGAA
>CAWJHY010000068.1:0-123344 GCA_963842495.1 uncultured Acidobacteriota bacterium
TGGGCTTGCTATTTTTCTTCACTTTGGCGAGCACGGCCAGAAGTTCGTGGATGTCGTGGCCGTTGATGGGGCCGATGTATTCAAACCCGAGCTCTTCGAACACCAAGCCGGGAATCAGTACCGTCTTCACGGATTCGACAATGTCTTTGGACAGCCGCAGCATGCGCGGCCCCAGGCGGGGAACCGACAGCATCAACTTCTCAACCTCTTCGCGCAGGCGATGATAAGCCTGTCCATGCACAATGCGATTCAGGTAGCCGGCCAGCGCGCCGACGTTGGGCGAAATCGACATCATATTATCATTAAGAATGACCAGGACTTTCTTCTGCAACGTGCCCAGATTGTTGATTCCCTCGAGTACCTCACCGACGGTCAGACCTGCGTCTCCCAGCACGGCCACCACATGGTAATCTTCACCCTTCAGGTCACGCGCCACAGCCATACCCAGCGCGCCGGAGATGGCCGTGCCGGCATGAGCCACGTTGAAAGTATCGTAGGGACTTTCGTCGCGCGACGGGAAGCCGGAGATTCCTCCATACTGGCGAATGGTCGGAAGGCGATCGCGGCGCCCGGTCAGGATTTTGTGCCCGTAGGCCTGGTGGCCGATGTCCCAAACGATCTTGTCCTTGGGCGTGTCGAACGTGTAGTGGAGCGCCACGGTCAACTCCGCGGCACCGAGGCTGGAAGCCAAGTGACCGCCGATCTTCGAGATTACGGTAACCATGTAATCCCGCAGTTCTTCGACCACGACGGGCAATGCTTCGCGGGGGAGCTTTTTCAGGTCCGCCGGAGAATCAATGCGGGGAAGGTATTTATAGTCCATCAGCTCTGCCTCACAAGCAGGTATCGCGCGATACCTTGCAGGATGTGGGCGCGGTCTCCGTAAGGCTCAAGAACCTCACAGGCCTCCGCCACAAGCTGCGCAGCCATGCGCTGAGACGCTTCGATTCCATGGACGGCCGGATAGGTCGCTTTCTGCTGCCGGTCATCCTTGCCCACCGTCTTGCCTAACGATTCCTGAGTACCCAGCACGTCCAGCAAATCGTCGACAATCTGGAAGGCCAGTCCAATTTTCTCGCCGTAACTGGTGAGGCGGGCCAAGTCCTCTTCCCCGCCCTGCGCGTAGAGCACCCCAGCCCTTACTGCGGCGCGGATGAAAGCGCCTGTCTTGGCGGAGTGAAGGTACTCGAGCGCCTGGCGGTCAACCGCCCGGCCGGCCATCTGGAGATCAATGACCTGGCCGCCGATCATGCCGCCGTCCGTGCCAATGGCGTGCGCCACTTCGTGAATCACGCGCAGCTTGCAGTCTTCGGGCGGCGGGCCCGGACTGGAGAGAACTTCGAACGCCAGGGTCAGCAGGGCGTCGCCGGTGAGGATGGCCGTGGACTCCCCAAAGGCGCGGTGCGACGTGGGCTTGCCCCGGCGCAGATCGTCGTTGTCCAGGGCCGGCAGGTCATCGTGGATCAGAGAGTACGCATGGATCAACTCCAGCGCGCTGCCCAGGCGCAAAAGCATTCGCTCCTCGCCACGCAGCAAGCGCCCCGATTCCAGGCAGAGGATTGGCCGCAATCGCTTTCCACCGGCCAGCACCGAATAGCGCATGGCCTCATGGATGCTGGGCGGGAACCGGTCGGAGGGGGGCAGCAGGCGGTCCAGTTCCTCATCGATCCGGCGGCCCGCCGTTTCGAGGTACTCTCGAATGGTCAATGCTGAAACGGTGTTCACGGTTTTTTCATCGGCGAAAGGTGCATGGCTATGCATCGTGCCTGAGAACCTTAATTGTGACTTGAATTGGCCCTGATGGGAAGCCCTTTCACAGCGCTCAGCTCTCAGCCGTCAGCTATCAGCTTTCAGCAAAACAGATTGCTGAGAGCTGACCGCTGAGGGCTGACGGCTGTTCCTCACTCGTTACTCGCCACCGCTTTATCGCCCGGGTCGAACGGTTCCGCCACCACTTTGTCCCCGGCTTTCTTGGTCAGCATTTCCACCTTGCCTTCCGCTTCTTCCAGTTGCTTGTGGCAGACCTCGGAAAGTTTCATCCCTTCCTCATAGAGCTGCAGGGCCTTTTCGAGCGGCAAATCGGCGTCCTCAAGTTCGCGCACAATTCCGTCCAGGCGTTCCAGGTTTTTTTCGAAGGAGTCGGATTTCGAGGATTTGGGTGTTTGGGTCATATTAGCCTTCGGCTCTCAGCTTTCAGCTCTCAGCCTTCAGCTCTCAGCGGTTTCGCCAGTCATTCTGAGCGAAGTGAAGAATCTCCGTGGTTCGCTGGTTCATGAAACGCAGGGATTCTTCGCTTCGCTCAGAATGACAAGGCAAGCGTCACGTTGTGCGCTCGCTGACAACTGAGAGCTGACTGCTAACAGCTCTAGTGGGTTCCCCCCAGGGCCTCCGCCACCTCCACCGCCATGGCGTAGCGGCCGAAGGGCGCGGCAATCTGCACCCCCTGCACCAGGCTTCGAATTGAAAGCAGGGTTTCCTGGGCGATCTTAACACCTTCCGCACGAGCCGTCTCGCCTGTGTCCGCCTTTCTCATCCGATCCATGACGGCGGGCGGGACAGAGATTCCAGGCACTTCGTTATTCATGAATTCGGCGTTGCGATAACTCGTGAGCGGGCAGATGCCGGCCACGACAGGAATGGAGCCCGCGCCAGGCCGAATTCGCTCCATGAACGCCGCCAGTTGCTCCACGTCGAAAACCGGCTGGGTGACCGCAAAGTTGGCGCCCCCTTGCAGTTTGAGTTGAAAGCGCCGAAGCTCCTCGTCAGGGTTCACGGCATGGGGGTTCAGCGCCACGCCGATCAGGAAACTGGTTTGCTGGCCCAGGGGATTTCCCCCGGCGTCCAGGCCCTGGTTCAGGTTGTAAAAGATGTTGACCAGGCCGATGGAATCCACTTCGGAGATGGCCGTTTCAAGGAGCGTCGAGAACTGCGCGCTATCCCGGGTGATGGCAAGAATGTTCCGCAGGCCCAAGGCATGCGCTCCCAAGGCATCAGCCTGAATGCTCATTACACTCCGGTCGAGGGCGCTGTAGTGGAGGAGAACTTCGATGCCCACTTGCTGCTGGAGGAGAGCGGCGAGGACGAGGGGGCTCATGCGGCCCATCACGCCCATGCCGTCGGGAATATTAATCGCATCCACTCCCTTGGCCAGCAGGAAGTGCGCGCCTTCCACTTCCTTGGTGGCGTCGCAGCCCTTGGGCGGAAGTACTTCCACCAGAACCGGAAACTCGCCCCGCGCCAGCTTTTCAGACAGTCGCGAACGCTTCTCGACCGGAACCGGCTCCAAAGTCCGCCCCGGCCGCTCCAGGACTTCCACCGCGATGCGCGAGCGCCGCGGGCTCAGCGATCGGACCGCCGCTTTTATTGCTTTGATGTGCTCCGGCGTCGTCCCGCAGCAACCACCGACCAGCCGCGCTCCGCATTGAATGAAACGCCGGGCGTAGCTGGCCAGGTACTCCGGCGGGCTGAGGTAAAGGTTGCGGCCCTGCACGGTGCGGGGCATGCCCGCGTTGGGCTGCGCGGAGAGCTTGCGGCTGGTTACCGCCGCCATGATCTCCAAAGCTTCCAGGGTGGCTGCCGGACCCACGCTGCAATTGAGCCCGATGACGTTGGCGCCCCATTCGTCCAATTTGCGGGCGAAGTCCTCGGGCAGCGCCCCAGTGGACGTGCTGCCGTCTTCCTGCACCGTCATCTGCACGACCACCGGCAGGGAGCACACGTCGCGCGCGGCCAGCAAGGCTTGGTGTGCCTCGTTCGGATCACTCACGGTTTCCACCATGATCAGGTCCACGCCGCCCTCGGCCAGAGTTGCGATCTGCTCTCCATACGCCGCCCTGGCCTCCTCGAGTGAAGTCGGCCCCAACGGCTCTAAGCGTACCCCCAACGGTCCCACGGAACCTGCAACATAGAGCGCATCCCCCGCCACCTCGCGAGCCAACCGCGCCCCCGCCAGGTTGATTTCACGGACCTTCTCACCTAGATTGTACTTTTCCAGGCGCCGCCGTGTGGCCCCAAAAGTGTTGGTCTCAAGAACTTCCGCGCCGACCTTGGCGTAGGCGAGATGGACCTCCTTGACGAGTTGCGGCGAGCTAAGGTTCAACTCATCGAAGCAACGGGTTGGAGAGATGCCTTTCGCGTAAAGCATTGTCCCCATCGCCCCGTCGCAGACCAAAACCTTGCTTTCAATTTTCTCCAGGAAAGGTTCCCGCATGCTTTAGTTAGTTTAACACGTCGGTTCACGAGGAGGTAGCAGTTGCACTCCCTGCCGCGCGTGAAGCTTCTAAACGGGCTGTCATCCTGAGCGGAGCGATGGATCGGCATTTGCTTGTTTTCGAGGTGACACTGCGGATGCTTCGCTCCGCTCAGCATGACAGTTGACCTTGTTCCCCAGCCTGCCATAGCGCCATTCGCCAAACAAGCCGCATTGGTGCATAATTCTATGGCCCGTGATTGAATCACTCTTCCAGACCTTGACGGATTTCTTCGCCCAGTACGGCTACTGGGTGGTGTTTTTCGGCGTGATGCTCGAAAACGGCGGTCTGCCTCTGCCCGGTGAAACTGTTCTGCTGTTCGCGGGATTCCTTGCTTACCAGGGTGAGCTTCGACTGGAATGGGCGATCGGGATCGCCATTGCCGGAGCGACAATCGGCGACAGCCTTGGCTACGCGCTCGGCCGCTATGGAGGCAACCCCTTTTTCGATCGCTACGTTCTGCGCTTCAAATTCGTGGCGCGCCGGTTTGAGAATTCCAAATCGCTTTTTCTCAAACACGGACACTGGGCAGTATTCACGGGCCGCTTCATCACCGGGCTGAGGGTATTCGCGGGGCCGCTGGCCGGGCTTTTCAAGATGCCTTACGCTCGTTTCTTACTCTTCAACTTCACGGGAGCGGTGGTTTGGGCCACGGCCATCGGTCTTGTCGGTTTTCTGCTCGGAGACAACTGGGACAATCTGGCGCATGTGGTCAAGGACATCCACCACGTGACGCTGGGCCTGGTCGCGGTTCTGGCCTTAGTGACACTGATCTTCTATTTGCGACGCCGTGCAAAGACCGGGTAGCTCGTCAACCTCATCGCGAGCCGGCCTTCACTCTCTTTAGATCTTCTTTTGCCTCTTTGAAGCGGGGATTCATTTGCACGGCGGTCTCGAGCTCGGAAATCGCCTGCTGATTTCGGCCCTGCTTCTCCAGTACCAACCCCAACAGCCGGTGGGCATGAGCTGCATCCGGCTCCTCGCCTTCCGGTTCCTGCCCCAGGTATTTCCGCACGTATGCCTCGCCTCGTTGGAGTTCGACGCCAGCTTCCAGCAAAGCGCTCGTGGAACGGAAGTAAGGGGCAAGATCGTCGGGGACGGCTTTTTCAGAAGCGGACAGAACAGCTTCCAGCTCATTCCATCGGCGCTCGAGAGCCAGAACCGTAGCCAGGATAGAGTACGCCTTTGCACGGCCGGGATCGAGCCGAAGCGCTTCGCGGGCGTGCCTTTCCGCTTCGTCCGTGTTCCTTCGAGGGAGGCGGGTGTAAAAACCTGCGAGCGCCGTCTGCGCTTCGTAGTTTGTCGGATCGGCCTGAACGGCTTGGCGAAGAGACTCCTCAACCTTGGCTTCGTCCTTTGCTTCCCGGGCCAGTTCTGCCTCCGCTAAGTATCCGTGCACAGGGCTGAGCTGCACGAGTTGGCCGGCAATGGAGCGAGCCTTGCCCTTGTCCCCACCCATCAGGCCAGGCGCCTGATAGCTGTACTGCATCAAAGCGTCAAGCGCATCCAGATTCTTGGGATTGCGGGCGAGGGAAGCATCCAACTCACCCTTGAATTTGCGGGCAAGGCCTGCCGCAGCAAACATGCTGGCTCGGGCCGCCATTTCCCCATACACCTCCGCCAGTTGCAAGTGGTAGTCGGAGTTCCTGTCTTCGAGCGCCACCGCCTGCTGTGCAGGGATGAGTGCGCCGTCCAAATCCCCAAAAGCCAGCTTGATTCGGGAGAGGAGCCAGACCGCCTGCGCGTCCCGCGGGTTGGCAGCCACGCGCGGCTCCACTATTGCCCGCGCCCGCTTCCAGTGCCCGGCTTCGATCAACGCTTCGGCATTGGCGGCATCGGCGGCGCGCGCGGAGACTGGAAGGCAGAAGGCGGAAAGCAGAAGGCAGACGAGCAGAAATCGGAAACTGGAAAATGGAAAATGGAAACTCGCGAACTTGCGGCATCCTTTATGGGGTGCGGTGTCATTCTGAGCGAAACGAAGGATCACTGCAGTTTGTTCCCAACCGACGTACTCCTCTGAGAATCGTTGCGGGTGACGAATGCCGTAACTGCGGCGATTCTTCGCTTCGCTCAGAATGACAGGCTGAGGCTTTCTAAGTTCCAATTCTATTTTCCAGTTTCTATTTTCCAGTTTCTATTTTCCAGCTTCGCTTTCTAATTCTTCCCCCAAAGCCAGTGATTACGGATCGCAACTTGCCGCGGAGTGGAGCCGGACAGTTCCTGAATCGCATACGAACTCGGCACGGGCGGGTCGAGGGTCACATTGATGATCTCCCTCCGCCCTTGCCGCTGGACCGTGAACGGGACGCTCGCCCCGGGCAGATAAGCTCGCAGCCGTGTGTCCAGGTCCTCAGTCGACAGCGACTGGTTATCAACGGCAACCAGCAGGTCGTCGCGGCCCAAGCCGGCACGGTCGGCCGCTCCACCCGGCCGAACTGCGAAGATCCTGGCGCCGAGGTTATCGGACAGGGCTGTTATTCCGATACTGGGCGGGGAACCTGCGGGAACACTGACTCGCAGCGCCAGCCCGGCGCCGCCCAGATCGTTGTTGTACGGTAGCGGCGCCGTCCCGCGAACGTAGTTATCGAAGAAGGGGGTGAAGTCGCTTCCCGCAACTTCATTGACTGCTTTGAGTATGTCTTGCTCCTCATAACCGCGGCCGGGGCCATAGTAAGTGGCTTGCGGCGCCTCGTAGAACTTATGGTAGAGGAGCGACAGCACGTCCAGAAGCGATTTTGCGCCTTGTGTCCGGGACTGAATCTCCAGGTCGAGCAACATGCCGAGAAGCGCACCTTTGTTGTAATAGGAGATCGTGGAGTTGGCGAAATCAGTCTCCTGCATTTGCGGCGCGCGGTCGTAGAACCAGGCGTGAAAGCTGGAACTTTCCGCGGACATCAGTGCGCGTCCAGGTTCTCCTTCCAACTCACGGACTTCCTCCGAGAGCCGCGCCAGGAATTGATCCCGCGTCCACAGGCCGGCCCGTAACAGGCTGAGATAACTGACATAGCTGGTCACTCCCTCGGCAAGCCATAAGGAGGGCGTGTAGACTTCGCGCGTGTAATCAAAGGGCCCCAGCGCCGCAGGCCTCAACCGCTTGACATTCCAAACATGGAAGAACTCGTGCGCGGCCGTTTCCAGCGCCTCGCTAAGGCCGCTGCTGAGGTTGTCCCGGATGACGATCTGGGTGGAGTTCAGATGTTCCATGCCGTCGCCCATCGAAATACCGGGGGCGAAGTGAAAAATGAAGGTATAGTAATCAAAATCAGGGGCGGGCATCAGGGCCATTTCCGCGCGCACAATCTTTTGAAGGCCCTCGCGCAGCTTCGACAGATCAACGTCCTCCTCGCCGTACGAGTGCACCGCGACGCGAAAAGTCTTCCCGCGTTCTTGGAATTGGGCCAGCTTGGTTTCGGCGCCGGCCTCGACGGGAGTGTCAACCAAGCGGTCGTAATTCGGCGCACGGAATGTCCGCACACTTGTATCGTCAGAAAAGCCGCTGATGAACTGCCAGTCTTTCGGAGCCTCCACACTCAGCGTGAGCGGGTCAGGCTTGTGTCCTGCGACGTACATGAAGATCGAGGGGCCATTCAAATTGGCGTGAGTGCTGTCAAACTGGGAAAAGGAGCCACTGAGGTCGTTGGCGAATACGCGATAGCGCACCTTTGCGCTGCCCCCGGCTTGCCGGACGTTGACTCGCCAGGTCTGCTTGTCGAGACTGCTCCATGGCAGCGGCTGCCCCGACGCGCCTTCCGCCTCAAATTCCTGCACGTTCTTCGCAAAGTCGTAAATGGCGTAACGGCCGGGCGCCCAAGCCGGCATGACGAAGTCGATGAACTCGCCGGACACCTTACCGGCGGAGATCTCGACGCTGACAAGGTGCAAGTTGGGATGCGTCAGGACAAGGTGATACGCAAGTTGGAGCGGCGAGGCTGCCGGTTCTTCAGCCGCTAGCATCGGCCCTGCCAAACCGACCAGCAGGAAGGCGATGAGTAGGATCGGAACTGAAGCCCTTAGAAATGGAAGGGGAAGGCGTCGGCCCGGCGTTGTGGTGCGGGCGTCCCGCCCGCTGTCGCGGGAGCGTCCCGTTCCCACGACCGGGTAGAGCCTGTGCTGAGCACCGCGAAGGAATGCCCGCGCGACAGCGGGCGGGACGCCCGCACCACACGCACCTGTAGTTGTTCGTAGTCCGTCGAACTCGGAAGACAAATGCAGGGATCCTTCGCTTCGCTCAGGATGACAAGTCTCTCTGTGGTTTGATTTCATCACCGATTCAGAGGGCTACCCATTCGCATGGCCGCACCATTCGAGAAGCAGCGACCGTTACCCGCCGGTTCGGAAAGAGTCGGCTATAAAGTCCCGGCTTTCCTGATATTACTTCCAAAATTGAAGGAGGGTCCAATGGAGAATCGGGTGGTCAGCCGGCCATCTTTCAGCAGATCGCTAAACAAGTGATCGTACACAAGATCGGCTTGCACGCGCAGAGCCACGTGCTGGGAGAAATTCCAATCCACGCCGCCCCCGAACCCGTAGAAAGCAGTCCAGTCCGTCTTGTATCCCAATGGCGCCAGTTGCCCGACCACGAGGATTGGTATCTCGCCGACCGGGTGCGGCGTGGCACGCTCGTAGATTGCGCCGAAGGATGGGCGAACAAATAACGTCACTTTGGAAAAGTGGCGATACTCATACTGAGGCCCGCCGGCAAAGGTCTGGGTGGCCGAATGGCTCGGTATCGACAATGACGACAGGGGATATCCGGAAGCAATGATTCCCAATTCTAAAGCCAGTTCTTGCTGCAACGCAGTGGTCAGAAGGTTGGGAGTGAGTGTTAGGTTTCCCTCAGAAAAACTGTAGTCGAAGCCCAGAGCGAGCCATGTCTTAGGGTTCACTCCGGTTTGAAAATGCAGGCCATTTTCAAAAAGGCCCACATGGGGGCTATCGAGAAACGTGTAGCCAATGTAGGTATTAAATCGGGAAACATACGTCTGCTGGCCGAACGCCGTCGAAGGCGGAAGCAGCAGGGCAAGGGCAAACAAAAAGAGAATGGCAACCCTTACGCAAGTTCTCGCCAGACCGGACTGGGGAGCAAAAGGCATGGTTTTTCTCCTGGGCTAAATCTCCTGGTTCGGGACCCTTTTCGCCTCCGATGCGTCAGGAGTGGTCGCGATTTGATATCATCGAATGGGTCTGAAAGCAATCAGAAAATGCGCCGCAGCCTTTAGCGCCGCCCTTTGGGTCGGCATCAACCGTACTGACCTGAAGGTCAGCCCTACCGCTGTCCCGGCTCCAAAACCAGTTTGTGAACACTGGCCTGCTCAACCGCCGCATCGCTGAGAGGCATGGGAAAACTTCGGCCGGTATACCAAGCCTCGAACTGGTCCTTATAGTAAGGGCTGAACACTTGGCCCGATTCACCAAGCGTCAGGTTTTGAACCGAACGTTCAAGGTCCGCAAGATCGACGATCATGCGCATGGAGGGACCATGGTTGGCTGTTGTGGCTTTGACTGTCGTACTGGTTCCGGCTTGGCGAAACGGACCGACGTTGAGCAGTCGTCCCAAAAGGGGGATGCCTTGGCCCAGCGGATGGTAAAAAGTCAGGCGAATGGTGTCGCCCCACTTCCAGGCTTCGTGATTCCGACTTCGCACCATTTTAGGAATTCGTTTGACGGCTTCCTCGAGGCTCTTCATCAGCGTGTCGTCAAACGACGCGTCGCCGGGCGGGAGCCAACGCGTCCAATGATTCGTTAACACATTCTCAAAGAACGTGGAGCTCATTCCCCAGCGATAGCTGGCGAGGCCGTCTCCGAGCTTGGGTTTGAGGATTCGCTCGCGCAGGGCGGCGCGGGTCACTTCGCAAACCAGAGTGGCGGCAGAATCCATCCTGGCCTCGCCGTCCCAACCGCGAAGCACGCTGAGGGCGTACTGCGCGTCAGCGTCCCGTGGTTGAACGTGTGCGGACGCGTTCAGAAGTTGTCCGGCCAGCCACTTGTCCTGCAAGCTGAGAATGTCAGTCTGGATCCGCAGCATATCGCCCACGGTGAACGCCTTGCCGGCGCGGAGCAATTGGAAGATGCGCGCCGTGCGATAGGGGGGATCCCACTCGCTGGTGATGAAATAGGGGTAGCCGTCGGGCACCACGCGGCCATTGGCCGTGGCGATGAGGCCGCTCGAGGGGTTATAGGAATGCGGCAGAGCCTCAAACGGAATGTAACCCGTCCAGTCGTAATCGTCGGTGCTGCCGGGCGCCGGCACGGCGCCGGTTCCTTGTTTTCGCACCGGCACCCATGCCGCGGCGTAATAACCGATGTTGCCGTCCACGTCAGCGTATACAAAGTTCTGCATGGGGCCCGTATAGTCGCGCAAGGCGGTAGTAAATTGTTCCCAATTCTGCGCCATGCCCATCCTGGACGCGCCGTTGAATAGCGACGAAAGTGCGTGGGGCTCAAGCGCCGTCCATCGCAACGCGAGTTCACGGCCGCAATTTTCTGAAACAATCGGGCCGTGGCGCGTTACCTTGACAGTGAGCCGGTAATCCGTCTTCCCGCGGACCTTGATAATCTCGTCTCGCACCTCCGCATCCACCCAGGCGCCGTTGTGGAGGTATTTATTGGGTGCGGCGGTATTGAAAGTCTCCGCGTACAAGTCTTGTACATCCGGACCGGTGTTGGTCATGCCCCAGGCAATTCGCTCGTTGTGGCCGATGATGACCGCCGGCATACCCGGCAAACTGACTCCGCTCGCGTCGAGCCCCGGGCCCTTCAAGTGAATCATGTACCAAACGCTGGGAACGCTGTGGCCGAGGTGCGGATCATTGGCGAGCAGCGGCTTGCCTGACTCGGTGTGCGCGCCGCTGACAACCCAGTTGTTGCTCCCTAGCGCGGTTGTGTTCTCGTTGCCCTCGGCAAGCAGCGCCGCAAGCGTAGGGTCAACTTCAGCGAGCTCCCCTCCTTGGCTAAGCAGGGGTGGTTGGTTCTGGCTTGCCACCGGCTTGTGCAGTGCGTTGGAATCAAGACAGGTCGGCGGCGGGTACACGTCTTTCCATTGGCGCGGCAGCTTGCTCCCTGGGGGCAGTTCCGCCACCGGTTCATCCAGCGGCGAGTGGTCAGGGAAGAGATCGGCCGAAAGCTCCGGCCCGAGCTTCGCCCGGATGCGTTCGCGCACCAAGTCCATTCCCCAAGTTGTACTCAGGGTTTTAGCCATATTCAGCGCCACGCCCAGGGAATCGACCTCTCTCCACGGCCGAGGCTGGTAATGAAGCAGGAGGAACTCAATGGGCAGGCGGCCCTGGTGACTGGCGATGAATGCGTTAACGCCGTTAGCGTAAGCCGCCAGTGGAGCCCGAGCCTCAGGGCTGAGTTCTGCCAAGGCGCGCTCCGAGACTTGGCGGAAACCTAAAGTGCGGTTCTCAATGTCCATCCGCTGCGTCCTCTCGCCAAAAACCTCGGAGAGTTCTCCTTCTGCCAGCCGCCTGCTCAGGTCCATCTGCCACAGGCGGTCTTGCGCCGTCACGTAACCTTGGGCGAAGAACAGGTCCTCGAGCGCCGAAGCGCGAAGGTGAGGAACGCCCCGCGCGTCGCGCAACACTTCGACCGGCGCTGAAAGCCCGGCCACTTGAACCGTTCCGTCGAGTTGGGGAAGGCACGCCCGGGCACGCCAGTACAACCATCCTCCCCCGCCCGCGATGATAAGCAGAAGGAGAATCAGTATGGAAATGATCAGGCGTTTGACAAGCTGCCGCATGTGTTCAAACCTCGCTTTGGTCTCAGATGTGCCATCGTACTGAAAATCGCCCGGGCTGGCAAACTACCGAAACCCGCGTGGTATGCTAAATTGACTCGTAGCGCTGGCCTTCAGCCCAGCATTTGCCGAACTGAAGGTCTGATGCGCTACTTTCAAATCAAGTATCTACCCAACCTGCGGGAGCCCCGAAGGGGCGAGCTAGCAAAGCCCAGGCCAACGGCCTGGGTCCGCGAGGGGCACCTTTTTGCTTGGGAAAGCCCTGACAGGGCGGAACAACTCCAGGGGGCAGGCCGAACACGAGATGACCGAATGATATTTCGTCCCTCCAGGCCTTGGCGCTGAGAAATGGACAGGTTCCCGGACCCAGGCCATTGGCCTGGGCTTTGCTAGCTCGCCCCTTCGGGGCTTAGTTGCTTGAGTCCTAGATTCTTGAACTCTCGACTCTCGAGTATTGACTCTGTAAGATGGCATACATGGACTTGTCGCGCGCGTGCCTGGCTTTTGACTTTCGACTTTCATCCTTCGACTTTGCTTTCAAACGTGCTCTCTCCTGCTTGGTGCTTGTGCTGATCTGCGCGGCCATGCCCAGTGTTGCGGCGGCTGGGCCGGCGAAGCACCACCCCGCTCCGTCGCTTAATGCCCAGGTCGATCAGATCCTTCGCTCCAGCGCTGCTTCGCGCGGCTATTGGGGCATCGAGGTCGCAGAGTTGCCAGCGGGCAGAATTCTTTTCGCCCGCGACGCCGAGCACCTTTTCCACCCTGCCTCGAACATGAAGTTGTTTACCACGGCGGCGGCGCTCGAGAAGCTTGGACCGAGTTTCGTCTTCCGCACTACGGCGGAAAGCGACTCCGGACCGCCCGCCGCAGGAATCGTGCCGAGCCTTTACCTGGTCGGAAGAGGAGATCCTACATTTTGCGCCGACGTTTTGGCGCCGCCTGCCAAACCGGCCCAAACTGCAAATCGTACCTGCACGGCTCTCGAGGATATGGCGGCGCAGGTAAGGGCGCACGGCGTGATCGAAGTCACCGGCCCTTTGGTGGCCGACGAAAGTTATTTTGATTTCGAGCCCTATATCCACGGCTGGACGGCCGAGGATCTCGAGTGGGGCTACGGGGCGACGGTGTCGGCTCTGGCATTCAATTCCAATGCGCTGCTGCTCCGAATAAAGCCAGGCTTGAAAGCCGGTGACCCTGCCCAGGTTTCGCTCGACCCCCTGCCGGACTATTATCAAATCAATAACGCTGTCGCAACTACCGCGTCCGGAAGCGAGAGTCACCTGCAGGTCGAACGCCTGCTCGATTCCACGCGCCTCGACGTTTGGGGCCAAATCCCGCTGGGCTCGGGCGAGGCTGATGAGCACGTGGCAATCGCTCATTCGGGGCAGTTGGTGGGCGAACTCTTCCGCAAGACTCTCGAAGATGCCGGCACGGTGGTTAAAGGCGGCGTCCAAGTTCGGCAGGTCACGCGCTTTGAGGCGGCTTTAGCCCTCCACGCTCCTACCCAAGCTTCGCCGCGCCTGCTCTTGGCCGAGCATGACTCCCAACCGCTGCGGGAGATCGTGAAGCTGACCAACAAGGAGAGCCGGAATCTTTACGCCGAGATGCTTTTGCGCACGCTCGGACGCGAGGTGAAGCACGGTGCTGGCCTCGACGACGGCCTCGATGCCCTGAATGAATTCGTGCAGCAAGTCGGCGCCAAACCGGGCGAGACGGTCTTCGCCGACGGCTCGGGCCTCTCGCGAGATGATCTGGTGACGCCCGAAACCGTCGTCACGCTGCTCGTCCACATGACCAGCGCACCGTCTTTCGACGTGTTCCTGGACAGTCTGCCCGTGGCAGGCGTGGACGGGACCTTGGCGGATCGCTTCAAAGCGAAACGCCTCAAGGGGCGCATCCACGCTAAAACCGGGACTCTCGAGGGAGTGAACGCCCTGTCCGGCTATATGGATTTGCCCTCTGGCAAGCGGCTGGCCTTCTCCATTATCGGAAATAGCCACCCCCTCGAGGAAGCGCCCGCCGAAGCCACCCTCGACCAAATCACTGCGACACTATATGATTGGTTTTCACGCCGGATAAAATAGCTTCGAACCTGGCGGCCTTGTCAGCGGTAGGCATCCTTGCGGTGCAGAACTCGGAGGATCTGGTAACTGTCCACCTCCTCCGTGAGGCGGACACGATATTGACCCACTCGGAGGCGAAGCGCCTTAGACTCTCCCTGTAGACGTTTGATATCTCCCACACCCGTCTGCGCAAACCGGTGCAAAGCGGCAAAAATGCGCGTGGCTATTTGGGGGTCAAGGCGGCGAACGTCGGCTCGCGCCTGTTGAGAGAAGACGATATTCTTCACTTGCGCTCTTTGGAATCCTCGAGGTCGCTCACCTTGAGGTCGAAGTCAGCCAGCACTTCCTCGAATGGAATCCCCGGGTGAAGCTGCAGCCACTGCTTAGCTTCAGCCACCGCGCGACGCTCTTCCTCTGTCTCCGGTTCATCGTCAACGGGAGCGTTGTCTATGGCGAGGGATGCGGGATCCACCATTGCCTTGAGGAGGCCAGCAATCGCCGCAAGTTGAACGGGCGGCAAACGCTCGATCAGTTCGTGCGCCTGCTGCTTCTCGCTGGCCAAATCGTACGACATCCAAGCTCCTTTTCGCGCTTCTCGCAATATCTTACCGTATTTGATGGCCTATTTAGAAGCCGGTTCTTCCAGGTCACTTTGTTCTTGACAGAGCTTCAGCCTGAGCCGCAGATTAGCCAATGTGAATATCGTAACCGTGTTCGGAAGTTCTCTGCCTGGCGAAGCGAGCCCGGCTTACGCAGAAGCTCGCCTGCTCGGGAAGCTATTGGCGGAAGCCGGGTTTGCCGTCTGCAATGGCGGGTATAAGGGGTTAATGGAAGCCTCGGCGCGAGGGGCTCGCGAGGCGGGCGGGCACACCATCGGCGTCACCTGCGAGATTTGGACCAGCAAGGCGAATCCCTGGATCATCGAAGAGGTGCGCACCAAGTCGTTTTCCGAGCGCATCATGACGCTGATCGAGCGCGGCGCTGCTTATGTTGTCCTCCCCGGCGGGACCGGCACGTTGGCGGAACTGGCGCTGGCCTGGGAGATGATGAACAAGGCCAGCCTCTCAAAGACCGTGGGTGGGATTAAACCTCTGTTGGTAATGTCACCTTACTGGCAGCCGGTGATTGCTTGCCTTGAACAAGAAGGGCAGCTCAACTCCAACTGCCCACATTGGACATCGCCGGCGATGGAAATCGTGACTCTAGTGACAAGCCCGCAGCAAGTGGTCGAGTACTTGAACAAGAACCCATTGTAGGGGCGGCGCTTGAGTCCGGGTGGCAACGCCTCCACGCTGTCATTCCGAGCGAAGCGAGGAATCTCGCCCTGAATGTTTTCAAGACACTGCAAGATTCCTCGTCGCCTGCGGCTCCTGGGAATGACATAAAAATCTGAATTCTCACACAGGCTCGTTTGGCGAGAACACTCATGGCTGATGAACAAGATTCTCAGGCCGTCATTCCCACCGGCGTGCGGCTCCGGCTGGCGCTTAAAAGAGCAGCGCTCTCCGTGCTCTTCACCGCCATCCTTATAATCCCCAAAATCAGGGCGTTGCGCCGAAAGATCTGGGAATGGTCGGCAGTGCGGCTGGTGGTGGCCGGGCTGGGGTGCGCGCTGGGCTGGCGGTATAAGCACGCCCATGGCGGACTCGTCGATTTGGTTGTTGGCATCGTGCTGATGGCTTTCGGCCTGGTGGTTCGCGCCAAGCCGCAAGCGAAATCCGTTGACGCGCAGGCCCGCGAACTCGATGCCCTCGTGGTCCTGAATGGCGGGGCGTTCATCCCGCACGGAGCGGATCGCCCTTCTCGACTCGTCAGCATCTTCGTGAACCCCGATCGGCTCTTTGTGGTCGACGAGCGCGAGCATACTCTCGAGGAGATTCCCGTGGTCCGGGTGCGCCAACTCGAGGCGCGCCCGGTTGCTGCCCCGGGCGAGCCCGAAGCCGGGGCGCAGACCTGGGACCTGGAGATTAGCTGGGAAGCAAACGAGATGCGCACCGCCCGCTTTCGCTACGACGGCGTCTTTGCCGAGCACCTGGCACGAGTTGCCGAAAACACGGTGCGCAACCTGATGCGCAAGGACCTGCCAATACTGAGGGAACAGGGAATAGGGAACAGGGAATAGGTCGGAGTGGCGAAGCGCTGCTTAAGTTTGAAGGTTGAAGGGTTAAGGATGAAGGCCAAGCCTTTAGCCTTTAGCCTTTAGCCTTTAGCCTTTAGCCTTCACCCATTACAACTCTATGCCACTCCCTATTCCCTGTTCCCTATTCCCTGTTCCCTACCGTATCGTGTCCCCCGCCAGTCCCCAGAAATCCTTCGCGTAGTAGGAAGAAAGCACGTTTCCGAACAGGTGGCAGATGCCGTGACAATCAGGGATGTCGCCGTAGAGTTTTCGGCCCCGTGCGAACACCTTTTTGAATGACCCTTCGCGCAGCAGGTTGCCGCCGATTTTCTTAAGCGGCTCGCAGGGGTAGAAGACATCGCCGTTGGGGTAGATGCGCGGAAACATGGTCGGAAAGCACTGGAAATCGCCGAACTCGAGCAGGGTGCGAATCAGCTTGGGCGTGCCGTTGATGGGCTGAGCTCGTTCTCGCCGCCGCTGCACAATCTTATCCACCAGGGCCTGGTAGCGCGGGTTCTGCCGCAAACGCAGGTTGGGCAGTTTCTCGTTCAACGCCGTCTGCGTGGCGAAGACGAACCCCTGCTCTCCGCAAAAGTCCATGATGCGCTCGATGTCAGAGATGTTCCATTCTTCGATGACTGTGCTGATAGTGATGTCCGAGGCCTTCGGAAAGCGCGCCTTGGCCAGTTGCAGATTCTCCAGCACCCTGGCGAGGACTGCCGGCTTGGACATGGGCTTGCTCGAGTCCGCTTCGAGGGAGTCAAGGCTGACGACCAGGCTGTGCAGGGAGTCGAACAATCCCTGGCGCTTGTGCAGCAGCGTGCCGTTGGTAATGAGCAGCACGGAGCGGAATTTCAAGTCGTGCCGCGCGGCGCGCGCCAGTTCCTCGATGTCGTTGCGCAGCGTCGGCTCTCCGCCCGTGAAAAGGATCGAATCGGTTTCCTTGCGGGCGATCCGAAGCAGCTTGATGGTCTCCGCCGTGGGCAGTTCCTGGCTGAAGACGTCCGGCTCCTTCTGCGTGCAGTAGGTGCAGGCCAGGTTGCATTTGTGCGTGACGTAAAGAATCGCCGCGTAGGGCGCCACCACGTTCGTCCGCCGAACCTCACGCCGGTAAAGGTTCTGGAAATAGTGATTGAAATTCTTCAGGACGAACGGGTAGTGTTGCAGCAACCCCCTCAGCAGGGCCAACCCCTTTTTTTCCACACGCCCTTCGCTCATTGACTAAAGCGTACACTATGACATGAACATCGGCAAGTGCTGTCAAACAAACAGCGCACACCTGAAAAGTTTAGGAGTCGAGAAGTCGAGGAGTTGAGAAGCCAAGAGCCGTTTCCCGATCTGCGACTTGGACTTTGTGTCGTTTCTTGTCTCATACCGTTCAACTCTTCGACTCCTCGACTCCTTGACTTCTCGTCTTTCTCGGCCTCGTCCTTTGTTTTCATAGACATTCTCGCTTTGTTCCCTCCATTCTGTAGTCCAGGAGTCGAGAAGTTGAGGAGTTGAGAAGCCAAGGGTCGTTTCTCGACCTGTGACTGGGACTTTGTGTCAGCTCTTGCCTTCTCCCGCTCAACTCTTCGACTCCTCGACTCCTTGACTTCTCGACTTTCTCGGCCTCGTCCTTTGTTTTCATAGACATTCTCGCTTTGTTCCCTCAATTCTGTAGTCCAAGAGTCCAGAAGTTGAGGAGTTGAGAAGCCAACCAGCGTTTCTCGACCTGTGACTGGGACTTTGTGTCGTCTCTTGCCTTCTCCCGCTCGACTTTTCGACTCCTCGACTCCTTAACTTCTCGACTATCTTGGCCTCATCCTTTGTTTTCATAGACATTCTCGCTTTGTTCCCTCAATTCTGTAGTCCAAGAGTCCAGAAGTTGAGGAGTTGAGAAGCCAACCAGCGTTTCTCGACCTGTGACTGGGACTTTGTGTCGTCTCTTGCCTTCTCCCGCTCGACTTTTCGACTCCTCGACTCCTTAACTTCTCGACTGTCTTGCCCTCATCCTTTGTTTTCATAGACATTCTCGCTTTGTTCGCTCGATACTGCAGTCCAAAAGTCGAGCAGTTGAGAAGCCAACGGAAGTTCCCCGAACTTTGACTGTGACTTTGTGTCGGTGCTTACCGCTCGACTCTTCAACTCTTCGACTCCTTAACTGCTCGACTCCCTCGGTCCGCGATGTCCCGAAGGGACAGGTCAGGGCGAGCGGCGCAATTTGACCGCCCGCTCCGATCGGGCGGGCGCACACCCGATTCTAGCCTATAAGTTTAGGTGTAGTTTGCCAAGGAATTTCCCTGCAGCGGGGTATTTGGGCGCCTCAACGGAGAGTTTGAAGGGCTGGCGCGGACCGGAGCATCTTGGAGAAGAGCCGCCCCGCGCTACCCCCTATTATCACCTTTGGTGATTCGCCTTCGAAAACACGACTTATTTCAACGGATTCACGACCTGGAGTGCGCCCAGCGTGGAGAGGCCAGGGACCTCCTCTGAGTAAAGGGTTATCAAGTGCGATCATGGATGTCCTCTCGCCTGGGCAGCGGCCCCTTCGAGAAGAACTTCATGCTCGCGATTCCGGCCTTCAGTCGTGCCACCGCCGTCTCCCGATCCCCGAAACCGTCGTCGATTGGCTCAACGATAACCCGGACTCGCTGCTGCTCGCGGAGGTTCAGATCGACCGCAGGCTTCAGAACGCCCTGAGTGAAGACGGCTTCGGTTATCTGCGTCATGGTCACCTTCCCTAAGCAACATTACTATGAACTTGTCGAACCCGCCATCATCCGACTCGGTCACCGCAGGCCCCACCCTTTTTCTGCCAGCATTGATGCGAAGCGTCGAGCCCAGCTTGCTCGATTCCAGAAGAAAGGGTTCCTGACACGCCTTACCTCCTTACCAGAAGTTCTACACAGGGAGGGAAGCGCAAAGGGAGGAAGGGAACATGGGCTCGAAAGACGCCGAAACTTGACCGCTTTCCTTCCGCCACCGATTGTTGTAAGCTGACGCACATGCCGCTCGACCACTACGTTTCCCAGGTGCATCTCAAACAGTTTTTCTCGCCCATCCTAGGTGCCCGGCTCTATGCGACGAAGAAGTCCGACCTTAGGTCGTTCCAGTGCCATCCGAGGGACGTGTGCCGGATTGAGAACGGTAGCACCAACGCCTATCTTATCAATGACCGTGCCATCGAAGACTTCCTGCGTGGCGTTGAGCCGAACTACGGCGCCTCACTCGACAAACTGCGCCGACGGGCCATAGACCGCGAGTGTATCAGTGTCATCGCAGGATTCGCCGCTTATGTGAGTAGTTGTTCCCCGGCGGCGATACGCATTCAGAAGGTTCCTCTTGTAAAAACGCTAGAGGCCGAGACCATCATCCTCGACCGCCAGGGCGTCATCCCAAAAGCACCGCCCTCCCTCGGGTCGAAATCCCTTTCCGAGCTTCAGGCGGAGGGTATTGTCGGTTGCAAAGTCGATCCGAAATACCCACAGGCGCTCGGCATCAACTCCATCACGTCGAGGGTGTCGCTATGGGGCAATTCAACCTGGGAAATTCTCGGCAATGAAGAGGCTGATAGCCCATTTTTCACCAGCGACTATCCGATTGCCCTTGCGGCACAAGGAGATGGCTTCGCGGACTGGATCGTGCCGCTTGCGCCGGACCTCGCGGTCCGGATCATCCCCGATGTAAGCCTATTAAGGACTGCACCGGATTTCTTATTCAAAAAATTCTCGTGTCGCTACCGAACGCCGCCGAGATCGGAGATCGTCGAGATCAACCGTCTCATCGTCAGATCGGCCGATGATATAGTCTTCTATCGCGACGACCTGCCCTGGGTTCGCGGCTTCATCGAGAAGAACCGACATTTTCGGATTGACACGGTGGTGCAACGGATTCCGCAGGGCACTGGCTTCCTCATCAACTCGACGCAGCAAATTGTCACGCATCGGTACGGCGCCGACTTCGTCTTGTGAAGTCTGCGATCTCCCGAAGGGAGACCCCTAAGCGTGGGCGCTTCCGTGCAGCCGGCGGCTGGTGTACCGGCCGCCAGTAAATTTAGAAAGGGGTGAGCTGGATGCCGCGACCCGAGCCTGTATTCGACGGCACTGAGGGTGACGTTCTGATCGAAATCTACAAATGCCCAGACGTTCCCTTCTCGTCGTACACGTTGACACAGAGGCTGAATCCCGACCTCCAAACCGCTACCCCGGAGTACCGCACTGCATTTGCTCACGTCAACAGCGTAATAGAGGACCATTTTGTTCGCAGGCTTATTCTAGGCAAGCGATCAAAGAGCGCCGACGGGGTCTTCTTCAACAAGCTGAAATTGACCGACAAGGGAGTACGGGCTGCCATTCAGGAGCGTAATCGGCGCACGGAACAAGAGAATGTCAAAAAGCTAATGTATGTTGCCCCGTTGATACGGGGAGACGCGGAAAAGAAGTGACCGGCACAGGGGCAGGCTACGTCGATCAACGTGCAAGCACTGTTGGAAGTAGCCTAACTCATTCGGCAGAGAGATAGGGGTGCCAGGGGCTAGATGCCGAACGCCGTATGTGGAACAGACGCTTCCATCATTGTGGGTTCGCCGGGTGCGTCTCAAACCACTTTCGCGCCCGTTCCTGTTCACGGGATAGATCGGCTGGCGTCAGGTGTGAGAGGGCTAAGTCCCGATTCTTCGTAGCGGCTTCCGCCATCGAGGTGTCCAGCTTGCCAGCAGCCGCTACATCGGACCAGAAATAGGCTTCTGCGTAGTCCTTGGGCACGCCCCGGCCCATCCCGTACCAAGCCCCGAGCCTGCATTGCGCACCGGCAACGCCCTGCTCCGCCGCGTTGCGATACCACGCTGCGGCTTGCGCGTAGTCCTGGGGCACGCCCAAGCCCTTGTCGTACGAAAGCCCGAGATGGTACTGCGCCAAGGCGAAGCCCTGCTCAGCGGCCTTGCGCCACCAAAAGGCCGCTTGCGTGTCGTCCTGGGGCACGCCATGGCCGCGGTGGTACAAATCCCCGAGGAAGAATTGCACGTAAGCGTGACCCTGCTCAGCGGCCTTGCGCCACCAAAAGGCCGCTTGCGTGTAGTCTTGGGGCACACCCTGGCCGAGGTCGTACAAATCCCCAAGGTTGTACTGCGCCTGGGCGTTGCCCTGCTCAGCCGCCTTGCGATACCAAAAGGCCGCTTGGGTGTAGTCCTGTGGGACACCTTGGCCTTCGGCGTACATCATGCCGAGGTTGCGTTGCGCTGCAGCGTGACCCTGCTCAGCCGCCTTGCGAAACCAGAACGCCGCTTGCGTGTGGTCTTGGGAAACGCCGTGGCCAAATTCATACGCTAACCCCATTGCAGATTGCGCGATCGCATCGCCCTGTTCGGCAGCCTTGCGACGCCAGAATACAGCCTGAGTGTAATCCTGTGGGACACCTCGGCCAGTCGCATAGAACGAGCCAAGATCAGACTGTGCGGCAGCGTGACCCTGCACAGCCGCCTTGCGCCACCAAAAGGCCGCTTGCGTGTAGTCTTGGGGCACACCCTGGCCCTTGTTGTACAGAAACCCGAGGTTGTACTGCGCCTCAGCATAGCCCTGCTCAGCCGCCTTGCGATACCACGCTGCCGCTTGCGTGTAGTCTTGAGGCACACCCCGGCCATTGTGGTAGAGAAACCCTAGGTTGTCTTGCGCCTCAGCATCGCCCTGTTCAGCCGCCTTGCGATACCACGCTGCCGCTTGCTTATAATCCTGGGGCACGCCCTGGTGCGTATCGTCATTCACGCCGGATTCGAGTTGGTTGTTTTTTTTAAGCTGGTCGGCAAGAAGCTTGTCGATACCTTTAACAAGTCCATCGAATTCGGCATCCAATTCGGCTTGTGTGCGCCTCCGCCCTGCCTTGCGCTCCTCCCTTGCTACCTCTTCCTTAATTAGATCGACGGCACATTGAGCCTCCTTCCAAGCCTGCTTTTCCTGGTGCTCCTCAAGTTTTTTGTTTACATCTTCCAATGCGAGTGAGAGCGTTTCCAGACGCTTCCTGGTGGCGGGAGAAACCTCGCCGGTGGGGCTGGCGACCTTGGCCCGCTGAATCAGGCGATCAAGAGAGTAGTCCTCATCGACCATCGTTCGTACGCCCTGGTGCGTGTCGTCATTCACGCCGGATTCGGGTGGTTGTTTCCCGCTTGCCAGATAAATGCCAAGGAAGCGCGTACCGAATGTAAAAACAACTCCGAGCACCATATTTAGGAGGAGCAACCATTCGCCGTGAAGGAGCGCCGCAAGAAAAGCGACTGGCACGACGCCTACTCCGCCGAAAAACAGACCGATAAATAGGCCTGTGTAGCCCCAGATTTCGAGAGCAACGATACAGGAGAATGCAAACAGCAGGAGGCCAAACGCGCATGATGCAATGAAAAAGCCCGTTCCCGCCCAGGGCCGAGTTTTCCGAAAAACGCAGAGCGGCAACAGGACAAAAAAGCAAATATCAAAAACAATTCGAGGGGCCCAGGAAAGCCAGGGCAAAGCTTTTGTCAACGCCCAACCCATGCCGAGTAGTAATACGGCGGACAGAAACAAAATTCCTACCCCTACGGCCAACCCGATCAGAGTCTTGCCAAAACCCGGTGCAAATGCACGGCGGCGCTTTTGCAAATCAGAAAGTACTTGATACACCTCGTTAATCTCCTTCGCATTTTCTTCCGCAAGCCTCTTTACTTCAAATTCTCTTGCGGAAAAGCCAGTATCCAGACCATCCGATTAAGAGAATGCCCAGCCAAAGGTCGATTGACTGCCACTGTGCGCGTTGCATCCGAATCGGCAAGAATGGGTTCAAGAGAAGCGCCGCAGCTACAAAGGCCCATGCCCACCCACGTAGGCGCGCTTTGTATGCCCTCCACGCCCAATAAACTGCGCCAACCGTAATGACAAGCCGGAGCACCATGTAAAAGCCGTAGGGATGCTTGCCGACCGCTGCAATGAGCAGCAACACTGCGCCGAGCGTCGTCAGAACCACTTCCAAGATTCGTCCACGGCTCATGGTCGTTCCCCGTTGACCGGAATTTCCATAATGGACTCCGGCCCGACCAAGAAGATACCGGCAATCGGCGGCCTGATTTACTCCCCGCGAATTCTAGCACAAGCGGGGTGGACCGCGCCCAAAAGCAGGTAGCGCGGACCGCCGCTTTTGCGGTCCGCGTGGGGTAAGGGTGGGGAGGTAAGGGTGTCAGGTACCGTTTTCAGGAAAAGAAGCCAGAAATCTAACTAAAACGCTACCCGACACATCTTCTCTTTGGCAGGGAAAGGCTATGCTTGAGAACTGCCTGGTGTCATCACCTGCGATTACTTTTCGTCTTACGAGACGCCAGCCATTTCTTTACAGATTGCGAGCTCTCTCCCGAGCGCTGGCCCGCCAAGAGACCCGCAACAGTCAGATCTTCGTCCAGGTCGGGCCAGTGGATGTAGGCGCCGTCTGCGAAGATTTCGAAATGATTGCGCTCCTGCGGCGTCCCATGCCAAAGAAGGTGTGAAAAAATCAAAACAGCTCACGCCAAGGCGCAAGGGCGCAAAGAAGCGCGAAGAAGAAGTCCTTGGTTTTCTTTGCGACCTTTGCGTACTTTGCGGCTTTGCGTGAACCCGGTTTCTCGGTCCATGGATTAATTCACAGCTTCAAAGGCGGGGGAACCAACCGAGAGGCACCGTGATCGTCCGCCCGTCTACCAGATCGACCGTTAGCCCTTCGTCGCTCACCTTGACCGATTTACCTCGTGGCTCCTGGACTTCAACGGCCAAAGAACTCATACCAGCTCCTCATTAGTCGTTCGCGATGCTCCTCAACGAGCTTCAGGATTATACTCAATTCCACCCGGCTAAAGCCCCCGGGGGAAAACGGTGTCACGTACCCTTTCCGACGCGAGTGACCCACTGCTGGCGACGACAGCGCTACCTATGTCGTCGACCGTTGGTAGGGCTCAAAGCGGCAGAAAACGAATTTGGTTCAGCCATTCTTCTGCCTCGGAGGCACGGTACATTGTTACGAGAAATTTGATTCTCATGCGCAGGTAGGCTGGCGGCGCGCGCGTTCCAACCTTTCGCGGAGTGCAGGGGGAATCGGGGGTTGGTCCTTGCGGGCATCTTCCCACGACTTTTCAATATCCCTCAAATATGCTTCGATCTTCGCTCGATTTGCGAGGTAGAAGGTGATAATTCCGTACACCTGTTCCAACGACAGGCTCGGGAACTCATCCACGATGGTTTCCGGAGAGGCCCCGTCCAGGAACGGGTAGATGACCGATTCGAGCGACACTCGCGAGCCAATCACGTAGTAACCACCGTTCCGCTTTTCCACATATTCTTGCGCCATATGCATTCGCTCTTCGCTCGTTCTACGAACCAATTGTATCATGTGTGGGGCGGAGTGGAAGCGGTAAGAGAGTATTCCATTTCCGGCCTCAAGCTCTGAAGGGGCGTGATAGCTGCGCCTTCCGTACGTCGCCCCTTCAGGGCTCGACCGGGAAGAACCGCCCCCCCTTTCCCAGGCCGCTGACCTGGGCTGTGCTGGGCCGCCCCTTCGGGGCTACGAGTTGCGGGCGAAGCCCAGCTTCGAGTTTAACACACCGCAGGTGGCGCAGACGTGCCGTAGTTTGGCATGTCTGCGTCCCCCCTGTCGATTCAAACGGGCGCATACATCACGACAAAACGCGTCGTGACGTATGCGCCACCCACGATCTCGCTACTGGATTTGCAGCGGCCGCCGCAAGGTGAAGCTACAGGAGGACTGTGCCGCGAGCAGCACTTCTCTCTCCTCGTGCATGGCACGCTTGGTGACGCCCTTGATAAACCGGCCCACTTTGCTTTTGCCTTTGATATTGGGGCCGAAACTCCGCGTCGCGGTCACCACGGTCAGATCCGCGCCGTTGACATTGACGGAGGCAAGCTTAAGTTGCAGATTGGCTTCTCCCTCCAGCGCCCCGACCGGCCTGGCGAACGCCACTACGCCCGTAACGTTGGCGCCCGCGGGAATCACGGTCTGACCGTTCACAACAACATCTTGGTCCAAGGTGGCCGAAAAGTTCTGGCCGGACTGGCTGATCTCGGAGCCAAGCTTTTCGCCCAGGCGGATAGTGAGCGCGGTTCCTACGGGCACATCCAGTGGTTGTGGCGTGCCGGCGGCAGCGTCTCCCCCCGGGGCGGGTTGCGCGCCTGCGGTGGCGTCCGCTGGTTGTCCAGTCGCTGTCCCAGCCGCTCCGGCAGCACCCGAAGGCTGAGCGCCGGCGGTTGGGTTAGAAGCGCTCGCGGCGTCCACCCCGGACGGCGCCGCCGCGCTGTTTTGGGCGTTGGTGGAAGTGCTGTTCGCGGCCTGCCCTTTAGACAGCCGATGGAAAACCAGCACCGCTGCCAGCACTCCCACCGCCACAGCGAGGACCACAACTCCGGCAATAACAATTATGTTCTTTTTCATCGTTGCGCTACCCCTACTTTTTTCGACCACCGGACGCGTGACCACCGCCACTCGGATGAGCAGCGGGGGCGCTGTGTCCGCCTGCGGCACCCTTGCTCGCGCCTCCGCGCGCGGCCGCTACTCCCCCATGACCGGCGGTCGCTCCGCCACGGCCGGCGGTTCCGGGACGGCCGCCCATGGCTGCCCCTCCATGGCCGGCAGTGGTGCCGTGACCAGTTGCTGCTCCTCCTCGCGCACCGTATGCTGCGGAATGGCCAGGAGTAGCCCCGCCGTGGCCGGCGGCGGTTGCTCCGCCACGACCCGCGTAGGCTCCTCCTGCATGTCCGGGGGTAGCCCTGCCGCGTCCGGCGTACGCTTCTCCATGACCAGCAGCCGGCCCGCCGTGACCGGCGCCCGCTCCACCACGATTAGCGAATGCGCTGCCGTGGCCAGCGGGCCCTCCATGGCCGGCGGGTCCCCCGCCCCGGCCCGCATACGCTCCTCCGCGGTACGCGCCGGCGCGTGACGCGGCGGCCCGCGCCGCCCCCATATGAGCTGCGGCATGAAAGCCTCGTGGAACGCCGCGGCCACCGTGCTCAAACACACCCCGGTCGTGGCCCCCGAAGTAACCATGGTTGTACACCGACATGCTCCTCGAGAAGTAGGCGCCGTGATTGAAAAGTATGGTTCCGCCCCCCCAGCCCGGAGCCCACGCACCGAATCCCCAGCCCCAGTGACCCCAGAAGCCAATCGCGATTCCGGCAGCGAAAGCAAGTCCTACTCCCAGCACGATGCCGGGCGGCGGCGGCAGCAGCACGTAGCCGGGATAGGCGACAAACATCGGCCCCCAGACGGCCCAGGGATTGTAGTAGGGAACGTAAACCATGGCCGGATTGACCGGGAGAATCTGAATCACGCCGCCCTCCACAACCACGCGCTGTTGCGGCGTCGAGACCAGCCGGTTCGACTGCTGCGCCTGCAAGCGCATGGCCTGGACAGCGTTCATAGTGTCGCCCGGCTGGTTGTAATAGGCGTTACCGAGTTGGGACGCCCAAGCCGCGTTTCTCGCCAGATTATCGAGGACAGAGCGAAATGCTGTGAGACCTTTGACGGCCGGGTCCCACGGCATGCCGTTCGCCGCGGCGGCGCGCTGATCCGGGGGCAGACCCATGTTCTGGTTCAGCCAGGTATCCGCTGCGGAAACCTGGTCCGGATACGTGGCAGCCGTCAATATCTGAGCCACCAGCGAGTCCGGATAGAGCGCGATGGGGGCCACGAGCTGATCCAGTTGATCCGCGTTCAGTTCGACGTATGCGCCCGCGGGCGCTTGCGCGTAGACATCCAATTGGGTCGCCGGTATCAGCAATATGCACAGCATCAGGATCATCGTTGGGCGTCCGGCCCGGTTCAGGGAAACTGCGCCTCTCGATCTCATTGTCGGCCTCCGCTTCCCTTCAGAATGTTTGCCTGAGAATCCGGATGATGGGTGGCGTAGAACTCGAGCCCGGCCTTGACTCGGATTGTCGCTACCGGATTTGCTCCCGTGGATCAAAACCATACGTGCCTCTCGATCGTTTTCAGGGCTTTAGCAGAGTCCAAGTTAGGCCGCTCTTGAGTGTCCTTTGGACCTGCGATCGTTGTAACTGTTTATGTGTTTAGTGCAAACGGGTGACGCAGCGAAACATTCCCCACAAAACCATCCTAACCCGCGCTCTTGTCCCTTGTCAACCTGCCCAATGACCCCCCGCATCGACGCGCCGCACTCGTTAAACACGGCGTCAGGCGTCCTTTTCCGTCCTCGCCTGCCATTGATACTATCCTCCACCCGCCGGCGTCCGGGGCGCTTGAGCCCTGACATTTGAACCATTAAACCTGGATCGGGTGCTAGAATAATTGGACGGTGATTACGACTGATGGATACCCAACAACCACTCGGTTTCGGCGAGATGTTTGAAACCGGGAGGTCCCCTCATCCGATCTTCTGCCACCAGGAATTCCTGGAGAGCCTCGCGCTGGAGCGCAACACGGCGATCGGGCGGCGTGCCTCCTACGTGATGCAACGGCTGACGGTGGACCCCCGGCGGCTTCATTACAAACCCACGTATGGCGAGAACCGGGGCTGGCGCCGCTCGCGCTTGGGAGGCAGCCAGGGCAGCCACTTCTATCTCTGGTGGGCGCCGAAGAACGCCGCGCCTCTTCGGGAAAGTGACGGATTTGCCGAAAGTCCCGAAGGCGCGGTATTCATCCGAGCGATTCGTCATCATGACAATCATTCTCCTCTCCCTCCTCAATCGTTGGCTGAGCATTACCTGCCGGTGAGTGTTGCCGAAATGCGCGGCGAGGAGTACGGGCCTGCCCCATGGACGCCGACGCAAACGCGCTTTGCGCAAGCGCGGCAACGCGTGCGGTTGCTCAAGGGTCATCCCGGCTCGGGAAAGACCACGGCGCTCTGGCACGCGGCCGATTCGAGTGGGGCGGAACGCATCCTCTACGTCACCTACTCGCGCGATCTGGCGGCCTTGGCGCGGGACTACTTTGACCGTTACTGTTCGTCGCACAAGCGTTTCGAGGTGGTGGTGTTCCCACAGTTGGTGCGACAGATTTTGGGGTCGAGCGCAGCGGTGAATGCGGAGAGGGACATGCTGCGGCGCTTTACCCAGGACCTCGGGCCCTACGCGCGCAGCCTGGGGCCGTGGACAAACAACCTGGCGGCGCTCTACGCAGAAATCTATGCGCACTTGGTGGGGGAGGCGCTTCCTAAAAGCGTGGGGCGCTTTGGCGAGGCGCAGCAGCCGCGTGTGCCGGATAAGGCCTATCGCGAGCGCCGGACGCGATTCATCGGTCCCCAGGCCGTCACGGGGGCGCTCGAAGCAGCCTCCCGCCTGGAGCGCGGATCGGAGACGCTGGCGGACCGTTATTTTCCCGAACTGGCGCTGGCCTGGCGGGCGGTGGAGCGATTGAGCAAGGGCGGAGGGGATGGCGTTCCGCTCGATTTCGACTGCATGGCGGTTGATGAAGTGCAGGATCTGACCCCCATCGAGGCCCTGGTGCTGATTGAGCTGTGCACGCTCGCCTTCCAGCGGCGGAAGATGCTCACCTCACTACTTCTGGCGGGTGACGAGGCCCAGACGGTGCGTCCTACCGATTTCGAATGGGCCTGGCTGAGCGATCTGCTTCACCATCGGATGGCGACTCCCGCGGAGCACAAACTCTCCGCCAACCTGCGCAGCCCGCGCCGGATTGCGGAACTGGTCAACCGCATCTGGGACCTGTACTCCTTTATTCTCAAGGAGGATCGGCCGCGCGGCGCCGGCCAGGCGGAAATTGAAGACGATGCCACGGATCAAATCCTTTATTGCACCGCCGCCCCGGGCCCGGAACTCGAGGAGTTGCTCAAATTGCTGGCCGCTCGCGAGGGAGTGGCGCTCATTACGCTCGGGGAGGCCGTGCCCGCGTTCATTCCGGAGCCGGCGCGGGCGGCAGTGCTGACGGTCGCCGAGGCGAAGGGCCTGGACTTCCACACAGTGTGTGTGATCGACCCTGGCCGCCATATCCGGCAGATTCTGGAGACAGGGTCGCGGGCGCGCGCAGACTCCGGCCTTCTCGAGTTGCGCAAGCGCTTGGCCATCGACCAGTTGCGGGTGGCGGTAAGCCGTCCTTGGGAGCGGCTCGTGTGGCTGGACATTAGCCCTTCGGATGAGGTGGTGGCGGCGAGTCTTGCCTTTCTCAACGGAGACGGGCTGGAGGCCGTGGTTTCCTCCTCTGTCCCCGCAGCCATCACCAAGACGCTCCAGGAAGAAGAGTTGGATGCGGAGGAGCGCGTGCAGCGCTGCCAGGCAGATGCCCGGCAGTATCTCGAGGTCAAGCCGGAAATGGCCTGGTCGCGCGCCCAGCAGGCGGCGACGCTCCTCGGAAGGCTGGACGCTCCCGCCGCCGTTACGGACCAGGCGGTGCGAGACGCCGCCCATCTCACCCTGGCGGAGATATGCTTTTTGCTCGGCATCCGCCATACGCGTCTGCCCGCCGAGTTAGGAAATCCGGACCTCTTCGCGGAAGCGGCGCAGGCTGCCCTGCAAGCGCGGCGGGTGGGATTGGCCGCAGTGATTCGCGCCATCGGACGCGTCCACCGCGCCCTTTCCTCCGACCGTCTGCTGGCTTTGACCCAACTCGCGCAGGTTCTGCCCCGGCACAAATCCGAGCTTGAAAGCTGGGTTCTGGTGGAGATTGCCGCCGAGCGCCAGAGTTGGCTCGAGGCCCTGGAATCCGCCTCCCCGGTAAACCGATCGGACACCGAAGCGTTTCTCCAGCTTTTCCCGGCATTTTACGATGCGTTGGGAGTCCCTGACGCCGCGGTGCGCTTGGAGAGATTGCGGCAGCGCGCCATCCAGGCGCTTCTCAAAGACAAGTATTTCGACGAGGCCTTAAGAGTGCTCACCAAGCTATCGCGGCGTGAGCCCATGCTGGAAGCCGTCTGCTACGAAGGCTTGGGTAACCTGCGCGGGGCCGCCGAGAGCTTCCAGCAGGCCGGGGACTTGAAGAACGCTTTGCGCTGCTTCCGGGCTGTCCCGGACTTTGCCGCTGCCCTCCACATCATACGGCGCTTGCCGGACCATCCCGCCGCCCCCTCTTTGGAATGGCTGGCCCGGTTGCAATCGGTGGTCGGCGAGCGGCCGGAGAAATTCACCCGGACGGTTACCGACGCAGAAAAGAAATTCCTCGAGGCAATGCTGGAACAAGCGTTGGGAGTGAAGCGGCGTAAACCTGCCCCCAAGCCGGCACGGAAAACCCGCCCCAAAGTGGAATGTCCCCCCTTCTAAGCCTGACGGAACGAGTTAGATTTGACAACGTGCGTTGACCGTCGGGTGGCGCATACGTCACGACGCGTTTTGTCGTGATGTGTGCGCCACTCTGAATCGACGGGCAGGGGCGCAGACATGCCAAAGAGCGGCACGTCTGCGCCACCCGACGCCAGCCGGCGACTGCGCCTGGCTGGTTCATTTAGGAGTTTTGGGGGCTAACCCCAATCGCTTAAGGCTCTGGAAGAACTTGGCACGCGAGATACCGAGCTCCCGGACAATCACGCGCCGGCGTATCCCAGCTTCGCGCATCGTCCTGAGCCGTAAGAAATATTGGCAACGTTCTGGGTTGTGGAAAGCCATCACTCCCCGCCACCCACATACCGAACAAATCCCAGCCTTAAAGGGAGCGCATTGGATCCCCATGCGGCGGGCCGTCAAGAAGACCATATTCCTGGAGACGCCGAGCTTTCGTGCGATCTCGCTCGCCAACATGCCAGCCTTACTCAAACTCCTGATCAGCAACCTGCGTGCGCAGGCACTTTCCGTATGGCGCGCGATCATGCCCTGCCATCCACACACAGGGCAAGTCGCAGGTCGCCGCTTCAATTCCAATCGCCTGACCACATAATGCACCTCGAGAGCAGTCATGCCGAACCGTTTTCCAATCTTGCCTAGGCGCTTGCCGGCAAGGAACATCTCTTTAATCCGCAAGCAGCGCGGACAATGGCCTGGCTTCCGGCGACGGCTTGCATCCTGCCAGTCGCCGCACAATTCGCAAGTCGATACACCCGCAGTCATTGAAATTCCTTCCCTTACCCGCTATTCCTTTTCAAGCCCCTCCCCATCGGCACTTCCGCCTCGAGGGAAAAGGGTGAAGGGTATCAGGCCCTTTCCATCGAGAAATCGGCAAATCAGATCATCGAATAGGCGGGGAACTCGAAAAGCTCGGGCACAAGTTCGAACCAGAAGTGCAGACGAGCCGGGGCCGTGGAATGTAATCCTTCGCGTCCCCCGTGTAAAATCCTCCCTTCCCAGCATAATGCCAAATCCCCGGCGAAAAGTAACCCTCAGAATCTCCTGCGCTTAGCGGAGGACCCATGGGGCTGACAATTTGGCCGATTTCTTGCTTTCTCTATTCTTGGGCCGATGATAAAGAAGGCTGGAGCTTAACGAGCAGCTCGGCGTCGGAGGAGGACGTTCATGACGGACATGTGCCCGCTGGCCACCGAAAGCGAAGCCTGCGCCCCTTCTACGATCTCGCTGGCTTCCGGGCGCGTAAGAGAAGCGCTGCGCTGCCTGGGCGTGACGAGAGCGGAGCCGACCTGGGACGACGTCGCTGACAGCTACCGTGCGCTCTCGCAGAAATGGCTTTACGGCCAACGCAGCCCGGAGGTGAGCGTTCAACTCAAAATCGCGTATGCGGCTTATCGCTTCCTGGAATCCGCGCTCGAGCCCGCACTGCGGGATGGCCAGCGTGTGCTCGAACTCGCGGGCGAGCTTTGATTCATGGGGTGAATCATGGCAGCAAAAACTAGGGAGACGGTGGCTCCGTGGACGGGCAGCACACCAGGTCTTCGCAAGCGGGTTGGTCCGTTTCGCCGCTATACGGGGATCGCCTGCTCAATCGTTTCGACACGCCGCACGCGGACTTCGACGTCCACTTACGCTCTCGCGGCGCACAGATCATCGGATGGCGCGGAGGGCGGCTTCGGGTTCACGGCTGATGATCGTCAACAATACTCGGGCCGCGCCGCTGGGCTGTCGTTCACCGTTTTCCCACTTGCGTAGAGTTGCGGGGCTCAGGCCAAAGGCACGGGCAAAGGTCTCCCGGCTCATTCCCGTTTTCTTGCGGGCAGCGTTGATGTCCGCCGGTTTGACAGCAACGTTGACGACACGTGCAACGCCTGACTTGTCGCCACGCGTATAGGCAAGCGCTTCCTGTAGGCCCTGCATAATACCCTCAAATGCTTGTTTGCTCACGACTTCGCCCCCTGAAGCTGATGCTTGATCTCCGCCGCAACCTTGGCAAGCGCGTTTCGCTCCGCCGCCGTTTTGGGGGCTGTTAACCCCATTCGGCGGAGGGCGTCATGGAACATAGCACGCGAGATACCAAGCTCACGGACAATCACGCTCCGGGGTAACCCAGCTTCGCGCATCTTCCTGATCTGTAAGAAATATGCGCAACGTTCTGGGTTGTGGTAAGAGCTCATTCCCCGCCACCCACAGACCGAACAAACCACAACTTTAGCAGGGGGAAATTTGATTCCCAGTCGCCAGGTCGTGCGAAAGAGCAGGGCCCTGGTGATGCCAAGCTTTCGCGCGATCGCGGGCGCCGGCATGCCAGCCGTGGACAAACTCCTGGCCAGCACGTTTCGTGCGCAGGCGCTTGGCTTATGGCCCGCGATCAGGCCCTGCCATCCACACACACGGCAAGTCGCAAAAGGGCACGGCCCCCTCAGTTCCAACCGCCTGATGACATAGGGCAGATGTTCAATAGGCATGCCGAGCCGTTTCCCAATCTCGCGTACGGCTTTGCCAGAAAGGAACATCTCTTTAATCCGCAAGCAGCGTGGACAATCGTCTGGCTTTCCGCGACGGATTGCGTCCTGCCAGCCGCACACTTCGCAAGTCGGTACACCCGCACTCATTGAAACCTCCATCCCTTACCCGCTATTCCTTTTTAAGCCCCTCCTCATCTGCACTTCCGCCTCGAGGGAAAGAGGCGAAAGTGTAAAGGGTGCCTGGCGCCCTTTACCCTCCCATGACTTCGCCCCCTGAAGCTAACGCTTGATCTCCGCCGCAACCTTGGCAAGCGCGTTCTGCTCATGCCGCTGTTAGGTTGGACTTTTCGTTTTTGGCGAAGGCCTTCGCAGCCGGGCTGGTGTGTTTCGCCGCTATATGGGGACCGCCTGCTCAATCGGTTCGACGCGCCGCACGCGGACTTCGACGTCCACGCGCGCTCCCAGCCTATTGAGAATTGCCATCAGGCGATCGACGGTGAAGCGTCCTACCTTGGCGTTGCGGATGCGCGAGAAGTCGGCCGCCGCAATCCCGGTGCGGCGGCGGCGAAAGCGCGGGACCATCGCGTAGAGTGACCGCCCTCGCGCGTGATTCGCGGTATATCGCGGGATTTCGCGGTTTCGGACAAAAAGCGAAAGGCCGGACAATGCTGCCCGGCCTGGTGATGCAAACTTGGGTCTCTGTCAGCTTCCATTATCGGCGGGGGGCCATCGGAAGTCAAGCGAAAAATTGGGGGGGTATCTCTGTTTTACCCTCTCCCACACCTCCCCTTTGGAACTTTGGCTCCGAAAGGAGATGGACCGGACGGGGATCGAACCCGTGCTTGGACTTTGACAGAGACCCGTGCTCCCATTACACCACCGGCCCACGCCGCAGACGATACACCTGTTTCTCCACTCCTGCAATCGGAATTTCGGGCGTCCTGCTTTTTCTTGCCACGTCGAGGCGCGAGTGAAGGGCGGGTATCCGAGCAAGTCGTTCAAGGGTAAAATCGCTGGTGGATGCTTTTAGGGGAAAGGCGTCAGGTACCCTTTCCGGCCATGTCATCGGATGGCGCGGAGGGCGGCTTCGGGCTCACGGCTGATGATCGTCAACAATACTCGGGCCGCGCCGGTGGGCTGTCGTTCACCGTTTTCCACACTTGCGTAGGGTTGCGGGGCTCAGGCCAAAGGCACGGGCAAAGGTTTCCCGGCTCATTCCCGTTTTCTTGCGGGCAGCGTTGATGTCCGCCGGTTTGACAGCAACGTTGACGACACGTGCAACGCCTGACTTGTCGCCATGAGTATAGGCAAGCGCCTCTTGTAGGCCCTGCATAATACCCTCGAATGCTTGTTTGCTCATGATTTCGGTCGACAGTTGTGCCCTCTTGGGGCTAGCTTGACAATCTGAACTGCGCCTGTAAAACGGCACCAGGGACTGTTTTCCCCTTCAGGCTGCAGACGACGCGAGCTTCTGCCAGTCAAAGCGTTCAATCAAGGCATTAGTAAGAAGGTGCGCATTTTCGTCGTGTTCCGCGTTTGACTCAAAAAGGGTGTCAATAATCGCTCCGAAGATCGCTTCTAGAGCCGCAGGGCCGCACTTGGTGTACTCAAGGATCTTTATCCCCACCAAATCCTTGGATGGAAGGGTTTTTTCAACGTATACGTTCCGCAGGGACTGGTCCCCGGCCATTGGGGAGCTCTCAACAGCCGTTTGCGACAATGGTTCGAAGACCGACGGGCTGTGGGTGTCGCAGGGCCGCCGCTCATTTCCGCGCCTACGCCTAGCGGGTGCCTGGTCCCGTACCCGCATTATCAGTGTGTCTGTACTGTCATCGTACGACATTTCGACGGAAGCCGTCGAAAGCCTCTTCATTCGCTGGGGGATTTCCTTTTCAATATAGCGATTCAGCCTCTCGAAAATGCGCTTGAAGCCTGCAACCGTAATGCCCTGTAAAAAAGGTGACGGATGAAGTCCCACCCGGATCGCCAACCAATCCTCCACCTGCAAAGCGATTGCGGGCCTCGGTGGCCCGAACGACACGTCCAGAACGTCGCCCTTGCGATCGTAGCTGTAGTCCACTCCTTCGACGTCGAACTTTTGGACTAACTGGAAGGCCATATTTGTTGCCCCAATGTGCGTAACGAGTATGCTGCGAAATATGAAGTCGCCACGTATCCGCTCTCTTCGTCTACAAAGACCAAAACGTCTAGCCAGTTTCCTATTCCGGGGACGGACACATATTTCTTCCGATAGATTCTCCTGGTCGGGTCCCTCCTCCCCAAGTAAATCCCGTCGGGGTTCCGGACGGCTTCCACCACTAGATGCTTGAACTCCCGCATTTCCGGGTGGCGTTTGGTGATGTGGAGCCAGCACGCATCTGTTAAGACCGCCTCGAAGCCAGTGGGGTCTGAGATTTCCTCCTGCATCACGAAGCGTCTCCGTCCTCAGGATAATCCAGGATGCAGGAATTCTCAAGTTGAGGGGAAAAGTTGCAGCAACTTCGCGGCCTTTTTTGCATTTTCCACTTGACAAGCCGATGAACCTGTGATAGCCTATTATCATGGTCGAGTTGAAGACATTTTGTCGTAGGCGGGCGCCGGGTCCGAGGGCGCCCATGGGAAAGCGGTTCGGTCCCGGCGAGCGCGGGAAACGGGAGTCAACAAATAACAAAAAATACTACGATCGAAGCCAGTATGTTATTGAAAACAAATGATGCCTGTCGAAACGAAGCTAAGAATTATTTGAAAATAAAGGACTTATTCAAGAATATGGGAAATGAAGCTAGGAAGTAATTGAAAACAAATGACATGGCGCTGTTTAAGGTTGCGGATTTGACAGTTCTTGTGCGCAGAAAAGTGCAAATCGGAGCGCAAAACCAGCAAAAAACGCTCGTTTCGCGCAAAACCAAGCGAAACTTCCGGGTCGAAGGCCAGCCGGAAAAGAGACAAGTGGTCGGCTACACCGCCTTTGGATTTTCCAGTTTCCATTTTCCAGTTTCCAGTTTCTAATTCTCTTCTATGGATGCCACGCCTGACCAACGTAAGACTGACGATCGTTTCTCCCAGGAAGTCCTTGAATTTCCTGCCGTGCTGGAACTGCTGGGCGGGTATCTTTCCGGGCCGCTCAGCGCGCCGATTCTGGATGCGGTCGAGCCCCACACGCGCTTCGATCTGATCCGCCGCCTACTAGAGCAGGCGAAGGAAGCGCGCGAGTACCTGCGGGAGAGTCCGCGTCCGAGCCTGGGCAGCCTGCGCGACCCGCGGCCGTTGCTCGAGAAGCTGCGCATCGAGGGCGCCGCCCTGGCGGCGCTCGAAATCTTGGCGCTGACGGAGCTGGCGCGCGCTTCGCTCGAGACGCAGCGGCTATTCGTCAAGTGTCCACTGGCACGCCTCGACGAGTGGGCGCGCAGCCTGGCGGACTTCCGCGACCTGGTCACGGCCCTGGAGGGAAAGATCCATCCTGACGGCTCGGTGGATTCCTCCGCCAGTCCGGAGCTGGCCCGGATTCGCCGCGCGATTGAGCGGCTGCGCGTCGAAGTGCAAGCCGTGCTGGAGCGCCTGCTGCGCCACCTCAGCCGCGAGGGCGTGCTTCAGGACGCCGTGGTGACGCTGCGCAACGACCGCTTCGTCATTCCCGTCCGGGCGGAGGAGAAGCGCCGCGTGCAGGGAGTGGTCCACGGAGCGAGTTCGTCCGGGGCAACCGTGTTTCTTGAGCCCATGGAGACCTTGCCCTTGAACAACGAACTGGTGGAACTCCAGGACCGGGAATTCGGCGAAATCCAACGCATCCTGGGTGAATTCAGCCGCAAGCTCCGGGAGCGGCGCGACGACCTGGTGCGGGCGACTGAGATTTTGAGCGAACTTGACCTCGCCTTTGCCAAGGCGGAATTTGCCCGCCAGTACGACGCCTGCATCCCCGAATTCGGCTCCGAGCGCGCGCTCGCGCTGAAGGATGCGCGGCATCCGCTGCTCGAGAAAACGCTGCGCGCGCAAGGGAAAAGTCCTGTGCCGCTGAGCATCGAACTCAAGCCGCCCAAGATCATGATGATCGTCAGCGGGCCGAACACCGGCGGAAAGACCGTAGCCCTGAAAACACTGGGAAGCGCGGTGCTCATGGCGCAGGCGGGCATCCCCGTGCCGGCGGGCGAGTTCAAGCTGCCGGTTTTCCGGCGCGTGCTGGCGGATATCGGGGACCAGCAGTCCATCGAAGCCAACCTGAGCACGTTTTCGGCGCACGTCCAGAACATTCAGAGGATGGCCGAGGTGGCTGGCGAAAAAGACATCGTGCTGATGGATGAACTGGGGACCAGCACGGAGCCGAACGAAGGCGCGGCGCTGGCCGTGGCCATTCTCGAGCACTTTCGCGAGCGCGGCTCGATGACGCTCGTGACCACGCACCACTCGCGGCTGAAGGCCTACGCCGCGGAAACGCCCGAAGCGCTCAACGCGGCCATGGAGTTCGACGAGCTGACTCTCCAGCCCACATACCGGCTGTTGAGCGGACTGCCGGGAAAATCCAGCGCGCTGGACATTGCCCAACGCCTGGGCCTCGAAACCAGCATCGTGGCAAAGGCGCGGACCTTGCTGCACCCGGCGGATGCGGAAGCGGCAGCCCTGATCGCGGGTCTGCACCAGCAGAGAGATGAACTCGAACAGCAAAGCGGGGAGTTGGCCCGGCAACGGAGCGATCAAGAGGTGCGGCAACGCGAACTGGAGAACCGCCTGGAAGCGGAACACCGCCAGAAATTGAAAGACCTGGACACGCGGCTCGAGCAGACTCTGCGCGCCAACGAGAAGCGTTGGGAGGGCGTGGTGGAGCAGCTTCGAGCCCAGCTCGAAGCCGCCAAAGGCCCCAAGTCCTCGAAGGGCTTGGAACGCAAGATGGCTTCGCTCAAGCGCGAGGTCCGGGAAGAGTGGAACACGCAGGTCCTGGAAGCAATGGGCGGCGGCGCCCCGGCGACCGTAGAGCCCGCCGTGGACAGGCCCCTGGCCGTGGGCGACCAGGTGCAAGTGGCCAACCTATCCTCTCCCGGCACGGTCATGGCCTTTCCCGATGACGAACAGGTCGACATTGCCGTCGGGCACTTGCACATGCGCCTCGAGCGCCGCGAGGTGCGGCGGATCGTCCACGGCGGAACTGGCGCGGCGATACCGGCCATGGCCGCCCGGCGTGGCGACGAGGCCCCGGCGGAACTCAACGTTATCGGCGACACTGCCGAGGTGGCCCGCGAGCGTGTTGACAAGTTCCTTGACGAAGCCTTCATGGCGGCACGCTTCCGGCTGCGCGTGATCCACGGATTCGGCAAAGGCATCCTCCGCAAGACCCTGCACGAGATGTTCACGTCGCACCCGCACGTCGAGAAGTTCTACCTCGCTCCCCCTCAGGAAGGCGGCGGAGGCGCCACGATCGTGGAACTTAAAAACTAGCGACTGGGGGCTGGGGACTAGGGTCTGGGGACTGGAAACTGAGGACCGGGTAACAGGGACGGGCGGCTGACGGTTACGGGTGGACGTCGGAACAAATGAGACAAGCTGAAATGCGAGCCTTTGCCAGCCCTTAGTCCCCAGCCCCTAGCCCCTGTTTCGCCGATGCTTCCCTGAGCGCAGGCAGGCGCGCACAGTTTTTAGCAGTTCATCGGATTGGATCGGCTTATTCAGATACTCGGTGGCCCCGGCGTTCATGGCCTCCAGGTACGTATCAACTTCCCCATAGGCTGTGAGGATGATGACGGGGACGGTGTTTCCGCTCCGGCGGAGCGATTCAAGGAAACTCAGGCCGTCGCATTCCGGCATCCGGAGATCGGAGATGACCAAATCAAACTGTGCGCTTTTCAGTAGTTCCAATGCGTCGCATGCCCCTGCCGCCGAGGTGACCAGGAAATTTTCCCCCGAAAGGATGCGTGCCAGCACCCTTAAAAAGTGCGGGTCGTCATCGACCACGAGTATTCGCCCCGTGAGTTCCACACCGGGAGAATTCTGGCCATCTCGTGTAACCTGAATCCAATCTTGGTCGTTGGCCTGTTTCAACATGTAAGCTTGGACTCCAACGAATCTCGAAAACTGCGAGATGGAGATGTCTTCCGACTCATCGTTAAGACGAGCACGTAGCGCGCCAATCTCAGCTCAGTTTGCAGCGTGGTGAAAATGAAGTACTTGAACGACAGTCTGTCACCCCATTTGCGGATTTGTTGCCTGGAGATAGGCCTCCTGTCGAGGCGCACAGCGAGGGGGCGAGTGCGGCCTCTTTGGCCGCCCGCGCCGGAGGGACGAAGGCCGGAGCTATGATCAGCGTGTGGAGGCAGCCAGCGATGCCGGTGACCCGAGTAACAGGTCGGACGACGCCGCAGCCGCAGGCAGCGGGTTATTCGTGCCCCGCACGGGAGACACGATGAGTTGGCAGGGTTCCTCTTCACGGGGCGAGAAGAGGCTGAGTAAATGCAAGACAATGCGGGCAAAGCCGCAAACCTTACTTCCAATTCCACAAGCCGCGCTCACTCACGAAGATCTTCGCCACATCGACCGGGGATTTTGTGCTCGACCTGCTGGGAAGCTCCCACGGCCATTGCTTGGAACAGTATTATGCGGCGCGAACCACGGAACCGACAGACTCTTTCTTGCCCAGTCTGCGACGGATCGTGCGCGGGTTGATGTGCAGCAATTGAGCTGCGCGCAGCCGATTGCCCCTTGTCTGCTGAAGGACAGTGCGGATGATGGTGTCGTGCAGGTCCTTCATGCGAGTGCCGAGCGAGAACGCGATTGTAAAGGTCGGCTGAACTTCCAGGGGCACAGCCTCGCCGGCGGCAGCGACGGCCTTGGACCCTGGGCTTATTTCTTTAACAACAATTTCGTTTGCACTGCGGTTGATCGAAATGGTCTTCATTAACGCCTCCTCGAATATAAGCACCAAAACGGTGACTGTCCTTTTTGTCTGCATTTTTGATGCCCTCGGGGAGATTTCCGAAGTTGTTGACGAATTTGGGCCTCGCTGCCTTCTGATTCCGAAAAAAGTGACAAATTGAGTTTGTTCACGCATTCTCGTGCGACTTTTGCCCCAAGTTTCCATAGGGATAGCTGACAGAGGACTCTGGAATCCCGCAATTGCGCGTGAAGTCCTTACGTATTATCAAGCGATTAGGGAATTAGGACATTTTCTTCCTCACTGGCACCCCAAATGCCTTTCCCTTCGTTCTCAGCGGCAGGCTACCCGCGAATTGAAGGGGCTTTCGGCAGGAGCAAATAGTGGCAAAGCAACAGACAATACTCGACAAGCTCTTGAGGTTCCTCAGCTCTTTAGAATGCGGTTTGGTCTTACTGGGGTCATTGGGAACGGCAGTCATCATCGGAACCATGATCCTGCAGCGACCCATGACTCAAGAGGGGCAAATCGAGCAGGTTTATGCTCCCCAGACCGTCCGGCTCTTAAATGCCTTGGGCTTGTTCGACGTGTTCCATACCTGGTGGTTCATTCTGCTCTTGGGCTTACTGGGGGCCAACATCACGCTTGCATCTCTGGAGCGTTTTCCCCAAGTCTGGAGATTGTTCGTCCGGCCTCACCTCCTGGCCGACGAATGGTACGTGCGCCAACTGCCTTTTCGGAAGGAAATACCACTGGGCTTCCATACGCCTGCCGAGGCCCTTGCCCTCGCCAAATCAAAACTCAGCGATCTGGGCTACCCGCCAAAGCCGAAAAGCCTGGAGAAGGGCACGCTCTATGTGGAGAAGCACCGTGCAGCCCGTTTGGCGCCCTATGTCGTCCACGCCAGCCTGCTGATTATATTCGCGGGCGCTATCATTGATGGCTTATGGGGTTTTAAGGGGTTCGTGAACTTGACTCCCGGGGCGCGCACACAGTCCGTAGAAGCCATGACCACCCCAGGCGCACCACATAACCTGGGATTCACTCTACGGTGCGACGGCGTGGGCATGGAACGGTATAGCGACGGCTCGCCCAAGCAGTACTGGAGCCAATTGGCTGTGGAAGAAAGCGGCCGCGAGGTCGTCCGGAAGACAATCTATGTCAATGATCCGCTCACGTTTAAAGGGGTGCGGTTCTTCCAGGCGAGCTATGCTCCAACCGGTACACCTGCCAATCTAGTCTTCGACGCCAGTTGGGCCGGGCAGGATGGCAGCCAGCACCCTGCGCAGCGGATCAGCCTGCAGCCCGGCAAACCGGCTCGCCTGGATGATTCCGGCGCGACGGTGGAGTTGACGGAGTTCGTCCCCGATTTCGTCTTGGACGGGAATCAGATATCCTCTCGATCCGACGAGCCTCGCAACCCCGCGATCGAGTTGTCGGTGACGTCACCAGGCGGGAAGCAGGCGGAAGTGTGGGTTTTTCCCAAAGCTCCGCAAATGGCTCCGCCTAATCAATCAGGGATCAACTTTCAGCTTCGGGAACTGGAAATGGAGTACATGACCGGGCTGCAAGTCGCTCGCGAGCCCGGCCAGAACCTGATCTGGGGCGGGTGCCTGTTGCTGACCGCAGGCCTGATGATGGCCCTCTATATGTCGCACGTGCGCATCTGGGGCGTCGTAGGACGCGATCGAAAGGGGCATCCTGCCCTCTTGCTGGGCGGACAGCCCAGCAAGTATCGCGAGAGCTTTGAAAGGCGTTTTAACGAACTGGCGGGAGAGTTGGAGGCGGTTTTCGCCTCGGTGCAGGATGAGATAAAGCAGGCGATCCCTGCCTAGAAAACGTTGTCCGTGGTCAGTGGTCCGTTGCCTTTTGTAGCAAGCAACCTGAGTGATGTTCGCTTTTTGGTCCAGCGCAGCACCCAATCCTGCGCCTGGTTAACGGATATTGAACAGAGAATAGGAACCACGGGCAACGGACGACGGACCACGGACGATGGACACGGGAGATGAGCCATGTCGAAAGTTCTGACAGCATACGTCGATGACCACCGCAGCAGTAACGCCGGCAACTGGATCCTTCTGAGCGTGAGCGTGGCGGTGCTGGTGGTGATAGGCGTTTCGGTTCCGCATCTGATTGGGCGCGCGGGGTGGGCAAGCGGCGAGAAGTTTCTCTATCTCGCCTTGGTTGGATATCTGGGGGCCACGGCGCTGCATATTGCTTCTTTGGCCATTCGCCAATCGAACCTGCTGGCGGGCGCCGAAGCCTTGACACGCGGCAGCCTTTTGTTGCACACCGTGGCCATCGCGGCGCGGTGGGTCACGGCGGGGCATGCCCCGCTTTCGGGCATCTACGAAATGGTGCTGGTCTTCTCCTGGGCTGTGGTGGTGTTGCACGAGGTGGCGGAGTGGAAGTTCGACATCCCGTTTCTGGGCGCGATAACTATGCCGGTAGCCACCCTGGCGATAATTCTGCTGCAAGTGCTGCCGGGCGAAATCCGGCCCCTGGTTCCGGCGCTGCAGAGCACTTGGTTGCAGATTCACGTTACCCTTGCGATGCTGAGTTACGCAGGCTTCACGATTTCTTTCGCCCTGGCGCTGCTGTTCCTCATCAAAGACAGGGTCAGCGCTCGCACGTTCCTCAGTTGGACTTCCGGACTGATCGCAGCGATTTACGGAGCGGTCGTCCTGAGTTCGGTAGACAGCAGCTTTGCCTTTCTTCTCCCCGCTTGGGACGCTGCGGCTCAGGAGAAGGCCATGGTGGCGCCTAAGGAGCCGCTGCTGGTTTCCATTTCGGCCCTGGGTTGGCCGTTTGTAGTTGTGCTGGCATTGGCGACAGCAGTCCTGATCTTCAACTTGACCGGCTCATATGGCGAGCAGCCGGGCCAGTGGGAAAACTGGGCCAAGCGGCTTTTCCTGGCCTCGATCTTTGGGCAGGCTCTGGCTTTTGTGCTGCTCCTGGTGAAGGTCAACTCCGGACCCTACTTTGTTCCGCAAGTGGGGCAGAGTTTTGGCGTGCATCTGGCGGCCAGCCCCTTCCTGCTGGCGGGGATCGTCTGTGGGCTGTTTGCTTCCGTGGCGTGGGAGGTGCTGAGCGGGAAATACGAGTCGATCGCCAATTCCCTGCCCCAGCGGGATACGCTCGACGCGCTGATCTACAAAACCGTTGCCGTTTCTTTCCCCTTGCTAACCCTCATGATCATCGCGGGCGCTTACTGGGCGAACCGGACATGGGGCACCTATTGGAGCTGGGACCCCAAGGAAGATTGGGCGCTGATCACCTGGCTGACTTACGCAGGTTATCTGCACATGCGGCTGACACGCGGCTGGCGGGGACGCCGCTCCGCTTACTTCGCGATCCTCGGATTCGCCATCGTGATGTTCACTTTCTTTGGCGTCACCTACCTGCTGCCGGGACTGCACGCCTACGCATAGAGCCGAAAGTCGAAAATGGAAACTGGAAAATGGAAACTGCAAATTCGAAAACCGTCCCCATCGAGATTTCAGCCCTCTCCCCCTTGGGGGAGAGGATGGACCGCAGCCGGCGCTCTCATCAGCCGGGGCGGGCCGGGTGAGGGGGTTGACGCTGCCTCAAGCTGAAAAGCGCGGGCATTCCTTCGCTACGCCAGGACAGCACGGCGTCGCACAAAGTATCGGACCATTTTCGCAACGGTGTTTATTTCGGTGCGCCGATAGCCTGTTCAAGCGTCAAGCGAATGAAACGCTGATAGGGAACACCTGCGCGGGCGGCGCGTTTGCGTACTGCGTGGTAAAGCTCGCCGGAGAGACGCAGGTTGATTGATTTGTCTTTCGGCTTGATCTCAAAGCGGGTCAACGTCGCTCCTGAAAGGTCGTATTGGGTAAGGTCGGCCTTGTCAACGAACGCCGCCGCCGCACGGTCGCTCTTAAAGGTCGGGATTTTCTTTTTCATACGCATCGATCTCCTTCTTGTGCATGTAACGGGCGCTAATGGGCCGGATGAGCAGTTGATCGCCTTTCCGCCGGAGCGTGAACACGATGAATACGCCCCGCCCCTTATCCGTTCGGCCTATGGCCCGGAAGCGGCGCTCGCGTTGCGAATGGGCCGCATCGGGGAGAATGGCAAGCGGACGGGTGAAAAGGCTTTCGATAACGGAAGTCGAAAGCCCGTGCCTTTCGCACTTGGCGCGGTTGCCCTTATCCCAATCAAAGCCATTAGCCTGCAAATCCACGATTGCAGGAAAGATAGGCGATTGTATAGGCAAATGTCAAGGCTTACTTCCCAAACTAGCTCAGAGCGAAGCTCTGTGGTCTCCAGACATTGGGAATTCTCCGAGCGCAGAGCTTCGCTCTGCGCCACCCTCACTTCTTCACTTCGCTTGTTTCCCCGTAACGGTTTCCACCCGGAATTTCTTATAGTCGCTGAATTTTGAGGCGTAATCGCCGAGGGCGCTCGAGAGAAGCAACAGGCGAGCAGAGAAGTGAGCATCAACATAAGATGGCAGCCAAACCTCGCCGTTGGCCTTGGCTTGTTCCATCACCAGCGAAGATCCCTTGTGAATGGACGCCAGGAGGCCCCCCGCAAGCTTGAAGGAGTCGCTGAGGTGGGCTTCCAAGCGCACCACCTGGCGAGCCTGGTCGTCCACCCACAGAGTCCCCGCCAGCTTGTGTAAAAGGTCTTCCGTTCTGTTCCGCGGCTTGTAGGCCGGGTTGGGTGCAAAATCGAAGACAATCACTTCCTGCCGGCGGAACTCTTCCCAACGTGGATGCGTGAAGTTCGATATCCGCAGGAACGTAGAGACATCGACTTTCTCTTTCTTATTTGTCGCGTCCTCATGGCCCGCTGCTTTCTTTTGGTCATACTCTCGGATACGCTTTTCGATGCGGCTGTCTTCCTTCTTCTGCTGATCGGCAGTTAGAGGCTTTCCATCCTTCTTTACCTCCCGCCGCACGAGCTGCCCGCCCAAGTAAAAATCCATGTATTCCTTGGCGATAGTCTTCTTCACTTTGCCGTCTTTGTTGAGCTCGCGCACTTCCTCGTCTTCCGTGCAACTGTACTGGTCTACCAGACTCTCGAGCTGCTTCTGATTCTGCTGCACCTCGTTCAGCAGCCCCTTGATATCCGGAAGGGGCCGGTCTGCCACGCTTTGCTGCCGGGCCGCAAGGAGGGTGGGCAAGGGCAGGAACATCCCTGTGAGCACCAGAAAGGTGTTGACTACGCGCGAGTCGAAGCGGCAAGTGGCCATCCGGTAACCTCTCAATCAGTTTACTGTATAACGCCCCCGCAGGGAGTGTCTCAGATTGAAGTGGCATGGCCATCGTGGCCACGACGACGTGAACGATGCTGAGCGGGATTTCAAGGTACAATGACAAGAGCAATCATCGATCGCAGACGGCAGGAGAGATTGGACAAAGGAGGGTTCGTTCTATGGACTTGCAATATCCGATCGGAAAGTTCCAATGGGGAGGAGCAATTACAGACGAACAGAGGCAGCAGTTCATCGCTCAAATCGAACAGGCGCCAGCGCAGCTCCGCCAGGCCGTGGTAGGGCTAACGCCGGAGCAGGTGGACACCCCCTACCGTCCGGAAGGCTGGACGGTGCGGCAAGTGGTGCACCATCTCCCCGATAGTCACATGAACACCTACATCCGTTTCCGGCTTGCCTTGACGGAAGATGAGCCGACTATTAAGCCGTACGACCAGGAGCGCTGGGCGGTCCTCGAGGACGCGCGCACCGCGCCTATCGAACTTTCCCTCACCCTGCTGGAATCCTTGCACTCGCGCTGGGTCCTCCTGTTGCGGTCCCTCCGGGCTCAGGATTTTGCACGCACGTTCCGGCATCCGGAGATGGGGGTGGTGAACTTGGACAAATACCTTGGATTGGTCGCCTGGCACGGCCGGCACCACATCGCGCACATCACGTCTTTGCGTGATCGAAAGGGATGGAAGTAATACATCGTAGGGGCGGTTCGCGAACCGCCCCTACTCGGACACGAAGAATCTTTCGGGCTTTCTGGCCACACGCCCCGCCTTGTGCTAAAATTGGAGCCTTAGCAGGCTGCTTAGAAACGCTTGCGGTCGCCGTGCTGAGGAACCGCAGGCAGTCCTGGTTGAAACTAGGGAAGGATCTTTCCTTCATCGCTACAACGGCAGAAGTTCTTCCCTCGGCTCAGAATGACGGTTGGCAAATGTCTTGGAGCAACCTGTTAGGTCTGCGGGAAGGATACGTCAAAACTTTGAACTGGAGCCCGGTAAAGCGCATCTTCAGGTTTCCCCCGACCTTTGGGCAGAACTTGGTGGTTTTGATCGCTGCCGTGGCGGGGATCATCCTGCTCATGGCGCTGGAGTGGCTACGCCATGGCTCGAGCTTCCAACTTGGGCTGGCCATAGCGTTGCTCGCCGCGTTGTGCGCCGCCGGAGGCATGCTCATTTACCAGGAGCGCCGGTCCTGGGCGCTGCTCAAGGAACTGCGGACAGCAATCAGAAGAATTGCCCCGAACTATTTTACGCTCACGATGCCGCTGCACCTCCAAGGCGGCTCGAGCGGCCTGGAGAGTGAGATCCGCGGGCTGGCTACCCGATGGAAGGATTTTTGCGATCATTGCCATGGGGCTCATGACGCCGAAATGCTACAGGCCGAGCATCTGGCGACGATGGGGGAACTTGCCGCCGGGGTGGCTCATGAGATTCGTAATCCCTTAGCCGGGATCGCCGGCGCTATCGAGATCATTACGAAAGACTTCCCCAAGGACCACCCGGACCGGGAAGTGCTGGAGGATTTGCGGCAGGAGGTGCGGCGAATCGAGAAGGTCCTGAATGACATGCTCGCCTATGCGAAGCCCAAACCTTCACAGTTCGGGCACGCTGACTTGAAGGAGACTTTTGCTCGAACCTTACACCTCGCCCGCCAGCAGACGGGATTAAGACACATCGAGTTCTCCGTTCAGGTCCCCCCGGACCTTCCGGCCTTTCGCATGGATTCAGAACAACTTCACCAAGTCCTTTTGAACCTGGTTCTGAACGGTATGCAGGCCATTGAAGGGGAAGGCAGGATCACGATCGCTGCCAAGGTCGATGCTCCCGGCGGGCCAGGCCAGGCCGATTTGGTGGAAATCTCGGTCAGTGATACCGGCGCAGGCATTCCTCCTGAATCCCTGGAGCGCATCTTCCGGCCGTTCTACACCACCAAGCGGGGAGGCACGGGGTTGGGTTTGTCGCTCTGCCGGCGGATCATTCGCCAGCATGGCGGCACGTTAAGCGTGGAAAGCAAGCTGGGAAAAGGCAGCCGATTCATCATCCGCCTGCCCTTGCGCGAGGCAGTCGAGGAACCCAAAGAAATCTATGCCCAATGAGAAGGTTCTGATCGTCGACGACGAGAAACTGATTCGCTGGTCCGTGCGTCGACAGCTCGAGGAGTGGGGCTACACGGCTCTCGAGGCCGAATCCGGCACGGGGGGACTGTCGCAGATCCGCGCCGAGTCACCCGATTTGATCCTGCTCGACGTGCGTCTGCCCGACCTCAGCGGTATTGAGGTGCTGCGCGAGATCAAACAAAACAACCTTTCCATCCCGGTTATTATGATAACCGGCGATCCCCAGCTTGATGATATCAAGACCGCGATCAAGCTGGGCGCTTTGGATTTCATCAAGAAGCCCCTGGACTTCGACGAGCTGCAGGTCACCCTGGCGAACGCCATCGACCGCTCGATGTTGCGCTCCGAGCGCGATGGCCTGCGGGAAGAAGTACGCAAGCGTTCCGGTTACCACGAGGTGGTGGGCAAATCGCCGCGCATGCTGGAACTGATGAACTTTGTGCGCAAGGTCGCGGCGAGCGAAGCCTCCACAGTGCTCATCCAGGGCGAGAGCGGCACCGGCAAGGACCTGGTGGCCAAGGCGATCCACTACGACAGCGTGCGCGCCGACAAGCCGTTCGTGCCGATCAACTGCTCGGCCATCCCGGAAACCTTGTTGGAAGCCGAGCTGTTCGGCCATGAACGCGGGGCGTTCACCGACGCCAAAGCACAGAAAAAGGGGCTTTTTGAGGTCGCCGACGGCGGGACGTTGTTTCTCGATGAAATCGGCGAATTGTCAACTTATCTCCAGGCTAAGCTGTTGCGAGTTCTAGAGGATCAGACCATCCGGCGCATCGGCGGAGTGAAAGACCTGGGGGTAGATGTGCGGGTCATCGCGGCCTCGAACCGCGATCTCGAACAAGGCGTCCGGGAGGGCACCTTCCGCCAGGACCTCTTCTACCGCCTCAGCATCATTCCGATTTTCATTCCTCCCCTGCGACACCGGAAGGAGGATGTTCTTCCGCTCGTCGACTTCTTCATCGAGCGTTACAACTTCCGCTTTCGAAAGAGCATCCGGGGCATCACGCAGGAGACTCGTAACCTGCTGTTGGCTCATGACTGGCCTGGGAACGTCCGTGAATTGAAGAACGCCGTTGAGCGGGCCATGATTCTGGAGGACGCCGATTACATCCGCCCCACCTATTTACCGATTCAAGTCACGGGCCAATCGCAGAGTTATGAGACCCTTCCGCCCGCGCTTGTCGCTGACTGCGTGTCGGCAGACCCGCAACCTCTTGTGACCACCGCCACCACCTCCTGGCGGCCGCTCTCCTCCGGGCGGATGATTCCTGTCCTGGAACTGCCCCGGCAGGGGACCTCTCTCGAAGAAGTGGAGCGGGAGTTGGTCGGCCTGGCGCTGAAGCAAACGGGCGGGAACCAAACCCATGCTGCTAAACTTCTGGATATCTCCCGTGACGCCCTTCGCTACAAGATGAAGAAGTTCGGCTTTGCCGCCGATAACGAATTATAGGGGATCGATAGCTATGGGACTGATCCAGGACGCGGATGCCGGCGAAATCCGCAAAAGACTTCAAGAGGTTGTCAACCCCGTCACCATCGTCCACTTCACGCAGGAGTTGAACCTGGAGCTGGGCGCGGAAACCTTGCAGCTTATGAAAGAACTCGCCCCACTTTCCGACAAGCTATCGCTTCAGGTCTTCAACTTCCAGCTCGACAAAGAGAAGGTGGCGCAGTTCGGAGTCGATAAGGTTCCCGCGACCGTTATAACGAACAGCAAGGACTACGGCATCAGGTTTTACGGCTTACCTGCCGGGTACGAGTTTTCCACCTTACTCGACGCTATTCTCGCGGTCTCGAAGGGGGACTCCGGCCTCCTCCGCGCGAGCCGAACGAAGTTGGCCCAATTGAGCGGCCCCCTCCACCTCGAAGTTTTCGTTACTCCCACCTGACCGCACTGTCCGCGGGCCGTGCGCCTCGCGTATCAGTTCGCCATCGAGAATGACAACGTCCGCGCAGACGCCATCGAGGCTACGGAGTTTCCGGAATGGACGGCCAGATATCGCGTTCACGCCGTTCCCAAAACCGTGGTCAACGGAAGTTCCTCTATCGACGGGTCCTTGCCGGAGGAGCACTTCCTGGATGAAATCTTGCGGGCGGTAGATGGTATGTCGTAGGTGGTAGGTGGGTCAGAGCCGCCTTTCCCCACCTGCGACCTGCCACATACCACCTACCCGTTTCAATACTCCAGAACCGCGTGCAGGTCGTACTTGCCGAGTTTCGCACGACCCTTGAGGAAGGCGAGCTCAATCAGAAATCCCAAACCGGCGACCGTCCCGCCGAGCGACTCGATAAGCTGCGCGACTGCCGCCGCCGTCCCCCCTGTGGCCAGCAGATCATCAATGATCAATATGTCCTGTCCCTGGCTTATGGCGTCGCGGTGGATTTCCAGTGAGTCGGCGCCGTACTCGAGGTTGTACGTAGCACACGCCGTTGCCGCCGGAAGCTTCTTGGGTTTGCGCACGGGAACGAATCCGGTGTTCAGACGGTAGGCCACCATCGGCGCAAAGATGAAGCCCCGCGCCTCAATGCCTACCACGCTATCAACCTTGCGCCCGACAAAGCAGTTGGCCAGCGCATCGACGGCGGAATGAAGCCCCACGGGGTCTTTCAGCAAGGTGGTGATGTCGTAAAACAGAATGCCGGGCTTGGGGAAGTCCGGAACTTCACGAATCAAGCTTTTAAGGTCCACCACGGTTCCTCCGGAGAGAAGTCAACAGTTGACAGTTTACAGTCGACAGTCAGAAGCCAAAGCTGACTGTCGAAAATACGAAAGAGTGCAGCTATCTGTCAACTGCTGACTGCTGACTGTTGACCGTCAACTGTCGACTGTCAACTGTTAACTGTTGACTGTCGACTGTCAACTCTGCCCCTCAGCCTTCGATCATGAAACGCACATAGCGCTTGTCTACAGTTTCATCGGATTCTCTGACGCCGGAAACACGCGCGGCGCCAGGCCCCTCCGCCAACCGAAGCTTGAGTTGCTCCAGGGCGGCGGCGTCGCCGATGGCGTAAACTTCCACGGTCCCGTCCCAAAGGTTCTTGGCATAGCCACAGATGCCAAGTTGTCCTGCCCATCGCTCGACAAAGAACCGGAAGCCGACCCCTTGCACTCGTCCGGAGATCACAAATCTCTTAGCAATTCTTTTCGTCTTTTCGCTTTTCACCAATGCCCTTCACCATTCTGCCTGCTTGGCGCCCCACCACCCCTGACCCCTCCTCGGAGAGGAGGGGAGAAAGGAGGGGGTAGGAGGTGGTTGAATCTCGTCGGCCAGCCACGGCCAACCGTACTACCGAGTGACTCCTGACTTCTGACTCCTGCCTTCTGAGGACTTCCGCCAGCCTCGCCGGGTAGTTGGTGATGATACCGTCAACACCCTCAGTGATCTTCCGTTCCATTCGGGCCGGCTGGTCGACGGTCCAAGGAAAAACCGGAATCGAATGCTTGTGCGCGCGGCGGATAAATCCTCGCGACGCAATCGCCCAGTGGGGAAGGACGGCATTGCCTGCCAGAGACCTCACCCGGCGGATGGCGAGAAGAGCCCGGGAAACGTCCAACCCCAGGAAGATAGGCCGGTTAAGCTGTTGGACCCGACGCAGGCTCGCGAAGTCAAACGAAACTATGGTCACCAGCCTGCCGACTCGTTGTTGTTCGATTTCGTCCACCACCTTGGCCTCGATGCCAGGATAAGCTTTCTTGCCCCGCTTGATCTCGATAAAGGCAAGCGCCTGGCGAGCTTGAACCCACGCCAGCACCTCGGAAAGCAGCGGGATCTTGGCGCCTACGTAGGCTCGTCGCGCTTTTTGCGGAAAGCGCCGGTTGAACCACGAGCCGGCGTCCAGTTTGCGAAGCGCACTCGCCCGATGCTCGCCGACCCAGCCGCTGCCCGAGGTGGTGCGGTTCAGGCGCGGGTCGTGAATGACCACCGGAATGCCGTCGGAAGAAAGGTGGACGTCGAACTCGATTCCTCTTGCGCCCTGCCTCAACGCCAGATCGAAAGCCGCCAGAGTATTCTCCGGGGCTTCACCGCTCGCCCCGCGGTGAGCGACATTCAGCGGCGGCCAGATCAGTCGCCGCCCGGCCTCACCCTCAGCCGCGCTCCGAGCGTGCGTGAGCATATTAGAGAATGTCATACCGAACAACCAACGCCACCGCGTCAGCCCGCACGGCTTCGCCCCGTCCCACCGCGTCTACGCCCTCGCCGGTCTTGGCTTTCACGCTGACTTGGCCGGTGTTCAGCCCCAGGGCCTCAGCCAGTTTCTCTTGCATGCGGGGGATATGAGCGGAGAGTTTGGGACGTTCGAGGCCAACGGTTGCGTCAATGTTCACAATCGCGTAACCGGCCTTTCGCAAGAGATCGCGAACCTGGCGGAGGAAAACGAGGCTGGAAACGCCACGCCATGTGGGGGAAGTGTTGGGAAAGTGCCGGCCAATATCGCCCAGGGCGGCAGCGCCTAGCAGCGCATCGCAAATCGCATGCGCCAGCGCGTCGCCGTCCGAGTGGCCCGCCGGACCTTTCGCGAAGGGAACATGTACGCCACCCAGAACGAGCTTGCGGCCCGCGATGAGCCGGTGCAAGTCATTCCCCAGGCCAGTGCGAAGAGGACATACCACTCGCTGCTTCCCTGCCTGCTTTGAGGTTTTCATCCTGCGGCTTCCTGCCGGTCGCGTTCTTGCGCGAGGTAAAGGCGGGCAAGGGGTAAGTCCGAGGGTTTAGTGATTTTGATGTTGCGGTCCGAGCCCATGATCACGGTCACGTTGTAGCCCAGCCGTTCTGCAAGGCTCGAGTCATCGGTCCCGTGAAACCCGTCTGCCGCAGCACGGGCGTAAGCCTCACGGATTATCGCATAGCGGAAAGCCTGAGGGGTTTGCGCCAGCACGATCCGTTCCCGAGGGATGGACCCCAGGATCATGTGGCGCTGCACTTGCTTCACCGTATCCACGCTGGGAATGCCCAGGATAGCCGCGCCCTCCTGCCGTGCGGCGGCGATCACGCGCGGGATCATCTCGAGCTCGATGAAGGGCCGCACGGCGTCATGGACCAGCACCAGTTCCGTATCCGCGGGAACCTGCTCCAGGCAGCGCGCCACGGTCTCTTGCCGCGACGGTCCGCCTTCCACCAGGCGCACGGGCCTGGCCAGGCACTCGCGCTCGATTTCGTTTTGGGCGCGCTCGGTATCTTCCGCCCGCAGGCCGAGTAAAATCTCGTCAACCGCTTCGCAGGCGACGAATTTCCGCAGCGTGTGAACGAAGATCGGAATGCCCTCGAGCGACAGGAATTGCTTGGGTGTGGGGGTCCCCATTCGTAGCCCCCACCCCGCAGCGGGAATGATGGCGACAACGCTCATGACGGATCCCAGGTGTCAGATGTCGAGTTCAGAGTCTATTGATGAACCGGCTCCACGGCCACCGGTTTTCGATCTTCGAACTTTCCAAAAATCATCTTGCCCGCGGTGGTTTGCAGCACGCTGGTCACGGCGATATCAATGGTCTTGGAAATCATCCGCTTGGCGTTATCCACCACCACCATCGTGCCGTCGTCAAGGTAGGCGACTCCCTGGTTATACTCCTTCCCTTCCTTGAGGATGAACACCCGCATCGCCTCCCCAGGGAGCACGACAGGCTTCAAAGCATTGGCCAGTTCGTTAATATTCAGCACCGGCACGCCCTGAAGTTGGGACACCTTGTTCAGGTTGAAGTCGTTGGTAACGATTTTCGCCTCATACTGCTTGGCCAGCTCGATGAGTTTCATATCCACTTCCCGCATCTGCGGGTAGTCTTCCTCGACAATCTGAACTACGATAGTTCCCATCTTCTGCATACGTTGCAGAATGTCCAGACCTCGCCGGCCGCGATTGCGCTTCAGTTGGTCGGAAGAGTCAGCCACCAATTGCAGCTCCCGGAGGACGAACTGCGGGACGATCATTGTCCCGTCAATAAACCCTGTTTCGCAGACGTCGGCCACGCGGCCGTCGATGATGACACTTGTATCCAGTACCTTGAAGTTCCTCCTCGGTTTCGGCTCGGTGCTGAACAGGCCACCCAGGGCGGAAAGGTTCAGCAGATCACCCTTGTTGGCGCCCAGTACCAATCCGACGTAGGCCATGAGCAGTAGTAAAGTCACCTCGAGAAAGGAAAGGTTGACTTTCTCGAGTGACGTTACGCTCAACATGTAGCTGATCATGAGCGCCCCGAGAATTCCGAAGATCGATCCCGCCGCGGCTCCGATCAGGCGTTTGAGGCTGGCCTTCTCCAACCGCATCTCAAAGAAGATGAAAAACAATCCCAGGCAGGCACCCAAGAGAGCGGCAAGAGGCCTGGACAGGCCGAATGGATGCAGTTGGAATGACGCCACGATGATGATGAATACGAAGATTGTACGAATTCCCGCCATTTCCCAGGTCATTTACTTTGACTCCCTTTCGGGACCCAATAAACACTATGTAAATAAGAACTTTGGCTCCCATAAGTCCACACAATCCCACTTAGTATATCATTGTACGCTATTCCGGCCAAAACCGTTTTCAACAACTTAACGACTCTGGCGCGACTTAATGACGATGGGTGTCCCCAGGAACCCGAATCGCTCGCGAATGCGATTCTCCAGGAACCTTTCAAACGAGAAGTGGAATTTCCCCGGGCGGTTGGTAAAGGCTACAAAGACAGGCGGGGCGACGCCGCCTTGGGTCAGATAATAGATTCGCGTGGGTCTTCCGGCCGGAGTGGGAGCCCGCTCCAAGTCCAGCTCTTTCAGGAATTGGTTCATTTCCGACGTAGGCACTCGCAGCTTGCGCGCTTCTGCAACTTGGGCAATCGTCTTGAGCAGATTACCCAGCCTCTGGCCATGCAGGGCGGAAATGAAGAGGAGGGGCGCGTAATCAAGGAACTTCATCCGCCGCCTTATCGCCCGAACATAATCGTTCATGGTCCCCTTTTTAACCAAGTCCCACTTATTGACCACGATGATGACCGAGCGCCGGCTTTCGTGCGCGTACCCCCCGATGTGCGCGTCGAGGGCTGTAAAGCCCTCCGGTCCGTCGAGCATGAGTAGCGCCACATCAGAGCGCTCCAAGTGCTTACGTGCCTGAATCACGCTCAGCTTCTCTGCCAGCAAATTGGTTTTGCCTTTGCGACGGATCCCAGCCGTGTCGATTAGCCGGAAGCGCCGACCATCGCGCTCGAATTCCGCGTCCACGGCGTCCCGCGTGGTGCCGGGCAGCGGCGAAACGATCGAGCGCTCCTGCTCGAGAAAGCTGTTCAGGAGTGTGGACTTACCCACGTTGGGCCGCCCGATGATGCCCACATTGATGGGTCGGTCGCCATGCGGCGCCGGGGGCGCCGCAGTCGTCCCGCCGGCCGGTTCGGAGGGCGGGTTGTCAACTCCCTCCTGGGAGGCTGGAAAGCCCTTGGTGACGTGTTCGAGGAGATCGTCGACGCCCAGCCCATGTTCGGCAGAAAGGGGGAAGATGTCGGGAACCCCCAGGCGGTGGAATTCCCCCGCCAAGGGCGAATGCTGGGCCATGTCGACCTTATTCACGGCCAGGGCGAGCGGCTTCCCAGAGCGGCGCAACAGATGCACCAGTTCCTCGTCAAGCGGCACGATTCCCTGCCGGGCGTCCACCACCAGGATGAGCTGGGAGGCTTCTTCAATGGCCACCTGAGCCTGGCGCAGAATCTCAGTGGCAATGAGGTCCTTTTCGAAGGGGATCATTCCCCCTGTATCGACCACCTCGAACGGCTTTCCCATCCACTCAGCAGGAGCGTAGAGCCGGTCGCGCGTCATGCCCGGCTCGTCTCCCACCAGCGCCCGCCGGTGACCGCAAATGCGATTGAACAACGTGGATTTGCCCACATTGGGCCGCCCGATGATCGCCACCCGAGGGAGTTGAGGCACGAGAAAAGTCCAAAGCCGGAAGTCTGAATTCTAAAGAGTAAAGTCTACCACATTGACCCCCAACTAAACCGTGACCCGTCCCCAGCCCCCTCTGACACCACCCCCGAAGGAGCGACCCAACGAAGCACAGGCCAACAGCCTGAACGTAGCTGATTGTGAAATTTGCCCTGTATCACGCGCTCCGGGCGAGCACAACTCCGCCGCTCAGTATTCGCGGGTGGTCACGATGCCCGGTTGCGGCACAGGATATCTCCCGTGGGGATCGGCAATCAAGGGGGCTGCGGAATCCATGGTGAACTTGTCCACGTCCGGCGCCATTTCATGATCGCATTGCAGCATTTCGTCCAAGGTGATTTCCCGGCCGGTGTGAGCGGCCATGCGCCCCAGATTGGACACAAGACTAGCCTCGACCCCCCGTTTCGTCTCGTTGTAGGGCTTATCATCTCGAACCGCGTCCACCAAGTCATTCCATTCGTTTTGATAAGGGTCGAGTTCGTCCGCTTTCACCTGGGATTCCCAGATCATGTCAGCGGCCGTCATGGGAGTCCGATAAAGGCTCGAGGGCTGCCCGCAGTCACCGCGCTTGGAAGCGACCGCCATCCCTTTCGAGCCGTGCAGGTAGCTCGCATAGATTTCCTCGCAGCCCGCGATGGTGCGCCCGTCGAAGAAAAACTTCGTGCCGTCGGAATACGTGTATTCCACAGAATACGTATCGAAGTTTTGGTCCACGTAAGCGATTCCCTCGGGGCTCAGCTTATAGTGGCGGCCGCCCAGGGCCTGGGCCTTCACCGGCCACTCGTTTTTCATCCATCCCAGGTGGTCGATGATGTGGATATAGAAGTCGTTGAAGCAGCCGCCGCTGGCCCAGATGAAGCTGTGGAAGCGCTGCACCTGGTAGAGTAGATCGGTGATCCCGGCAGGTTTGGGAAGCGAGGAGAAATATCCGCCCGGCCCGTGCATCCGGTAGCCGCGCTCGAGAATGATCTGGCCGATCGCGCCATCATGAACGCGATTGGCCAGTTCCTGGAGCGAGCGGCTGTGCCGCGACATCAATCCCACGCCCACCTTGAGATTCTTGGCCGAGGAATCCTGGGCAAGCTTGAACATGCGCCGGCTGGTGGGGCCATCCACGGTGACCGGCTTCTCCATGAAGACGTTGATGTTCTTCTCGATGGCGTAGGTGAAATGCACCCAGCGGAAGGCGGGGGGCGTGGCAAAGATGGCGATATCTCCCGGCTTCAAACAGTCCATTGCCTTCTTGTAGGCGTCAAAGCCGATGAATTGGCGGTCCCGCGGTACATCCATCTGGCTCGCGAACTTCTGGTTCAATCTACTGAAGGTCTTATCGAGGCGCTCCGGGAAGATGTCCGCCATGGCCGTAAGCTTCGTCGGACCGCGCTTTACAGAGAGCGCGTTCATCGCCGCGCCGCCCCCTCGCCCGCCGCAGCCGATCAGGGCTACCTGGATCAGGTCGCTGCCGGCAGCGTGGACTTTGGGTATGGCCACGTTGGCCAAAGCTGAAACGGCAGCTAGTTTGCCGGTGGTTGCAATGAATTTACGACGGCTACTCAAAGCTTGTTTGGGAAGGTCCATGGCCATGCAATACCTCCGAAGGGTGTATTCGCCTTGTCGCCGGCTTGAAGCAGGCCGGGCGGCGCGAAACACATTCTAGCGCGAGAAGCCTCTTCGTCAAGGATTAAAGTGCCCCCAGCCATTTAACGGGCAATGTCGCTGCCAACGCGTGCGCCAAACGCTCGTCAGCGGTTGCCGGAGCCCCGTAAGGGGCGAAATAATTTAGCCCAGGGCGCAAGCCCTGGGAAAAACCACCTCCACCCCCTTTTGTTCCCCCTCCCCCTCCCGGCGGGGGAGGGGGGAGGGAAGGGGGCTTTGCAGTAGGCCCACGGCTTGCGCCGTGGGCTACTCGCTGCCGCCCGTGGGCCGACGGGCTGAATTCTTCAACGAATTTCTGACCTGGGCCACTAGCCGACTTCTTGTCACTTTCATGGCCTCGCTTTAGCGCTCGCAATTCCTGCCGTCGTTTTCGCAAAACGTGACGATTTTTGCTCCTTTTGGGGTCAGATTCTTGTTAATTTGTGCACAAAACGCGCATCATTTGCAGCCTTCAAAAAAGTGATGTCCTTTGTTTTCAAGTACTCCTTAGCTTCGTTTCCACTATTTTTGTATTTTCCCGCGGTCCCTCGCGTTTCCCCCAGTCGGGCAGTTTCGGCCCCTGCCGCATCCCCCACGATCCAGTCCCCTGCCCCAACGCGTGCGATGTCGAAAAGCTCGAATTTTGGCTCGATTTCACGCATTTGAGCACTCAATTGGGGTTCGTTTTGAGTTCGTTTTGAGTTCGTTTTCGAAATGCCTCGTTTGTTTTCAATAACATACTGGCTTCGTTCGTATCATTTTTTGTTTTTTTCGGACCCCGGTTTTCCCCAGTGCCGCGGCTATTGCGCTTTTCCCCGCGGTCCGCAGCCTGGCCACGACAATGTGTCCATAAAATGACCACGATTATAGGCTACCATGTGCCCTTGGGTTTGTCAAGTGAAAAATGCGTTGTGTCCTAATTGGAAGGATCCCGTAGGGAGATGTCACTCCGAGCGGCTATTGTAGGGGCACGCCATGGCGTGCCCCTACGTGAGGATGACGAGGGGACTTGCATCCGCCCAGGTGGGCCAACGGCCCATGATAACTGCCGCGAGGCCAATTGTGCGCTCTCGACGATGCGTCCAGGTGAGCCCTCAGATTGTGCCCGAGTAGCCATCCGCGCGGAACCACCTGGCGCCACGTCCGCGTGTACGCCGTCAACTTGACCGCGTCTGTCCGACTTTCGAGCGGCGCGTGATCCGCTCGAAATGTGCTGGTCAGCCCGTAGCGCAGACCGCCGGGTTTGCGGTGTGGGGATCTTCGTGGACGAGGGCGACTCGATATTACGACGTGGCACCTGCCAGGGAAAAGACCCGGACCACAGAAGCGGTGGTCCGCGCCACTTGCTGGCCGCCGAGAAACCTGCCAATATTTAAGCCCCAGAGGGCTGTTGATTTAGCCCCAACGGGGCGAAATAACGAAGCCCAGGCCGACGGCCTGGGTTTAGATAATCCCCCGATCTTGCCGCCAGCCCTGAAGGGGCGAGATAGGTGTTCCCCCATGCCGCAATCGCTTTCGCAACTCTACGTTCACCTGATCTTCAGCACCAAACATCGCGAGCCGATGTTATTGTCGCCCCTGCGAGAAGACCTCCACGCCTACCTGGCGGCGGTTCTCAATAACCAGGACTCCCCGACGCTGAAAGTCGGAGGCATGAGCGACCACGTTCATGCGCTGTTTCGATTGTCGAAGAACGTCGCGCTGGCAAAAATGGTGGAGGAAGTGAAGACCAGTTCCTCGAAATGGGTCAAGACGCAAGGGCGCGGCTTGGCCAACTTCCATTGGCAGAGCGGCTACGGCGCGTTTTCGGTGAGCGCGGCGGATGTGGAAGAGGTCGTGGAGTACATCGCGCAACAAGAAAGCCACCACCGCGTGGTCAGCTTTCAAGAGGAATTCCGGAAGCTCCTGGACGCGCACGGCATTGCCTACGACGAGCGGTACGTGTGGGATTGAAAAGGATTGTTCCGCCCCTTCAGGGCTCGGGTATCGGTTTGGGTGCGGTTGGCTTAGCCCCAAAGGGGCGAAATAACAAAGCCCAGGCCAACGGCCTGGGTTTAGATTACCCCGCAATTTTCACCCCCAGCCCTGAAAGGGCGAGATACGTATTTCCCCATGCCGCAATCTCATTCCCCACTCTACGTAACGCAACAAGAAACCCACCAGCGCGTGGTCAGCTTTCAAGAGGAATTCCGGAAGCTGCTGGACGCGCACGGAATCGCCTACGACGAGCGGTACGTGTGGGATTGAAAAGGATTGTTCCGCCCCTTCAGGGCTCGGGTGTCGGTTGGGGTCCCGTTGACCCAGGCCGTTGGCCTGGGCTTCGTTATTTCGCCCCTTTGGGGCTCGCCTGCCCACACCTCGAGACGCACCCTTTCCGGCTCTTGGAGCCTGGCCGCGCAGTCCGTCAATCCCGGGCGGGAGCCGAAAGAGACTTAGCCATATCGCCGATCAACCCCGGAACCAATCGCTCCGCCGCCCCGGCGGCGACGCAAGCTACAAGCAGCGCAAGAAATGGGTGACTCAACCGCTGGGACACTCCGAGTAGAAGATCAGCTTTTATCGCAAGGGCCACAAAAAGTGCACCACACACGCCCACTATGGCCCTAGTCGCCCCTTCAACCTTATGAATTCTTGGGCCGGCGACCGGTTCGAAATGGATTGCCTCGGTTCTGCCGGCGACAGAAAGAAAAGCCCCCAAAGAGCCCATCATCGCCCCGCTAAGCACCTCAAGTGCGCTTCTCCACATTGGGCTAGAGACCGAGTGCCAAATCACGAAGAGAATGGCGCCCATAATCAGCGCGCAGAGGGCCGTCGTTGCCGCCCCGGTGAGATACCACACCCGCGCATTTTCGGTTCCACGTGCCCTTAGGTATGCTTCGGCCCGGTTGAGCGCTGCCTGTGCCTTCTCCTCGTTGTGGTCGCCGAGTATGCGCGCCATCGCCTCCCCGAGATATCGTTCAAATGGTTCCCGCTGGGTCTCGTCTAGCTGTGTCAATGATCGCGCTTCGAGGTGTCCTATCAAGTTTGCGGTATCCTCGAAACCTGCGGGTGAATTGCAAGCGAAGGTCCATTCAACGCACATATCGTCGTCGAGGTAGATGAGGTAGTCTTTGTCACTGTCGATAAGAGTACGGATTTTCTTGTTTAGCGTGGGATCAACATCGCCCTCACAATACGGAGTGTAATCCTCCACTGGTCTGCCCGAGCCCATTCCTGGTTGATCGTTCATGGCGGTCCTTTCTGTATCTCAATCATGTACTGATACAAGCGGTCATCGCAGAGGTATTTGTAGTGCCCCTTGCCTTGGGTTTCACCAAGGCCATCCGTGGAATTAATAAAGGGCAAGGCAATCTCTCGCCGTGTTGCGGCGATGACCCATGTGGAATCTTGGTCTACCGAGTGTATATTTCTAACCACTAAGTCAGTACGATCTTGGCTGGATTAATGCCCGGTGCGGCCAAAAGTTCTGGGGTTTCGACTTCATTTAGGGATACCTGTCCGATAGCCACTTTCCCCTGCTCAAAAGCTGATTTTACGGACTGGCCTGCAGCAATCGCCGCGTAAAACTGCGTTGCAAACGCAACAGCCGCCAAATCACTAACTGAGTCACGCATAACTACGACGATTTTCGCTGGTGGCAACAACGCCTTCCGTGCACCAGCGCTCTTGCATGCATTCAGAACAATAATCGCGGGTGGTACATCAGTCGCAGAAGTCGCCTTAGAAAAGAGATCGAATGAAACGGTCTTGACTGGACGCTTTGTAACGCCGGGGTTGTCAACCGCAACGCCGCCTTTGTAACCATGTCCAGAAAAGTGTACGATCTGAGGCCGGAGGTCATTAAGGCCCTCCATTAGGGAATGCAGATCAGCCGCTGGGCGATACTCAACAGTGATGTTGTCTCTATATATGGACCCACGAATCTCGGACTGCACCTGCCTGACTTCCGCATCTACTCGAAGCGGATTTTTGGGGTCGGGATTCGCCGTAAGATACAACACCTTGACGCGTTTCCTCTTGCGTAATGCCTGCCGGGTAATCGTTCTGATTGGTGGGAGCCCCCGCACTTGCGGCCGGCGTTTCGTCGGAACTCTCTCCGCTAAATTGGGATTGTCCGCATGTTTGATGATTTCCAAGCGGTTTGCTCGAACAGTTGGGTCCTTCTTATAGAGATACCTACTCCCGTCGTTGACTGAGCCATCGTTGTCCACCCTAACGATGAGATGATGCTGTGTGAGCTGGTCAAGTGCGTTCTGTACTTGCTGGGAATCTCGATTCGGAATCGCAGCATCCCGCATGATCTGAAGCTTGGATCGTGGCTTAGAACGTCGTCCGTAGATCGTATTGAATGTCTTACGGCGCACCTTGTTCTTGCCCAGATGCTTCGCCAGCTGCAAAACAGATTCTTCGTGGTCGCCAGAAATATTGACAATCGGCGTACGTTCGACCATCGTCTCTTAACCCTTCTTCGCAGATAATTTCGGAACCATGCGGCTGATAGTCGGTTGACTTAGACCAAGCACTCGGGCGAGTTGAGCCTGTGAATAGCCCTTGTCAAACAATTCGAGGATTCGAAGCTTTCGAAGCATTTCGAGCTCTTTAATAATCTGATCAGCTTGCTCGTTCGTCATTTATTCCTCCGCGCCCGCTCCTGTCTCCTTTGTCAAGCCTTTCGGCATCATGAGGCTCCCTGAGGTCCGGTGCTTCATTTCACTTTTTTCTCACGGAGCTTTGCCCTAATCCGTGCGAGTTCTGATCCGCCGGCGACTGGCGACCTCCTGACGATTCTGGCAATGGAAGTCTACCCAAGCCCCGCAGCGTCACGTAATCGAATCTGATCCCGCAGGCCTCTCGGGTTCTCCGGACTGGGAAGCGCAACAACAAGCAGGGCAATTATGGCGTCAAGGCGCTTGGTTATCTCAAGAACGTCATTCTTGTCAATCGTCCTATCCTCGATTTCTTAATCAACAGTCTTTTGGTAAGACTTACCCACCTTTACAAGTAGTCCAGCTTCCTCCCATGACTGCCAAATGGTTGAGATTTTCCATGTTGATACCTTGACCTTTTTTGCGATTTTGACAATCGAAGTGTCTTTGCCCGTGAGTTCCCAGATTTCGCGCAGCATTTTGTCAGCGCGAATTTCCGCCAATGCATGAGACACAGCAGCTCTCAACAAGCCTCTTAAGAGCTGTTCGATCCTAAGGAGAATTTCGTTGGCGTTTTCGTTCATGCCTGCACCTTTCTCAAGGGAGTAAGTGGTCGGCTCAATTTCGACCGGCGCACTATTACTTGCTTTTTTTGATGTGCCGAGCGATGCGACTGACCCGCGCCATGTCAACCCCGACAATCTCCCTAATCCGGGGTTGGGGCACGCCAGCTCTTGCCAACTCGACAATCAACAAATCTTGCACCAGCCCGACTAATTTGTCGGAGCTTTCAGCCTTCTTTTGCCTGCTCATTTTTCAATCCCCGCTTGCGTAGTCCGACAAGCTCCTTATTCACATACCCTTGTGACCTACCCAAAATTCCTGCTATTTCCATCGGCCTCATCCCCAAGCCGCTCAGCGTTTCTATCTGCTCGCGCATAGTCGAAAGCTCGTCGCCCGCGGGCTTGAGCCGAGAGAGCAGAGCGATGATCACTCCCAGTTTCCTATCTATGCCGATCAAGATCTCGTCGTCCATCCAGTCCCCATTTCTGCGTAGTTCGCTAAATATTCGCCTTCCAGGCAAAAGGGTAAACTCATATTACCTGAGATTATTATAATGCACGATTCCCCTGGCACGGTCAAGCAGTTTCGTTTCATCCAACAAGAACTGGCAAGAACTCCGTTTCCAATCCTGTTCCGCCCTGGCAGAGCTCAATCCGAGGGTATTCCATTCACATTTCTTCCATGTCTCGTTAATCCTATTGCAGCTAAAGAAGATATATTGAAGAACCTTCGGTGATCGACAGTCCAAGGAGTCTTTCGAAAACTCCATCGCCAGCCGCCGAGACCCGGAAGGCGACTTTTCTGACCCTAAAGACCCAACCCAACCTGCCCAGCTTAGTTTTTGGCACGACGGGGCCGTCCAAGGCAAAGAACTCATATTTCGCATATCATACATCATGGGTAGTTAAATCTTGGAGGATCCGATAAAAGAGTACGAAGGTCGTACAACTGAACTACCTATTTTGTTCGCCAATACACTTACTCTTAGTATGATACATAAGCTAAGTATGGCAATTGTGCGTGTCTATCGATTCTGCGAGGTCTGGATATTCTGACTACTCAAGTTTATTATGATGCATTTGCAACTTGACCGCCGTGAATTCTCACCTTGCCAAACAAGAATTGGCAAGAATTCCGTTTCCGGTCCCATAACGCTCTAGCAGAAACATGCTCAAACACTGTCAATTCCAGGCGGCACAGACTTTGGCCTGGATATCGGAACACGGGGACACGCAATACCATATTTCCAATTTACCGACATCAAAGCTTCCGCCGCCTCCCACTACAGACTAGGGATTGGGAATTAGGGTCCTGTAACCACCCCGGCGGGAAGCCGCCGACTCCTCCCGAATTCTGTAACCAGCCCTCGGCGGGAACGCGCCGTCCCCCTCCTAAATCAGGAGAGGAGTCCGTCCGCCCTGGCAGCCTGTGACGCGGAGCGTCGGCCGGTTTTCCTCTGTGCCTCCGCGGTGAAGGTTGGTCTGGGGGATTGGGTAGGTCGCCCTTTCAGGGCTCGGGTCGATGGGGTTCCGTTGACCCAGGCCGTTGGCCTGGGCTTTGTTAGATCGCCCCTTTGGGGCTCAACGCCAACGACGGACTTTGCGCGCCTGGGCTTCGTCCACGCGACGCTTCGTTTCCTTTTGAAAGGCGGCACGAAAGCCGTCGTAGCCCGGAGCTAAACAATCCACTTGGCCTTGAAACGCCCGTCCCGGCGATGTGCCGGCTCGTGGTTCCGGGCGTGTCGGCGACTCGGACGTAACCTGAGTGTGCGGCTGGACGTATGTCGGCAAGCCGTACATGTGGTCCATGTGTCGTCTCTTACGTTCAAGCGTGGATCACGCGACACTCGGAGATTGGACAAAGGCAGTCGGGAAGAGGGAATAGGGAACAGGGAAGAGGGAAGAGGGGAGAGGGAACAGTTTATCTCAGCGGCGCGGCGAAATTAACTCAGAGACTCCGAGCAGATTCCGGCTATACTAGTTGCATGGAGATTAGGGTGCAATTGCCGGAAGACGTGGCCAAGCATCTCGCGGCGCGGTGGCAGGACCTGCCGCGCGCGGCGCTGGAGAGTTTGGCGCTCGAGGGCTACCGGTCAGGAGCGCTAACGCAGTCGCAAGTGCGCCGCATGCTGGGCTTGCAGACGCGCATGGAAGTGGACGGGTTCCTGAAGGAGCACGGCGTGAACCTGGAATACACGGTGGAAGACCTGGACCGTGAAGCCGCCAGCAGCCGGCCAGTCTGGGAGCGCCGGCAGGTCGAGTTGGCAAGCGAAACTAAGGAAGAAGACCGCCGGGCCGGATGATCGTCATTGCGGACACCACGCCGCTTAATTATCTCGTCCTCATCGACCAATCCAATTTGCTGCCCCGCCTCTATGGGCGCGTGTTGATCCCGCCCGCCGTTTATAAGGAACTCCAGGCGGAGGGCACGCCCGCTTCCGTGCGAGATTGGGCCGTCCACCGCCCCACATGGCTCGAAGTGAGGCCGCCATTCCTCCCGCTGGATATAGGGCACGGCGCACTCGACGCGGGTGAATGCGAAGCCATCGCCTTAGCCCTGGAGCTGAGGGCGGATCTTCTGATTCTGGATGATAGGGATGCGCGGCTTGAAGCCGCCCGCCGCAACCTCATGGTTATTGGCACGCTCCGAGTGCTCGAAGATGCCGCTCAACTTGGGCTGATCGATCTGCCGCATGCCTTGCAGAGGCTCCAGCAGACAACATTTCGCGCTTCCGCAAAACTCCTCCAGGCGATGTTGGACCGCGATGAAGTAAGAAGGAAGAAACACCAACCGTGATTCGCCTGGCGCCGCCTGGCGTTGTTACGTATCTCTGCGGCGCTTGCCGGCAAACCATAGCATATAGGGAACAGGGAAGAGGGAACAGGGAACAGTGTATCTCGGCGGCGCTTGCGGGCAAACCATAGCGCCCAGGCCAGATTCTTCCAACTCTGAGTCGCCGACAAAACCATTAGGTTCGAAGTCTTTCCCAACTCCGTAAAAGCTCCACGAATCGTCTGAATTTCAGATGTGACAACCTCCTTGAGAGGGTTCCGGACTCGTTCTTGGGTCCGAGCGAATACGCGGAACCCAAGGCCGGGGACCCACGCAAACACGCCCCAGGCGCAGATTGGTGGCACGGCATCGAGGAGGAAAAATTGTCACAAGGCGAGGGCTTGGCATAGAATAGATGGTCATCAGGGCGCCAAAATGGATAACGTCGGTTGGGCGGGTTCGTCTAACGAATCTCTCGCATGCAGGCTGGCATGAAAAAAGTTTACGATGCCATCGTCGTCGGATCCGGCGCCAGCGGCGGCTGGGTGGCTAAAGAACTGACTGAGCATGGCCTGGCCGTCCTCATGCTCGAAGCCGGCCCGCCACGCATCCCGACGCGTGACTTCACGGAACACGTTTGGCCCTACCAATTGAAGTTCCGGGGTTTTGGGGATCAAACGGCGCTGCTGACGAATCAGCCCGTACAGCGGTTGTGCTTCGCCTGCGACGAATACAGCCACCAGTTTTTTGTTGACGACCACGAGAATCCCTACACCACACCCCCGGACAAGCCTTTTATGTGGATTCGGGGCCGCCAAATCGGTGGGAAGACTTTCTGCTGGGGGCGCGAAAGCTATCGCTACAGCGACTACGAATTCAAGGCCGCCAGCCGCGACGGCTACGGAGAGGACTGGCCGTTCGACTACCGGGAACTGGCTCCTTATTACGACAAAGTCGAGAGCTTTATCGGCGTAAGCGGATCGCTTGAGGGCCTCGAGCAATTCCCCGACGGCAAGTACCTGCCACCCATGCGACTCTCTTGCGGCGGAGAGATGACAAAGAAAGTTCTGGGCGAGAAATTCGGCTGGAAAGTGATGCCCGATCGCGTGGCCAACCTGACGGTGCCTCACAACGGCCGCCCCGCCTGCCATTACTGCGACGAATGCCAGCGCGGCTGCCACACCGCCTCTTACTTCAACAGCCCCGCGGTTACACTTCCAGCCGCTTGGCGCACCGGGCGGTTGACGCTCGAGAGCGATGCCGTGGTGAGCCACCTGGTAATGAACAAAGACGAAGCCCGGGCGGACGGAGTCCACTACATCGAACGGACAGGGGGCGCCCACCGCGAGGCCTACGCCAAGGTTGTGGTGCTGGCCGCATCCGCGCTCGAATCCACGAGGATTCTACTCAACTCCCAAACCCGCCGGTTTCCCAAGGGAGTGGGAAACTCTCAAGGACAGTTAGGACACTACTTAATGGACCACTTTACTTTGGAAGGCGCCGGCGGGATCATTCCTTCCCTCCGCTCTTCCCAGCGCGAGCCGGTGGGGACGCCCTGCGGATTTCTCGTCGCCAAATATACCAACGTGGGTAACAATCACAACAAGAACTTCCTGCGCGGTTATCGCTTCGATGGCGATGGCAGCCAAGAACTGTATGGGCATGCGTTTTCCCTGCCCGGCTTCGGCGCGGACTGGCGAAAACGGGTGCGCGAGGAAATTCCTTACTACTTCGGCATCACGGCACAAGGCGAGTGCTTGCCGGACTATAACAACTTCGTCGAGCTTGATCCGAAGGTTAAAGACGCCTGGGGCATCCCTGCACTCCGCATTCACGCGAGTTATGGTGAGAATGAAAAGGCTATGGCGAAAGCCATGCGCCGGGACGTCCTGGAAATCCTCGAAGCTATGAAGCTCGAAAGCACGCGGCCCCCGCGCGAAAGCCTGAGCGTTTTCGGCAAGAACATTCACGAGTGTGGAACGGCGCGCATGGGCCTCGACCCCAAGAAGAGTGTGCTTGACCGCTTCAATCGCGTGCACGACGTGAAGAATGTGCTGGTCACAGACGGCGCGTGCTTCGTCACGCAAGGCCCCTACGAGCCGACGTTAACGATCATGGCAGCTTCCGTGCGCGCGGCGGAACACCTTGTGGAAGATTTAAGGAAAGGCAATCTGGCGTAGCGGGGACCCAAAACTGAGGATCTACACTACGCAGCAGACTAGTGCTTAGTTGGTTTAATAAGCGCAATTTCAAATGGTTCTCGGAAGGGCGGGGCTTTAGCCCCGCCGCCTCTGGGTGCAGGGTGGGAACGGCCTTTAGGCCCTGAAACCAATTCGTTTCAGGGGCTGAAGCCCCTTACTTACCTCCCGTAACCAGCGGCGGGGCTAAAGCTCCGCCCTTCCGCTCCCGAAGAAAAAGGTGGCTTTCCAATTCTGGAAAGCACAAGGCAAGGAATGTTCTGCATGCACAACGATCCCAGTCACCCGGAAGCCTCTCCAGCCAGTCCGGACATTACCCGTCGCGAGTGGCTCATGCGCCTTGGCGGCACGGCCGTCCTCATGGGCTTCCAAGGCGCGCCCGCAACGGGCAAGAATGGGCCCGCGAGCGCAGCGATGGATCGACTTCCGCCGGGGCTCTATGACCCCTCGCAAGACCACATGACGCACGCCCTCGAAAGCGACGCCCGCTACTTTCCCGCACCGGCCGGGAGCGACACCGATTTCCTGCGGCCTCCGAGCGGCCCAATCGAGCCCCAGTATTTTTCATCGCCTGATTTCGCGCTGGTAAAGCGCCTCGTCGGATGGTTTTTGGGCGAATCGGGAACGAACAGCGAGATGGCGAGCACCATGGTGGAGATTTCCGAATGGATCGATCTGGAAGTTTATAATTCGGCAGCCGTTCGGGAGGCGGCGCTCAACCTATCGCCCGAGCATCGCGCCCTGGCGATCGCTTACTACGGTGAACACGAGGTAACGGCACTCGAGACCCACGACTCTCAAAGGATTTGGAGAGAAGGGTTGGAGTGGATTTCGATGGAATCGACCCGGCGTTGGGGCAAGGCGTTCCTCGAAGCTTCTCCGGCCTCGCAGGCCGAGGTTTTGAAGTCATTGAGTGATCGCGCGGGAGAAGATGGCGCGGGGACACGGCTTTTTGCTCTCTTGAAGAACCAAGTCGCCCGTGGATTCTACACCTCGCAGAGCGGGCTTAAAGAGCTAGACTACAAAGGGAATGCATTTTACGCCGAGTGTCCGGGGTGCACCAGGAAGGGATGAGGACCAGCAGGGTAGCGCAGACCTGCGTGTTTTGCAGGCCTGCGGCTCTTCCCCTGTTCCCAGCAGAAAAGCCGCAGACCTCGGAAAGCACGAGGTCTGCGCTACCGGGCGCAATCAGAAGAGTAGCTTGACGCCAAGCTGGATAATGCGGGGCGCGTTGGCGTTGCGGACATATCCGAAGTTCGCCGGATCGGCATAGTCGGTGTAGTTCAGGATAAACTGCGTATGGTTGAAGGCGTTGAAGAACTCCCTGCGAAACTCCAGGCTGGTGCCTTCCGTCAGTCGCGTGTCCTTCTCGAGGGCGGCGTCCCAGTTGTTGATGCCGGGGCCGTGGAAGAACCGGCGGCTGGCGGTCCCGAGCACGCCCAGAGTTTCCGCAGTGAACATGCTGGTGTCGAAATACGGTAGCGGATTTCCGTTGGCGTCCGTCTTGCGGGGATCGTGGAAAGTCAGCTTCCCGCCGGAGAAATTCGGTGTGTCGATCGGCAGCTCACTGGGTCCCGACCCGTTCGTCCCCAGCAAAGAGCGGTCGTCACTGGCCAGAAGCGTGACCGGAATGCCCGTGGAAAAACGCTTGATGCCGCTCAACCGCCAACCCTGGGTCAGGCGCCTGGGACCAGCAAGCTTGTCGAATGGGAGTTCGTAGTTATAGCTGACGACGAAGTTATTCGTCATGTCGAAGGCCGAGAGCGATCTTACATTGTGGTCCAGGGGATTAACCGCCTCCCCATACCCTGAGGCGTTCGACAAGGACTTGCTGAAGGTGTAGCCCGCCAGAAACTCCAGCCGCCTGGCTACATGCCGCACGTTGGCCTGCAAAGAGTTGTAGCCGGAATCCCCCAGCGTTGCAAACTAGGAATTGCTTTGAATCAGCGGCCCGAAGGTTACCCTCCCCTCGTAGGGCAATACATCGCGCCCAAAACTCACGCAGGGTTATTCTCCATTTGTCGATTAGTTAAGCTACATTTACCGCTGGCGCCATTAATTGTCAAGGGTTTTTTGGACAAATTGTCATTTGTCGCGGGGCTGCAAGTGAGGAGGCTCCAACCAGTTTTGACCTTTGTCAAACTGCTGGCCTACCCGAGGATATTTCGCTTTGCGAGGAAAACAGTTGACAGGATCGCTTGTGACATACAAGCCGTGAAAGGGCACCCGTTCGGTCTTGATCTTTGCCCCAAACTCGGATTTCACAAGAGAGGGCGAAGTCGAAGGACAACATGAACGTGACGATCTCCACGCAGGAGGCCGACGGAGTAGCGGGTGTTCGGCCGGCACAGCATGCCTCGGATTTCGGTGAGTGTCACTTCCTTGGCAGTGCGATCATCGATTGATTCGATGACGTCACCCGCTTCGATACCTGCCTCCAAGGCTGGCGACTGGGGCACAAGCCGTTTTACGATAAAAGTGTGAAAGCCAGGCCCCTCCGCCCGAAGCCTTAGTCCGCTCTGATCGTATTCGGCAGGCTCCGCGTAGCGACTGTTCGGCGTTAACTAAATGCGCTTGCCAGGGTTGTCAAACACGACATTGAAACGCTCCAGAAGTTCGGCACCGATCAGTCCTGCATAATCCTTTGCGGCCATCAGTCCTTCCGTATCTTGCCCAAACGTGATCGGTGGTTTCGCGATCGAGTAAGTCCCGATGCTGATTCGATCGGCTAGGCCGTCCTGGGAGTGTGTGGTTCCATCGGCGCTGGTCCCGGGCTCGTTCAGGAGTTTCATCGCCGCAGGAGGAAGATGGTGGGCTTCGCTGAATGGCTTGTAGAGGTCCGCGAAGGTATTCGCGCCGCCGTCGATCAAGAAATTGGCCGTGAACGGTTCAACGCCCGGCAAGGCGATGGTCGCGTCAATGAATTGAAACCCATGCTGATCAATGCGGACTGGGAATGCCTCCTCATTTCCGGCGGGGTGGTAATTCCGGGGCGAATAGATGGCATACGTCCGATGTTCATAGTCGATCGCGACAACAAAGTCGTCGAACAAGCGCGAGCCAATGATGCCATCGACCTCGTGACCGACGGCTGGCTCCAGAGACTTGAGATCGATCACCACGAGGGTGCGGTGTGTCAATTCCAGTCCTGGAAGGCCGATCTGAACGTCACGAGCAATGCCAGCTTCAATTACCTTTGATGTGTCGCCCCGTGCCACCGCGCGGCCGCCGCTCTGAAGTGAGACCTCGCGGGCAAAACTCCGATCGACGAGAAAACCCTGCGTGGCATTGTCAAGAATGAACCATCCGGGGTGGTCATTCACCTTGGCGCGCACAAAGACGAGACCATTGGCGATCAGCTCGACCGGAATGTTCAAGGCGGCGCTACCGGATGAAAACCGGTACGAAGGCGCCGCAGGCGAGGGAGTTTGACCAACCACCAGGGTGGTCATCAAAACCATCGCCGTCGCGCAAGATGCATAATTCATCGCACATCCTATGGGTCGCATAGCGTCCTCCCATCGGAGCGAGGTTTAAATCGACTGGCACCTTCGCGGGCGGCGCAGACGTGCCGCTCTTTGGCATGTCTGCGCTTCTCCGACTCAAATTTGGCGCATATATCCCGGGCGAAAGGCGTGTCAGATATTGTGCAGCGTTCAGTTCTTCATTGCGGGGTTGACCGTTTGCCAACAACCACGATTCCGTCGCGCAGAACCAAAATTGGTTTGCGCAAGGTCCTCAGGTCGGCGAGCGGGCTCTCACCAACCACCAGCAGATTGGCTGTGCAACCAACCTCGATGCATCCAAGCGTTTCGGGTCTGCCCAGATAAGCCGCGTTATTTCTCGTCGCAAAGGTCAGAATCTCCACAGTTGAAAATCCTGCACGCACAAACTGATCCAGTTCATCCAGAAAGCCGCTCCCGTATGCAACCAACGGAGCATCCGTGCCAATTGTGATGGGGACGCCTGCCGCAGCCAGTTGGCGTACTGCGGCGTAGGAAGACTGTAGGCGTGTGGCGCGCTGGTCTGCGGGAATGTTCTGCAGTCGCAGTGCGGCTTCATACTCACCAAACGTTGGGTCCGCGAATGTATGCGCTTGGGCCATCTGGGCGATCAGCGGCGGTGGCAACGCGCCTGCTGTAGCAACATGTTCCACGCCGGTCGCACCATCGTTGACGGCGTCCTGAATCTCGCCGGGTGTTTCCGTATGCACAACCGTAATGAAGTGGCGCTCGCGTGCCCACGCGATCCCGTCTGCCATCAGCTTGGGATCCAGAATCTTCGTTGCCCGACCGATGGTGCCGTCGATGAACTTGATGGCATCCGACCGACCCTCCCGCTGGCTGTCTTCGAGACCAGCCAGCAGTTGTCGCTGGCTCCCGGCCAGAATGGCTCCCTGCCGCGCGAGATACGGAAAGGGCTTCCAGATAGTTGCTACCGGATGGCCCTCGGGTGCAGTAACCAATCTGCCGACAGCAAACAGTTGCGGTCCCAGTAAGCGATGCTCAGCAATCGCTTGCCGCCAGTGAAAGAGCTGCGCCGCTGGTCCGCCGCAATCGCGGATCGCCGTCACACCGCTTTCGAGATAGGCGCGCCGGTGGTCGGCGTAATGAGAGAATTCTTCTTCGATCAGATAGCCGAAGTCGAAAGGCGCAAAGAGAGAGCGGACCGGCGCGGCCAGGTGCATATGCACATCTATCAGACCCGGTAGCACATAAGCGCCGTGCAAGTCCATTTTTGGCAGCGGAGAACTGTCCTTTGCTGCGTCCACAATAGCCACAATGTGGCCGTGCTCAATATGGACATTCCTGCCGGACAGAATCTGTCCGGAGCGAAGCTCCACGAGTTTGCCTCCGGTTAGGTTCCAGGAATCCTTCTGCGCTTTGGGCCATGGGTACTGATCTGTTCTAAAGAAGAGAGACAATGGCCACGCAATCCCTGCAACAAAGACCAGGGCTGCCAGCACGAGCACCGAGCGCCGGCTCCACCAACGAAAAGTTGTGAGCCGTGCAAAGCAAACCACGAGCAGGAAGAGCGGGACAGTCCCGGCGAAATAGATGATCCATACCTTGACGCCGGATGGATGGAAATCGGCCCCGGCAAGCGGATAGACAAGCCAGAGACAGATAAAGTAGAGGGGAACAGAAACTAAAAAGCCCTGCAGCCAGCGCTTGATCCACGAACCCTGCCTGCCGAAAACCAGCCACCCAGCGGGAATCCAGTAAAAAACGGAGAAGCTGGCCCAGCGCAAGGCTGTCAGCGCGGTCAGCCAGCCACCTTCCTCTGCCCCCAGCGCCAAGTAGAACGGGAACAAGTAATTTGGTAGAAGCAATGCTATAAGACACCAAAGCTGGAAGGAAAACTGTGGTGGAGAAACAGCGGATTTTGACTGCGCGTCTGGCATGTGACTCACAATCTCCTTGAGCGCCAAGCCCATGACGCGCACGGCGGATGCTGGTTCTGGGTTGCCCGTGCGGCCGCGCTCACTATATCACGGGTGAGCGTTGCATCCGCAAGGAGAAACGCGGGCGGCGCAGACGGGCCGCTCTTTGGCATGTCTGCGCTTCTCCGACTCAAATTTGGCGCACACATCCCGACGACCCCCGTCGGGACGTATGCCCCCGCCTTGGCTGGGATTCACACTCGGCGTGATTTCAAAATGCGCCGCTACCCGCCCGCCGCCTTGCGGTAGCGGGTCATATGCTCTTGCAACTCAGGATCTCGCGGGTCGAGTTGCAGGGCCAGCACTTGGATCCTCACTGCTTCCTGGTAGCTTCCGCTGGCGTAATTGGCCTCGGCCAGCGTATCGATGAAGCCGGCTTCCTTCCATTGCGTTAATTCGACCGCTTGACGAGCGTGCTCGAGTGCAGCGCGTGGATCGCGCCATTTGGGGTCGTCGCAGGTGGCATAGAGCCAGGCCAGGTTATTGTGCGATTCGGCGCTTCGGGGCTCGATCTGCAAAGCTTGCTTGTAATGCTGAACGGCTTCCGCAAAAAGCTTTTGATCGGCATAGAGATCCGCGAGCAGGCGCTGGCCATCCGCCGTGGCGGGGTTCTTGCCCAGAGCGGTTTCGAAGGCCCGCTGCGCCTTCCCCAGGTCGCCCTTCATGCGATAGGCCACACCCAACGCCAGTTGCGCATCCGGCGCGCCTGGAATGAGCCGCGCCGCCTCGCTGTATTCCTGAATAGCTCTGTCGATCTGCTGGTCGCGCAGGTAGAGCGCGCCCATCATCATGTGGGGCCGCTCATCACGCGGCGCCCGCCGGGCGGCGGCCTCGAAGCGTTCCAGGGCCTTGTCATCGTGGTGAGCGAGCCGAAGGCGCACGCCTTGCAGGAGCAGCCGGGTGACATCACGAGAGATGGCATAATGTTGCGCGGTCGAGACCATAGCCAGCCCCACCACCAGCACCGGTAAAACGATGATCGCTTGTGAAGGCCGTGCCTCGCCGAACTGTAGCGCCAGGCCGTGCTTGGGCGGCGGAATAAAGGCCGCCAACACCCCGCCCGTGAGCAACCCCCCCACGTGTCCCCATTTGTCGATTCCTTTCTCAGAAAAGCCGAGGAATAACATGAGCACAACGAAGGGGACGATCCCCGCGCCGAAAGCGCGGCCCCAGTGCGGCGGAATGATCTCCCGGTGCATGAAGCCTGCGACCAGCATGGCGCCGGCGATTCCGAAAATCGCCCCTGACGCGCCCGCGGCGACGTTCAGCGAAAGGCTCATCGACAGCGCGGAACTGCCTATCCCGGCGGCGACGTACAGAAAAGAAAATCGTCCCGCGCCGTAGACGCGCTCCAGAATCGGCCCCAGGATGAATAGCGCATAACTATTGCCGAGGAGGTGCAGCCAACCGACGTGAAGGAACATCGGCATCACCAGCCGCCAATATTCTCCACGCCGGAAGTATGGACTGTACGACGCACCGAAATCCAAAAGCACGTCGGTGTTCGTCGAGCCGCCCGCGTAGGTCAGCAGGAGGAAAACCACAACATTTATGCCAATGATCGCCAGGGTGACCACAGGCCAATATCGCCGCCCGGGACCAGTGACGAGTGCCGAGTGCCGAGTAACAGGTGGCGAGCCGGTGCCGGGCTCGAGGTTCCAGGGCCGTGTATTGGTGGGCAGGGTTGGGGCCGGGGAAAACAAATCCCTGGCACCTGCATCTGGCTCCTTTTTATTCAGCGAGCCCTGATTCCCGAATCCTGAGTCCTGCTTGTCACTCATCACTCGTCACTCGTCACTTCGTAATAACTTTCTCCGGCGCAACTTCGGCACAGGACCCGGTCTCCCAGTCGGAGTTCCCGGCCGTCGTTCACGCCTTCACCGCATTGCGCGCAAGCAACTCGCGAGTGCGGGCGGCCTGGCAGGTCCTCTGGTTTCAGCGCCACGCGCACCGCCTGGAGATTAAAAAGATCCTCATTCTCCATCAACTTGTAGGCTTCAAGCTGCGCCTGAGTGGCGTCAGACAGGTGCGGGAACATGGCCTTGGCTTTGACGCGTGCGTCGTCACGAGCCGCCACCCGCACCGCCCGGCCTGTCTCAAGATCGACGAAAGTCGCTGCCACCTTGCCGTAATCAAGAAACTTAAGAGAGCGTTTTCCCAGGCGGCATCCGGTGACCAGGCTCACGGCGTCCGTGGCACAACGGTCGATCTCAACAAAGGTCAAGAGGCGCTTGCGAGCCTTGGCGGGGTCGTCTATTCCAATCGAACGCAGCCCCAAGAGCGCCATGCGGATGCCCAGAATCTGGCCGGGGCACATGTGGCCGTGACTCTGGCCCGCCAAGACGATATATTCCTCCAGCGATTTCATCCGCGCTGCCTTTGTAGAGACGACTGCCCCTGAACCCACCCGCGGCGTTCAAGCCGGCCACCGCCGCCCTTAGCCGCGTAAGCTCACATTATAGCACCCGGGGCGCTCAGCGGGTTTGGATGGGGGCGACCACAGAGCACTTCCTCATCCCCGTCGGCGGACGGCCGCCCGGAAATCACGAGAATGCCCTGACCTTGCATAGATGTGGTGCGGGCGTCTCGCCCGCGAAAGAACACGCGGGCAGAGCCTGTCCTGAGCGGAGCGAACGAATGCCCGCGCCACAGCGGGCGAGACGCCCGCACCACAATTCTCAAAGTGGGTGGGCTGAAATGGGGGATTATCTAAGCCGTAGAGGAAGGGCAAAGGTCAGTTCGCTGCGAGAACCGGGCAGGGAGGCCACAAGGGACACCCCTTCAGTCTCAATGCAGCGGGTACTTCCCGCTCTCGCGCAAAGTCTCGTACATCGCCAACACATTAGTGACGGGCACGCGAGCCTGAACGTTGTGAATAGTATTGAAAACGAAGCCCCCCCCGGGGCCAAACGCTTTCAAGCGTTCGCAAACTTCCTTGCGAACCTCATCCGGAGTGCCGAAAGGCAAGGTGCGCTGAGTATCCACACCTCCTCCCCAAAAGGTGAGGCGCACTCCGAATTCCTGCTTCAGTCCGCAAGGGGCCATGCCCGCGGCCGAACATTGCACCGGATTGATGATGTCGAATCCGGCATCGACGAAGTCCGGCAGCAGCGCCCTGACCGACCCGCAGGAGTGAATAAAGGACTTCCACGTCGTGTGTTGGTGAATCCAGTTGTTGACCTGGATATGAAAGGGCTTGTACAGGTCGCGGTAAGCCTTGGGGGAAATGAAAGGGCCGTGCTGGGAGCCGAAATCGGTTCCGGTCACGAAGGCCGCTGTGACTTTGCTACCGACGACCTGGTGTATCCTCTCCAAATTCGTAAGACCGATCTCGCACTGGCGCTCGAAGATCTTGAACACATAGTCGCGACGCAACGCCGTGCTCACGTACCACTCTTCGACGTCTCGGATTCCCTTCGGGTGCTTCATCCAGGGACCCGGAACCAGAGCGATATCCCCGAAAGCCGTGCCCCCGAAGTTCGCTAGAATTGCCTTATCCGTCCGGGTGTAAAGCCTCTCCGCTTCAACCTTGAGGTATTCCAGATCCTCGTCAGAGATAGGGCCGAACTCTTCGAGGTTATCTTCCACATTCAGGTTTGCATCGTCGATGGGATCCTGCCGGGGGATGCTGTCGAAGTAGAACCCGCCCTTGGGCAGCCGCCCGCTCGGCGGAACAGACTTGTCCCCTTCCGGGTACATCAGGATGTCGCCGTTAGCGGCGGGCTCGGTATTGAATCCCTCGGGAACCAGGACCGGCGTTCCCGCAAAGGTCGTCCACGGCTTCCAGCCTTCGTTCCTGAATCCGAACATGTTGGCGAGCTTGCCCAAGCCCACCACATCCACTCCCAACGCCTCTCTCAAGTCCGAACCGATCTCTCCCAGCATCTGGTAAGGTTCAACCACCTTGACCGGCGTGCCCGGCATATCCAGTCCCAAGGCTTGGCGCAGGGCATAGACCGTGTCCACTTGCATCCCGGTCACAGCGCTCGCGCCCAGATCCAATGGAATGCGGTCGGCTTCTTGGTGCTGAAGAGCAAGACTTACTCGTTCTCGCGACGTCATCGCAGTTCTACCCCCAGAGGGAAACTAAGGCTTATGTCCGCTTGAATTCTCCACGCGCTGCGGCGGGCGAAGGACAGCCGCGTCACGTTCCTCGGGTCATGACAAAAAGCCTGTCGCCCGCGCCCAAGGCTAGTTCATCGTGCCAGAAGCACGGGCAAGCCTGCCCCTGTCGCGCGGGCTAACGGGCTCCGCACCACGGCGCGCGGAAAAGTGTCAGGCATTTGCCGGCGCCAGCCTACGAGCCAGCTCGACCGCACCAGGAGCATCCTTGCCATAACCGTCGGCCCCGATCGAATGCGCCCAAGCATCGGTAAGTGGAGCTCCACCCACCAGGACTTTCACTTGGTCCCGGAGGCCGGCCGCGACCAGGGCTTCAATGATGGCTTTCATGTTGACCATGGTCGTGGTAAGCAGAGCCGACATGGCCACGAAATTGGCCCCGTGCTGCTTCACGGCCTCCACCACCTTGTCCGGGGGAACGTCCACTCCCAGGTCCACGATCCGGAACCCCGCGCTTTCCAGCATCATCGCGACAATGTTCTTGCCGATATCGTGCAAGTCGCCTTTTACCGTCCCGATGACCACAGTGCCCGCGGGCTTGATGGCTTCCTCACCCTGCAGCAGCGGCCTGAGGATGTCCGTAGCGCCCCTTGCCGCCCGCGCGGCGATCAGCACTTCCGGGATAAAGAATTCACAGTCCCTCATGCGACGCCCAACCTCATCCATGGCCGGAATGATTGCGTTGGGGAAGAATTCATGGGGCTTAATCCCTTCCTTCAGCCCTCGGTCTGTCAGTTCCTTAGCGACGGGAGCCTTTCCGTCAATGATGGCTTGCTGCAGCTCCGCAAAAATGCTCATTTCCATCTCCTTAGTTTGTCAATGTCTGTCCCATACTTTCTTTGCTTAACTCGTAGCGCTGGCGCCCGGTTGGTTCAATAACCGCAACATCAAATGATCCTCGGAAGGGCGGGGCTTTAGCCCCTCCCACAGGTGTGGAATTGAATGGGCCTTTAGGCCCTGAAACCACTTCACATCAGGGGCTAAAGCCCCCAGACGTGCCTCCTCCCGTCAGCGGCGGGGCTAAAGCCCCGCCCTTCCGCTCCCGACATATAAGTTGGCTTACCAATTCGGCGTAAGCGGCTAGCCCTCGCGCCGGCATTCGCTGGCCTAATGGCCGGCCGTGCACCGCCTTTCACGCCGTTGCTTGCGGACCCGCTTTCCCGAGATCCGGGCTGCCGGGCGGAAACGCCAGTTCCTCCACAAAAACTTCCTGAAAACACGGATCGGCATTCAGGGCCACGTGCTCGATTTGGCGGCGCAGGCCTGGGTACGAACCGCCCTCAGAATCGTGGCTGAAGAGGGCAAGCTTCGCCCCCAGGAGCGCTGTATTCCCCGCCGCTTCCACTCGGTCGGGCGGAAAATCGATCAGGCCGATGCGCTGCGCGCTGGCCCGATCGATGTAATTGCCAAAAGCCCCAGCCAAATAAAGGCGGCTGAGATGCTTTGCGCCTTTCCTCTGCATCAGCAGCTTTATGCCCGCAGCGACGGCTGCTTTGGCAAGCTGAAGTTCGCGAATGTCATTCTGCGTGAGGGCGACAGGCTCGGCCAGCATCCAACTGGTTTCGCCGTTCGCGAAGCGCCCGGAAGCTCCAATCACTCCGAGCTCCAGACCCGCCGCCACCGCATCCACCAACCCGCTTCCGCACAAGCCACGCGGAGTCGCGTCCCCGATGACCCGGCAGTGCAATCGCTTGCTCCCCTCCTCACTGAGGAGAGGGCTCAGGGGGTGGTGACAGGGTAACTTGGGATATCGCCCCTGTCGAGGCGCGCATGCCCATCGAAATCTTCGCACCTTCAAACGCCGGACCGGCTGCCGTGGAGGCGCAAAGCAATCCTGCTTTGTTCCCAATCACGATCTCACCGTTGGTTCCCAAATCCACCAGCCCCACCAAGTCCTCGTGCTCGGGCAGCTTCGTGGCCAGAATCCCGGCCAGCACATCGCTCCCCACAAACCCGCCCAGGCAGGGCAAAAAACGCACTTCGGGATCTCCTGCAAGCTTCCATCCCAGCTCGCTGGAGTGGAACCTCTTCAGCCCCCCATCCGCCGGCTCAAAGGGATAATGCGCGAGCGGCTCGGCTGCGATCCCGCAGAAAAAGTGGTGCATGACCGTATTGCCCACCACCACGATATCGACGATTTCGGATGCGAGCCTTCCGGCCGAAAAGAGCAGTTGCTCAATCAGCGCGCCAATCTGCCGCCGGATCAAATCCGCGAGTTGGCGTTGTCCATTCTCGAGCACGGCGAAGTGCAGCCGGCTCATCACGTCGGCGCCATAACGCGCCTGGGCGTTGAGCGCCGTGCTCACCGCGAGCACTTTCCCCGTGGCCAAGTCGAGCAACTGGGCTACCAGTGTCGTCGTGCCCAGATCCACCGCCACTCCCAGCCCTGGGCGAGGCTGGAAGTTGAAGGGCGTTTCATCGACGAGTATGGCTGCGTCCCATTGCCGCAGCTCAATCTCCAGATCACCTTCAACTGCGCACTGGCAGGCAAGACGCCACCCCGCCGCGATCTCCTCGGGCGAAAGCCGCTCCCGTTGCGCCCCGTTAACTTCCGCCTTCCCTTTCAGAACCTGAATGCGGCAGCCCCGGCACCTGCCCTGCCCGCCACAGGGGAATTCAACTCCCTGTTCGAACAGCAGGTCGCGCAGCGGGGCTCCGGCGCGCGCGGCAAGTTCGACCCGCGTGGGCCAAAGAATAATCCGATGGGATGGGCTTGCAGTCAAGAGCTTTCTGTCAGTAGTCGAGGGGTCGAGAGTCGAAGGGCGGGAGTTAAGGGCTTCTCGGCTCTTGGCTCCCCGCCTTCTCGACTGGTGCGTGCTCCCGCGCGTAACGTATCATGGCCATCAGGTTGGCGGGCGGTGTCCCCCGCGGAACTTCACAACCCGGCCCGACAATGAACCGGTCTCCAGCCTGCTGATGACACTGCCCTACCGCTGCATAAACGGATTCGGGCGTTCCCGCTTTGAGAACTCGCACGGGATCGAGGTTCCCCAGGAGGACCTGCTGCGGTCCCATTTCTTCCCGCCCCTTGGACACCGGAGAAAGCCAGTCCAGGTCAACCACGGAACACCGCAGCCTTCCCATCCCCGCGAGGATCTTCCGCGTGTTCCCGCAGATGTGCAACCGCGTCTTAATCCCCTCTGCGTGCAGGGCGCCGACCAACCTCTGTTCGTAAGGCCAAACAAACTCGTTGTAAAACTTCGGTCCCACCAGGGAAGCTGCGGCATCTCCGACGCCTATGAGATCCGCTCCCATGGCGACTTGAAATCTCGCGAAGCGTAATTCCAACTCGACAATAAACTCGAACAGATCGCGCACGAAAGCCGGGTCATCGTAGAAGTCCAGCATCAAGGTGTTGATCCCGCGTAAATCGGCGCCTTCTGCGCAGGGACCCTCGATCCAGCCCTCAACTACTTTATCATTCCCGACTCGTTCCTTCATCAGCTTCACGGCCAGCGCCCGGTTGCGGGTTCGTTCCGCCTGCTCGGGATCCGGCGCCTGGAGGCCGGCCAGCCTGGCCTTGTCCTTCAGCAGAGCGTTTTCCTCATCGACCGCGGGAGGTTGATCAGGGAAAAACTTCAGCGCAGCGCCCAGGGCCGAAGCCTCACACCCGGGATCCGAAATCACGCTGACGTAATCAAAATCGAATCGCTCCGCCACCCTGACTTGAGCGTCGGCCAGGACGCGATAATTCGTAGCATAGTCGTAGTACTTCGCCCCGATCTGGTCCGCGGCGAACATCATCGTAATGGGCATGGCAGGAAGAGTATCCACCGGCCGGCCTTCCAGCATAGCAAGCACGCGCTCACGACCGTTCATACGTTCTCCCCGTGACACGTAGGGGCGGTTCGCGAACCGCCCCTACGTCTTAATGGTGATCAGCCCTCCGCCGTAATCCGCCGCCACCTGTTTTCCCGGCGGCACCACCAGAAATTCCTTTTCGTCCCAGACTCCATCCACCAGTCTCTGAAACATCCCGAGGTCTCCGCTGAGTTTCTCGAATTCCCATCCGCGCTGCGCGGCTTCCTCGCGAGCCTGGCGCTCGAAATCCGCATCCGGTCCCATGCCCATCGTAATGTAAGTGAATTGGCGGTAGTTCTTTTTCAGGTCGCCCAGTTCGTTCCAGAGATACTTGGCGTTGTCTTCCCCGTAACGCGCCACAAGGTCCTCGTAACTCTGCCCGACGCCCAGCACCTTTCCGACCGAAAGCTGGCTGAGCTCCCCATCCGCCTTGCCGCGCTCCATCCAACCGGTGGTCTGGAAGTAGACCCCCGGGTGGCTATGGAAGTACTCCAGATAACGCTCGGAGCTCCCGAGGAACAGCGTGATGCAATCGTGGGCGCGAGGAATGACCAGCGGATACTTGCCGGCCGTCAAACCCACCACCCCGTTGTTGCAGAGACCATAGCCCATCAGCACGGCCTCGTAGCGCGGGCCGTCCACGCGGTCGAGGGCCGTCTGGAGGCGCGTGCGCATTCCCTCCACGCCGATGTCGTGTAGTCCTTTGGGAAGAAATTCGACGTCCAGCGTGTTCGGCGAACGCGCCATCACCGAGCAGAATTCCCGGTAAAAGATCTCACAGGTGATCAGCTTCAGCCGCATAAAACCAGCACTCCCACTGTCATTCCGCGCCACCCTCAAAAAGTAATTGCTTTTGGTACTGGTAGTCGGTTTATCATACGGTGGTCTGCGCCAAGACAAGCAAGATACCACGCTTGGGTTCTGATTGCAGCAATCTTCGGGCAGGGATATTGGGTCAATTTGAAGTAACGCCGGGCTGAGACACAATATCAGAACCTTATGAACCATACTGACTCACGGCCGGATTTTACCGGCGTGTGGGAGCTGAATCTTGAGCGAAGCATCCTGCGTGGGTCAACTCCGAAGCGCCTCGTGATGCAGATCGAACATCGGGAACCGCGGCTGGTTCAGCAAATTCACTTCACCAGGGCGGACGGTGTGGAAAAGCGGATGACTTTCGACTACGAAACCGGCGCTGAAACGACAAACTCCCTGGGCGGAGCCCCGGGGCGCACGTCGGCGCGCTGGGAGGGAGAGGAGCTGGTCCTCGAATCCAGGGTGACGACGCCTTGCCGGGAGGTCCACTTTGAAGACCACTGGTCAGTTTCCGACGACGGCCGAACGCTCACCATGGCGCATCGCAACGACGACCTGGCGGGGCAGATCTCGGCACTCGAGAAGCGCTCTCCGACAGACGGAAGCGCATGCTGAGCGTTGGCCGCGACAATGTGTCCTCGCGAGGGTTATTTATAAGCTCCATAAAATCAATTGCTGGCGCGGATGAAAACTTCTGTATATATTTTCTGCCCGTGCGCATTCCGCATAAAAGGAATCCAAACCTATGAGCCTGAGTCAACTCGCTCGAAACATCAAAGAGTCTGTGACGTTGAAACTTAACGAGACCGCCGCGCTGCTGCGCGAAAAGGGCGAGCCGGTGATTCACCTCGGCGGCGGCGAGCCTAAGAGCAAGGCGCCCATCGACGCGGTCATCAACTGCACCTCCATCTTGCATACGGGTGAGATTCGTTATACTCCCCCGGACGGTATTCCGGCGCTGAAAAAGGCCATCATTCGCTACACCGAGGAACGATACAAGAAGATCGTCACAGCGGATAATGTCATCGTTTCGGGCGGAGCTAAGCAGGCCATCATGGTTCTGCTCCACGCCATCCTCGATCCCAAGGACGAAGTGATTTTCCCGGCTCCCTACTGGGTGAGTTACCCGGAGATGGTGAAATTGGCGGGAGGCTGCCCGGTGGTGGTCACCCCCGAAGACGGCAGCTTCCATCCCACCCTGCGCGAGATCGCTGATACCGTTGGTTCTTATACCAAGGCGATTATTATTAACAGTCCTAATAATCCCTCGGGGGCGATGTTCTCAAAGGACTTCATCGCCGAAATTGTGGAGTTCTGCGAGAAAAAGAGCCTCTACCTGATCATGGACGACATCTACAACCGGCTGGTCTTCGAGGGCAAGAGCGCTCCGGTGTGCTACGACTACGTGGACGCACCCTTGGAGCAATCCAAGCTGGTGGTTATCAACGGCGTGTCGAAAATGTATGCCATGACCGGCTTTCGCATCGGCTGGGCTGTTGCCAACAAGGAACTGGTGGAAGCGATGGCCACCGTACAGTCGCAGCAGACTTCCGGCCCCTCGGCCCCTTCGCAATGGGCTGCCGTGGGAGCCTTGAACGGTGTGCAATCTTCCGTTGAGAACCTGCGCATGACGCTCGAGAACAACCGCAATGTGATGATCGACCGCCTGCGGGCCATCGACGGCGTGCAAGTGACCAAGCCGGACGGCACTTTCTATTGTTTCCCCGATTTCAGCGCTTACATGCAAGATTCGCAAAAGCTGTCGAATTTCCTCCTGGAGAAAGTCCGCGTGGTGACGGTTCCCGGCAAGGAATTCGGCTTCGAAGGCCACCTGCGGCTCAGCTACTGCGGCACGATCCGCGACATCACGGAAGGACTCGAGCGCATCCAGTGGGCGCTTGACCCGACCTCCGCAAACGAACTCTACCTTGGCGACCGCAAGCTGGTGAGGGACTGGTTATGAATATCTATCTCGACGTTCAATCTCCTGCCGTTCAGGAAGCCGGCAAGCTGGCCAGCGACTACGGCCTGCAAAATCACGGATTCACGAACCTGCGCCGTGTCTACTGGAATCTTCCGACTCCGGCGCTCTACGAAGAAAGCGTGTTCCGGTCGGAAGGCCGCCTCACGCACCTGGGTCCCCTGGCGGTCAGCACCGGCAAGCATACGGCGCGGGCGGCGGCGGATAAATTTGTGGTCCGCGAGCAGACCACCGAGGACAAAGTCTGGTGGGGGCAATACAACCGCCCCGCCACGGGCGAGAACTTCAGCGGCCTGCTGGCGCGCTTGCAGGGCTACTTGCAGGGCCGGGACGTCTTCGTGCAGGATTGCCACGCCGGCGCCGACCCGGAATACAGCCTGCCCATCCGCATCGTCACGCAGAAAGCCTGGCACAGCCTCTTCGCGCGCTGCATGTTCCTGAAGATCCGCAACCAGGACCAGTTGAAGAAACACGTCCCGGAGTTCACGGTCATCGCCGTGCCCGGCTTTCTCGCCTCGCCGATGATCGACGGCACGCGCACCGAGACGTTTATCGTGCTCAATTTCCGCGAGCGCCTCGCGGTCATCGGCGGCACAAGCTATGCCGGCGAGATTAAGAAGACCATCTTCACCGTCCTCAATTTCCTGCTGCCGCTGGACGGCGTGCTCTCTATGCACTGCTCGGCAAACGTCGGCGCGGACGGCGACGTGGCCATCTTCTTCGGCTTGTCGGGCACCGGCAAGACCACCCTTTCCGCCGACCCCAAGCGCCACCTGATCGGCGACGACGAGCACGGCTGGAGCGACAACGGCGTTTTCAATTTCGAAGACGGCTGCTACGCCAAAGTTATCCGCCTGTCGCCGGAGGCCGAACCGCAGATCTATGCCTGCACGCGCCGCTTCGGCACCATCCTCGAGAACGTCACTTTCGATCCTGTCTCCCGCCGCCTCGACTTGGATGACTACCGCGTCACCGAAAACACCCGTGCCGCCTATCCTCTTGAATATATCGAGAACTATCTTCCTCAGAAGCGCGCCGGCCATCCCAAGAACGTCATCTTCCTCACCTGCGACGCCTCCGGCGTCATGCCGCCCATCGCCCGTCTCAGCCCCGACCAGGCCATCTATCACTTCATTTCCGGCTACACCAGCAAGATTGCGGGCACTGAGATCGGCCTCGGCGTCGAGCCCGAAATCACCTTCAGCACTTGCTTTGGCGGCCCCTTCATGGTCCACCACCCCTATGCCTACGCGGAGTTGCTGAAGAGAAAGGTCCTCAAGCACGGTGCGACGGTGTGGCTTGTGAATACCGGCTGGACCGGCGGGTCCTTCGGCGTCGGCAAACGCATCAGCATCCACCACACCCGCAGTCTGCTCAACGCTGTCCTCAGCGGAAAGCTAGCCAAAGTCGACTATAAGAAAGACCCCGTCTTCGGCTTTGAGGTCCCCACCAGTTGCGAAGGCGTGCCCTCGGCCATTCTCGATCCCGCCAGTACCTGGCCCAGCCGCGACGAGTATTTCAAGAAGTATGACGCCCTCGCCGCGCGCTTCATCGAAAACTTCAAGCTGATGATGGCAGAGGCGCCCGAACATATCCTCGAAGCCGGCCCCAAACGCCTCACCCTCGTCCCGGCACACTGATGTCCTTCTTCTCTTGAGCACGGGTGGCGCATACATTGCTTTTTATGTATGCGCCGCGCTTCGAATCCGTGGCCCTCTCCCTCTTGGAGAGGGTGGCGCGGCCAGAGGCGCGGACATGCCAAAGAACGGCACGTGTGCGGCACTGGTCGAATCCGAAAAGTCGCTTCGCCAAATCGCAGACGCAAAAGGTGAGGGTCCGCGCCAGCGGGCGATTCTTCCTGCGAGGCTCCACGCAGATATGCTCCCGACTGGGGGTCAGGACTGTGTGGCGGTTTTACCATTGACAACCGAGCAACCAAAAATGAGAGTATTTACTGGAAAGGAGGATTCATGGCCATATTCAAGTGCAAGCAGGAATACAGTTTCACAATTGAGGCTGCAACAGACAAGGAAGCGACAACACTCCTGGAGGGGTTCCATCAGGAGGAGGATAAGATTCTCTACGGCTCGGGCAGCCGGGTGAAAGCGGATCGCTCAACGGCATTCTCGATGCACGAAGAGCTATCTGGCCCCGTGGAACACCGTACTTCGACAACCCGTTGAAGAGTGCCGTTGGTTGCAGAGACTGCCGACGACTTCAGTCATGGTGAGGCGTGATCAAGTTTCTGGCGGCCGACCGTCACCGTGGCCCAACTTCAGCGCTTCAAGTGCCGCGAAGCTCGCCGCGGCGGCGGGTGGCGCCGACCTTGCCTCTTATGACGGCGCCCCGGGCAAGGGGATCGGGTGTTTCGCCATGGTCGCGACTTGGCGCATGCATACAAAGCAAGGTGTGCCACCCGCGCTTTTGCTTTTCCCGGACAACCTGGGTAAGATGGTCGCGCCTGGGAAACGGGCAGTCAAGGGCAGTCATACGCGGGTATTTGTATGGTCGTGGAATGCACCACCTGCGGCAAACGAAATCGGCTTACTGGCCCGCTTCAAGCTGACGCGGCCCATAGGTGCGGCTCATGTGGCTCGCTCCTATTTCGGGCTGGGAATCGCGCTTTGGAGTGGCTCACCGGCACTCACCGCGGTGCGAGTAGCGAGACGGCCCACCTGATCGAGTCGCTGCCGACCTCTGCGCGGAACCTATACAGAGAGGCCGAGTCCTTCGTCCAACAGTTCGAGGAGATATTTATTCAGGGGCCGTTTGTTTCGAACGGAGTTGAGAGCACGTACAGCGACTTTGAGATGAATCGGCACGCCTTGCTCAAGAACTGCATTTTCGACCTAGTCTCGCTCGCCTACTTCGATGAGGTGTTCTCGTCCCTTCAAGACAGGGAGCACGCATCGGTTCTGACGGATGCGCTCACCTACGAGGCAACGGGGATAGAGGCGACCCTTCCGACCGAAGACCAGGTACAAGATTCGGGAACTGAAGAGTGCCGAGGCATTGGGAAATATTGGAAGGCTTCAAAGCAAAAATGGGCTGTCCAGGACCGCGTCGGCTGGCTGTTCGGCAAGGAGGTGTCCGCGATCTTCAGTTCGACTGCAAATGACATCGCGATAATCGTACCGGCAGCGACCCGCTCCATCGATGTCCGGGTGCGTGCGCGCTGGGCCGTCAGGTACTTGTCGAACGGCACTCCCCCAACTGCGGATGAAATCAGGTCGCTTACGCTGCTACTGCAGGAGCGTGCGAAAGCTTTGGAGAAGCTTACCGACTCGCTTCCTCATCCCGAACACGGCGGTTAAGCCCTCCCCGGCCCATGCCGCTGTCCTGATCAGATCGGCCAGCCGTCGCAGGCCGGGTGAGAGGTGACTTCCGTTGCCAGGCACGCAGCACTGGACCGCTTGCCCTCAAACAAATCTAATGGGAGAATATCGTTGGAGTGGGATGATGGCCACGAAAACGACAATCACCTGGGAACAATTCGTCGCCGCGGGCGTCGAGGGGCAGAAGTGTGAATGGGTCGATGGAGAAATCGTCCAAATGAGTCCGGTAAACTTTCGTCACGAAGCGATCCTTCTGCGCTTATTCGCGTTCATTGAGGGGTACTGTCGCCGTCACCTTGAATGGGTCGGTTTTCCGTCGAACGCAGCGTACACCATGACCTCCGGCAACTGGCGCTGCCCTGACGCATCGCTGGTGCGCCAGGAACGGTTTCGAGGTGAGCACTTCCCCGTCATGGCTGACTTCGCCCCCGATGTCGCCTTTGAAGTCCATTCCCCCAGCGACAAACCAAGTGAAATCCAAAGCAAGCGGAAGGACTACCAACAGAGCGGGGTCATCCAAGTGTGGATCGACCCCGAAAAGCGCCTCGTCGAACTCATCTATCCTGATCGCGGGCTGGAATACTTCCAGGAAGGCCAGCCTCTCCTCATCGCCGGTCTTCCGGACTTCTCCCTCGACCTCAAAGACCTGTTTGCTGTTTGATCCGCCCCCGCTGCTTCCAGGCTCCTCGTCTGAAGTCCTTCCTGGCGACCCCCACATCACGGCCCTCTCCTCCTTGGGGAGAGGGCTGTCGATTCATATTCGCGGCTGACTAATCGCATACCGGACAAGTCGCACACCTTCGTTCTCAAACTCACATTCCAGTTTGAGCCCCAGTTTTTGCATGATGCGAATCGAAGCGGCATTCTCCGGCATGGCGACGGAAATGATTCGCTCCAGCCGAACCCGTTCGAACGCATCGCGCAGTGCGGTCTGAGCCGCTTCGGTCGCGAGCCCACGACCCCAATAATGCCGTGCCAGCCACCATCCAATCTCCGGATCCGGCGCGTCGCGCCAAAATCCCACGCCGCAAAAGCCGATCATTTCTCCGGAGGCCTTGGCGAGCAGTTTCCACCTGCAAAAGCCTCGCCCAGAATAGAGCTTCACCTGACGTTCCACGAAGGCTCGGATCTGGTCATCCGTCCAAGGCACGCCGCCCGTGATGTATCGCATCACGTCGGCGTCCGTCGCGATCGGACGAAACGCTGTCCAATCCGAGGATTGCCACGTATCAAGAATGAGCCGCGCGGTTTCGAGGATCACAGGTTCATTATGACGTGACGGTGGGAACAATCATAGCCTTCTCCTGTTTGGGAACCGCAGACCGGAGCGGATTCCAGCAGCGAGAGAGACGGGGGCAGGGGAAGTACGCGGCACAGTTCGAAAGGGGGTCAGTTTCGAATTTTGGGAGTCTGCGGAGAGACAAATCCGACCCAGTCCGAGGCCCCTGCGAGCACCCCGCACTGAGAGTTCGACTGGACCTTGACATTAGAGGCGGACGGCTGTAGATTTCGGGCAGAGCGAAAACCGAAAACGGAAATTCCGGTTTTAAAAGGCGGAGGAAAGGCTATCTAAAATTGGTAACACGCTCCAGCGCGTGGCGCGACTCGTCAACACGGCGAGGGCGTTGACGCTGGCGCGAGAGGAGCGAGGTATGCCCAATCCTGACGATCAGGAACGAAAGGGAAAGAACAACCGAGCGCGGTTCGAGGCGTTGTGGGCTCGCGCCCAAAGCAACGCCAACCCTCAGAGCTGGAGCGAATGGTGGTCGGCGGGAATCTCGCGCTTGAGTTCCGCCGGTTCAACGGCCGGGTCCGCGGCAAAATCCGGCGTTCAGCACGCGGCCCTTCACACCACCGGTAAGTTAGTTATGTATGGCGTGGCAGCGGGCGTGACATCGCTTGTCTTACCCGTTGGGTGGATCGGCGGTATTGTGGCCTGGGGAGTCGGAGGTCTGACCGCGCACCTGGGGGAGCAGGCCGTGGAAAAGCTCGCCGACTACGGCGGCGGCATAGCCGAGGACTGGATCAAGTCGGTCGCGGAAGAAGGCGCAGGCAAAGCCGTGTCGGCGGTGAGCGGCAGTACGCCACCGACGCCGACCGAGGAGAAGCAGAAGAATCTCCGGGAAGATACCGACAAGATGTTCGCCACCATCGGCGGGTTGGATGTCCTTATGCGTCAAATGGACGCCCTGCAAGGAAAACGTTTGGAGTACTGCGATGACGCCAACATCATTGCACGGCTTCAGGCCCGTATCGACGCGGAGATAGCGAGCGCGAAGTCCCAAATATCCCACCTTAAGCGGCAGTTAGGATCCCTCGAGAGTTCCATCGCGCGCAGCGAGAACGCCAATAACCAGAATCGTCCAAATGTGAAGGCGGCGGTCAAAAAGGTGGTGAAGGGCAGCGCGGCCCAGCATTGGACCAATACCTATGCCGACACTTTGGCTGCCATGTACCGCTGCAGCAAGCAGCACTGTTTCGGCCCAGGCACCGGCAGTCCGGCTAACGACTTGACCTAGCCTGGCCCTCATGAGGGCCCGTGACGGGAAGTGCTTCCGGGACTCTTAAACCCGGGGACAGACGAAACGTTACACAGGTTACTTTGTCCGCCATCGCCGCAGCCAACCCTCCCCACCCGCGCGAACCCGTCCAAGGCTTTTCAACCGCCGCTCGCTGCCGCCGCTTTTCTGTCTTGAAATCAAGAAACCGGATTTTCGGACTGAACGAGGAAAAATAAAAATGGCAGATGCAGACCAAGCCGCGCTTGAGGCCAGACACGGAAAGAAGATGATCGAGGTCAGTTTACGATTCTGGACTAACGATATTTCTGAAGAGGATGGGAAGGTCATCCCAAAACACGCATGGGCCAGCGGCGCCGTGCGCATTCAGGGAAACGAATCGCATGGCATCGTGTCAGGTAATCCGCTTCCGTTTCATTCACTACTGGAAATTGGGTCCGTCGTCGAGAAGGTTCTGCTCGAACACGGAATAGTTCTCCACATAAGTACAAAGATGGATAAGTATTGCGCGCCGCGACCGGCTCACGCTAAACCGAAAAGCCGATGGGCTGACGAATAAAAACATTATAGTTTCAGACTGACCCACTACCGATTTTCGCGGCATGCTGACCTACCTCTTAGGCCCGTTCCTGTCTCTGTTGCCGGAAGCATGGCGTGCCAGGCTGCCTTCGGCGGAATCGATTCGCTGGCGGCCCGCGACCTTTGTCTCCGGAGCCCTGGAGGCCCTTGTTTCGTTCTGCGCCCTGGTAGTTTGGTATTCGTACTCCGTCACCCACCACACTCCAGTCCAACTCGAAAGCGCCCTGCGAGCCCATCCCAATATTCACCCCAACGAAATGATGATGGGCTTGTTAGGTTACATCTTTGTGGCTCTCAATCCGGTGACCTGGATCATCTGCTGGTTTTGTTTCGAAGGCGTTGTCCGCGCCCTCGGCGCCGCCTTCACAGAAGGAATTGTGGGGACGCTTCCGCTGTGGATCATTGGTCGGTCGTATCGTGTTCTTCGTCAACGTCAGCAGAATCGCCGGCTGCCACCGCTGGTGCCGGATGAGGTGGCTTGGTTCAAGGACGGGCGGCTGGATGTCGTCAAAGTCGCGTCTTGCCGGCCAAAGCCTACCTGGCAAAACCGGCCCACCATCCGCTTCGGAGACGAGTTTTTCAAAGTCGAGAGATCACTCGCCGGCACGGGCCTGCGGCCGTACGTCTACCACCTGCGGCGATTGCAACCGGGAGAGATCATTCGCGCCCCGGAAGATTACGACGTGGAAGCGGTGCCCCTCGAGCCCCAGCGAGAGGAGAACGTCTGGGTTTGGGCCTACCGTGCCCTGCGAAAAAGGTGAGCTATTGACACCTCTCAGGGTTGAGATACAATGTATCTCAGCGAGGTTCAAAGCTTATGGCGACGACGATGGTACACATCCGCGTGGACGAAAAGGTGAAGAAAAGGGCCGCAAAAACACTGGCTACAATGGGCATGTCGGTGTCCGACGCAGTGCGTATCCTGCTTGTCCGGGTGGCCGCCGAGAGGGCTCTACCCTTCCACGTGAAGGTGCCCAATCGAATCACGATCAAGGCGATGCGGGCGGCAGATCGAGGAGAGGGGGAGCGCTTTGAATCCGCCGCTGACCTTTTTCGTGAGTTAGGGGGTCGAGGAGTTGTGAAGCCAAGTCGCGAGGGCAGGCGAGCAGATGCCGACGGTTTGTCACTCTTCAACCCTCGACTCTCGACTTCTCGACTTGAATTCGAGAGAACAAAGCGAGAATGTCTATGAAAACAAAGAGTCGAGGAGTTCAGAGATCAAGAAGTCGAGGAGTCTTGAAGCCAAGTCGCGAGGTCAGGGGAGCAGATGCCGACGGTTTGTCACTCTTCAACCCTCGACTCTCGACTTCTCAACTTGAATTTGAGAGAACAAAGCGAGAATGTCTATGAAAACAAAGGACCGCTGCGAAAAACTCCGGAACAAAGCGGGAATGTTATTGATAATAAAAGAGATGCCGGTATAGTCCGGGTATATTACTGAAAATAAATGACTTATTAACAAGCCGGTCAACGAGACCCGGCAGCGACAGATTGTCTTAGCGCCCCCCGCACCTTCTTCTCCACCGTATCCACGAACGTCGTCACCACCAACCCCTCCTGCCGAAAGACCACATGCCCGCTGCGGTCGAAGATCATCAAGGTGGGAAGCGAGGTGACACCCAAGAGCCGGTCCAGTCCCTGCGCATAGACCACAGGAGTAGTCCAGCGCTCCTCCTTGACGAACGCCGGGACGTTCGCCGGGTTTTCGTCCACGTTCACGGCCAGGAACACGGCGGCGGGCTCCTTGTGGAACTTCTCGATGACGCTCTCGAGCAGCTTCCCCTCCAGGCGGCATGGCCCGCACCAGGTAGCCCAGAACTCCAGCACCAGTATCTTGCCGCGGTAATCGGCGAGGGACAGCGGCGAGCCGTCGGTTCGCTTCAGCACGTAAGCGAAGGGGTCTCGCAGCTCGGCGTTGGGCTGCCCGGAGCCCTGGAATCGTGCGGCGAGCGCATGGCTAAGCTCGTCGTAGCGGGCGAGGATCAAGTCACCCAGGCCCTTCTCGGATCCGTGCAGCACCAGATAACAACTGCCCAGCTTGCGGCGCACTTCCTGCCGCTGCGCCGGATCGAGGGCCGGACCGGGAAACGCGAACGCCGTAGCGTACTCATCTACGGCGCGGTCGAGTTCGTTCTTCTTCACGGCCAGATCGCCCAACCGCTCGGCAGCCTGTTGCGAAGGGTAGACGGCGTAACTCTTCTCGTAATCCGCCCGAGCCTTGTCCAATTCTCCAGCCTCGGCGTAGAGCTTTCCACGCACCAGTCGGGCCTGCGCCAGCAGCATGCCGAACGAATCGGCGGCCTTCTCGGTTCCCGAAGCGGAACGGCCCGGCTCCCGGTATTTCGCTTCCGCTTTTTCGACAAGCCGCGTGGCGTACTCAAGAGCTTTCGCGCGGCGCGAGGCATCTCCCCGCCGATCCAGCATGTCTGCTAGAGAAGCGAGCAGCGCAGGATCGTCCGGCCTCTCGGCCAGCAGTTTTTCGCCGTACTCGATGGCGGTTTCAGGGTCGTTGGCGCGCCGGGCGGACGTGTAAATGACGTCGATAACCTGCTCGCGGCGCACACTGGCAGGAAAGCGTTCGAGAAAGCCCTCCAGGTTCTTGATCAGCAATTGCGGATTGTCCTCGGCGGACCGGACCGCATCTTGAAGCGCCTGCGCTTCCTGCACCTCCGGCGGGGGCGGCGAGGGCGGCGTTGCCGGAGCTTGGATGGCCGGCATCGAGAGGGGGCTGAGCAGCAACAAGAAAAAGCAGTGACCAGTGACGAGTGGCGAGTGGAGAGCCGGAAGGCGCCACAACTGGGGCCGTGCGAGTGAGTACCCACGACCGAGAACCGCGCCTCGAAGGCTGTGTCTTCTCCCCATCCTGCTAAATCTAAAGAGAAGCGGAAGACGGGTCAAGGCAAAACCGCTGATATAATACTCGCATCACAGGGAGCAGAAATGAGACCAAGACGATTTCGCGCTGTCTTGTTGGATGCCGGCAACACCTTGGTGTTCCCCCGGATCGAGGTCGTCATCGCCGATTTGAAGGAGCACGGACACGCGGCCACGCCGGAAGACTTCTACGCGGCTGAACGATTGGCCAAGCAAAAACTGGATGAGTGGCTTTGGCCGATGATGCGGGCTGGTACAGTTCCCGAGCAGATTGACTATTACTATTGGACGGAGTACCTGCGCGAATTCACCCGCCGGCTGGGTGTGCCGGAGGAGGGGCGCGGTGAACTCACTCGGCTTCTGGTGGCGGACTTCCAGAACATCCAACTCTGGTCTCGGGTGATGCCCGATACGCCCGCCTTTCTCGATTGGATGTTGGCCCAAGGCTATCTTCTGGGAGTGGTTTCAAACTCCATCGGTACTCTCGAAGGTCAACTCGTTGGTCTGGGGCTGGCACGTTATTTCAAGGCCATTTTGGATTCAGCGATCGTCGGCATTCAAAAACCCCACTCAGGAATCTTCAAGTTGGCCCTTCAACGCCTGGGCGTGGAGAGCTCAGAAGCTGTGTTCGTGGGTGACACGTATGCAACGGACATCGGTGGGGCGCAACTCGCCGGGATCACGGGTGTGCTGATCGATACCGTGGGTGCTTACCCCGGTGCCACTTGTCCAAGAATTTCATCACTGCCGGAACTGAAGGCAATCCTCGAGAAGTTGTAAGACCAGGCGCTCGGGAGAGTACCGCTCCAGTGCCACCACTGCCCTGCCCACCTTCATCAACAAGCGTAGGGGGACGGCTTGCCGCCCCCTGAAGGTTACGCGCTTGACCGGCGTGGGCAGGGCAAGCCCTACCCCTACGGCGCCAAGGAGTGCTACCATGCTCACGGTGTAAACGTGCCGGTTAAGGGGGTGTGCTATGGAGGTTCGAAAACATCATCGCAAGAAAGAAGATTACAAGCTGCGCACACACATGATCCACGGGAGCTTTGACAGCAAGAAGTGGGATTACGACCATCACGTCGTCCCGCCGGTCTCCCATTCCACGGCGTTTCGCTTGACTTCGCTCGAGCGCGGCGCCAAAGGCTTCGTGCAATTCGCTTCCGCCGACGAACACCTGAGCGGCCACATGCCGATCTACATCTACGACCGGCTGGACGAACCCACACGGGCGATGCTGGAGGAAAACCTGGCCTACGCCGAGGGCGGCGAAGTCGGCGTGACCTTTGCCTCAGGCATGGCTGCGATCAGTGCGGCACTAGGTTCGGCGCTTCGCCAGGGGCAGGAGGTGTTGGCTCACCACACCCTCTACGGGTGCACGTATAGTCTAATGACCAACTGGCTGCCCAGGTTCGGCATGCAGGTCCGGTTTACGGACTTCCTGAAGATGGAGTCCTTGCAGGAGCAGATAACACCCGCCACCCGCGTTCTCTACTTCGAAACCCCGACCAATCCGACCATGGAATTGATCGACATCGCCGGCGTGCGCCGCCTCTCGGACCAGGTCAATTCCGGCCGTGAGGAGCGCGATCGAGTCCTGGTGATCGTGGACAACACCTTTGCCACGCCCTACTGCCAGAGGCCTCTGAAACTCGGGGCCGACATCGTCGTGGAAAGCCTCACCAAAGGAATCGGGGGATTCGGAACGGATATGGGCGGAGCCGTGGTTGCGCCGGCGGAGTGGTACAACAAAGTCATGCTCTTCCGCAAGGATTTCGGCGGAGTGCTTTCACCGCGTGCCGCCTGGGGTATCCTGGTTTACGGCCTGCCCACGCTGGCCACTCGCATGTCGAATATGCAGAAGACAGCGCAACGCGTGGCGGACTTCCTCTCGAAGCATCCCAAGGTCGCCTGCGTCCGATACCCGGGCACGGACTGCTTCCCGCAAAAGGCGTTGGCTCACCGGCAGATGATCAGTTTCGACGGATCGTTCGCTCCTGGCAGCATGATCTACTTCGTTCTTAAGGCCGGCGATTCGAAGCAGAGCCGGGCCGAGAAGCTGGTGGATTACCTCGCCGAGCACGCCTATTCCATCACCCTGGCTGTCAGCCTCGGCCAGGTCAAGACTCTGATCGAACATCCTTTCTCGATGACGCATTCGGCTCTGCCCGACGAGCAGAAACGCGCATTCGGTATGCATCCCGAGGGCATCCGGGTGTCCCTGGGCCTCGAAGACTGGCACGACATCATTCGCGACCTGGAAATTGCGCTGGAGAAGGTGTGAGGCAGGCGTCAGCCGTCAGTTGTCAGTAGTCAGTTGTCAGGATGCTGCGCCAGCTTCTAATGGCGGCACTCGCGGGACGAAAAACCATGGATGGCGACGCGCGCCGAACAGAGAGCTTCCTGATCTTGGATTTTCACTTCAAAACACAGCTTCCCGGGCGCCAGAGTAGGATCGAAGTTCGAACCCAACGGACGACGGACCACGGACAACTGACGTCCGGCTGACTCTATTTCCCCGCCCCCACGCTAGCCTGCGTGGCGATTCGCTCGTTCCGCAGAACTTCACGGTAGAAGCGCCCGGCGATTTCCGCGGCGTGCGGACCGAACATCATGCGTCCGCCGCGCAGGAGAACCACGGCCACATACTTGGGCTGCTGCTCCTGGGCGTAGGAGACAAACCAGCCCAGTCGCGCACCGTCTTCGCTGCACGTCCCGGTCTTTCCGTAGATCTGCACTTCGGGGTCGTAGGCCGAGTGACCCGTTCCGTAGAGCACCGCCGCCTCGAGGCCAGCTTTGACTTGGGGCAGGTACTGGACCAGATCACTCAACTGGCGCCGGACTTTGGGCTCGAATTCAGAAAGTTCATCTGCGCTGCGCGGGTATTGCAGTTCGTACAGCGTACCCCCGTTGGCGACGGCTGAAATCACTGCGGCCATTTGAAGCGGGGTCACTTCCATGTCCATCCCGTAGTAAGCCAAATAGCCGGCCCCGCCTTCTTTGGGGGCAGTGGCTGGGAATTTTCCAGGTGACTCACCCGGGATGTCTTCGCTGGTTTTCTCGCCCAAATCGAACTCATGAGCATATTGCGCCAGTCGCGTGAATCCCAGCATCTCACCCAGTTTATGGAAGAATACGTTATTAGAGCGGGCCAGCGCCTCAGTAAGGTCCATCCGCTGACGGTTGCCGACGTAGAGTTTGGTGGAGGGGGTGATGATGCCTTCCTTCAGGGCGGCCAATGCCACTACAGGCTTAAAAGTCGAGCAAGGTGTGAAACCGCTGGAAAGCGCCAGCTTTTGATTGATGATGCTGAGAACACGCCCCGTATTGGGGTTCACGACGACCAGGCTGCCGTTCCAGTTGCCCAGAGCCGTCAGAGCCGCCTGGCGCACGGCGGGATCGTCGCCGACCGGGTTGTCTTCCGCCGCCGGCTCGCCGAACGAGCTGAAGCGATACCCGGCGTCACTTCTCATTCGGCGCCGGTTGCGTCTGCGATAGACTGCCGATCGAGTCGGTGAGTTTAGCTTCCGCGCGGTGTGGAGCTTGGAAGCGGAGGGTTTCTTAAGAGAGGATCGCGCGCGTGAGGACGCCGTCGAGGATGGAGTCTGGGAGTTCAGCGCGACCCCGGAGCGGGTGTTCATTGCAAACAGGAAAAAAGTGGCCACAGCCAGTATGGCTAATCGTTTACACAAGGTTGTAATCAGGACCTCCTTGGTTTAAGTCGAGTTGGATAAGCTCCCACCCCGGAAGCTGGCGACTGCCGGTGGGGAGAAACTCCGAAATTTCCAAAATCCGTTAAGACAGATCAGCTTTCGCGTCTGCGGCTCGACCCAGATGTCGAGTTGGTAGTGCAGACTTATTACTAACATCGGCGGGTTTTCCGGAATGTTCAATCCCGGAGCCGCAGGTCTGCACCACCCTCAGCCTGCGCTTACTTCTTACCCTTTGCGGCCGCGGCGCTTTCCGCCGCGGCAGCAGCATCAGGGGACGCCGGCAGGTTGAGCGCTTTACGCACTTCCACGTCAAGCTTCTTGCGCACGTCAGGATTGTCGCGCAAGAATTGCTTGGCGTTTTCGCGGCCTTGCCCGATGCGCTCACCTCCGTAGGAGAACCACGCCCCACTTTTTTCGAGGATATTGCGCTCCGCGGCTACGTCGATCAGATCACCTTCTTTTGAGATCCCCTCGCCATATATAATATCAAATTCTGCCTCCCGAAAGGGAGCGGCCATTTTGTTTTTGACGATTTTTACCTTGGTCCGATTGCCCACCACCCGTTCACCATCCTTGATGGAGGCAATACGCCGGATGTCCACGCGCACGGAGGAATAGAACTTCAGCGCCCGGCCGCCAGTGGTGGTTTCGGGGTTGCCGAACATTACACCGATTTTCTCGCGAATCTGGTTGATGAAGATCAGGCAGGTTTTCGACTTCGCCACTATGGCAGTGAGCTTACGCATAGCCCGCGACATCAGTCGCGCCTGGAGTCCGGGCTGTGAGTCGCCCATGTCGCCATCCAGTTCGACCTTAGGAACCAGCGCGGCGACGGAATCAATCACCAGAACGTCAATGGCGTTAGAGCGGACCAACGCCTCGGCGATTTCCAGCGCCTGCTCACCGTAGTCCGGCTGCGAAACCAGCAGGTTGTCGACGTCCACACCCAGCCTTTTGGCATAAGGCGCGTCCAGAGCGTGCTCGGCATCAATGAAGGCCGCCATTCCACCGCGTTTCTGCGCTTCGGCCACCACGTGCAGCGCAATGGTGGTCTTGCCGCTCGACTCCGGGCCGAAAATTTCCACCACCCTGCCGCGCGGCATTCCGCCCACACCCAGCGCGGCGTCAAAGGAAACCGAGCCCGTGGGAATAATTTCTGCCGGCACCAGGACATCCTTCGTCCCCAGGCGCATGATGGAACCTTTGCCAAATTCCTTCTCGATCTGGAACACGGCCAAATCAATGGCTTTGCCCTTTTCGCTTTGCTCTGGAGTCATGTCGCTATCCTTCTTAGTGGTGGATTCCCCTCAATATGATGCGTTCTTCCCACTCGTGGTTCGTCAACCCCTCGCAACCCCGAATTCGGCCGAGCTAAGAGCGACCTCCCTTGAGTCTTTAGCGAGGCCAACAGCCGGGAATCGCTGCCGCAGGTCTGTCGGCCGAAAAATCACTCAGCTCACCCACTCCATATACTATTTCGTACCCTTCGTCAATGGTACTATCGTAAAACCCCGGAAAAACTAACGGTACCCGTAGAACCCCTGTCCCGTTTTGCGTCCCAGGCGTCCGGCGTTCACCATCTTTTCCAGCAATGGGCAAGGGCGGTATTTCGAGTCGCAAAAGCCTTCATAGAGGACTTTCATGATGTCCAGGCAAACGTCCAGGCCGATCAGGTCGGCCAATTCAAGCGGCCCCATGGGGTGGTTCATACCCAGTTTCATCACGTCATCAATGCCCTTGGCGTCCGCGACGCCTTCCATCAGGCAGTAAACGGCCTCGTTGATCATGGGCATCAGGAGGCGATTGGAGATGAATCCTGGCGCGTCATTCACGCGCACCGGCGACTTACCCGCCGACGTGGCCAAGCCCTCGGCGGCTTCCACGGTCTGCGCGGAGGTTGCCAAGCCGGGAACTACTTCGACCAGCTTCATGACCGGCACAGGGTTGAAAAAGTGCAACCCGATAAAGCGATCGGGGCGCTCGGTCGCAGCCGCCAAGTGGGTAATGGAAATAGACGAAGTGTTGGAGGCAAAAATAACGCCAGGCCCGCAGTGAGGCTCAACCGCCCGGAGGACCCCGACCTTGGCCTCGAAGTTCTCGGTTACCGCCTCGATGATGAAGTTGACAGCCTCCAGGTCCGAGACTCGCATTGTGGTCGTCAGCCGGCGGAGCGCCTTCTCGCGATCATCTTCGGTCAGACGATTCTTTTCAACGTCGCGGTTGAGGCCCTTGGCGATTCTGGCCGCTCCCGCATCGAGGAATTGCTGCGAGACATCGTTGAGCAGCACCGTGTAGCCACTTCGAACAAGGATCTGAGCGATGCCGTGACCCATGGTTCCCGCACCCAATACGCCTACAGATTTGATTTCCACTTGATGCTCCGCAAGTAACCGTCTTTGACCTTGCGCATAATGAGTCACTTTCCCGCCAAAAGTCAAGGCGTGAAAGTACTAGACCTCTCTATTTGCTGAACCTGTTGCGTTCAGGTCAAGTTTCTTGTGGGGCGAGTTGCGCTTGGTTGACTCGCCGGTTGATCTCGGCCTCGAGTTGCTGCAGACAGCGTTGCAGGGTTGAATCGAGAGGTGGAGCATTAGGCAGCAGTTGTGAGAGGCCGGGGCGGAGAATGCGGGCATGGACGCGGGTGAAGAAGAGGGAGGCGCGCAGCCCGAACTCCGTCACTTGGTAACGATGCGTTTTGGGAATGCGTTGGATGAAACCGTGCAGGCGCAGCCGCCGCAGATCATAGGTCATCCGGCCGGGGGTAAGAGATTCGGGCACTTGCCCGGTGAGCGCGGCGAGATGCCCGCGCAAGTCGCGATGCGCGAAACCGTACGGCAGGAGACGGAACAAGAGCAAAGCGGTCCACAGCGCCAGGACGCGGGGATCAGTGAAGCGTAGCGCGGCGGCATGCTGTCCGTTTACTTCGTGGGGCCGATGGAGCTGCTGAAATACCTCTTCTCCCAGTTGGCAATCGTGGCTGAGGCATTGGACTTCGATCAAACGTCGGTTGGCTTGAAAGCCGATCTGCCGCAGGCGCGGCAGGTTAACCAGCCGTTTGCCGCAGAAGAAGTCGCGAGCATTGTTGATGGTGGTTTCGGTACGCAGCGCCCGCCCCTGCTTGTGATACTGCTTGATGCGGCAGGTTTTGTAGTCAACGTGCAGCGAGGGCGTGACGCCATCGGTAATCACGCGGGTGCGAAAGCGACCCGGGGTGGCGCGAGTCACACGCCGTCCGAAGATCAGTTGCACCTGATCGGGGCGGCCCAGATCCAGGTTCTCGCGGATGACCTGCTCGAAAAAGAGGCGACCTTGGGCTGGCCGATCCAGGACTTGGGTGAGCGAGAATTCGGCCTGCTGGATGGAAAGGTGGTAACGGTAACCAGCTTCCTGATCGAGGCTGGTGAACGGAGAGGGCAAGAATCGCAGCCATTTGGCCAGTAGCGCTTCGATCTTCGCCGCCGACAACGCGTCACAAATCTGTTGCAGGCGTGCAGGGTGAGCACAAGAGAGAATGCCGTTGTCCAGGGCTTGATAGGTGATCCCTTCCTTCTCCAGTTGCCGCTTCAGATATTCGTGACCATTGAGGCAGAGCTTGGCGTTATGAGGGAAGTAAGAGCAGAATTTGAGGAAGAAGGGGCCGAAGTCCCGGTCCACGCAGTAGAAGTAGTAGTGATTCACCACCGCGGTGGACTTCACAATCCAAGCATAGCGGCGACCGGTTTGAGGGTTGCGCCGCTTCTGGGTGCGGAACAGGGTTGTCTTTTCCTGGGCTTTGCCCACGAAGACCACGCCCTCGGCGAATCGAAAATGCTTCAGATGCTCGGCCATGACGTCGTCTTTGCGCTGGCCCTTGCGAAACTCCACCACCGGAAGGGCACGGGCTTTGATAAATCTCTCAATGGCCGCCACGAAGTCACGTGTACGCGGCGCCATCAGCGCGGAAGAAGCCACCGGCTGGCCCAAGTGCCTTTCAAAGAAGGTCACCACGCCTCGCTCCCATTGCAGGCGTGGGACGCAGGCGTTGAGATACATCCGGTCAATGCCCTCGACCTGCAAGGTGACATGCTTTCGAAGCATCTCGGCCACGTTCGGTGCTATGCTCATCTGGGCTCCGTTTGCTGGACCACCGGCCTGAAGGCCAACCACCGCCTCGCGCGGTCCATGAGCGGGGGGACACCCCACCCGTTTTCACGTCCACGAACGGAGCCTTACTTTACACGCTTTGTGGGTCTGAGGCGAAGCCTCGTTAGTACTTAATGACGGAATACGCCGTGATAACGTGGCCGCTTGGAAGGGCGGGGCTTCAGCCCCGCCGCCTGCGCGAACCCGACGAGTTGGGCCTTTAGGCCCTGAAGCAGTGTTGCCTCAGGGGCTAAAGCCCCAAGTGATAAGCCGTTTTCCATGGCGGGGCTGAAGCCCCGCCCTTCACGGCACTCCGCAATATGACGCGAACTTTCGTCAGCAGGTACAAGGCGTGCAATTCGTGCAACGGCGTTCGATTCCCAGTTTCGCGGGTATGACCATGACGCAAGCTGGGAGTCCAATGATCGGTTCGCGAAACCGCTTGACACCGGTTGCGGGTTCGGAAGAAATAGTCGAAACTACACAGCAAGGGGGTGACATGGTCGGCTGGGTTTTGGTGTTCCACCTGATCGGACTGGTTTTCTGGCTCGGCAGCTTACTGGTCGTAACGCACGTTCTGGCCGTTCATTCGGAAGAACCTTCCCCGGAAGCCCGCGCGGCCTTCGGGCGATTGGAAATGAGGCTTTTCAAAGGCCTGGCTCATCCTGGCGCCGCGCTGATGGTGATTACGGGAGCAATTCTGATCGGTCAAAAGCCTCATTATTTGCTCGAGCACTGGCTGCACGCAAAGTTGCTGCTTGTCTTGGTGCTGATCATCTTAGATTTGAGGGTCTATTTCCGGGCCGTCGCGTTTTTGGCGGGCCGCGTGGAATTGCACCGCCGCGAGTGCATGGCCATGCATGGCGCAATTTCGCTGGTGTTTTTCGGAATCCTGATTCTGGTTTTGCTCAAGCCGTTTGGCGCCGGCGGGTCGCCCCGGCCCCACGCCGCATCGAGTTCTGGAGTCCAGGCGAGTCTGCGCCGCTAGATGCCGTCGGGGCAACGCCGGTGGTGGCCGTGGGGTGGAGACAAGGGTCACCCTTGCAACTTTCCTTTCGGAGGAGCATGCGATGAAGATTACCGTAAACAAGAACGGCTCACTGCGAGTTGAAGGGGAATTCGCAATCTGCGATGCCGAGGGCAACGCCTTCGACTTGGCGGGCCGAACCTCGATCTCACTTTGCCGCTGCGGCCAATCCGGAAACAAACCTTTCTGCGACGGTACCCACAAGCAGATTGCGTTCCAATCGGAAGTGAAGGCCCATGCCCTTCCCCCGTCTGTCCCAAAACCCCCAACGGTGTAGGCAATCGCCGATTGTCTTGCGTTGGCCTGAGTTTACAACGACCGTTGATGGTGTTAGATGTTCACGGTGCCGTCAGGGAGGTCCGGATTCGATGAATAGTCGACGAGAGTTTTTGAAGTCATCTGCGGGACTTGCGGCTGCTGTTGCGGCCCGGCCTTTTCCAGGCATCTCACAAACGTCCGCAACGGGCAGCCTTCCAAGGGTCCGTTTCGGCCGCTACCAGATCAGCCGCCTGCTGGTTGGCTGCAACCAGTTCTATGGCTACTCCCATTTCAACTCGTTGCTTGACCAACTCATGCGCGAATGGAATACGCCGGAGCGCGTTTGCGAGACTCTCCGCCAGTGCGAGCTGAACGGCATCAATGCCTACCAATACGGCCACAACGACCGGGCGCTTTCCGACCTCGAGAAACATCGCGCCGCCGGAGGGGAAATGCTTTTGGTCGCGACCGAGACGACCAGCGACCCCGTGGAAGAATCCGTGAAGCGCATCCAGCCCGTCGCTCTCTATCATCACGGAGAAAGAACCGACGTTTTCTTCCGCTCCGGAAAGATGGACCAGGTGCGGGAGTACACGAAGAAAGTGCGCCAGGCGGGAGTGCTGGTGGGGATTGGAACTCACAAGTCAGAGGTAGTCGAATATGTTGAAGAACGCGGGTGGGATGTTGACTTCTACATGCTCTGCGCCTACAACCGCACTCGAACCTCCGAGGAACTTCGCAAGTTGCTGGGCGTTGTGCCGGAGCCTCCCTCCGAAGTCTACCTCGAAACCGATCCTCCCGTGGCGTACCGCGTCGCCCGGCAGACGTCGAAGACCTGCTTCCTGTTTAAGATTCTGGCTGCCGGCCGCAGGACGCGCTCGCCGCAGAGCATCGATGAGGCGTTTGCGACCGCATTGGCAAACATCAAACCCCAAGACTGCATCGTGGTTGGAATGTACCCCCGCTATAAAGACGAGGTAAAAGAGAATTGCGACCGCGTGCGGCTGATCTTGAACTCCAGCCTGCCGGCAAGTTTGCAGGAAGCTGCGTAAGTCGCATCAGCCCTGGTCCCTGATTTTCTTTGCGAGCTTTGCGTACTTTGCGGCTTTGCGCGAAACCGGGTTGTCGGACCGTGGATTGGTTCACACCTTCTTACGCCGTGGGCTACACTCTGCCACCCGCTCCGCGGACTCACTTCTTCAATTAAGGGGGCAGCAGTTCGTGAAACCGCCCCAGCCAATAGGGCAGAAGGAAAAAAGCCCCGTCGTCCTCCGTGCGTCCTTCTGGGCTGCAATCCATTTGGAAGGGATTCCCGTTCCATTTCATCGTGCAACGCTCGTCGGCCGGGATTGCCCGCAAGGATTGCTCCTCACGAAAACGATCCGGGCCCGCCGCGCGCGGTAGATCGATGCGCTGGGAATTCTTCACGGTCCAGTAGACCGTGTCGAGAGGAATTCGCTCCAGCGTTTCAACTGCTGCGGGCAGGTCGTAGTCTCTCGCGCCCGCTCCTGCGGCATAGATAAAGTTCCACAGGGGGTTTTGTTCCGCTTCGCAGGCGCGCCAATAGCTTTTGAGAGCTGCCTGGAGCTGAGCGCGCAATCCCGGATCGTCCTCGTAGCTGAGCAGGGGATAGAAGGAGAGGAAGGCCAGTTCCTCATCGGAGTAATTAATCTCACTTCTCCGGGCGATTCGCATTACGTTTTCAAGATAGCCTTGCTCGCGGATGAGTTGACGATAAGCCGCCAGGAATCGATGCTCGCCGGTGAGATGGTAAGCGACCCGCAAGTGGGAAAGCAGTTCGAGAGAATTCAGCGCCGCGTCCTCCTTGCCGTCCGGGGTTTGGAAATAGGCCTGAGAATACTTGCCCCACATCGTCACCTGGCCGCCGGGTCCCACCAGTTGCAAGCCATGGTCGAGAAGATGCGCCGCGATTCGCCCTGCCGCGCCGCGGATCGCCGCCCGCTGCGAATCATCGGGCAGCAGATCGTAAGCTACCGCGTAGGCGAAGAAGTGCCCTACCAGTTCGTCTGAACTCGTGTCGCCTTTCCACTCCCACTGGCCGTCGGCGGTCCAATGCCATTCGCCCTCCGGCGCGCGGTAATCGCCGCGATGGACAAGGGCACGGGCCGGGAATCCCGGAATTCCCGTGATCGACTCGAGCCGCAGCAGCGCTGCGAGCGAAGCCCGCGCGTTCCGCAGCGCCTCCGGCGAGCGGGTCACGGCAAAACGAAAGCACTCCGAGGCCGCATAAATCGCTGTCCAAAGGCCGTCGTTGTCGCTGGGCGCCATCCGAAACGACGAGGGGTCTCCAGGGCGCAGCAATTCGCAATCGGCGGTATAACCATAGCGATTGTGCCGGCTCTGTAAGCGTTGAATAAAGAGGTCGCTCTTGCGTTCGAGGTCGAAGGGCTGGAACTCGATTCGGGAGATGCCTGTTTCCGTGCGAATCCACGCGCCGTCCTTTTCGGCCACAATCTGCAAGACGCGATTGTCGTTGAGGTAGCGCTTGCCCCAGAAATAGAACCATTGTTCGCCGCCAGGCGCGCCGGGCTGGAAGCAAACCGCACCCTGGTGCGTGGCGAGCCACAGCCTGGCATCCGGTCCGAGAGCGATCCCAGTCACTGGCAGGATAGGCAGGCCCTCCTTCCCCGTCCATATTCGCTGGTTGCCGGAAGGGTCTACTTCCACGAGGCCGGTTGGCGAGGCTTGCCAGAGCCTTTGCTCCGCATCACGAACCTGCAACTTTGGCGGGCTGGCCAGGGCTTGGCGAATAGGCGCCAGTAGGCTCGCGCCGTCGGGCGCAAAGCGGGTGCAGACGATTTGCTGATACGCGTGCCGGGCCACTGTCTGCCCTGGGCAGGGAGACGCCGTAAGCATTACGACGCAGAGCATGGCCGGCAAGTATTGTGCGCAGCGGCCCAAGAACGTTGACGATTTCACCGTTTTCCAAGCTAACACGAACAGCCGAAAACTTCATTAGGAACGAGGAGAGTACCGCTGTACCATTGCGCAGTTAACTGGTCTAGGTTATTGACGATATAGAGTGATAGGGAGGAGTGGAAGTGTCTCATTCCAAATTGCCGAACTGTCGTCGGTTGCTGATTCGAGTGCTCGCGGCGGCCGTCTTGGCTAGTGCGCCGGCCAAAGCCCTCGACCCGCACAAGCTGGTCTCTCAATACGTCCAATCCGTTTGGACGAGTCAGAGCGGCTTGCCGCAAAACGTGGTGTTTTCCATAACACAGACCGCGGATGGGTACTTGTGGCTGGCCACCGAGGAAGGCGCGGCGAGGTTTGACGGAGTGAGGTTCGAAGTATTTGACAAAACTAATAGCCCTAACCTCGGTGAAAATGTCGTGAATAGGCTGGCCGCAAGCCCCGACGGAAGTCTCTGGCTAGGGACTCGCAGCGGACTCAGTCACTATCGTAATGGAGTTTTTCAGACCTACACGATGGCGGATGGGCTGACCGCAAATGAGATATCCGCCCTGCTGGTGAGTGCCGACGGCAGCCTTTGGATTGGTACTCATCGAGGCTTGAACCACCTCTCAAACGGTCACTTCCAATCGTATACGACCAGAGACGGCCTGCCGGATCTCAGAGTGACTGTGCTCGCTCAGGATCGAAGAGGCACGTTGTGGGTCGGGACACCAGGCGGATTGGCTCGGTTCGACAAGGGCCGGTTTGATGCGCACACCGCGGCTGCCGAGTTGCCGGATCAATCGGTAACCGCGCTCGCCCCGGCACGGGACGGAGGCCTTTGGGTAGGCACCAGCCAGGGGGTACTGGCCCGATGGCATAACGAGCATATCTCGGTCTGGCCTCCCCAGGACGGGTTGCCGAAGGGGGAAATAAGATTCCTTCTTGAAGATCGTGATGGCAACCTCTGGATTGCGTATCGGCACGATGGGCTCGGTCGCCTGGCGGGAGGGCATTTCGTTTCTTTCAGAGAGCGCGACGGACTGCCGACCGACGCCCTCCGCACGCTGTATGAAGATCGCGAGGGCAACATCTGGATCAGCATGTATGAGGCCGGGATCCTCGAATTGAGCGATGGCAAATTTACCCCATTTGGGACTCGTGAGGGCTTGTCTTCGAATCTCGAGGAGGAAGTGCTCGGGGCAAAGGACGGCAGCGTCTGGGCAGGCTCCTACCGCGACGGGGTTGACCAGATTACGAACGGCAGAGTGCAACACTTTTCTACTGCGAACGGTCTCAAGAACAATATGCCCAGCGCCTTGGGGGAGGGCTCGGACCGGAGCATGTGGATCGGACAGGAAAAGGGATGGCTCTGCCAGGTACGGAATGGACACGTCACCAGCTTCAGGGATCTAGCCTCCAAGGACTGTGCAATCAATGCCATCCTGGAAGACCACCTGGGAAACCTCTGGATCGGCACGAACGGCGTCGGGGTCGCTCGATTCCAGGATGGACGGTTCGAGCATGTCTCGCCCGCCACCGGGCTGCCTCAAGACACGGTGGTGGCGCTGGCTGAGGACCGCGAGGGAAGCCTCTGGATCGGCACAGACGGCGGTGGCGTAAGGCAGTTCCGCCAAGGCAAGTTCACGAACTACACTCGGCAAAACGGCCTGCTCAGCGACTTCGTGACTTCGGTTTACGCGGATAACGAGGGGGCCATCTGGATCGGCTCCGCATCAGGCGGGCTGAATCGCATCAAGAAGGGGCTAGTCACTTCGTACGGTGCGAAACAAGGCCTGTTTGGCACCACCGTGGGCGGCGTCGTCGACGATGGCCTCGGCCACTTGTGGATGAGTTCGAACAAGGGCGTGTTTTTCGTTTCCAAACAGGAGCTCAACAGTCTCGCGGAAGGACGCATTAGTGCGGTTCACAGCGTGGTGTATGGCGTAGCGGATGGGCTACGGTCGCCGGAGTGCAACTATGGCGGATCGCCGACCGGAACGAGGAGTGCCGATGGGCGGGTGTGGTTTCCTACCATCGCAGGCCTGGTAGCCATTGACCCTCGCCACATTCGACGCAACGAACTGCCGCCTCAAGTCTGGATCGAGAGTATGCTCTTTGACGGCAAGAGCGTGCCGGTCACCAAACCTCTACACCTTGGTCCAGGGACGGGCCGCCTGGAGATCCAATTCACTGCCCCCAGCTTCGTGGCCCCTTCCCGCGTCCGCTTCCGCTACCGCCTGAAAGGGTTTGACCGGGAATGGATTGATTCGGGGGCGCGCCGCACCGCTTACTACACCAACCTCCCGCCCGGGCGCTACACGTTCCAGGTGAAGGGCGCTAATAGCGATGGCGTCTGGAGCCTCAGGGATGCCCAACTGGAATTCCAACTGACCCCGCATTTCTATCAAACGGAGTGGTTTCGCGTTTTGTGCGTGCTGGCCCTGTGGCTGGGCGCGGTCTGGCTTTACAGGCTTCGCCTCAGCTTCCTCATGCGGCGCAACAAGGAACTGGAAGAGAAGGTAGCGGAGCGGACCACCGACCTCGTCCAGCAGGCCGAGGAACTCGCCAAGCGAACGGATGAATTGGAAATCGCCAATACACAACTGGAAAAAGCTAGAGAAGTTGCCGAAGCCAGCACCCGCGCCAAAAGCGAGTTTCTCGCTAACATGAGCCACGAGATTCGCACCCCAATGAACGGCATCCTGGGCATGACGGAGTTGGCGCTGGATACGGAACTGACCCCCGAGCAGCGCGAGTACCTGGGCATGGCCAAGGCCTCAGCCGACTCCCTGTTGAGCGTCATCAACGACATTCTGGACTTCTCCAAGATCGAAGCCGGCAAGCTTGAACTCGACCCCATCCCGTTTCGTCTTCGCGACAGTCTTGCTGTGACCCTTATGCCTCTGGCTTTGCGAGGTCAGCAGAAGGGCCTCGAGCTGACCTTTGAAATCGATCCCGCAGTGCCCGAGGAGATCGTGGCTGATCCCACACGCCTTCGACAACTGATCATCAATCTCATCGGCAACGCCATCAAGTTCACCGAGCACGGAGAGGTTGGGCTCGAAGTCTCCTTCGATTCCCGCCAGGACGACGAAATCCAATTGCATTTCAAGGTGCGCGACACGGGCATTGGCATTTCCCTGGACAAGCAGCAGACGATTTTCGATGCCTTTTCGCAGGCGGAAAGCTCCACGGCACGGCGCTACGGCGGCACCGGGCTGGGGCTGACTATCTCCGCGCGGCTGGCGGCCATGATGCAAGGGCGTATCTGGGTGGAGAGCGAACCAGGCAAAGGGAGTTGTTTCCACTTTACGGCGCGCGCTCGAGTATTGAAAAACCCTTCTGCTCCAACCGTGCCCGGCACTGTAGAATTGGCCGGCCGCCAGGTCCTGGTGGTGGACGACAACGCCACCAGCCGGCGCATCCTGGTCGAAATGCTGCGGCGCTGGGAAATGACGCCCATGACCGCCTCCAGCGGGTTCGAAGCCTTGGAAATCCTGCGCCAGGCTGAGCAATCCGGCCGCTCGGTCAACCTCCTGCTGATCGACGCCCACATGCCGGAAACGAACGGTTTCGAACTGGTCGCGCAGATCCGGCAAACTCCCAGCGTCTCCAAGGGACGGATCATCATGCTGACCTCGGCCGGCCAGCGCGGCGACGCCGCGCGCTGCCGAGACCTGGGGGTTGCCGCCTACCTCACCAAGCCGGTGGCGCAAGCTCAACTGCTGGAGGCCCTGCGCGGAGTGCTGGAAGCGAGAACCCGAGCCGGCGAACCCGCCGCCCTAATAACCCGTCATTCTCTCCGTGAGGGTCGGCAGAAGCTGCGGATTCTGCTGGCCGAGGACAACGCCGTCAATCGGATGCTGGCCGTGCGGCTGATCGAGAAACGGGGTCATGGGGTAACCGTAGCGAATAACGGGCGCGAGGCCCTGGAGGCCCTGCAAAAGGACCATTTCGATGTCGTGCTAATGGATGTGCAGATGCCGGAAGTGGACGGGTTCGAAGCCACCGCCCTGATTCGCGCCAGGGAACATGGCACCGGCAGGCACGTAGCGATTGTCGCCATGACAGCTTACGCCATGAAGGGCGACCGCGAGCGATGCCTGGCCGCCCAAATGGACGGCTACGTCGCGAAGCCCATCAAGGCGGAAGAGTTGTTCAAGGAGATTGAACAGGTCCTCTGCCCGGCGCCGTCACCGCCCGCCCCAACCCTGACTCCATCCTAGACAAGCCTGGCGAAGTGTGTAGCGATGGCGCGGCCGGGGCGATTACCCCAACCAGCGGGCAGGAGAGTCGATTTGTCCACCGCCCTCTGCAAGCCTCGACATACACCAGCCGCCGCAAGGTCGTATTTAACCGCTGGGTATTTACCCAGCGGCCGGCGGAAAAACCCTCGGACGCCGTCATTCTGAGCGCAGCGAAGAATCTCGGCAGTTGTAGTTTCAACGAACTACGGAGATCCTTCCTGCGTTTCACTCAAGACCGCCTGCGGCTCCTCAGGATGACAGTCAAAGCGGTTTTTCCGCAGCCAGCGAGGTCAGCAAGCTTTGACACTTTGCCGGCCACACCGAGACCTGAGCTCTGGCCGAGCTAAAGTCCCTCCACTAACCCACCGATGATAGAAGTTAAGGAGAAGTAGCGGCGTGGTGTCCCCGAGCATTCCGCGCAGCAACCCGAGAAGCGGCAGATGCCCGAAGCTGAGGGTCCGCACTCCGGCCAAGCCGTCTACCCTATCCAATACAAAGCGCTTCGGGGCCACGATCCTCGCAGCCGCCTCCGCGGTCTTGTTGCTCCTGGCCGTCCAAGGCAGATCTTTAGCCGCGAGACAGAAGGCCCCTCTTACCCTCGCACGACAGATAAGCGAGCTTTCCGCCGATGAAGCCAAGCGAGGATATCCGGTGGCCATGCGCGGCGTGATTACGTACGCGGACATGAAGCTGGGCCACGCGTTTATCCAGGACGGCACGGGTGGGCAATTTGCCTATTTCAACCCTGCCCTCCCACAGCCTTTTCTCCGCGTAGGACAACTCGCCGAAGTTCTGGGAGTAACGACGCCGGGCGATTTTTCCTCCTGCATCAGAGCCGAGAAGTTTAGGGTCCTCGGGGAGGCGCCACTGCCTCGCCCCAAACGAGTTCCATTCGATCAACTCATCAACGGAAGATGGGCGTGTTATTGGATTGAAGTCGAGGGGACGATTCGATCGGGCAAAGTGGCAGACAACACCGTGGAGCTTGATCTGGCCAGCGAAGGCGGCAAGGTGCTCGTCCTCATGCAGGAATACCCGGAGTGGCGGCGAGCGCTGATAGGGGCCAAGGTGCGTATGCGGGGACCGTTGAGCACCCTCTACAATGACCAGCGGCAGTCTCGGGGCGTGAAGCTCTTTGTTCCGGGGCCGCAGTTTGTCAGCGTACTTGACCCTCCTCCGGCAGATCCCTACTTGATCCCCGCCATTCCCCCCAGCCGCATCGGCCAGTACGACGTCGAGTCGGACTTCGAGGCTGAGACTCGGGTGCGAGGCACGGTGACCGCTACCGAGCCCGGTCCCCTGATTTATGTCTCCGACGCCGATTCAACGGTAGCTGTTGAGTCCTATCCGTCCTGTTCACCCCGCGCAGGTGACTTGGTCGATGTGGTAGGGTTCAGAGATTTGGTCAACGGCAGGCCCGGCCTGGTCAACGCAGTCTGCCGCTCGGTCGGAGCGGGCGCGCCGCTGAAGCCCAGCGAGGTAACCGCGCAGCAGGTTGTCGCATCCTCCGCGGAGCCTAGCGGCGATCCAACGGTTTACCTTCACAATAGCACCCGCTACGACCTGCGATTGGTTCGCACACAAGGCATCCTCCTCGAAGATGCGCGTGGGCCGAAAGGCGCGACTCTGGTGTTGAAGGCCGGGGAGGATGAATTCACGGCCACGTATCCGAAATCGGCAGGCACTCTGCTTGCGGCCTCGAAGGTGGGAAGCGTGCTGCAGGTGACGGGCCTGTGCGTGGTCATCTTTGACGCTTATAGCCGCCCGCTCGGCTTCCGCATTGTTCTGCGTTACCCCCAGGACATCGTGCTGCTGAGACTGCCGCCATGGTGGACCCTGGAGCGGCTCTGGATCATGCTGGCAGTGGCCTTCGGAGCAACCCTTATCGCCTCGGGTTGGATCTTCCTGCTCCGGCTTCGGGTGAACCAGCAGACAGCTACGATACGAGACCAGATGAAGCGCCTGGACGCGCTCAGGGAACACGCGGAAGTCGCCAACCGCGCCAAGAGCGAATTCTTGGCCAATATGAGCCATGAGATTCGGACTCCCATGAACGGCATTATGGGCATGGTTCAGTTGGCGCTCGACACCGAACTGACGGACGAACAGCGGGAGTACCTGGGCATGGTCCAAGGCTCCGCCGACGCCTTGCTCACTGTCATCAACGATATTCTGGACTTCTCCAAGATCGAGGCGGGCAAGCTCGATCTGGATCCCATTGCCTTCCAGTTACGCGACCACCTGGCGCAGACCCTCAAGCCGCTCAGCCTCCGAGCCCACCAGAAAAGCCTGGAACTGACCTGCGACATCCGCCCCGAGACGCCGGACGGAATCGTCGCCGACCCAACGCGTTTGCGTCAGATCCTGATCAATCTCGTCGGCAACGCCATCAAGTTCACCGAGCGGGGGGAAGTGGGGATTGAAGTCGCCGTCGAGTCTCAGACGGAAAGCCACGCCTGCCTGCATTTCGCCGTCCGCGACACCGGCGTCGGCATCGCCCCCCACAAGCAGAAGCTGATTTTCGCCGCCTTCGCTCAGGCGGACACTTCCACGGCGCGAAAGTACGGCGGCACCGGACTCGGGCTCACCATCTCCTCCCGGCTGGTGGAAATGATGGGTGGGCGACTCTGGCTGCAGAGCGAGTTGGGGCGGGGCAGTTGCTTTCATTTCACGGCTCAGGTCGAGATCGCCCGCGGCGCCGCCCTCACGGAACGCGTTGAGCAGGTCGAGTTGGCCGGGTTGCCGGTGCTCGTGGTCGATGACAATCTCACCAACCGTCGCATCCTGGGGGAGATGCTGGAGGGATGGGGAACCAAGCCGGTGCTGGCGGCCAGTGCGGTTGAAGCCCTGGCGGCGCTTCGCGAGGCCCAGCAGTCAGCCACTCCGTTTGCCTTGCTCTTGATCGACGCCAATATGCCTGAGGTGGATGGCTTCACGCTGGTGGAACAGGCCCGAAAGGAAGCGGACCTGCGCCAGACCATCATCATGATGCTTACCTCCGGGGGGCAGCAGGGTGACGTGGCGCATTGCCGGGAACTGGGCATCGCCGCTCACTTGATCAAGCCCGTCTCCCAATCGGAACTCTTGGACGCCATTCTGCGTGTTCTCGGCACGAAGCCTCGGCCGGCCGAGCGACCCCGTCCCGTCACCCGGCCATCGGCGCGTGAGGCGCAACAAGGCTTGCGGATTCTATTGGCCGAGGATAATGTCGTCAACCAACGGCTGGCCTCTCGCCTGCTCGAAAAACGTGGCCATAGGGTGGTCGTGACCTCGAACGGACGCGAGGCAGTGGAGGCGCTGGAGAGGCAAAGCTTCGACTTGGTCATGATGGACGTGCAGATGCCGGAAGTGGACGGGTTCGAAGCCACCGCCCTCATTCGCCAGCGGGAGAACAGCACGGGCGCGCACCTGCCGATTATCGCCATGACCGCTCACGCCATGAAGGGCGACCGCGAACGATGCCTGGCCGCCCAAATGGACGGCTACGTCGCGAAGCCCATCAAGGCGGAAGAGTTGTTCAAGGAGATTGAACAGGTCCTCTGCCCGGCGCCGCCTCCACCCGTCGAAACGCTAAGCCCTCCGTAGACCAACAGAGCGAACCGAGTGGAGACGATTTGCGGGTACGTCCGCCGCGCCGCAGTCTGCCCTGGGCAGGGAGACGCCGCAACCATAACAAGGAGAGCAAAGGTCAAAGGTTTCACCACAATCGAAGCATCTCCTTCCGAAATGTTTCTCAAACCAGTGGCTCATGCCGCCAGCGGCACCCAGAAACCATGAAAATCGCCCGGCGGCGGAAGGATGTGGCGCGGGAGCGTCCCGCTCCCGCGCGCGGGCAGGATGCCCGCGCGACAGCGGGCGGGACGCCCGCACCACGATTCTCAAACCAGTTGATTGTCCGTTTTCCACCCAAGGATATCAATAGGCGCTTACGAAACAGAGAGTGGCGCATGGATCACTCTTCATGTATGCGCCCGACTACTCCCCCAGGCTAAGCACGGCGAATACATAGAGATTCATGTAGGTGCCATCCGCGTATAAAATCGACCTGAACAATTTGGCCCTCCAGAGCGAATAATAGGGTGGAGAATAAGCAACGATGCCGGGCGATGAGGAACTTTGGGACAAGTTGAGTCGGCGCGATGCGCGAGCTTTCGAGGGCTTCTATCGCGAGAACTGCCCTCGACTGCACAGTTTTGTGAAAGCTTGTGTGGGTAGTTCGCAAGCCGCCGACGATGTGGCGCAGGAGACTTTCCTCCAGTTGTGGAAGCATCCGAATGGCTTCAACCCTGCCCGATCGACCCTCAAGGCTTACGTCTTCGGAATTGCTCGCAAGCGCGCGGCGGACTGGTGGCGGCATCATCGTCCCTTAGGGGAGCCTTCACCACGCCCGGAATCGCCGGTTGTTGATGAGAATTCCACGCTGCTCCTGACCGACGCCATGAGCCGGCTCGATCCCGACGTGCGGGGCGTGCTCTGGCTGCGCGAAATGGAAGGCTATTCTTACCAGGAACTCGCGGAGATCTTTGAGATTCCTTTGGGAACCGTGAAGTCTCGCCTGTATACGGCGCGCGAGCAGTTGCGCCGGGTGTGGAATTTCGGAAAGTGAGGGAAAATTATGGAGTGCCTTGAAGCTCAACCTTTCGTTTCCGTTCTGTATGACGGAGAGCGGGTGCCGGAAGAAGCCGCCGAACACATCAGCGGCTGCGTCTCATGCCGCCGGCAACTGCACGACTATGCCGCCCTAGGTGCGGAATTGAGGCTGTCCGAAAGCCGGTGTGCAGAGAGCCTGCCCAGGCCGGCGTGGCTCGCGTCCAGCGCGCCGCGACGGCGTTTTCTGGCCGCACGCGCCTTGACCGCGCACGTAGTGGTCCCCAGGTTTGCTGTTGGACTCGGTGTGGCTGTAATTTTGGCGCTTTCGATCGGCATCAACCTCATCCGGGCGCAAACCCCGGCTCTGTGGTTCCAATTTCGGCTTTATCCGGCGGATTTGCCGGGCCCGGAGTCGCTCCCGCCACGAGTCGTGAAGCCGGGTTATCGAGAGCCCATGAGTTGGTTCTGGATTACCCACAACACGGGAGCGTCGGGTTCTGTCAACAACAAAGTAGGGTCGATCGTTTCTGTTGTGGATATTCAAATGGGTCGGGTACGAATCGCCGTGAGAGCCCGCCACTACGAAGAGGACCCCAATCCTGACCTGGTTGAACGGGACCTCGGGAACCTAAAAGGCCACGAGTATGCTTATGTGCCAGGCCAGACATTGCAGATTCCTATCGAAGGCGGAGGCACATTGCTCCTGAACGGCGAAGTCTCTGGACAGCAACCCAAACTGGCATGGGGCTTTCCGCTTGAGCCCGCCGCGAACCAGATGATCCTGACGCACTTCACGCTAATCCGGGACAAGCAGGTCCTGACTACTCCTGGTGGAGCGAGCGCGATGATCACTGAAAACGGGAGAGGGATTTGTTTGTACCTGCCCGGACAAGGACTCTTTACTTTCTCGCTTCAACCATTCGAGGCTGCGGTGAAGGGCGAGGCAAGCTGGAGCGAAGCCGAATTCACGATCGACGACCACCATTACTATTTGCTGTCGGGTTCACCGATAACAGGCGGGGAACAGCCCCATGACATCTGGGTTTCGCTAAAGGCAGATTACCTGCCCTCGAGATACCCTGAACGGGGTATTCTATCCAGCCGCGCTCTTTCCGGTGCACACAATTAGCCGTCCTGCATACGCGCCCACAGACGGAGGCATTGCAAAGTCGATCACTACCGGTGTCCCCCGCCGACGTTCGGGCTTGCGCAGAGCGAGGTTCTGAGGTCTTGAGGCATTCGGACTCCACTGATCGCAAGGCTTCGCCACAATCGAAGCATCCCCTTCCGAAATGTTTCTCAAAGCAGTTGATTGTCCGTTGTCCACCCAAGGATATCAATAGGCGCTTACGAAACAGAGGGTGGCGCATGGATCACTCTTCATGTATGTGCCCTTTTGTTTCGCCAGGTCAACCATCGCGCATCCATAGAAACCAACGTATGCGCCGCAGCGATTGTCCGCCTCCCTCGCTGGCAGGTCCGCCGGCGCCGCAAGAATTCCCCAGTCCAGCTCCGTATTGACTCAGCCGTGCCGACGGCCTAAGATGAGTGCCCAAGGCGGGTGGCCATGCCATGACCGGCCAAACTGTTTCCCACTATCGCATTATCGAGAAGCTCGGTGGCGGAGGCATGGGCGTGGTGTACAAGGCTGAGGACACCAAGCTGGGCCGCTTCGTCGCACTCAAGTTCCTGCCCGAGGAGCTTTCCAATGAACGGCAGGCGCTGGAGCGCTTTCAGCGTGAAGCCCGCGCTGCCTCTTCGCTGAATCATCCCAACATCTGCACCATTTACGAGATTGATGAGTATGAAGGTCAACCCTTCATCGCCATGGAATTGCTGAAAGGCGAGACCCTCAAGCACCGGATTGCGGGCAAGCCGTTGAAGACGGATGAGCTGCTGGAGGTGGCGATTCAAATTGCCGATGCGCTCGATGCTGCCCACGCCGAGGGGATTATTCACCGGGACATCAAGCCAGCAAATGTCTTTCTTACGAATCGCGGGCAGGCGAAGATTCTGGACTTTGGGCTGGCGAAGCTGGCCCCGAAGCCGCGCCAGGCAGCGGAAGCGGTGGGGGTCTCAGCTTTGCCAACTGCGCCTGCCGTGATCGCGGAAGAGCACCTGACCAGTCCGGGCGTGGCGATGGGGACGGTCGCCTACATGTCGCCGGAGCAGGCGCGCGGGGAAGAACTCGATGCCCGTACCGACTTGTTCAGCTTCGGGGTAGTACTGTATGAGATGGCCACCGGCCATCCGGCCTTCACCGGAACCACTTCCGTCCTCATCTTTGACGGGATCCTCCACAAAGCTCCCACCTCGCCGGTGCGGTTGAATCCGGAGTGCCCTGCCGAACTGGAACGTATTATCAACAAAGCCTTGGAGAAGAACCGGGATCTGCGGTGCCAGACCGCGGCAGAACTGCGAGCGGATTTGAAGCGCCTGAAGCGCGATACCAGCACAGGCCGCTCCGAAGTCCAAGTGCCTCTGCCTCCACCCGCCGTGGACGCAGGGACGCATGGCCCCGCGCCGTTACAGGAGCCCACGTCGGATTCCGTCATCATCGCCGGCCTCCTCAAACGGCACAAAACGGCTGTGATCGGAACTGTAGTCGTGCTGGCGGTGATATTGGCCGGACTTGCGGTGGCTTGGTCCCTTCTGCACCGCGCACCTCAGCCCACCGCCGAATTGACGCAGAAACGGTTGACCTCCAACTCGGGCGACAACCCTGTCGTCGGGGGTGTCCTTTCTCCCGATGGCCAGTACCTTGCTTACTTCGACACGGCCGGGATTCACGTCAAGCTGCTTTCGAGCGGCGAAGAGCGTGTAATCCCCAAGCCTGCCGGGATCCCCGCTGACGCCTATTGGGGTGCGCAATCCTGGTTTCCAAACGGCACTCAATTGCTTGCCTTTACCTACGAACAGGGCGGCCACCGCGCAAGCATGTGGACGGTCTCGGTGCTGGGACAATCGGCACATGAACTTCGCGAAGGCGCAGGAGGTGTGGCCGTCTCGCCGGATGGGACACGCATCGCCTTCTTTCCAGAACCGGGGGGCTCCGCCCAGGACCGCGAGCTCTGGGTGATGGGCAGCCAGGGAGACAATCCACAAAAGGTCCTGGCGTTGGGAGAAAAGGAATGGATCAACAGCGACGCTAACGTATTCTGGTCGCCGGACGGGCAACGGCTGGCCTACATCAAGGTGCAGCGCACTCCCGAGAAGGAGCAGACGTCGATCGAAACCTGCGACCTGAAGGGGGCGAACCGTAGGGTGGTGGTGTCGGAAGCGGACGATTCGTTAGTGGATTTTTGCTGGCTTCCCGGCGGGCGAATCGTCTACTCGCGGCGGGAAACGCAGTTCTCGAATGACTGCAACCTTTGGCAGATCGGTGTCGATCATAGCGGGATGCCCACCGGCAAGCCACAGCGGATCACCCAATGGGCGGGATCTTTACTGTATGGACTCAGTGTGAGTGCGGATGGAAAGCGGCTGGCTGTGCTCAAGTCCACCTATCAGGAGCAGGTCTACCTGGGCGAACTCACTGCCGGCGGCACGCACCTGAATCCCCCTCGCCCCCTGACCCATGACGAATCCAACGACTTTCCTACCGCCTGGACAGCGGACAGCAAAACGCTGCTGCTTACCTCCGATCGTAGCGGCGAATTCGGTCTGTTCAAGCAGGTCATCGGCCAGGACACCGTCGAGCCGGTGGTCGCCGGCTCACAGCACAAGACCGGCGGCGGGAAACTCAGTGCCGACGGCGCCTGGATACTCTACAGGGAATTCCCCAAAGTAATTCAGCCCTCCACTCCGATTCCGCTCATGCGCATCCCGGTGGGCGGCGGCGTGCCGCAGCTTGTGCTGGAGTCGCGGAATTCCCATGGCTTTTGGTGCGCTCGTGCCCCCGCCAGCCTTTGCGCGGTCCTCGAGGCGAGCCCCGACCAAAAGCTGTTCACGCTCACCGCCTTCGACCCGCTGAAAGGCAGAGGCAAGGTTCTCAAGACCATTCCGACAGACCCCTCGAGCGCCTACACTTCGGCTCTCTCGCCCGACGGGTCAACCTTTGCCATTTCGAGAACTAGAGAGGCCGAGATTCACATTCGCTTGCTTTCACTGTCCGGCGGGTCCGACGGGGAATTCACCGTGAAGGGTTGGCCGAACCTCGCCGACTCCCTTGAGTGGTCCCCTGATGGCAAGGGGCTTTACTGCGTCTCTCGCTCGCCCCAAGGAAAGACGCTGCTTTACGTGGATCTGAAGGGGATTGCCCGGCCGCTTTGGCAGCACAAGGGATGGGGGGGTGAAACCTGGGCCGTCCCTTCACCCGACGGCCGCTTCCTCGCGATCGCCACCGGCATCCTCACTGGCAACGTGTGGATGTTGGAAGGCTTCTGAAAAAGGAGGAAGTTCAACTATGGTCGTCAACATAGCAGCGCAGGAGCTATCACCGGGAGTTACTGCGATCAGCTTCACGGGACGCCTGGTTCTGGGCAACCGGTTGGGCGAGGTCGAGCACGCCATCCGGGAGAAGATCAAGCAGGGATCCCGGAAGCTGGTCCTGGATTTCACCGGCCTGAAGTTCATCGACAGCGCCGGGATCGGCATGCTGGCCATGTGGTTCGGTCTTATGGAGCGTGAAGGTGGGAAGATCGCCATTGCCGGCGCCACGGCACAGGTGAATCAGTTACTAGAGATGACTCATCTCAATCGGCTTCTCGGCATGTACCCGGATGTGGCGTCGGCCCACAGCGCCTTGGCCGAGTTACCGTCGGCGCGGGCGGCGTAAACAGGCTGCGAAAAAAGGGACGTACCAGCGGCTTTACGCCGCTATCCGACATTGAAGACTGAACGGATGGCGGGGTAAACCCGCCGCTACATGCTGCCCAGCAAGAAAAACATCACCTTCTCCGCCAGGAGCAGAATCCCATGCAGATGACTCGTTGCGTACAGTGCGGCGAAGAGATGTCTGAAGGGGCGCGATTCTGCGCCTCCTGCGGCAAGCCCGCGACCCCGTTCACGGAACTGCCCACCGAAGCCCCAACTCACCAGACGCCGCAGCGGCCGGGCTCGCCTTCGCCGGGCAGGCCACGCTCCGGCTCGGGCCCCGTGACGGACGGCGGCCGCTTTGCTCCCGGCGAAATGCTGGGCGAGCGTTATCGGATTATCGGCTTGCTGGGCCGCGGCGGCATGGGCGAGGTCTATCGCGCCGAGGACCTGAAGCTGGGGCAAGCGGTAGCGCTCAAGTTTCTTCCCGAAAGTCCGGCGGGACCTGGCCAGTCGGACGCCGACGCCACCGCGATGGCAGACCGCTTCCGCGCCGAGGTGCGCAATGCGCGCCAGGTTTCGCATCCCAACGTCTGCCGAGTTTACGACATTGGAGAGATCGAGGGCCGGCTCTTCCTCTCCATGGAATACGTGGATGGCGAGGACCTGGCCACGCTCCTGAAGCGCATCGGACGGCTGCCGCCCGCCAAGGCGCTCGAAATCGCCCGCCAGCTCTGCGCCGGGCTCGCCGCCGCGCACGACAAAGGCGTGCTGCACCGCGACCTGAAGCCCTCGAACATCATGCTGGACGGCCAGGGCCGCGCCCGCATCACCGACTTCGGACTCGCCGTGCGCAGCGATGAGCCAGGCGAAGGAAGGATTATCGGCACCCCCGCCTACATGTCTCCCGAACAGCTCGCCGGCCGGGCCGCCACGGTGAAAAGCGATCTCTATGCGTTGGGCCTGGTGCTTTACGAGATTTTCACCGGCAAGAAGGCTTTCGAGGCGGCGACGCTGGCGGAGCTGAAACGCAAGCACGCGCAAGAAACCCCCACCGCGCCCTCCAGCCACATCGCGGACCTTGACCCGGCGGTCGAGCGGGTGATCCTGCGCTGCCTCGAGAAAGACCCGCGCCAACGCCCGGCTTCGGCGCTGGCCGTCGCCGCAGCGCTGCCGGGCGGAGACCCCCTGGCAGCGGCGCTGGCGGCGGGCGAAACGCCCTCGCCGGGGCTGGTCGCCGCCGCGGGCGAAACCGAAGGCTTCCAGCCCCGCGTCGCCGTGGCATGGCTTGCTTCCCTCCTTATTGGGCTGGCCGCCGTGTGCGTGCTGAGCGACAAGGTCTACATAACCGGGGTCGTGCCCCTGCCAAATCCTCCTGAGGTTCTGGCCGCGAAGGCACGTGAACTGGCCCAGCAATTCGGCTACACCGCGTCTGCGGTGGACTCGGCTTCCGGCTTCGCTGAGGATGACGACTATCTGCGATACATCGAAGAGCACGACAAGACCGCCAATCGATGGGAGCAACTGAAGTCGGGCAATCCTTCCGCGATCCAGTTCTGGTATCGCGAGAGCCCGCGTTATCTCGCGCCGCTATCGCTTTTCAATGTCGGGTCTGTCGGGCCCGAAGATCCGCCGCGAAGTAATTCCGGGATGACTTACGAAGTGCTCGATCCGGGCGGACGGCTGGAGGAATTCTCGGTAGTGCCTCCCCAACTAGATCCGGCAAAAGGATCGGTCCCAGCGCCCGACTGGCCGATGCTATTCAAGGCCGCCGGACTGGACATCGCGCAGTTCAAGCCCGCTGACTCTGAGTGGACGCCGCCCGTGTGGAGCGATACGCGGGCGGCTTGGACGGGCGTAGCGCCTGAACAGCCCGGCGTCCCGCTTCGCCTGGAAGCAGCGGCCTACCGAGGCAAGCCAGTTTATTTCGAATTGATTTGGCCGTGGACGCGGCCTGGGCGGATGCAAGAGTATCAGCCGACGGCGCAGGAAAAGGCCGGCAATGCTATCTTACTGGCGCTGTTCCTGGCACTGCTCGCGGGGGCCGTTTTCCTGGCCCGCAGAAACCTTCGGCTGGGGCGTGGCGACCGTCGCGGCGCTTTTCGCCTGGCTGTTTTCGTTCTGGTGATCGACGCGCTCGCCTGGGGGATTGAAGCTCACCATCTTCCAACCAGCGATGAGTTTGGGTTGTTTGTGATTATCACCAGCTCCGCGCTTTCCGTCGCCGCTTTTGTCTGGCTGCTCTACATCGGCCTCGAACCTTTCGTGCGGCGGCGCTGGCCCAATGCGCTTATCTCCTGGAGCCGCGTGTTGGCCGGGCAGTTTCGTGATCCGTTGGTCGGCCGCGATGTGCTTACAGGAGCCGCGCTGGGCGTCGGCTGGTGTCTCTCGGGCATGCTTCGGCATTTTGCCGAAGGCTGGTTTGGAAGGCTCCCACCCCGCCCGATGACGCTAGGTCTCGACTCGCTGCTCGGAGCGCGCGGCATGATTGCCGAATTATTGTCGCGTATCCCTTCCGATCTCGGCCTAGCCCTCGCCCTTTTCTTTCTGTTCGTCCTGCTTCGCCTTTTGCTTCGCAAGGACTGGGCGGCGGCTGCGGCTTTCGTTCTCATCTTCGCCGGCGCAAACGCCTTGTCTGGGAAATATCCGCTCGTGGACGCCGTAGAAACCGTGATAGCTTTCGGATTTGTGATATTTATTCTGAAGCGCTTCGGGCTTTTTTGCTTGATGGTATTATTCGCGACAGCACAGGTCTTGCTTGAATTCGTCCACAGTATCCAGCTCTCCCAATGGCATGCCGCCCCAACGCTTCTCGGCGTGCTGTTTGTTCTCGCTTTGGCGGTTTACGGCTTCCGCGTCTCCCTTGCCGGCCGGCCAATTTTCTCGGGCGCCGCCCTGGATGAGTGATGGAGGGGAGTCACCCTCTTTCGCATTTTTCGCTTGACAATCCTCCTGACTTGTGATAGCCTATCAACATGGTCAGTTTGTGGACATATTGTCGTAGGCAAGCCCGGTGATGCCTCGACCTTCGAGAGAACCTGGAATAGTCCCCGCAAGGCAGGAGACCAGCCTTCTACAAAAAATGCAAAATAGTGGGAACGAAGCTAAGAAGTGGCTGAAAACAAAGGAAGTCACCTTTCTTAATGATGCGCAATTTGCGCATTTTGCGTGCAAATTAGCACCCAATAGAGCCCAAAAGGCGCCGAGAAACCACATTCTGTGCAAAACGAAGTCAGGCTTTCCAGTGGGAGGCGAGGTCGGAACAGTGACAAACAGTCGGCTACAGAGGAGCGCCGCCGGCCTCCACAAATGCGGTGGCCCAACATGGATTGGTTTGAAATCCTTGAAATGGGATATAATCCGCCGCGCTATGCACGCACCTAATCCGTCGTACGGTGCAGAAGTAGATGCGATGCGCCGCCTCGCCCTACGGGCCAGCGAAGGTCGGGCAGAAGGCCCGCCTCTAGCGCGCCGCAAGTGGGAGAAGAAGACGTGAGCGGATCAAGCAGGCGCAAGTTCCTACGAGACCTCGGCTTAGGGACGGCCGGCGTCGTAAGCCGTGCATCAGGTCTCGGGGCGCGAAGCCGTTCCGAGATCGAGTCCGAGGCTGGGACGGATCTTGAGAAAAGCCGTGGAATCGAAGAGAGCAACTCCGCGCCGCCTGCCATCGATTTCCGCTACTCGCCCCTTTCCTGGCAAACGGCCTACTGTTTTCCTGACGATCACTACAAGAGCCTGGTTGGCGAGCATGGCGAACTGCGCTGCGGTCATCCCGGGCAAGGTGGCGGCATCGCTTACTTTCCGGAGATTGTGGAATTCTCACTTCTCGGCATGGAAGCCAACGAGGTGCGCGAACAGCGGCTTGAAGCTCCGGGTGTTCCCATCATCCACACCAGGATTGACCGTCCCGCAGCCTATCTCGAATTGACCGCGTTTGCGACTCGGCGCCCCGGCGAAGGCCGAGTGGATAATGTGATCCTGCAAGTTCAGCCGCGCTCCTCGCACAGCGAAAAGGCAGTTCCGGTGGTGACAGTCAAGACGAAACGGGAGATCAAGCTGCAACCGTCGGCCGGGATCACGCTTCTGCGCCTCGATAGCGAGGCGGGGCCGCCCTTCCTCCTGACGGATTCGCCGCTTTCGCCTCACGAAGATGGCTCAGTCTTCCGGTCGTATCGGCTCAGAACTGCGACTGCTGCGGAGGGCAGGCCCTGCCGCTGCTTCTTTCGATTTCCTCAAGAGGGGCAGGGGATCGACAAATTAAAGGAGGGGCTTGAAACGCCGGACCGCCTTCTGGCCGAGGCCCGCGACGACTGGCAGAACTGGGCGCCTTTTGAAGCGGGGGTCAAGTGGCAGCTTCCGGGGCGGCGCGGGGAGTTCCTGGTTGCCTGCGCGCGCAATCTTCAGCAGGCTCGGGAGGAGAGAGCGGGCCGGACGACGTTCCAGGTGGGGCCGACGGTTTATCGCGGCCTCTGGGTGGTGGATGGAAACTTCATTTTAGAAGCAGCTCGCTATCTAGGCTATGAAAAAGAAGCCCAGGGGGGTCTGGAGGCCACCTGGAAGCATCAGGAGGCCGAGGGTGGCGTCTTCGCCGGGGGAGGGCGGGAGCATTGGAAAGACACGGGCATCGCCCTGTTCACGCTGGTTCGCCAAGCTGAACTCAGCCAGGACTGGACTTACTTCCGCGAGATGCAGCCCAACGTGGCGCGGGCGGCGAGATTTCTCGTGAAGCTGCGCGACAGCGCCCGGGACAACGGAAGCTTAAACGGCCACTACGGGCTCCTGGCTCCCGGCTTTGGCGACGGGGGATTGGGCGGCGTCCGTTCCGAGTTCACGAACACCCTGTGGGTGCTGGCGGGGCTCAAGGCGATTACCGAAGCTCGAGATCGGCTCGGCCTTCCTGACCTGGGAGAGGTCAAGCCGTTCTATAAAGAGTTGCGGGAGGCGTTCTTTGCCGCGGCTCACCACGAGATGCGCCGCCATCCCGAAGGGTTCGACTACCTGCCTATGCTGCTGAAGGGCGATGCCAAGTGGGCTGCTGAGAATGAGTGGGATCGGCCCAGACCCCAAACGGCTCAATGGGCGCTTTCGCATGCGATATATCCCGGCTTGGTGTTTGATAAGGATGACCCGATCGTCAAGGGACATATCCGGCTGATGCAAGCGTGCTCGCAAGAAGATATTCCCGCCGAAACCGGCTGGCTGCCGCACGGCGGTGTGTGGAATTACAATGCCGGCTTTGTGGCGCACGTCTACCTCTGGGCCGGAATGCCGGATTGGGCGCAGTTGACATTCGGCGGCTTCCTGAACCACGCCACGCCGCTTTACTGTTGGCGAGAGGAGCAGCCCCTGCGCGGCAGCCTGACGGCGGACTACGTTGGTGATATGCCACACAACTGGGCCAGCGCGGAATGCATTCTGTATTTACGCCACATCCTGGCGCTCGAAGACGGCTCGACGCT
>CAWJHY010000069.1:0-61050 GCA_963842495.1 uncultured Acidobacteriota bacterium
CACGCTCCATACCACAAATCCACTCTCTCGCCTAAACGATTTGAGGTTAAAATCATTAGCATCGCAAGGCAAATTCACAATGGAGGAAATTGATGCCAGGAATATACAAAATCACAGAACTGGTTGGAACCTCACCCGGAGAAGTTTCGCCGAAGCTACCAAGGCAGCAGTCGCTGAGGCAGCAAAGACCGTCAGGAATATGGATTGGTTTGAGGTGGTGGACGAGCGGGAAGGATCGTGGACGGGAGCGGTGGCGGAATTTCAGGTCACGCTGAAAATCGGATTCAGACTCGAAAGGTGACAGAGTCCGCAAGGCATCTCAGCGGCGGCCGCGTCGCGAAGTAGAACAGATGCGCTTCGCACCGGCAATCCGAGGAGCCGAATCCCGCAAGGGGGACGGGATGCTCCCTTCAACGCACGGATGAAGCGAGCCCAGCGATGCTCGCGACTAACCCGGCCGTACGAGCACCTGACGCGGTCGAGTAAGATGTGCGAGGCCGCAGGTAATCGATGTGCCAGTGCGGCCGCGGCGATACCTGCGCGCGGTGCGCGACGCGGGCGCGCACGCCTCCCCGTTGCAGCCCGCTGCCTACGTAAACGTAGAAACCTCGGCGCAGTTCGAGCGCGCCGAGTTTGCCGATGTGGACCAGCTTGTCCCTGGGACAAAAGAGGATCAAAGCGTAAGTTCCGCCTTCCGGTTTCATGAGCGTTGCGCCTTTCGGTGCCTGCCTCGCGCGATGACTGGCTTCGAAGGCACGTTGCGGATGAGGTGAAGCATGAAAGCTGCATTTTACGTCGGAAACGCGAACATGAGTAGCGGTCCGCAGCCGGCCATCGAACCCGGCCCCGGGCAAGCGCAAATCAAGGTGGCCTATTGCGGCATCTGCGGCACGGACCTGCACATTTTCCACGGGAAAATGGACCACCGGGTTCACCCGCCCCAGGTTATCGGGCATGAGATGCGCGGCACGATCTCCGCCCTGGGGCACGGGGTGGGAGGGGTTTGCATTGGGCGATGCGGTGACCGTGATGCCCCTCGATCCCTGCAACAATTGCCCGGCTTGCCGGGCGGGTCACAACCACATTTGCCAAAATCTGAAATTCATGGGCATCGACACACCGGGGGCGATGCAAACTTATTGGACCGTGCCCGCACACACACTCCATCATCTTCCCACAAGCCTGCCATTCCATATTGCCGCGCTGGTCGAGCCGGTCTCCGTGGCCTGCCACGCCACGCGCCTGGGCGCGGTTGAAGAAGGCGAATACGTGGTGGCGCTGGGGGGTGGACCCATCGGCACGCTGGTGGCGTTGGTGGCGAAGAGCCAAGGCGCGCGCGTCCTGGTCTCAGAGATTAACTCCTACCGATTGCAGCTTCTCCAGCGCCTGGGACTCGAGGTAATGGATCCCCGGCAAGAAGATCTTTCAAAGTATGTAATTGACCAAACCAAAGGAGCCGGCGCGGACGTGGTTTTCGAAGTGACGGGGTCAGCCGCAGGCGCCGAATTGATGACCAAACTCCCGCGCACGCGGGGACGCATCGTGGTGGTGGCGATATTTGCCGACCCTCCCAAGGTCAACCTCTTCCGCTTTCTCTGGCGCGAATTACAGTTGCGGGGGACGCGCGTTTACGAGCATCAGGACTTTGAAGCAGGAATTCGACTGGCTGCGTCAGGCGCGCTGCCGCTGGGTCAACTCATCACCCAAACCTACTCTCTGGAAGAGGTGCAGTCGGGATTGGAGCAGATGGAACGAGGCGGCGCGGTGATGAAAGTCCTGGTGGAAGTACAGTGACGAGTGATAAGTGACAGGTGACGAGCGAAGATTCACCACAGAGTGCGCACAGTTCGCGGAGAAGAGCTAAAGTCGTTCTCTGCGATCTCTGTGCCCTTTGTGGTGAATTCGGGAGCAGCGCGATATGCAAATCCTCGATCTGTTCAAACTCGAAGGGAATATTGCTCTGGTGACGGGCTGCAGGCGCGGAATCGGAAAGGCCATCGCTCTGGCGCTGGCGGAGGCCGGTGCGGATATTATTGGAGTCAGCGCCTCGCTGGAGAAAGGCGACAGCCAAGTGGAGAGAGAGGTCCGGGCGCGGGGCCGCCATTTCCGGGGCTATAGCTGCGACTTCAGTGATCGCAAAGCACTTTACCGATTCCTCGAGGGCCTGGCCGCCGATTGTCTGACAATTGATATTCTGGTGAACAACGCGGGGATCATCCTGCGCAAGCCTGCCGTCGAGCACCCGGATGAGTATTGGGATAAGGTGATCGAAGTCAACCTCAACGCGCAGTTTGTTCTGAGCCGCGAGATCGGGAAGCGGATGGTGGAGCGAGGCGGCGGCAAAATCATCTTCGTGGCTTCCCTACTGGCGTTTCAGGGCGGAATTCTGGTTCCCGGCTATGCGGCCAGCAAGGGTGGAGTAGCTCAACTAACCAAGGCTCTGGCGAACGAGTGGGCGGGGCGAGGCGTTAACGTCAACGCCATCGCACCTGGTTATATCAACACTGACAACACACAGGCGCTGCGCAACGACGAGAGGCGCGCCGCGGCCATCCTGGCTCGAATTCCTGCTGGGCGCTGGGGCGAACCCGAGGACCTCACGGGCGCCGTGGTGTTCCTTGCGTCCGCTGCTTCGGATTATGTGCACGGAGCGATCATGACGGTCGATGGCGGATGGATGGCAAGGTAGAACCGCGACGACTCAAAGAGCAATTCCAATGGCAAGGGGCCAACGGCAAAATTCAAATGGTTTGCAATTTGCATTTTCACAAATCCTAAACCATTTGCCCTTTGCCCTTCGAATTGCTTCTCTGCCTATTAAAGAGCGGGGACGCCAAGCCGTCCCCGTCCATTCACACCGGAGGGGACGCTAACAGTCAACTGAGAGCCGATTTTGTCAAGGGTCCCGAAGATTTCCTTAAGAATTACGCGCTGATGAATCCCGGCTCGACCAACTTTGCCATCGACCGCGTTGACGATAACGAGGTTTTTTGTTAATAAGTATCTTAGATACGGTGGCACGGCAGCCGAATTTAGAAACGCTGCACCCGCCAGCTATGTTGCCCGAGCCAAAACCATCAAAGCCAAATTCGACCATCTGTCGATGGTCGGCGGTATTTGCACCGGGCATTCTTTGGCGGGCTCGGTTCGGGATGTCAGGCGGGCCGGCGAAAACATGCCTTTTCAAATTCGCGCTACCGCTGCCGTCCAGATTTCGGTGGATGTTAAACCTGACGTCAGTTTTCCCTTGATTGATTTTCGCCTTCCAAGGGAGTAAGCTACACGCCGTGGCCACTTTGCCCCAAGAGACGCGCCGGCGGTCCGAGCGGAAGATCGCAAAAATAGCTATAGTCGTGTTTGTCGACCACGAGCATGAGCAGGGAGGAAGCGACGCTTACACCGTGGACGTCTCGACGCTAGGGGCAAGAATCCGCTCTGAGCTGTCGCTGACGCCGGGGCAAATGGTGGAAGTTGTTCCTGTCAACGGCTCTGATCCGGTGGTGGCCCGGGTAGTTTGGGTAGGAAAGCCGGCTTCAGAACTGCAAGGACAGGCAGGGCTTGAGTTCCTCGATCCCTTCAACATAACTACATGACCTTTGTGCATCCGCGCGATGAACTCCTGGCCGTCATGGAGCGGATCTATGACTACCGCATGACGACCACTTCCGGCGGCAACCTGTCTCTGCGCACCGAAGAGGGGGATGTTTGGATTACCCCGACACGAGTCGACAAGGGGAACTTGCAGCGCGAGGACATCGTGCTGGTGCGCGGCGATGGGAGATTTGAAGGGCGCCATCCGCCGTCTTCGGAGCTTCCGCTGCATCTGGCCATCTACCGGTCAAGGCCCGAAGTGCGGGGAATCGTTCATGCCCATCCGGTGGCGCTGGTGGCCTTCAGCCTGGCTCATGATGTGCCCAACACCCGCCTTTTTCACAAAGCCAGGACAGTCTGCGGGGAGGTGGGATTCGCCCCCTACGCACTTCCAGGGAGCGAGGCCTTAGCGCGGAATGTGGCGGAAGCCTTTCGACCCGGCTGCTCCTGCGCCATCCTCGAGAATCACGGCGTGGTGACCGCTGGCGAGAATCTCCGGGAAGCGTTCCATCGCTTCGAGACACTCGAGTTTTCGGGCAAGACGATCATTGAAGCCCGGCGACTTGGAAACATTCGATACTTGACCGACGAGGAGATCGAACTGGCGGCACAGCGCGCACCGGGATTGCCGGAGTTGGAGAGACCGGCTCCCACAAGGCTCGAAAAGGAGCTGCGGCAGAGGCTTTGCGAGTTCGTGCGCAGAGCTTATCGCCAGCGCTTGTTCATCAGCACGCAGGGTAGTTTTTCCGTGCGGCTCGACGAGTTTTCATTCTTGATAACGCCCTTCCAGGTCGATCGCGGCAGGTTGGATGAGGAAAGCCTGGTGCTGGTGAGCCACGGAAAATCGGAGGCGGGCAAGCTGCCCAGCCTGGCTACCGGCAATCACGAAGCCATCTACCGGCAGCATCCCGAAGTCCATGCCGTCATCAATGCGTATCCCGTTAATGCGACGGCTTTCAGTGTGACGGACGTCCCCCTTGACACTCGGACGATTCCGGAAAGCTACCTGGTGTTGCGGCAAATCAGACAGGTGAAGTACGGGATACAGTTTCAGGATTACGAGGAACTGGCCCGGCAGGTGTCTCCGCGCCACCCGGTGGCGATCCTCGAGAACGACGGCGTGCTGGTGATTGGCTCCGATATCCTCGAAGCCTACGACCGCCTGGAGGTTCTCGAATCCACGGCGGAAGCGATCCTCAACTGCCGCGCCATCGGCGAGCTGGCGCCCATGCCCGAGGAAGTCACTCGGCAACTGGAAAAGACGTTCCTATCGTCCTGAGCGCCGTGCCTCTCTCTTGTCATAGCTTTGGCGCGAGCGGTGCAGGTGATTAATTTTCTCGCCTCAGGACCTTGCCGAAGTCAACTTGAAATGACGGACTGGCTCGCGTTCCGGTGATCTTGAGGGGCACGACCGTTCCCGCGCCATTCCGTTCGAATAGCCGATCAACCGGTTTCAGGAGCAACGATTTGATGCCGCGGGTGGTTTGCGAGACTGTTGCCTGGAGGCGGAGATCGCCATGAAAATCCAGCGTTTGGTTCGTCAGGCCGAAGGCGCCCTGGAGGTGTAACGAAGCCCCCGGAAGACTGAAGATGAGCCTGGAAAACGTTGCCTGGCTCTGGGCCAGCAAGAATCTTCCCTGCAAATCGAATGGGGTGTGTTGGATCTCTTGATCGCCGGGCTTCCCCTGGCCACGCCGGCTGAGGCCGGTGATTTTGGCCTCCGTCTGTGGGTCGGTAAACCGCGCGGACTGAACGTCGTAGCTGCCATCCAGTTTCAGCCGCTTGGCGACGACCTCCTCGCCCGGGTGAAGATCCAACTTTGTCTGGAGGCTCAAGGCGCCGGTTAGAGACGGCGTGGACGACTTCAGCGCCAGGCGGAGAAAGTCCTCCAGCCGGGCAGGCCCCGCGGTCACGTCGAGAAGTATGAATCGACCTTTCCCTTCCGGGACGCGGGCCACGCGGCCGCGCGCAAGGATCTTCGACCCGAGCAATTGAGCGTCAACGCGCTGCAAGAGAACGTCGCCGCTGACTCCATCGACAACGGCGCTGAACTGAGTCTTCAGGGGCACTCGATTGCCGCTGATCCCAAGATCGAAATCGGGAGTGTCAGTCTCCCCCTGCACTTTGATCTCGCCCAAAACACCATCGTATTTGCCGAGGGAGGTGAGGGTTCCGCCCAAGCCTCGAATGGTGGAGAGGTCCGCATTTGCGAACCGATAGCTTCCGGAGACTGGGGTCAGAGACGGCTCGGACGAGTTCCAAGGCCCGAAATGTCCCTTGGATTGGATCTGCCCGACGGGCACGGGATTCGTCAAGGTAACTTGGAAAGACATCGGTTGGCCGACTCCCACCGATTCCATCTTCAGCTTGTGAATGTCGAACTCGTGGGGAGGCTTCTGCGGGTTCGAGGAGACGATCTTCAGCACGGCGTTGTCGGCGAGAATCTCGTCCAGCACGAAAGTGGTTGTGGAGGCTTCTTGTTGTTGCGGCGGCTGCCGCTGCGGCTTGTTGGTCACGGCCTGTTTCGAGCGAGGAGGAATGACAAGCACCAAACCTTCCAGCCGTACCCGCCCGAAGTGCCTCGGTTGGCGCATCAGGCTGAGCCAATTCCCCGATGCCGAAAACCTCCGGATACTGGCGAGTGGCGTCGGCCCGGAAGGCCCCTGACGACTCAGCGCGAGTCCCTCACCAGTAATGCTCACTTCAGGAAAAAACGCAACGTCGAAGCTCTTCAGCTCAACCTCGCACTGGTAGCGTTTTTCGAGGCTCTGGATAACCCACTCGCGGCTGAAGGGTGAGGAACGCCAAAAATAGACCGACAGGACGACGGCAGCGATCAGCGGCACGCCGAGAATAATGATAATGATCGTCAGCAGCCTGCGCCGGGTCGTCGACCGATTGGACTGCATGGGCCTCCCTGCTATCGCGTCTTTGGCTTAGACGTATAATATACTAGATATGCCGTTGGGCCGCTCTAATCAGAGAGATTCTGAGGTTGAGTCGATGAGGCGATCCCCGAAACTTGCATTGGCAAGCGTACTTTTCTTAGGCTTCTTCAACGCATCCGTTCTCCTTGCTCAGACGGCAACCACTACACCGCCTTCGAGTTCCCAGGCCGCGGCGCCCGCTGCGGCCGAAGGCAACGTCATGATCGAAGAGTTGAAGAGCCCCAATGCCGGGACGCGCGCCAAGGCCGCGCGTGAGTTGGGTAAAGCCCAGGATGTGTCAGGCCTACCCGCTCTGGCTGAGGCAGTCTCGGACCCGAGCGACAAAGTTCGCCGCGAGGTAGTTCTGGCGCTGGCGCAAATGCATCAGCCGGAAGTCCTGGATGCGCTCATTAAGGCTACTCGGGACAATAATGAAGAGATCAGCGTTCTCGCGCTGCAATCATTGGTAGGATATTATACCGGGAACGTCCCTACCCCTGGTTTCACCGGCTTTTTGAAGAAGAATTGGCAGCGCGCCAAGGGCCACTTTAACCCGGACACCACCCGGATCGACCCCGGCGTGTACGTAGACCCCAAAGTGGTTGCGGCCTTGGACGCGGCGCTGAAAAGCACGCGTTCAATCCGCGCCTCCTGCGAGGCGGCGAAAGGGCTGGGCGTCCTGATGGCTCGAGCGGCGGTCCCGGACTTGGTGGCAGCCGCTCGCTCCTCCGACGAAACGCTGTCTCTCGAGTCGCTCAACGCTCTTTCGAAGATCAAGGATAGGTTGGCTGGTCCGCAACTGGTTGACTTGCTGGACTCGCCCGACAAGGAGATCAAGCAACAGGCGTCCGTCACGGTCGGGATCCTGCGCACCCGTCAGGCCGAGCCGAAACTGCAGCACATTTACGAAAACGACGCCGATCCGAAGAGCGAAGAGAAGGCCATGGAAGGTCTTGCTTACCTGGGGGACAAGGCCTCAGTCCCCGTTTTCACGAAAGCGCTGGTAAGCATCGACAAGGAGGTTCGCACTTCCGCGGCAGAAGGCCTGGCTCGCGCCCGCGATCCCAACGTTCTCCCGGACTTGGAAAAGGCCTATGCGGTCGAGAAGGACGCTGAGGCGAGACTGGCTCTTGAGTTTGCGATGTCGGCGCTGGGCAAACTCGATTACTTGAACGACCTCGTGAACCAACTTTCCTCGAGGACGCAATGGGATGTAGCTCAACCTTACCTTATCGAACTGGCGAGAACGCCCGGTTTCCTTCCCAAATTGTATCCCTATCTTCAAAGCTCCAGCGCCGACGTGAGGAAAAGACTCTGCGCGGTGCTGATGTTCGGAGGCGATCAAACCAGTTTGGACCAGCTCGACCGCCTCTCCCACGATCCGAACAGTGACGTCGCGGCCGAAGCGCTCCAGGCGAAGAGCGGTCTGCGCGCTAGGCTCGCAGCGGCGGGGACAACGGCCGACACCAACCAGCCGTAGACCGTTCAAGACATCTTCATCTCCAGGGCCAGTGTGATTCGTGCGCGCAGAGTGGAATTCACGGTGTGCGCCGTGGATAAAGGAAAAGCAGGAGAGTGGACTCCGGTTTTCGCGCGATTGAACGGACTTGCGAAGGATGCCCTCGTTCCAAACGACCGCACTGCCCGTATTGAGAACAATCCCGCGGGATGGTACAATGTGAATTGATAATCACGGGCAAATCTCTTGGAGGAAGGTGATGGCGTCGCCGTTTGTGCAAAAGGCCGAGAGGATTGAGCCGCGCGTCGTCGAGCTAACGCTCGCGCACAGCCCCGACTCCGACGACGCTTTCATGTTTTACGCGCTGGCGACGAAGAAGCTCGGTGCCCGAGACGTTTCGTTCACTCACCGCCTCGAGGACATTGAGACTCTCAACCGAAAAGCCCTGGACGGCGTCTACGACGTCACGGCGATCTCGTTCCACGCCTACCCGTATCTCGAGGACAAGTATGTGCTCCTGCCCTCCGGGGCCAGTTTCGGAGATCGCTATGGACCGGTCGTGGTGTCGCAGGCTCGCTGGAACTCCAGCAGCTTGAAAGGGAAGCGCGTGGCTGTGCCTGGAAAAATGACCACTGCCTATCTGGCTTTGCAGCTTTATGAGCCCGAGGTGGACGCGGTGGTGACCCCTTTCGACCAGATCCTCGAGGTGGTGGCTCGAGGCGCCGTGGACGCCGGGGTGGTCATCCACGAAGGTCAACTGACCTACTCCGGCGCCGGCCTCAGAAAGGTCCTGGACCTGGGCGAGTGGTGGTACCAGCAAACCAACCTACCTTTGCCGCTGGGAGGAAATGCCATCCGCCGGAGCCTCGGCAACTATACGCAGCGCACGGTGGCGGGCCTGCTGAAAAAGAGCATTCAGTACTCCCTGCATCATCGCGAAGAGGCGTTGTCGTACGCGCAGCAGTTTTCACGCGGTTTGGACACCGCCACTGCCGATCGCTTCGTTTCGATGTACGTTAACGACTGGACCCTCGATTACGGCCAGCGCGGCCGCAGGGCCGTCCAGGAGTTGCTCGACCGCGGCTACCAGAAGGGCATCCTGCCAAAGGCTGTGACGGCGGAGTACGTGGAGTAGGGCAGTTCTCAGTTTTCAGTTGTCTGTCTTCAGTTTTGGGCGTCCCTTAACGCGTGGTCGATGACCCTGCGCTGTGGGTGCAAGCGATCAGCAATAGTCAGGGCCTTGCGACTGAGAACTGACGACTGACAACTAACAAGGGGCAAACCGCTTAATATGGAACTGACGCTGTGCAACCACAGCAGTTACCCTCGCATCGGGGACGACCCGGAACATCAACTCCTGCGGCGCACCATTGCACAACATGATAAGGGTGAGAAAACTGAGGAGGCCGTTCGGGCCGCCCAGGACCGCATGACGGAGTTGGCGCTCGCCGAGCAGACGGAGGCGGGTCTGGACCTCGTGACCGACGGCCAGATACGTTGGGCCGATCCAATCTCACACCTCGCCGGCAAACTTTCCGGCGTGCGGGTGAACGGCCTATTGAGGTTCTTTGATACGAACTTTTACTTCCGCCAGCCTGTCGTGCAGGGAAGGCCGGAACGAAGAGAGCCTTTGTTGCTGGAAGAATTCAGATTTGCGCAGGAGAAGTCAGCGCGCCCAGTGAAGGCAGTTCTGACGGGCCCCTATACGTTGGCCCGCTGTTCCGTCGATGAAAATGGCGGCTCGGGCGGCTTCGATAAGATGCTCGAAGGGTATACCGCTGCGCTGGCGGCGGAGATCGCTGCCTTGGCGGCAGGCGGGGCCGCAGTGATCCAAATCGAGGAGCCGTCCCTGCTCAGGTACCTCGATGATTTCCCGCGCTTCGAGCGATGCCTTACCGCCTTGGCGATGAACAAGGATTCGTCGCAACTGGCTCTGGCCGTCTACTTCGGTGATCCCGCCGCCGTTTACGATCAACTACAGACGCTGCCCGTGGACATTCTGGGGCTGGATTTTACTTACAGCCCGGGACTTGTCGACAGGGTCGCCTCGAGTGGCACCGTGCGGACCCTGATGTTGGGACTTGTGGATGGCCGCAACACGCGGCTGGAAGATCCCGCCGCCACGGCCCGGCAACTCGAGAATTTAGCGCGGGGCGCTGGTTTGAATCGAGCTTACCTAAGCCCTTCTTGCGGCCTGGAGTACCTTCCACGTGACAGGGCGCGGCAAAAACTAAGGCAGCTTGCCGTCATCAGGAATACTTTTCTGGGGAGCCTGTCATGAGCCGAGCAAAGCTCCAAGGGTTGGGAATCGACCTGCCGCTTTTCCCTGTCACTTCAGTGGGAAGCTTCCCTAAACCCGATTTCCTGCTCAAGGCGCGAGCGGATTACGGCAACAACAAGATTCGCCGCGGCGCCCTGGAGAAAGCGGAACGCCAGGCGACGGAGTTCTGGATTCGAAAGCAGGAAGAACTTGGCGTGGACGTGCTGGTGGACGGCGAAATGTACCGTAGCGACATGGTTGCCTATTTCGCTGAAAACCTGGAGGGGTTTGAAGAGGGCGGCCTGGTGCGCTCGTACGGCAATCGTTATTACCCGAAGCCCATCATTAGCGACGAGATTCACTGGGACGAGCCGATCACGCTGGAGTGGTGGAAGTACGCGCGGGGTATCACCTCAAAGCCGCTGAAAGGCATGTTGACGGGTCCTTATACGATCATGGACTGGTCATTTATTGAATACTATCCGGATCGCCGCACCACCTGCCTGGCCCTGGCGAAAGAACTGCGTAACGAAGTTGAGGCCTTAATTAAGGAGGGGGCGAAAATCATCCAGATCGACGAGCCTGCCATCTCCGTGAGGCCCGAGGAACTACCCGTGGCGATCGAGGCGATGCACATCATGACCGATGGACTGCCGGCGTACTTCATCTCCCACATTTGCTACGGGGATTTCGAGAAGATCTATCCGGGCATGCTGGACCTGCCGGTAGACAACTTCGATCTGGAGATGTCCAACAGCGGGCTTGACATGCTCGAACTTTTCAAGCGAGGCAGCTACACGAAAGACATCAGTTTTGGCGTCGTGGACTCCCATTCGCACGTGATCGAAAACGACCCCCTTGTCGAGCAGCGCCTGCGCCAAGCCCTGGAGGTCATTCCCAAAGAAGCTATCTGGGTGGACCCTGACTGCGGATTGAAAACGCGGACCGTGGATGAAGCGATCGCTAAAATGCAAGCAGTGGTGAATGCCGCCCGGGCGCTGCGAGCAGTGACGAGTGACAAGTGATGAGTGACGAGCCGGGTCAGAAGCCAGCAGACAGGAGTCAGAAGCCCGAAGTCAGGAGTCAGAACATAGCGAAGCCCGCCCAGGAGCAGCGAAGCCCCTCCGCCGTTTCTGGCTCGTCACTTGTCACTCGTCACTCGTCACTTCGTTCCAGCCGTGTGCCGTTCACCTCTACGCAACGGAAAGTCCTGTTCGCGCTTGCCAGCGTTGTTGGTCTGCGCATGTTGGGACTCTTTCTAGTCCTGCCGGTCTTTACGCTCTACGGATTGCAGTTTACCAACTCCCGCGTTCTGGTCGGCTTCGCATTTGGCGGTTATGCACTCACCATGGCGATCCTGCAGATTCCGATGGGGAGGCTGTCGGACCGCATTGGGCGCCGCAAGGTTCTGATGCTGGGCATGACGCTCTTCAGCCTGGGTTCGTTTCTGTGCGCCGTCCCCCACTGGTTCCCTCACTCCTTACAGATTGGCGCCCTGATCTTTGGCCGCCTGGTGCAGGGCGGCGGCGCTATTGTTTCTGTGGCGTTTGCGACCGTGGCCGATTTCATCGAACCCCAACGCAGGTCTACAGCAATGGCGGTCTTGGGTATTCCCATCGGGGCGGCTTTCGTCATCGGCATCGTGGGCGGGCCCATCCTGGCAGGGATTCTGGGCACCGCGTCTCTCTTCTGGCTGACCGGATTCCTGGGTCTCGGAACGGACCTCCTGCTGGCCAAGTACCTTACTGACGCCCCGCCCGCCGCCGCTGCCCCAGTTCCAGTGTCCGAGGCGCTGGCCAGCAAGCCGATTCGGGCTCTCGCCGCCGGCGGATTCCTCATGAACTTCTTCATGACGGCTTTCTTCTTTTACTTCCCGCTCATCGTCACCGTCCAACACCACGTGAGCATGAGTCACTACTACGCCCTGTTGTTGCCCATGATGTTCATTAGCGCCGTCACGATGTTCGGGTTCGCACGGGGCGCGGACCGAGGCTGGGCGAGCCCGCTCGCTGCAATAGCTTACCTCTCTTTCATTCCCAGCTCCCTCCTGCTTTTCCGGCCTGAAGTTGCCGGACTGGACCCCAGCCGTCTTGTCGGGGTGATGATCGCGGGCACGCTTTTCTATATCGGGTTCACCGGACTCGAGCCCATCCTGCCGAGCATGGTGAGCAAGTCCGTTCCCGAAGGTAGCTACGGAACGGCGCTGGGGATTTACAACACTGCACAGTACCTTGGCAGCTCCGTAGGAGGGCCGGTGGCAGGCGCCCTCTCGCACTTTTCGCCGAACCACATGATGGCAACGCTCATGGTGGCTTCGGTATTGGGAATACTCGTGATGCTCATCGTGAAACCAGAACGAAATCAGCCGACCCTCGGTAACTGACTGTGTGACTCTGTGGTTGTAGCGCCGACCCTTTTGGCCGCTCTCGGGCGACAGGAGTTTCACCAGTAGTCTTCGTTGCCGGTTTCTCGTGTGGACGGGGGAACGCGAGTCCGAGGACAGGTGTCTAATCTCTTAGGCCCGCGCGTTGTCAACTCCGGTTGCCGCGCCCGCATCGGATACAAGAGAGGCTCCTATGTGGATCATCCGGGTGCTGCTTTTGCTGCTGGTGTGTACTGGTGCTGTTGCGGGCCAGGGCTCCAATCAGGCTCAGAAGTCGAACCTCAAACCAGCAGACTTCTGTAATGTGGACGGGGTAGTCGTCAAGTCCACCACCGGCGAAGGCATAAAGAGAGTGACGGTTCAACTTGTTCCTGTAGGTGGGGGTCAGCAATCATACTCTGCGCTCACAGAGAATAACGGCCGATTCGTCATACGCGACATTGCCCCCGGCCGATACGCAATCTACGCGTCAGGGAACGGATACTTCGAGCAAGCCGCCGAGAACGGCAAAGCAGGCTCCCAGACGAGAATCCTCAACCTCTCGCCAGGGGAGAACACCAGCGGACTTGCCTTCCGCCTGGTGCCTCCGGGGGTCATCACAGGGACGGTTTATGACGAAGATGGAGAGCCTGTGATGTCGGCACAAGTCAGGGCGATGCGTGTGAGTGGTTCCGGGACTCACCGGCCGGCTGGCGAATCGGGCTCCGAGCAGACCAACGACCTTGGCGAGTACCGCATCTGGGGACTACAGCGGGGGAAGTACCTGGTGGCCGCTACCTATCGGGCCCCGGAGTCCGGACAGCCCCAGCCCACCGATCAGGTCTACCTGTCCACCTTTCACCCCAGCACACCCGATGTTTCGCAGGCCACCGTGGTTGATGTTGAGCCCGGCTCCGAAACCTCCGGCGTCGACGTGGACCTCAGGCAGGCGCACGCCGTCGCGGTGCGCGGGCGCGTCATGGTGGATGCCCCTATAAAAACGCTTAGGGGGATTTTCGTTTCGCTCGTACCGCGTAGCGCCGATGGAAGCTATTCCTTCTCAAATTACGCCAATTACGGCAGCCCCGTGCAAGACGACTCAGGCAACTTCGAAATCCGCGGCGTTCCGCCCGGACCGTATAACGTCGTGGCCTTGTGGAATGATGGAAGGCGGCAACTGGGCGCGAAAGTCCCGATCGAAATCAGCAGCGCCAACCTCGATGATGTCACGGTCCTGCTGTCCAACCCCACAACGCTCTCGGGAAGGTTTCGTGTGGAAGGTGGCAGCCAATTCGACTTCAGGCGCCTGGGCCTGATGTTGGAATCCACCGACAGCACGACGGGCAGCGACAGCGCGAGGATCAATTCAGACGGGACCTTCGTGATTCCGAGCGTGTTCGACGGGAACTATCGAGTGCGCGTTTTCGGTTTTCCAGAAGAGTACTACGTCAAATCGGCGCAGCAAGGGAGGACTGAGGTGCTACTGTCCGGGCTCACCGTCACCCGCAGCATGCCTCCGTCCCCGCTCGAGATCACTCTCTCTGCAGAGGGCGGGCGCCTGGACGGCACGGTCGTACACGACCAGAATCCCGTGGGGGGAGCTGTAGTGGTGCTGGTGCCGGACCCGCCCCATCGAGACAACGAGCAAATGTACAGTTTGAAAACGGCCGACGGTCTGGGTCGGTTCTCCTTGCTGGGCCTGCCGCCCGGTGACTTCAAGCTTTTCGCCTGGGAATCCGTGCCAGGAACTAATTACGTTGATCCCGACTTCTTCGAAGCGTTCGAAGCCCGAGGGACACGAGTCCACATCGAGGAAAAGCAATCGCAAACGATGCAGTTGGAGGCCATCACTGCGGAGGAGCAACTGCACTAATCGGGAGGTCCGTTGATCGGAATCGGGTGAACACCCCTGGCCCAAGGCGAAGACTGCAGGTGCTATAATCTGGAGTCTGGGGTTTGTTTGACGGCAGAAGTTCAGATTAACGCTCTGCCTCTGGACTCTCGACTCTCGACTCTCGACTCTCGACTCTCAACTTCAGCCTGAGGCCTTTATGCAAGTTGTACTTCTTTGGATAGCCTTGGTTCTTTACGGGTTAGGGACACTTCTCCTCATCCCTTCGGTCGTCAATCGCCGCCCGACGATCTCCTCTGCTTCGCTGGGAGCGCTGGGGCTGGGGTTGTTGGCCCACGCGGGGGCCATCGCGATTGAGGCAGCGCGCATACACCGCTTGCCGGTGACCGACGTCCGTAGCACACTGTCCTTTTACGCATTCCTGGTAACCCTGGCGTTCTTCTTTCTCTACCTGCGTTATCGCATCACTTCTCTTGGCCTTTTCATGCTGCCGTTTGTTTTTGTGCTCACCCTGATTTCGGCGTTCCGTCCGGTGCGGCCTTTTGATTTGTCGGCGTTCCGGGGCGGCTGGCTGGCCGTTCATATCGGCTCAACCATCCTGGGCTACACGGGCTTTTTCCTCACCTTTGTGGCCGCGGTCATGTACCTGATGCAGGAGAAAGAGCTGAAATCGAGGATTCCGCGGGCGTTCTATTACCGTCTGCCGTCACTGGAACTCTGCGATGAGCTCTACTACCGCTCGCTGTTGTTCGGCCTCCCTCTTTTGACGGTCGGGATCCTGACCGGCTTTATCTGGGCCAGCCGGACGTGGAAAGGCCCTTGGGAATTCGACCCGAAGATCCTGGCTTCGCTGCTGACTTGGTTGATTTATCTCGTGCTCTTTTCCACGCGCGTGAGCGGCGGCTGGCGCGGCCGCCGGGCAGCCTATATTGCGATCTTTGGTTTTGCCGCCATCATGGTGACTTTCCTGGGTGTGAGCCTACTAAGCGGACCGCACGGTTATGTGCCTACGCTTCGGCAGGGACCGTAGGGAAAGAAGGCAGTAGGCAGTGGGCAGTGGGCAAAAGCTGTATTATCAGTTTTCGGATCTGGGGTCTTGTGTTTGAAATCTGAAATTTGAAATTCTTGGCATGAATTTAGCTCTCATTGGCATCAATCATCGCACCGCCTCGGTCGAAGTCCGAGAACGGATGCATATCCCCGAAACGCATCTGGCGCGAGCGGTGTCCGACCTGATTCACCGCCAGGGAATCCGCGAAGCGCTGATCCTATCTACTTGCAATCGTGTCGAGATCGTGACTTCCGCAGAAGACAGCGTCGATGCTGATCCCATCATGCAGCAGTTCCTCGCCGATCACCACCAATTCGACCTTGCCCCCTACCAGCGCTTCTTTTATCGCTACCAGCAACATGAAGTCGTGCGCCACCTCTTCCGCGTGGCCGCCAGCCTCGATTCAATGATTCTGGGAGAGCCGCAGATCCTCGGCCAGATAAAGCGCGCTTATGCGCTGGCGCGCGAAGCGGGCGGGTTGAACGGCAACCTGCAGGAAATTGTCAACCAGGCCCTGGCTGTGGCGCGACGCGTGCGGCGAGAGACCGCCCTGGGCAGCGCCGCCGTTTCGGTCTCCTATGCTGCGGTCGAGTTGGCCAAGAAGATCTTTGGGAGTCTCCAGGGCAAAGCCATTTTTGTGATCGGCGCGGGCAAGATGAGCGAACTTGCCGCCAAGCACCTCATTCGCAGCGGCGCCAGCGCCATCTATGTCACCAATCGCACTTACGAGCGCGCCGTGCAGTTGGCGGCGGCGTTCGGCGGCATCGCCGTTCAGTTCGATCAGCTCTTCGAACAGATCCCCAAAGCTGACATCGTCATCAGCTCAACGGGCGCGCCCGGCTACGTCATCAACAAAGATCAGGCCGCGAAAATCCTCTCTGCGCGGCGGAACCGGCCGGTGTTTTTCGTGGATATCGCGGTCCCCCGCGATGTCGATCCCTTGGTCAACGAAGTGGACAACGCTTTCGTCTACGATATCGACGACCTGGGACAAGTAGTGGAGGCTAATAAGCGGCAGCGCGCCCGCGAGGCCGTTTGGGCTGAAGAGATCGTCCAGGAAGAAGTCCATAAAACCATGCGCCGGCTCGCTTCGCGCGACCTTGTGCCCACCATCGTGGCGCTCGAGGACCGGCTGGACGCCATCCGCGCAGGGGAGATAGAACGCTACAACAGCCGGTTGGGTAATCTGACGCGGGAGCAACGCCAGGCTGTGGATGCCCTCACGCGGGGAATCATGAACAAGATTCTGCATGGACCCATCACTGAGCTTAAGAGCGGCGCGGGCCAGCCGGAACAGGTGGATTTGGTGAAGTTCGTACGAAAGGTCTTCGGCCTGAAGGGCAGTGACGAGTGACAAGTGACGAGCAGGAGTCAGAAGTCAAAGTATTGGGCTGTCAGCCGTCAGCTATCAGCTCTCTGCGAACTCCGGGGGAAAGGCTGCCCGCTGATGGCTGAGAGCTGAAAGCTGACGGCTTTATTCTGAATCCTGAAACCCGAATTATGCACATTGTAATCGGTTCGCGCGGCAGTCAACTGGCGCTTTGGCAGGCCAACTGGGTGAAGGACCGGCTCACAGAGGCGGGCCACGAGGTCGCCATCGAAATCATCCGCACGAGCGGCGACAAGCTGCAAAGTTACGCGCCCACGGAACCGCTGCCTGCCTCGCTCGCTCAAATAGTCGCGGAAGCAGGAACCAAAGGACTGTTTATCAAAGAAATAGAGGAAGCCTTGCTGTCGGGCCAAGTCGACCTCGCCGTCCACAGCCTCAAAGACCTTCCGACTGCTTTACCGGCTGGCCTGATTCTGGCCGTGGTTCCGCCTCGCGAAGATGCTCGTGACGTGCTCATTTCTCCCGGCGCAATCTCTCTCGAGCAGCTTCCGTCCGGCGCGTCCGTGGGTACCAGCAGCCCTCGCCGGCAGGCACAGATCCGTTGGCTCCGGCCAGACCTGGAATTGGTCCCCGTGCGCGGCAACTTAACCACACGCCTCCGTAAGCTGGAAGCCGGCGATTACGCAGCGCTGGTGCTGGCAGCAGCGGGAATCCACCGGCTAGGCCTGCGGGACCACATCACGGCGTATTTCAGGCTCGACCAGATCTGCCCTGCGGTGGGACAAGGGGCGCTGGCGATTGAGATCCGGAAGGGCGATCGGGAGCTAGCACAAACCGTGGCGCCGCTTGACGATTCGCCCACACATTTTGCTGTCAGAGCCGAACGCGCCATGTTGCAGCGTCTGGGAGGAGGATGCCAGGTCCCGATTGCCGCCAACGCGGGTTTCCAGGACGCACAGTTGCACTTGCGAGGCGTCGTGGCCGCCACGGACGGCAGTCGCTTGATTCGAGCCGCCGCTACCGGTCCCCACGGAGACCCGGAAAGCCTGGGAGCGACGTTGGCGGAGGACCTGCTGGCGAAAGGCGCAGGAGAGATTCTGAATTTATGACGCACCGACCCGTCGTCCTGAATTCCTCCGATCGTCAGACGCTTTACGGTAAGAGAATTGCCGTTACGCGCACCCGCGAGCAGGCCGGCTTGTTAAGGGATCAGTTAACGGCACTGGGCGCTGAGGTCATCGAAATCGCGACCATCGAAATCCGCGACCCCGTTTCCTGGGAACCGCTAGATTCGGCCCTCCGGCGCTTGCAGGACTTCGACTACCTGCTCCTGACCTCCGCGAACGGGGTGCGCAGTTTTCTTCGTCGGCTGAGAGCCTATGGGCGAGATGTGGATGACTTGAAGGGCGTGATTTTAGGGGCCATCGGCCCAGCTACTGCGGCTGAGCTGTCAAAGAGCGGCGCAAAAGCCGACGTCGTGCCTCGAGAATACACCGCAGAGGGTCTGCTCGAAGCGCTCGGCGATCGCGACCTCCACGGCAAAGCTTTCCTGATCCCTCGCGCCAAAGTGGCTCGGGACGTTCTCCCGCGCGTGCTGACTGAAAAGGGCGCGCGGGTGGAAGTCGTCGAAGCGTACGAAACCATTGTTCCCCGGTTTGCCCCCGGAGAGTTGCAGCGCCTGCTTTCTCCGCCCCCGGACGTGATTACGTTCACCAGTTCATCTACCGCCTCCAACTTCGGCAAGCTTGCCGGCGAACTCAAGATCCCTGACTTGCTGCGCGGCGTCGCTATCGCCTCCATTGGGCCAATCACGTCGAAAACAGTCGCAACGCTGGGACTCGTTGTAACAATAGAAGCAAAGGAGTCCACTATCCCCGCGTTGGTACGAGCCATCGAAGGATATTTCAGAAATCTGAACCCCGCCGATTGAAAAACCAGGAACGCATTTCTCGGTGGTTCCGCGCCTCAGTCGTGAAGAAAATACTTATGATTGTGATAAGAATTTGTCATCTTGACAAAAGAGTACTGATTCAGGCATATTGTCACTTTGAGGGCTGGCGGGTGATTTTAGCAAACCCCGCGGGCCCAGGGTGAGATGAAGCTCTGCTGCCACAACGCGTGCATCTGTTGTTGCCACATCCACGTGTCGTCTGGCAGTGGGGCGCCCTCGAAATAAGAGGCTAATAACCCACGATTGGGACATCAAAGCCCACACGCCAGATGACGGCGGGTGGGCTTTTTTGTTTTCGGGGCATCTCGGACGAGCAAAGGAGAAGCAATGGCCACCATGGGCCAAGAAACGAAGACCCAGCGGGTCGAGCGACTCAAGCGGGAGAAGAACGCCTGGGAGAGGCTGGACAAGATCCGCGAGTTTGCAAGCAAAGGTTACGACTCGATCCCCGCGGACTGGCTCAGCACGTACTTCCGCCCCTGGGGCGTCTACACGCAGGGCGATGGCGTGGGCGCGGTGGGAGGCAAAGGCGGCGAAGGGAGGGCCGTTCCTTATTTCATGGTGCGGATTCGCGTCCCCAACGGCCTGTTGACCTCGCACCAGGTGCGGGCGATCGCAGAGGCATCACAACGCTACGCGCGCGGCCTGGCGGACATCACGGTGCGGCAAAACGTCCAGTTGCACTGGGTGACCGTCGAGGCGCTTCCAGACTTGCTGGGAATGCTATGGCGCGCAGGGCTCACTACCAAGGGGTCCTGCGGAGACGACGCCCGGAACATCACGGGCTGCCCGTTGGCTGGAATCGACGGAGATGAGATTTGCGACGCCTCACCCCTGGTGTTGGAAGCCACGCGTCTGCTGGTCGGGAACCCGTCGTTTTACAATCTGCCGCGTAAATACAAGATCTGCATTACAGGCTGCCGCGTGTGGTGTTCCTATCCTGAAATCAATGACGTCGGCCTGACTGCGGTTACTCGCAACTTGAACGGGCGCCCCGAAGTCGGCTTTTCGCTTCGGGTCGGCGGAGGGCTTTCAACCGAGCCCGCCTTTGCCAAGCGCTTGGACGCGTTTGTGCGCTGGGACGATGTAATCCCCGTCATACAAGGCGTGACAGAGATCTTCCGCGACGCCGACGAGTTGCGTGAGAATCGGGAGCGGGCTCGTTTGAAGTATCTCTTCCTGCGCCACGGCTGGACCGCGGCAAGTTTCCAGGCGGAACTCGAGCGGCGCATAGGATTCAAGCTGGATCCCATGGTGCAGGAACGTCCACCCGCCGATGTCTACCGTGATCACGTTGGGATTCACACCCAAAAGCAGGCCGGCTTCAGCTACGTGGGCGCGGAAGTGCTCCGGGGGCGCATCAGAGCTGAACAACTGCGTGCCGCTGCCGAGCTTGCGGACCGCTTCGCCTCGGGTGAACTTCGAGCCACCAACATGCAAAATCTGCTGATCGCCAATGTCCCCAACCATCGAACCGCCGAGTTGGTGCGGGAGTTAGAGGCTATAGGTTTGTCACCCGGTGGCTCGAGCTTCGCGCGCGGCGCCGTTGCCTGCACGGGCACGGAGTTCTGTAAACTCGCCATAACGGAGACCAAGAGCTTCACGCGCTGGCTGGTCGAGGAACTGGAGGAGCGCCTGCCGGAGTTCGATCAGCCGCTGAGGCTGCACGTCACTGGCTGTCCTAACAGTTGCGGCCAACACTGGATTGCCGACCTGGGCATCGAGGGTAAGAAGATCAAAGTGAACGACAGGCTAACGGATGCCTATTATTTCTGCGTCGGGGGGTCTGTGGGCAACCATCAGGCTTTTGCGCGCCCCATCGGCTACCGCTGCGCGTCAAGCGAGGTCCCGGACGCGATCGAGCGTCTGCTTCGCGCGTATCTCCTCAGACGCTACCCTGCCGAGAATCTGCGCCAGTTTTTCGCTCGCCACAGCGATGAGGGGCTTCGCACTTTTCTTGCCGGCACCGAAGTGATGGCTGTAACCCGTGATCCCTCGCCCGGACGTGTCCCGCACGGTGTGGAGGGATGATCAGGACCGATATCGAGGGGTTGCAACTCGCCCTACGCAGGTAGAAGAAGGAGACGCTGCCGATCATGCTTGAATTCTGGATTGGGACCGCCGGTGGAGTGCTCATTGGCTCCACAGGAGCAGGTCTGGGACTGATCGTGACGCCGCTGCTGATTCTCGCCGGCTACAGCCCCACCGTTGCTGTAGGGACGGGGTTGGGTGTCTCCGTGGTGACAAAACTTTTCGGCGCCGCGGTGCACGACCGTCTCGGGCATTGGCCGGGATGGGGAGTCTGGATCCTGCTGGCGGGAGGGGCTGCCGGCGTCGCTCTGGCGTGGTGTCTCGCCGCTACGTTGTTGCTGCCTAGACAGATCGATTTCGATACCTGGCTGAAGCGGGCGCTAGCCGTCATGCTCTTTCTGGCCGCGGTCGCAATGCTCAAGATCGATCGCGCTCAAGGCCGGCGCCTTTCTCGAGATGGCAAGAGCAGGCTTCTGTTGTTCCCTGTCGGGTTCGTCGTTGGCACGCTCCAGGCGCTCACCTCCGCCGGTTCAGGAAGCCTGCTCACGCCCGTCCTGGCTTCGACGACAGACTGGGAAGTGCCTCAGATGGCCGCGGTAAGCAACCTCTTTGGGGCGGCCGTGGGGGCTTTAAGCGTCGGGTTCTACTTCAAGCTCGGAGACTTTAACTCGCAACTCTTCGGCAAGGTTGTCGTAGGTCTGCTGCCGGGAGTGCTGCTGGGGAGCCTGTTGTCGCGCTGGGTTTCACGCCATTGGTTCGTACGCGGAATCGCCGCTGCGACCACCGTCGTCGGCGTAAGGCTCCTGTTCGCATAGGACGCGCAGCCGAGCGCCGGCCTCCGGGCCGGCTATGGCACCCCGAATTGAGTCTTACGTCAAATGGAGGATATGAATGAGCACTACTCTTGATGAAGTCGGCTTGACCCAAGCGGATGCAGAGATTCTCAGCGCCGCGGACCTCGTAAGTTTTGCCCTGGAGCGATTCAGCACCAAAATCGCCCTTGCATCCAGCTTCGGCGCCGAAGATGTCGTATTGATTCACCTCGCCGCCCAGGCGCGTCAAGGCTTTCGGGTATTCACACTCGATACTGACTTCCTGTTTGGCGAAACGTATGAACTTATTGACAATATCGAGCGTCGTTATCAAATCAAGGTGGAGCGGACCAGACCCCGGCTCTCCCCCAAGGAACAGGCGGCAGCGTTCGGTGAGGCACTTTGGAGCCGCCTGCCTGACCAGTGCTGCAACCTTCGCAAGGTCGAGCCGCTCACCCAGAAGCTCAGTGAACTTGACGCTTGGATCACGGGAATCCGCCGTGACCAGGCGCCGACCCGCGCCCGCGCCCGCAAGCTCGAATGGGATGCCAAGTTTGGCCTGGTCAAATTCAACCCCTTGGCCGACTGGAAATGGGAAAAGGTGTGGGACTACATCCGGTCGAACGACATACCGTACAATCCTCTCCACGACCAGGGTTATCCCAGCATCGGCTGCACCTACTGCACGCGTCAGGTGCAGGCAGGCGAAGATCTGCGGGCAGGGCGCTGGGCCGGTTTCCAGAAGACCGAATGCGGGCTACACGTGGCGAGGTAGGCGGCGGGTAGCCCGTAGCCCCATGGGGTTGAAATGAGCTTATTCCCTATATTCCTGAAACTGATGAACCGCCCGTGTCTGGTGGTGGGCGCGGGTCGGGTGGGCGAGCCAAAGATCGCGAGCTTGCTGGCGGCGGAAGCGGCAGTCAGAGTCGTCGCTCCGGAAGCGACAGAAGCAGTAAGGCAATGGGCTCGCACCGGCAGGCTCGATTGGCAGCCACGCTGCTTCGATCCCGCCGACCTGAACGGCAAGTTCCTTGTTGTGGTGGCGACACCGTTACTTGAGTTGAACGACAGCATCTATCGTGAAGCGCAGCAGCGCGGGGTTTTGTGCAACGTGGTCAACGATCCGCCGCGATGCGACTTCTACTACCCGGCAGTGGTGAATCGGGGCGAACTACAGATTGCGATTTCTACCAATGGCCGGAGTCCGGCATTGGCCCAACGCCTCCGCCAGGAACTGGAGCAGCAGTTCGGGCCTGAATACGAAGCGTGGCTCGAGGCGCTCGGCCGGAAGCGCCAGAGCCTGTTCGCGCTTGCCATTGACTCCGAAGAGCGCCGGCGGCTCCTTCACAACCTCGTGACACACGAAAGTTTTGAAGAGTTCGTACGCGGCAGATCACTCCTTTCGAAGATAAAATCCTAGAACTTAATGCGCAGGGATTTATCCCTCCGTGAGCCCCCCATTGGCAAACCTGGGATTCTGCTGTAATGATGGTATGAGTGCAAGCGCGATGCGACCCAGGGCAGAAATCTGAAGCAGAGGAAGGGGGGCCATTGAGCAAATCGGCCGATGTAGTGATTGTCGGTGGCGGGATTGTCGGCTCTAGCATCGCCTATCATTTGACCGATCAGGGTTGCCGCAACGTCCTGGTACTGGAGCGCGAGACGCGCCAGGGGTTAGGGTCAACGGGCAAGAGCATGGGCGGCGTGCGGGCTCAATTCGCCACCGCAGTCAACATCCAAATGTCTCTGTACTCGATTCCCTTCCTGGCGCGCTTCGAGCAGTTGACAGGGCATCCATCGAGCTACAGGCCGCAGGGCTATCTGTTTGTCGCGAGCTCAGAGAAAAACCTCGAGTACCTGCGGGCGAACCAGGCGAAGCAGATGGAGTTGGGTTTCAATGGCTGCGAAATGCTGGGGGCGGGGGACGTGGTTCGAATCCTGCCGCAACTACGGGCTGACGACGTGGTGGGCGGCAGCTTTTGCGCGACAGACGGCTTCGTGGACCCTTACAGCGTTATGAACGGATTTGCGGCCCGGGCGATGGAGCGTGGCGCGCGCATCGAGAAGGGCGTGGAAGTCACGGCGATCCTCCGGGATAACTGCGGCGTGGCGGGCGTCGAGACCCGCCGCGGGCCCGTCCAAACGCGCACGGTGGTGAATGCCGCCGGTCCTTGGGCGGCGGAAGTGGCGCGCATGGCCGGCGTGCAGTTACCGGTCGAACCTCTGCGCCGCATGCTCGTTCCCACGGAGCCGTTTCCACAAATCTCTCACCAGGCACCCATGACCATCGATTTGGCGACGGGATTCCACTTCCGCCCAGAGGGGTTGGGATTGCTGCTGGCGTGGAGCGACCCGGAAGAGCAGCCGGGATTCAAAACCAGTTTCGATTCGTCATTCGTGGAGAAAATCCTGACGCGCGCCGTGCAGCGGGTGCCCTGTTTTGAGAACCTGCAGGTGAATCCGGCACGGGGCTGGGCAGGCCTCTACGAAATGACGCCCGATCATCATGCGGTCCTCGGCCCAGTTCCCGAGGTGCCCGGTTTCTTCCTCGCCAACGGGTTCAGCGGCCACGGGGTAATGCACTCGCCGGCAACCGGAAGGATTTTAGCGGACCTGATTCTGGAAGGGACGTCGGACCTGATCAATCCGCGTACGCTGAGTCTTGATCGCTTTGCGGAAGGGCGACTTATTGAGGAAACAGCGGTGCTGTAGATCCACGCAAGAATCACCACCCGACTCCGTCATTCTGTGCGAAGCGAAGAAACTCCGCAGTTCGAAACCGTGGCAACTGGGAGGATTCTTCGCTTCGCACAGAATGACAGACCCGGGATTGGGGACGGCACGGCGTGCCCCTACAGGTTAAGAAACTCGCGGAGCTTGCGCGTTTGGGCTCGGGAGACAGGGATTTCAGTCTGCTTGCGGTCCTGCATCTTGAGCTGATACGAACTCTTAAACCAGGGCACGACCTCTTTGATGTGGTTTACGTTCACCAAGTAGGAGCGGTGAACCCGCCAGAAAACCTTGGGATCCAGACTTCCCTGAAGCTCTTCCACGGTGCGGAAGTTGGAGATCCCCTCGAGGTCACGCGTGAAGATGCTAATGACCCCGTCTTCAATGGTGGCGAAGATGACTTCCTCGGCATTGACCAGGAACAACCTTCCTTGGCTTTTCACCACTAACTTGTTTTTTTGCGCTGCGGGACGATCCTCCATCATCTGCACCAGCCGGTCGATCTTCTCATAGGTTGGCTCGACAGTCCCAATCATATGGCGCAACTTGGCGATCGCCTTCTCCAAACGGGGTCTGGCGATGGGTTTCAACAAGTAGTCGAGAGCGTTGACCTCAAAAGCCTGCACTGCGTAGTTGTCATAAGCCGTCGCGAAGACGAAATGAGGAAGGCGGATCTTCTTCTCGAGCAGCTTCTTGATAACCCCGAAGCCGTCCAGGCCGGGCATTTGGACGTCGAGAAAAGTAACCTGGGGACTCAATTCGCGGATCAGGCTAACGGCTTCCACGCCGTTCTTCCCTTGCCCCACGACTTCCACATCCGAAAACTCTTTCAGCAAGTACCCCAGTTCATCTCGAGCGGGCTGTTCATCGTCAACGATCAAAGCCGTGATCTTCATGAAAGTTAGTTTACTCCAACACCGCGGCTCTGTGCTAGCATGGCCTTGGGAAGGCAGTGTTCCAGTTTCAGCGCAGCACCCCGACCTGTCGGGGCATCTGCCGACCCTTCGCTTCGCTCAGGGCAGGCTCTAAAGGTCGGCGCTACGTTCAAATTGGGACAGCGCCCCACGGAAGAGCGAGCGATTTTCAGGGCAAGGTTCCCCGCTGCCAGAAAACAGGCCTGTCGCATTTTCGCGCAACACGGCGAGCCCAGGATGTTGGAATCTGCGCAGGGGCGTGACTTGTTTCGGGAGAATCCGAGTCGGAGGTTCTTCGTGCCCAAGCCGGTTCGAGTACTGGAAAGCAGAGAAATCTACAGGGGTCGCGTCATCCAACTGAAAGTCGATAACATCATCGAGCCGGGCCGTGTGAAGGCGGTGCGCGAGGTGGTGCAGCACGCGGGATCGGTGGTGGTCTTGGCGCATTCGAGTGACGGCCGCATCGTCTTGGTGAGGCAGTACCGATATGCTGTGCGGGGGGTCCTCTGGGAATTGGTCGCGGGAGGCCTGGAGCCTGGAGAAAGACCCCTAGCCGCTGCGCGACGCGAACTCTTGGAAGAAACCGGGTGTCGCGCTGGGAAATGCCGGCTCTTATTCGATTTCTTTCCCAGTCCCGGAATCCTGACGGAGAGGATGTTCCTGGTCGAGGCGACCGATCTGACACAGTCCAAGGCTTCGCCCGATCCCGACGAGAAGATCGAAGTGGGGCACTTCAGCCTCATCCAGTTGCGGAAAATGATTCGGTCCAGGGAAATCCGCGACGGCAAGACCTTGGTAGGACTCATGTGGTTAATGCTCTACAAGTTGTCTGAAGTCTAATTAGTAATATGCTGCCGCACGCCAAGGCCGCAACCTCCGGATGGCTACCTTGCCGCGTTCAGAGCATTTCTGGCTCCCTTCACCCGGCGTCGAATTCACCCCCGGTCAACATTTCTCTTGACAAGTACACCCTGCTATATATATGTTAAGTCAAGGAGTCAGCGAGGTGTCCGACAGATATGTGCACGTAAGGAGCAGCCGAGGTCCGGCGGGATTCTCGGCTTTTTCCATTTTGGGCTACATCGTCTGTGTGGTACCCGCATAGACGAGTCAAGGAGGGTGCAAGTGGCAAGACTTCAAGGGAAAGTAAAATGGTTCAACAACAGCAAGGGTTATGGCTTCATCGGCCAGGACGGCGGAGCTGATGTATTCGTGCATTACTCGGCCATCCAGGGTGAGGGCTTTAAGACCTTGCAAGAGGGCGACACAGTTGAGTTCGAGATTATTCAGGGGCAAAAGGGACCTCAGGCCGACAAGGTTACGAAAGTCGGGTAAACAGCACATCCGTTCGTACATTTCCTGGCCCAACCCCAGTGGTTGGGCCTTCCTATTTCCCTCCTCCATGTGAATCGCCGTGACACTTGCCGTCCGCATCTGGTCTTGCCATCGTAAGGGTTGGCCTCGCTACAGCTCCACAACAAATGGAACTTAAAGGCCCCATTTTGCGTCTATTAAGACATGCTGGAAGTGTCCCAAGCTGAGAGTAGTGTCAACCTTTAGAGCCTGCCCTGAGCGAAGCGAAGGGTCGGCAAGTGCTGGGCTGAAGGCGCGCGCTACGGGTTGAACTAGGACACTGCGATGCGTACTTGATTTCTGCGCGTGAAAGCGGGACAATAGCAGGTAACTTGAAGAGTGGTTTCTGGAAGACTGCAAGATTTAGGCCGGGGTATGCCTTTGTAGTCAGGGGAAGGGTGCATCCGTAACGCCTTCGGGCGCGGCCTTGGAGGTAAAACTAAATGCGTCGGGTATTTGCAGCAATCACGGTGATAGGCTTCCTCGCAATCGCAGCGTTTGCGCAGGAAAACGAGGTACCCCTGGTGCTGCCTCACCGTAGCGGTCCGGAGCTGACTCGTCCTGTGTCTCCTGGAGGAAGCGTTACAGTCCCCGCCGAAACCCAGGTAAGCATTCAGATGCTTTCCGGTATTCACACCAAAGTCAACCACGCTAACGATCTGGTCACGGCACGTGTGCTGACAACTGTATACGTTGACGGGCACGTCGCACTGCCCTCCGGCAGCATTCTCGACGGACGTATCACCATGATCCGCAAGTCCGGCCACGTTCACCGTCCCGCAGAGCTGCGCTTGCGCTTTGACGAGGTCGTCTTGCCGGACGGCCAAGCCGAGCCGATGGCAGGCGTGCTGGCGTCGCTGGAGAAGTCCAGCAATCCCGATTTGCACCTCGATGCTGAGGGCCATTTGACCGGAGGCCGGGCACGTTCGTGGAAGACGTTCATTGGCGGAGCTGGACTGGGCAGCATCGGCGCCATCAGAGCCGTCGCCACCGGCGCCGCAGCCGCTTCCGTGGGCCTCTCCGTCGCGGGCGCCGCAGCGGTCGGTTACGAGCTTCTCTGGCCGAAAGGGCACGAGGTGAATCTGCCTCCCGAAACAGAATGCCGCGTACGCCTGAACTACCCGCTCACGGTCCGCGTCTCCTGGTAAACCAGTGGCTCGGACCCCGAGCGGACTATCCCTGATTGGAAGGGGCGGGACCTTCGCTAAGTTTCCAGCCCCTGACCCAGCGTGCTGAATCCTCTTCTGCAGCAACTACTGAACAGCCCTGCCAGTTTGCGACCTGCGGTCTTGGAGGGCCGGTGGGCAGGTGATGGCGCCTGGCAGACTTGGCTGGGAACTTGCCCGGTCAGTGTGTTGGAAGGGGGGCTCGAGGCCTTCCAAGAGCTTACTCCCTGGATTGAGAAGCACACGCGACAGTTCCCCGCAGGCGCTGCGATCGGTTTCCTTTCCTACGAACTGGGGCGTTACTTCGAGGCTGTCCCACTGGTCGTGGACAGTTCCCTGGCGGATCTTTCCTTCGCTTATTATCCATCCCTTCAAACGCTGCCCTTTGCGGAAACCCGTGAGGAGGATGAGCCCTGCGCCGCAAATACGGCATTCACGGCTAACTTTGATCGTGCCTCTTACCGGACTGCCCTGGCAAAGGTCAAGGAGTACATTGCCGCCGGAGACGTTTACCAGGCAAACCTGACGCAGCAATTCACCGTAAACCTCGGCGGAAATACCCCTGCGCGGATTTTCGAACGAGTTCGGCGTAGCCTCGCACCTTTCCGCGCCTTTCTGAAGAGCCCGGCTCGAACCATTATCAGTAACTCGCCAGAGAGGTTTTTTCGAGTATCCGGCACCCGGATCCTCGCCAGCCCGGTCAAAGGCACGATATCCCGCCAGGGGGCTGAGGAGGACAAAGCAGAATCGAGATTGCTCGCCAGCGCCAAAGACCGTGCTGAAAATGTTATGATTGTTGACCTTTTGCGGAACGACCTGGGGCGGATCTGCAATTATAATAGCATCCGGGTGCGGCTTTGGGAGACCGAGCGTCTGCCCCACCTCCTGCATCTGGTGTCGCACGTCGAAGGTACGCTGCAACGCGGGGTGGGTCTTTGCGAAATCCTGAGGGCGTTGTTTCCCTGCGGCTCCATTACCGGCGCGCCCAAAATCCGTGCGATGCAGATCCTCGCGGAGACCGAACAGGCCGCGCGCGGCATCTCCATGGGCGCGCTGGGCCTGATTCACGGCCTCCCGGGGTCGGATCATTGTACAATAGATTTCAACGTGGCGATCCGCACCATGTGTATCGCACACGGCCGCGCGGTGTTCAATGTGGGGGGAGGCATCGTGGCTGACTCGCAGCCCGAGGACGAATACGCGGAACTGATGCTCAAGGCGAAGCCTTTGCTCGAGGCTCTGGCCTGTGGCTGAAAGAACCTGTTAGGAGCTGGAGGCTGGGAAAGAACCGATTCTACTCGAAGGACTCATTCAAACTTATGGACACCTTAATCTTTCATAATGGCCGTATCCTCCCCTTGTCAGAAGCGCGCCTCTCCCCAGGTCAAATGGGACTGCTGATGGGCTGGGGAGTCTTTACGACTTTGCGAGTGTACGAAGGGAAACCCTTCGCCTTCGATCGCCATTGGGCGCGGATGGCGCACGACGCCGAGCGGCTTGGCATGAGTCTTGGCTACGAGCAGGCCAGCGTTTGCCAGTCCGTGAGCAAGCTGGCGGAAGCTAACAATCGTCTGGAGGGCACGGCCCGGGTGTCGTTTGTGAAAAACCACGGCGGACTTTGGGCGGAAGCGGGCGACTCCCCCGAGACTGATTTGCTGATCTTCACGCGACAACTAGTGCAGTGGCCGGCGGTCCATCGGCTCAAGCTGCAACAGCACGCCCTCTACTCTGCCACGCGGCTGGCGGGAGCCAAGATGCTCTCCTGGGTTCAAAACGCCGGTCTGCTGGAAAAGGCTCACTCGGAAGGCTTTGACGACGTCCTGCTGCTCAACGAGAGCGGCCACCTGGCGGAATGCACCTCGGCAAATATCTTTCTGGTTGGCGAGGACCGGGTTCTAACCCCACCCCTTGCTTCGGGCTGCCTGCCCGGCGTAACGCGCGACGTTTTGCGCGAAGTTGTGCCTGAGGGGGGCTTCGAACTCCAGGAGCAAGACCTGACGCCGGATGACCTGACTTCAGCATCCGAAGTCTTCATCAGCTCCACCACCCGCGAGGTCGCGGCGGTGGGCAGCGTTGACGCAAAGTGGCGGTTCGATGCGCCGGGCAAGATAACCATGGCGCTTGCACGGTGCTTCAAGGATTACGTCCGGTCGCATCGGGAATCCCGTTAGTTTCTATAACCTCACCTAACTCCCTCATTCCGAGCGCAGCAAAATTGAGTGACGAGAACCCCCTCGCCCCCGCCCCTCTCCCCCAAGGGGGCGAGGGGAGAAACTCAGTGAACTCATGCCCTCTCCCCCTTGGGGGAGAGGGTGGCCCGCAGCGCCAAGTGAGGGGGTTCCTGCGCCGCCATATTATGCAGAATTCATTAGGAAGCGGCGACTTGCTTGAAAGTCCCCACATTCAGTGACAAGATTGTAAGGGCGGAAGTTCCTGAGCCCACACTGAATGCACAATGATCCGAGCGGATACTGAACACGATGTGCTGAGCGCGATTCCGTCGCCCTCGGCGCGTTTGTGGCTGGGCCTGGGCGTCACTCTCGCCGTTTTCCTGATTTTCGCCGGTTACACGATCCGTGAAATCCGCTGGCTGGAAGACTTTCAGGTGAACGTGGTGCAGAAGAACCGCAAGGCTTCTCTGCAGCTCTTGCGGCTACAGGATGACACCTACCAACTCGCCGTTTCCCTCCGAGACATGACGCTGCCCGAGAGCCGCTACCCAATCTTCTATTGGAAAGGCGAATTCACGCGGGTGCATCAAGAGATGGATGAAGCCCTGCGACTGGAAGGGCAGTATTCCGCCAGCACCTCCGCGGGAGACGAAAAACGCCGGCAGTTGCGCGACGTCTTGGACGACTTCTGGCTCAGCTCCGACGAAGCCTTCCAATTGGCCGACCAGGGCCACGAGGAGACGGCGCGCTACATGATCCGGTCCCAGCTCGAAAGCAAGCGGGAGATTATTTCCTCGATTATCACGCGCTTGTTGGCGCTGAACGATCAGGCTCAGACCGAGGCTGGGCAACAGGTCAGCCTGACCTACGGCAGAGTCAAGCGGGACATTCTTTGGTTGATCGGCGTTCTATTCCTGGTGGCGCTGGGCACGGGGCTTTATACGCTCCAGGCGAATCGCAAGACGTTCGATCGCCTGCACCACCTCGCGGAGCGGCTGCAAACCCAGTCGGAAGAACTGCGCATGCTTTCCTGGAAATTGATTGACGTGCAGGAGAAAACGCTGCGGCAGGTGGCGCGCGACCTGCACGACGAGTTCGGCCAGATCCTGACGGCCATCGGCGTCACGCTGGGCCGCGCCAGTCAAAAAGCGCTGGACAAGGACCCCGTGTTCGTCGAGGATGTGAAGTACGTCAAGAAGATCGTGGAAGACACTCTCCAGTCCGTTCGCTCCGAGTCGCAGATTTTCCGCCCGGCGATTCTGGACGATTTCGGACTGGGGCAGACTCTCGAGTGGTTTGTGGACCAGTTCTCGCGGCAGACGGGCGTTCTGGTACACTATAAGGGCAAACTTTCAGACGGCTTCTTCCTGCCCGAGGATGCGATTCATCTGTACCGAATTGTCCAGGAGGCTTTGAACAACGTGGCCCGGCACTCCGGAGCCAAGGAAGCTTGGGTGACGGTTGAAGAGGCAGCGGGCAATTTGAGTCTGGAAATTCGGGACGAGGGAGCTGGCTTCGTGATCGGCCCGGAAAACAATCGCGTGGCGGGTCAAGGAATAGGCTTGATGGGAATGCGGGAAAGGGCAGAGCACCTGAAGGGCTCTTTTTCGATTCGCTCTTCGCCCCACAGGGGAACAGTGGTCAGCGTCACGGTTCCCCTGCAAAGGCCCTCGCTCAACCACGCCATCCAAGAGGTGAGTTGAACCGTGACATCCCCCAGCAAGGATAAACAGATTCGAGTCCTGCTCGCAGAAGATCACATTCTGGTCCGCCAGGGATTCCGGCGTATTCTCGAGGATGATCCCCGCATCACCGTGGTGGGAGAAGCGCGCACCGGCCTCGAGGCCATCGAGTTGTGCAAGGAACTCAAGCCGGATGTGGTCGTCATGGATCTCTCCATGCCGGAACTGGGCGGGCTCGAGGCGACCGCGGAAGTGCTCAAGGCCAATCCGCAAATCAAGATCGTCATCCTCAGCATGTATTCGAACGAGGCCTATGTCCGCAAGGCGTTCGAGCTGGGCGCCAAGGGATATATCCTGAAGAACGCCATCGAGGTCGATCTCACGCGCGCCGTCATGGCGCTGGCGGAGGGCCAGGCCTACTTCAGCCCCGGCATTTCCCACATCGTTCTGGAGAGTATGAAGGCGGGCACCTTCCAAGGGACAAGCCAGGACCCGTATGAAAGGCTAACGCTGCGCGAGAAGGAAGTCCTACAGTTAATAGCTCAGGGAAAATCCAATAAGGAAATTGCTACACTGCTTAATATCAGCGTTAATACCGTCGCCGTGCACCGCGCCCGCGTCATGGAGACCCTCGACCTCCACCGCACAGCGGAGTTGGTTTTATTCGCCGTGAAGAAAGGCCTCATCCAACCGTGAGCTGGGCAGGTGGGCAGCTCGGCAGGTGGGCGGCCCTGGAAATTTCAGCCCTCGCCCCAAGAGAGAGGGCTGTTGGAATACAAGAGGGTCTTGTTTTTATAATAAGTATTATTGTTCTTAGTATTTATAATTTACAATTTACAATTCCTTCTTTCCTTCCTCACTGCCCCGTCGGCGCTGCGGCCGTGCCTGGAATGTTCATGGCTTTGGTAACCTGCCCCGTCTTGGCCTCCGAGATTTCAACATTAAACTTCTCGAGGATCGTGCCCGTCGCCGTGGCGAATTGGACCAGCGCTTTGGCGTACGCATCGCGATACTGGGCTTCGGTGGCTTCCTGAAGCGCGAAATCTCTTTCTGCCTGGATGACGAGGAACGGCGTTGATTCTCCCAATTGGAATTTCTTTTGTTCTCCGTCCAAGGTTTCCTTTTGAAGCTCCGTCGCTGCCACGGCCGCATCGATCTGGGCCTTGGCTTGCGTAACAGCAATCACCGCGGCGCGCACGTCTTGTTGGGCCTGGTTCGTTTTCCGCTGTAAATCGACACGGTACTGCCGCTCCTGGAGCAGGGCGGTTGCGGCGTCAGCCTGCGCTGCACGGTTGCGAATTGGAATCGTCAGGTTGACACCCAACGAGTAGTTCGGATAAACGTTGCGAAACGCTTGCGATAGCGAGTCGCCGGTCCCTCCAGGCACGTACCCTGTTACTCCCGGAGGACAGGCCGGTTCATAGAGATTGATCCCGCAGAGGAAATGCCCCGAAAGTCCCTCCGGGGCGTAGGTGGCGTAAACGCTCAAGGAAGGAAGCAGATGGTTCCGGTTCTGCTGGATCGTGATCTCTTGGTTCCGCATGTTCAACTGGACCTGTTCGATCTCCGGCCGGTTCTTGGCCGCCAGGTTGAGTGCATCTTGCAGCGAAGGAATGTCATTCGGGCTTGGCTCGGGCAGCTTATCGGTGGGTTCGATCGGCACAGCCGCCAGATCGGCATCCACATGTTTTGAAAGCTCGGTCTTCAGTTTCTCTTCCTGCTGCTGATAGGCGGTTTGGGCTTGAATCAATCCTTGCTTCCGGGTGGCGAGTTCTGACTTGGCGCGCGTGATCTCGATGGCGGCCATATTCCCGATCTCGACCTGCCGTGTGTTGTTGTTCAAGTCCGCCTCCGCCCATTTGACCGTCTCCTCAGCCACCCGGATGTTTTCGCGGAAGTAAAGCAAGTCCCAATAGTCATTGACGACGGTCTGCAAGGTCGTCATGACGTTCTGGCGGAATACGCTGTCGGAAAACTTGAGGCCGTTCTTCGCGATGCGCAAATTGGCGGCATTGGCGCGGTAGCCAAAACCATTCAAGAGGTTCTGGCTCACGGTAATTCCGAAAAACGAGGGAACGGACGGGTTGACTAAAGCCGTCAGAGCGCTGGTGGTCGAGCGATCCTGGAACATTCCAACGGCGAAGCTGGTCCCGGTCATAAACCCTTGGCCGTAAAAGGCAGAATATCCTCCATAATGCGTGGTTACGGAGGAAAGCCCGGTAAGGACGGCCGTTCCAAGAGGAGTGACAGCCTGGTTCAATCCCGCAGAGACAAAAACATACGGATCGCAGCAGCCATACGAACCCAGACTAATTGGGCCGCCGGAGCCATAGCCCGCGCCGCCTGCACCGCTGCTTGAGCCGGCCCCGTTGCCGCTCGAAGTCGTGCCAATGGCGCCCGAAAACAGCGCAGTCGAAATCGTTTCGCCCGCGACGCCGCGCGCCGCCGAGCCCGCCTTGGTGCGGAGGTAATCCGTCTGCGCTAAAGGTATGTTGAACCGCACGTAGTCGATGTCCAGGTTGTTTTCAAGCGCCAGCGCAATGGCATCCTGAAGGGCCAGCCAGAGCTTTCCGTCGCGAATCAGGTCCTTCAGCCGGGGTGAGTTCTGCATACTCGCCTGGGGAACAGGTAGAGACAGGAAGGAATCAAAGACATTCGGAAATGAGTGTGTGCTGGTGTAGTCATGGGCCATAAAGCTCTCACCGACGGCCGGCGCTGGCACTGGAGCCTGTTGACCCCAAAGTGCACTGGCTTGGACCAACGTGGCCAACACCCCCATCCCCAGGATGAGGACCAGACTGCGAATTGATTGCACCTTCATAACAGTTTGCACTCCTTTCGGGCTTTAATCATCAATACGCTGGCAGCAGGCCAGAAGTTTCGTTCCCCAGTATAACCATAGAAGCTGTCAGTAGTCAGCTTTGCACTCCAGAAGCTGTCAGCCGTCAGCTATCAGCTTTCAGCAAAGCATCAAGGTGACTGACGAGCGTAAAGTGACAACTTCCGCTGGTTCGTTGGCACGTTCTTGGGCTCATTTTCGCATTGCTCAAAATGCGACTTCCTTTGTTTTCAATGACTTCTTAGCTTCGTTCCCACGATTTTGTGTTTTTCCGCGAATCTGCGGTTCCCCATTCTAGCAAGCCGTATTCATGTCTTCCACACTCTGTCAATCTGTCCGTGCGTCGGGGCGGGACCATCAACTGAAGTGTCGTTTGTGGGGTCTAATCTGCACGTCTGGCACGCAATATCGGGGTCGTCTTGGGTTTGTTCTCGCACCAACTAAAATACGCCTTCCTGTGTTTTCAATAACATACTGGGATCGATCGTAATATTTCGCATCTCTTCTCCGGACTTCCCGGCGCCTCATTGATCACGCCCATGGCGCGAACCCAGGACAAATGGTCGATCCGAGGAACCGCAGAGGCCTGGAGACTGGCCACTTCCTGAGCTGCCTCGACCCTGCGCTGATGTTGACTCCGACTTTTTGACCCCTCAACTTTTTGACTCCCTGGCGCCTGCGGCCCTTGCCACAGGGTACGCTAGAACTGTAGCATAGAGATAGAGGTTTGTCAAGATGTAAATTTGTCCCTCATCTTCGTCCGCGACGCGTGCCCCGAGCTGCGCGAACCTGCCTTTCAGGTCCGCGGTTCGTTCGCGGATCGAAGCGAAAAGCCGCACACCTTGGAGAGCAGGTCTGCGCTACATCTTACTCGTAGCGCAGCGCGGTGATGGGATTGACTTTGGTGGCCCGGCGCGCGGGAATGTATCCGGCGGCGAGCGCCAGCAGGACCAGGAGTCCGGCCACGGCCGCAAAGGTGAGGGGGTCCTGGGCCGAGATCCCGTACAGAAAGCTGGAGAGCATTCGGCTGAGCAGCAGCGCCGCCCCCGCGCCCAAGACAAGCCCGGCGATGACCAATTCGAGGCTTTGGCGAATCACCATCCCGAAAATGCTCGAGCGGGAAGCGCCCAGCGCGACCCGGACGCCGATCTCGAAGGTTCTTTGGGACGTCGCGTAGGAAACGACTCCGTAAGTGCCGATGGCAGCCAGGGCCAGAGCGGTTGCGGCGAAAACCAGGAATAGCCACATCAGGGAGCGCGACTGCGAGGCGGAGTCCACCACGATCGCTTCCAGCGTCCGCACTTCGCCCACGGGTACATTGGGGTTCACGCTCGAGACCAGTTCGCGAACTTCGCCCCCAAGAGAGTCCGGCCCGGCCGAGGTTCGTGCGATCAGGTACATCGCTGCGGGCAGTCTCTGGTTTGCATCCACCGACTGAGCGTAGGGCATATAGATCGCCCCATCGATCCAATCCAGGGGCCGGTCCGCAAGGTTGAATTGGCGCACGTTTCCCACCACGCCCACCACGGTTCGCCAGTCTTTATCCCAAACCAACCGGAGGTGCTTGCCGATAGGGTTTTCGCCGCGCCAGAATTTTCGCGCCGTCGCCGCACTTACGATCACCACTTGACCTGATTTCTCCGCATCGGCATCCCCGAATACCCTGCCCTGAAGCAGCGGAATGCCCATCACGTGGAAGTAGTCAGGGGTGATGGCGCCGGCCCAGAGCAGGGGAGCCAGAGACTCCCCCTCCCTCAACGGGTGTTCTTGCATCTCCGCCACGACATAGGGCGCCTCGCCCGTCAAAGGCACGGTATTCGCAGCCGCCACTTCAGAAACTCCAGTTATCTCGCGCGCCCGGCGCAACAACTCGTCATAAAGCGCCACGCACGCCGAGCGCTCGCGGCACGACGACTGGTCGGGCGTGACGCGGACGCTCAAAACGTGCTCGCCTCGGAAGCCCGGATTCACTTCCATCAATCGCCACAAGGTCCTGATCAGAAGTCCGGCGCCGACCACCAGCACCACCGCCAGCGCCACCTCGCCCACGATCAGCGACCTGCGAAGGCTGATTCCAGCCGCGTCGGTCGCGCGCTGCCCGCCGGCCTTCACGGAGTCCGCCAGGCCCGTTTTCGAAGCCCGTAGCGCCGGTGTAAGACCGAACACCAGGCTAGTGACGAGGGACAGGGCCGCCACAAACGCCAGCACTCGCCAGTCCATGCCGAGTTCCGCGCTACGGGGCGTATCCGTCGGCAGAAAGGTCTTCAGCCCCGAGAACGCGGCGAATGCGAGCGCCAGACCGAGCGCGCCGCCAACCATGGCTAGTACCCCGCTCTCGGTCAAAAGTTGGCGCACAATCCTTCCGCGCGCCGCGCCCAGCGCCGTCCGCAGGGCGAATTCCTTGCGCCGCGAAGACGCGAGCGAAAGCAGCAGGCTCGCCACATTCACACACGCGATCATCAAGACCACGCCGACCGCACCCATCAAAACCAGCAACTTCGTACGGACGTTGCCCACCAGATCCTGGTGCAAGGGGAGCACCGTGGCGTCGGCGTTCCAACTTCGCGCCATGGGATACGGAAACATGCGAATGATCTCCGGAACCATGCTGCGAATCTCGCTACAAGCTTGCGCCAGCGTGGCGTGCGGGCGCAACCTGCCCACCACCGGCTTGAAACCATGCCCCCAAATCGCGTCCTGATTGCCCGCATCGATGTGCAAAGGCACCCACAGTTGAGCCTCGGGAATCAGGAAATTGAAATTGGGCGGCATCACGCCAACCACGCGCCGGTCGACGCCGTTGATCTTGATCATGCGGCCGATTATGCCCGGGTCGCCCCCGAACTTGTTGCGCCATAGCGGGTGACTGAGAATCACCAGCTTATCTTGTCCGGCGTGATCTTCGCCGGGCTGAAATGTGCGCCCTAACTTCGCGCCCGCCCCAAGCAGAGAAAAGATATTCGCCGAGACGATGCTCCCAGCCAAGTGCACTGCCTCGCCTTGTCCTGTCAAATTGAAATCCGAACCATTCTCGGGTTTATCGGAATAGGTAGCGAACTCCATCGTCCGGCTCAACTGCTGTAAGGCCAGGAAACCACCCGTCGGGTAATACCCGGTCGGCCGTACCAACCGGTCCGGTTCGGAATATGGAAGGGGCCGAAGGAGCACGCCATCCACCAGGCTGAACATCGCGGCGTTGCCGCCGATGCCGAGCGCCAGCGAGAGCGAGGCAGCCAGCGTGAATCCGGCGTTCTTCCGCAAGGTGCGAAACGCGTAGCGGATGTCCTGCCCGAGATGCTCGAACCATGTCCAGGCCCACAGATCGCGGATTTCCTCCTCGACAGCGGTTCGATTGCCCAGCGCGCGCTGCGCCGCATAGCGGGCCTCTTCAGCGGAAACACCGGCCGCGCGTTGCTCCTCCGCTTCCAGTTCGAGATCGGCACTGAGCTCTTTCCGCATGTCCTCTTCACGAAATTGCTGCCGACTTTGCCAACGATGCCAGAGTTTCATTGATGCCTCCGTTTGCGCCGAAGGCGCCTTGGAGTGCGGCGGCCTGGCGCCGCCCTGGAACCTGAGGGCCACGACGGCGCCTCTCAAGATGGCGTTGGAAGGCGGCGTCAAGCCGCCGCACTCCAAGGCGCTGCGCGCAATTCAGCCGGCCGGCGCCATCAGCCGTGAAATCGCCCCCACCAATTGCTTCCATTTCGACTCTTCGCGCGCCAACTGCTTTCTACCTGTCGGCGTCAGGCGGTAATACTTGAACTGGCGATTCCTGTCTTTGGCTGCTTCCCACCTTGAGATCACCCAGCCCTGGCGCTCCAGCCGATGCAAGGCTGGGTAAAGAGAGCCGTGCTCGACCTGGAGCAGATCGTCCGTGGTTCGCTGGATGTGCTTGGCAATCTCATGGCCGTGCGCCGCTCCCAAGAGGAGAGTGCGAAGAATCAGCATGTCCAGCGTTCCCTGCAACAATTCCATTCGCTCCGTAGTTGCCTTTTTCATGATGGTAGACATTCTACCATAAAAGCCACAGCGAAGGTTGACATTCTACCCTGGGAAACAACAACTAGAACGTGTTCCAAGCTTCACTCGTACCGCAGGGCCACCATGGGATCGACTTTCGTCGCTCGGCGGGCAGGCAGGTAGCAGGCCACGAGCGCCACTGCAATCAGGATCAGCGACACACACGCGAACGTCGCCGGATCGCTCGCCTTGAGGCCAAAAAGCAGGCTGGAGAGGAAACGCGTCACGGCCGCTCCGGCGGCGAGGCCCGCGACGACCCCGACGATTGTTATCCGAAGCCCCTGCCCCGCGATGCCCCGCAACACGTCGGCCCGTTCCGCTCCGAGCGCCATTCGAATGCCAATTTCCCGCGTGCGGCGAGCCACCTCATACGAAAGCAGGCCGTAGAGCCCAACGCAGGCGAGCAGCAGCGCCAAGCCGCCAAAACAACTGCCCAGTCGCGCGATCAGGCGCTCTTGGGTCAGCAATTCGTCGATGCGCTGCGACTGCGTGCGGACGCCGAAAATTGGAAGGTTGTTATCCGTATCGTTCACGGTCCTGCGCACAGATGGAACCAGTGCGGCTGAACTCGACGCGGTGCGCAACTCGAAAGTCGCACCGCCGCCCGTTACCGGCACGTAAACGGTGGGATGAACTTCGCGCCGCAGGCTGTCGTACTTCGTGTCTCCCGCCACGCCGATGATCTCCCAAACCTTGGTGATCCTCGGCTTTTCGGCCGCGTTGCCGCTTGTTCCGGAACTGTCGCCTTGAGTCAACCTCTTGCCCAGCGGATTCTGGTTCTCAAAATAGTTGCGAACGAAGCTGGCATTCACCAGCACGGGGATCGGCGGACCCGCGGTGGCTGAGGATTTCGCCGCCGATAACACGCCGGAGGGAGTCGCAGTTTGTTGCGGCGATTCGCCGACTGCGGCGGCTTGAGCCGCCTGCGTGAAGTCGGCGCCGGTGAAGGCGCGCCCTTCGAGAACCGGAATGCGTAACGTCTTATAAAAATCCGGCCCTACCGCAAGCATGTCCACTTCCTGTGTCGTTTTCTCCGCCTGCCCTTCCACGTGGAGGTCACTGGTCCACAGGCTCCCGCTCAAGAGCGAGTCCGAGGAATAGCTCACGGAGATCACACCGGGCAGCGCCGCGAGCCGCTCCTGCAAGTCGCGGTATAGGTTTTGAATCTTGGAGTCCGAGTATTTCTGGAGCGTAGGGTTAATGCTGAACAGCAACAGGTTGCGGGTGTCAAAGCCCGGATGAATGCTGCGGAGATTCCGCAGCGTCCGCACCACCAAACCCGCCCCAATCAGCACCACGATCGAAAGCGCCACCTGGATGGCCACGAGCGCGTTGCCCAGGTGGAGCCGCCGACCGGAGCGCATTTCACCACCCGGCAGCCCCGAGGCGCTCTCTCTGAGCGCCGGCGTCAAGTCCATTCGAGCGCTGCGCAGCGCCGGCGCCAGGCCGAAAAAGATTCCCGCGAAGAGTGAAATGGAAACCGTGAAAGCCAGAACGCGCCAGTCCGGCCCGACCTCAAAAGGAAACGGGCGGTCACCATTGCTCGACATGAGGGCGGTCAGGGCGGGCACGCCCCAGATCGCCAGGAGCACTCCCAGCGCGCCTCCGGCCAGCGACAGCATCACACTTTCCGTCAGCAATTGCCGCATCATCCGCAGGCGCCCCGCGCCCAGCGCCAGGCGAACCGCCATTTCCTTCTGCCGCGCCGCAGCGCGCGAAAGCAGAAGGCCCGCCACGTTGGCGCAGGCAATCAGCAGGACAAGGCCGACCGCGGACATCAAAACGTAGAGTGGCATTGAAATGAAGCTCCGCATCCCGTCCAGGCCCGCTTGGGCAGGCTTAAGGACGATGCTGGGATCGTCCGAAGCCTTCGACCGCGGATTCTGGCCGTTCAACATTTCATTGCGAAATAGCAGGCTGGCCGCCGCTTGCGCGCTTTGGAGCGTCACCCCAGGCTTCAGCCGCGCCACGATCACCAGCCACCAGGAATCGAGGCTACGCTCCCTGTGTTGGCGTTCGCCCATCCAGGGAATGCTGAGGCGGGGGTACATGAAAAGCGGAAGGAACACGTCTAGCGTCTTCCCGGGCGTCAAGCTGGTAAAGTTCGGCTCGGTGACGCCGACGATGGTAAACGGGACGGAATTCAGCACAATGCTTCGACCGATGGCGGACCGGTCGCCGCCGAATGCGTCCTGCCAAAACGCATAGCTCAAGACGACAGCCGGCGGGGCGGTAAGTGAATCGTCGGCCGGGCCCAGCGTGCGCCCCACCGAGGCCTGCACGCCCAGCGTGGCGAAGTAATCTCCGGACACAAGCTCGCCGCTTGCCATGCGGGCCGGCCCGTTGCCGCTGAGCACAAGCTGGGCGGGCCCCGCAAACGCCGTCGCACTCGAAAACGCTCGCTTCTCCGAATGAATCAGGTCGAAAAAGGGATAAGGCAGCGAGCAGCCCGACGGGTTCTTGCCCCCACCCTCATTGCGCGCGCAATCGCCAAATGAGCTCGTACCATTACGGCGAGGCGCCTTATGCGCGCTCCAGCTCATCACCACCAGCCTTGACTGGTCGCGCACCGGCAGAGCGCGAAGCATGACGGCGTCAATCAAGCTGAATATGGCCGTGTTGGCGCCAATGCCGAGCGCCAGCGTCAGCACCGCCACCAACGTGAAGCCCGCATTGTTGGCGAGCATGCGCAAGCCGTAGCGAAGATCCTGGAGCAAAGTACTCATCATCCACCTCACTAAGTTCCAAGCTGTCAGCCGTCAGCTATCAGCTCTCAGCAAGCGATCTGCTCGAAATCCTTTTGCTGAAAGCTGAGAGCTGACGGCTGAGAGCCAAAAGCTTCATTCATGCCTCAGCGCCACGATGGGATCAACTCGAGCGGCGCGGCGGGCGGGAATGTAGCAGGCCAGCAGCGCGACTCCCGTGAGCAGTGCCGATACGGCCGCGAATGTCAACGGGTCGGTACGACGCACTCCATAGAGCAGGCTCGAGAGAAATCGTGTCATGCCGACTGCTCCGGCATAGCCGCACGCGATTCCCACCAAGGTCAGCGCGAAACCCTGTCCCACCACCAGCCCGAAAACGTGGCGCCGTCGCGCCCCGAGAGCAATACGCACGCCGATTTCGTGCGTTCGTTGGCCGACGAAATACGAAATCACGCCGTATATGCCGACGCTGGCCAGGAGGACGGCGGCCGCGGCGAAGGCTCCCAGAAGCGTCATGGCGAAACGCTTGGCGGCGAGGGAATCGGAGATTATCTCTTCGATGGTCTCGAAGTCCCAGAGGACCCGGTCCTTGCTCATTTCACCGGTCACACGGCGAATGGCGTCCGCCAAGCCCGCAGAGGCATTCCGGGACCGCACCACAACGCCGATTCCCGGCACGGACAACTTCAACGGCGCATCGTCGAGTTGCATGAAGGAGTGATACATCTGGGCGCGGAGCGGGTTGGCCTCATCGGAATCGAGCCCCCACTGTTTGACGTGGCCGACCACGCCAATGATCTCAGCAAGTTGATCAAACCCGTTGAGGTGAAGGCGTTTCCCAAGGGGGTCCTGGCCGGGGAAAAACTTCTGCGCCAACACGTCGTCGATAACGATGACCGGTGGTGAGTGCTCATTGTCCAGTTCCGACAAGAAGCGGCCGCTCTCCAGCCGAATGCCCATCGCCTTTAAATACCCGGGCTCAACCACGTAACTGAGCGCCCAGTTCATTTCACTCGCGCTCTGCGGTTTCGGCTGGCCCTCGAACCAGAACTGCTCGTCGTCCTCGCCGCTGAGCGGAAATGCGGCCCAGGTGAGTGACACCGCCTGAATTCCCGGAACGGACTCAAGTTCATGATCGAGCTGACGGCAGGCGGCGCGAACCGCGTCGGCGCTAGCAGTGTTCATGGCGGGAGGAAAGCCGTAGCTAAAGGTTAAAATGTTGTGCGCATCGAAGCCGGGATCAACGCTCCAGATGCGCGCCAGAGTGCGAATCAAGAGGCCGGCGCCCATGAGCAGCACGAAGGCCATCGCCATTTCGGCTACCACAAGGGAGCGCTGGAGGCGATGGCGCGTCCCGCTCGAGCCGCGGCCCCCTTCCTTAAGCTGCGCGTGCAAGTCAGCCCTCGACAGCTTCAGCGCCGGCGCCAGTCCGAAGAGAATCCCGGCGAACAGCGAGATCGCCACTGTAAAAAGCAGGGCTTGCCAGTCGACGCTGATTTCCTGCGCACGCGGCAGAGCATCAGGGAGCAGGTTGAGCGTAACCTGTGTGCCCCAGGAAGCGAACAAGAGCCCAAGCCCGCCCCCGGCCAGGGCAAGCAGCGAAGTCTCCGCCAGAAGTTGCCGCACAATTCGCCCCTGGCCGCCTCCCAGTGCCGCGCGGATGGCGAACTCCTGCGTTCGTCCCGTGGAGCGTGCCAGCAGGAGATTCGCGACGTTGACGCAGGCGATCAAGAGCACGAATCCAACCGCGCCCAGCAGCACCAGCAACAACGGCCTGACGCGGCCCACGATTTGTTCTTTCAACGGAACCAGCGTCGCGCCAAGGCCCCGGTCAGTGTCGGGATAGGCTCGGGCAAGGTCTTGCGTCACCAGGGCCATGTCCGCCCTTGCCTGCACGAGCGTTACACCGGGTTTGAGCCTGGCGAAGCCGTGTATTCCAAGGCCCGCCCCGCGTTGCGAGAGTGCGTTATTATCCCACTGGCCGATGGGCACGTACACGTCTCGATCCAGCAGGCCGGCCGCTACTGTTTCCACGTGGAACGATGCGGGGATCACGCCGACTATGGTGAAACCGCGGCCATCCAAGTTCAGCGTCGTACCGAGTATTTCCCGAGACGACCCGAGCTTGCGCTGCCAAAAGCCTTCGCTGATCAGCACGACAGGGGCCGCGCCTATCCGATCCTCGCCTTCCGTCAAGGTGCGGCCAAGCTGGGGCTTAACGCCGAGCAGAGAAAAGAAATCGGAGGTGATGTACTCAGCCCGAACTCGCTCGGCTTCTCCCCTGCCGGTTAAGGTCATGACGATGGCCCGGCAGACGGCCATGGCCACGAAGCTGTGGTTCTCCCGCTGCCAATCGAGGAAATTCGGATAGGAGATCGACCCGCGCTCGAAGTTCGGCTTGCTCGCATGCAGCGATACGAGCCGCTCAGGCTGGGGAAAAGGCAGTGGCTCGAGGAGCACCTTATCGACAACCGAAAACATGGCCGTGTTGGCGCCAATTCCCAAGGCCAACGTCAACACTACCACCACCGTGAAGCCTGGGTTCCGCGCCAGCATGCGGAAGCCGTAACGCAAATCGTGAAGCAGAGTGGTCATGTTTTGACTCCGCAGTCGGCAAGTGGCTAGTGGCAAGTCTTAAAGGTCAAAGGGTAAAGGATAAAGCCTCCTGGCCGCCGACCTTTGCACACGAATGAAGAGCGGCCAAGCCATGTTTTCTTCAACTTCCATCCTTTACCCTTAACCTTTCACCCTTTACCCTTCAGCCTTCACCCTTTAAACCTAGCCACCATAATTGACCACGTGCTTCTTCTGTGCCTGCCATTCCTCGCTGGAGAAAATACGCGGGCCAACCTGAATAAGTCTCGGGAGCATGTTGTAGACGAAAACCGGCTCCCACTTGGTTCCGCCGCGGGTCCGAAGGCCGCTGCGATTCAAATCTTCGGCGATTTTGGAGAAAGGCAAATCCTGGACGATGCCATCTAACATGTGAATGAGGACCTGGGTCTCGGCGGGATTCTCGACCAGGTGCAAGCAGTCATCGCTCACGCGCAGGCCGTAAGGTATTTCTTCCTGGGCGTGGCGAGGTTCTTCCTGGGGTTCTTCGATCTCCCGTTCCCACTCTACGGCGACCAGCTTCCATCCCGCTGCAGACTTCAGCTTGAAGTATTCCGACTCCAACGGCTTTTCCATAACTTCGCGAACTCGCTCGATATTAGCCATGGCTCCTCCTTTCGAGCGCTATCAGGCATCAGCTATCAGCTCTCAGCAGGCAACCCCCAAGCCGGTTTGCTGTCGGCTGACTGCTGAGAGCCGACCGCTTCACTCATTGCGCGGCCGCCAGCCCCCTCTCTATTCCCGATCAAACACAAGGATGTTCGGCTTGCTTTGACCGGCGGGGTGCACGGTCGTCGTCAAGGTCTTGAGATCGGCGGAGACCTTGATCTGCCGGGTGGTCACGACCTTGCCTTGGATCTTGTCGGTCATTTCCAGAGTGCGCTCGTTCACCCGGCGTCCGGAGGACACAGTGCCAGCGGGCACATCCGGGCCCGCGTCCGGATAATCCTTCCCGTCGAATCTCATGTCTTGAGTCTCATGTTCAGAGGGCGTAAGAAATGAAAGGCCGTCACCGCCGTAGGGCTGGATCTCGAACTCGTAGACCGAGTTCACCTTCTTGCTCGTGCTTTCCCACGTGCCCCCGAAACCTGAGCCGGCCGATGTCCGTTCGTACACGTAGTCCAGGCTGAGCGTCGAGCCGTCCGGCTGGTTAGCTCTAAAGGTGTCACTTAGAGTCTTGCCGTCTTTGGAAAGTCTCCATATCCCCGTAAGGACGGCGCGGCCGTCCCTCTTGCGGACGACTTTCCAAGTGTCGGGCCCCTCGATGGTGATGGACACGGTGGTCCCGAAGATGCCGGGCTGGTCGGTGCCGTCGGCCACGACAGTCTCGGGATTGCCCCCGCCGAAGTCAAGGACGTACTTGTTTGGGCCGACCGCCTCAACCTTCATTCGGTCGGTGAGTGTGCTTTTGGACGCGTCGAGCTTCCATTTGCCCACGAACGGATCGTCCCCTGCCCATAACGTGGCCGAAGCCAGACCGGCAACCAGCAGCAACTGAAAAGTACGCTTTGACATGAGGCCCTCCTTAATGCTCTTCTGACCCCAAACGTGAAATGCAGCGGACGTCCGCCTGTTCCCTGTCACCTGTTCCCTGTTCCCTTCTCTGGCGCCTATTCGTAGCGCAACGCCACCAGCGGATCAACCCTTGTTGCTCGCCAGGCGGGAATGTAACAGGCAAGCACGGCAATTCCTCCGAAGAGCAACAGCACGGCCGCGAGGGTTAACGGGTCCGCCGGCCGGACGCCATAGAGCAGGCTTGCCATGAATCGCGTCAGCCCAAGCGCCCCGGCCAGGCCAACCGCGGCTCCGGCCGCCGCCATCGCCATTCCGTCCCACACAACGAGCCTCAGAATCTCGCGCCGCGATGCGCCCAAGGCGATGCGCACGCCCAACTCGTGCGTGCGCCGGCTGACCGCGTACGACATCACTCCGTAGATACCTACCGCCGCCAGGACCAGGGCGGTGGAAGCAAAAATAATCAGCAACAGCATGGTGAACCGCCGCTCCAGGAGCGAATCCGAAATGACTTGCTCCATGGTCGCGACCCCAAAAATGGGTTGATCTTCGGTGGGCCCCGCCACTTGCGCTCGCACGGCCGAAACCAAGCTCAAGGGATCGGGACCGCTGCGCAAGACGAGCGGCAAACCTGCCACGACCTCAGGCATGAATTTGTCAGGCACTTGGAGGAAGGGGAAGTAGATTTCGTTCCGGATCTTTGCCGTGTCGTCGGCATCCAGACCCCAGTGCTTCACGTGCCCGGTGACACCGACGATCTGGACCGGGCCTATGACCATCAAGTTGAACTGTTTGCCCAGGGCATCCTGGCCGGGAAAGAGATGCTCGGCCATCACTTCGTCAACCACTACCACAGGCGGCGAGGCAAGCGTGTCGTGATCGGTAAAGAAGCGTCCTTCCTTTAGCGGGATGCCCATGGCCCGGAGGTAGCCCGGCGTCGCAATGTACATGAGAGTTGAAGCCATCTGGTCTTGCGGCGGTTGGGGCCCTTTTCCCAACCAGAATGGGATCTCGCTGTCATCGCCACTGAGGGGAACCAACGACGTAATCGCAGCCGACTGGACACCCGGGATGCCGGACACGCGATCGAGCAACTGCTGGTAAGCGAGCCGGATGCCTGCCGGGCTGGCCATCACGTTGGGTGAGAGCGCTACCTGGGTGGTTAGAACATTGTGCGGCTCGAACCCGGTGTCAACCTGCCACAGCCGCCAAATGCTTTGCATCATCAATCCAGCGCCCGCGAGCAACACCACGGCCAAGCCCACCTCGACCACCACAAAAACTCCTTCGGCGCGATGCCGTCCCCCACCGCTGCCGCGCGCGCCTTCCTTCAGCGCCTCTTGCGGATTCACTTTCGAAGTATGAAATGCCGGGGCAAGGCCGAATAGAATGCCGGTTAGAACCGACACGAGGAGCGTAAATAGCAACACGTAAGGGTCGAGACCGATTTCCTGGCTGCGCGGCAAAGCGTCGGGGACCGCAGCCAGCACGAGGCGCGTGCCCCAACTGGCGAACAACAAACCGAGGAGCGAAGCCCCAAAAGCCAGCATGATGCTTTCGGTCAGGAGCTGCCGCACCACCCTCCGGCGGCCTGCTCCCAGCGCGGAGCGGATGGCAAACTCGCGGCTGCGCGCGTTGGAGCGTGCCAGCAGCAGGTTCGCGACATTGGCGCAGGCGATGAGCAGCACAAATCCCACGGCGGTCAGTAGGAGCAGCAGCGTGGGCCGGATGCGCCCCACCATATCCTCCTTCATGCCGACCACCGTCGCCCCCTCTCGCCCATTGGTTTTGGGGTACTTCTGGGCAAGCGCGCGGGCAATCGAGGTCATCTCAGCCTGCGCAGCCGCCATAGTGACGCCGGGCTTGAGCCGGCCCACCACGCGCAGTCCGGGATGATTTTCCCGATCACGAAGCTCCACGGAGTCCCACTGGCCCAGGGGAACGTAAAGGTCGGACTGCCCACGGAACCGGAAATCCGGGGGCAAAACGCCAATCACCGTGTAACTCTTGGCATTCAGAGTCAGCGTCCTGCCAAGAATCTGCGAGTCGCCGCCGAACCGCTTTTGCCACAGACTGTAGGCGAGGATGACGACGCCACCTGCACCTTCCCGATCCTCCTGAGGCAAGAAGTTGCGGCCCAGAAATGGATTCACGCCCAGAACGGGCAGCAGGCCGGCGGATACATGCTCACCCTGAAGGTGCTCCGGCCGGCCAGAACCGGTGAAGTTGAAGTCATTCCTGCGGAGGCATGCCATGTCCGTGAAAGAGTGGTTTTCGCGCTGCCAGTCCTGAAAATCCGGGTAGGAGACGGAGCTTTGGTTGAAATCCGGCGTCTTCTCATAGATCATCATCAACCGCGCCGGATCAGGGTACGGCAGCGGGCGCAAGAGTACGCCGTTCACCACGCTGAAGATCGCCGTGTTGGCGCCAATGCCCAGCGCCAGGGCCAGCAGGGCTACGGCAGTAAAGCCCGGAGTCTTGGCCAGCATGCGCAGGCCATAGCGCACATCCTGGATGAGAGTGATCATCTTCTGTCCTTTACCGCCATTGCCGATTGCCGATTTTCAATAGACCATCGACACTCGTAAATCGGCAATCCTAATTGGGCACGCTCAACTCTGCCCTAATTGACAGGCGCCGGATCGCGCAGGTACGCTTCCGCGGATTCCAGCACCGTGTCCTTGCCGGCACGAAAGTCGGCCACGGTTGGCGTAACGCGAATCTTCGGTTGCACTCCGACGCCGACGAAGTCGCGGCCATCGGCATAGCGCGTCTGGATTGTGCAGACCCGCGCGGAGCCGCCCCCGGGCAGACGGAACTCGAGCGGCTGCCCGGTGCTGCCCGCGGTTGGTTCCCCAATTATTATCCCGGCCTTAAGCATATCGAACGAGGCTGCAAAGTCCTCGGCGGCCGAGAAGGTGCCAGGGCCGGTCAGCAGAACGATCCGCCCGTTGTAGCCTTGGCCCGGCCGCGCATCGACGCTCCAGGTCTCGGTTTCCCAGTCCCGTCCCTGTCCCATGCGTCCCCAGGCGCGGTAGGTCGGGTGATAGAGCAGCAGGCGTGCGCCCTCAGCAGGACCACCCTTGGCGACCAGGTAGCCGAGAATCTCGGAGCCGAAGCCACTGTTCCCGCCACCGTTCGTGCGGACATCCAGAATCAGGCCGGGCGCCTTGCGGATGCCCGGCCAAGCCTTATCGAAGTCCGTCACGATGTCACGATCGGCGAAGGTGTTCAGCGCCACATAGGCGATGCGGCCGTTTTCAAGAAGGCGAAACTCGAGCCGGCCCCTGGGTGGCCGGGTATCGAGTTTGTCGAGTTCGGAGTCGGTAAGCCGCGCGGTGGTCACCTCGAAGGTCTTGCCCGATTCATCCCGGAACTGGAGCCGGACCTTGGAATTGCGCGGACCGCCGAGCAAGTCATAGACCAAGGCGCGGCGCTCCCGGTCCTGCTCGGCGGAGGCGGTCACTATTGGCATCACGAAGCGCGCGGCATAGTCGCGAACGGGTAGGCCGTCCACCGCGCTCAGCTCGACACCGCGGCGCACTCCGGCAGCAGACAGCGCCTCGTCGCCAAGGACACGCGTGACCAGGACGCGGCCTTCCACAAGGGTGATCCGGATGGCTGGTCGCGACCAGAACTCATCCTGGAGTTGGCGCGGCGGGTAGACGCTGCTATGCCCGTCCTGCAGTAGAGCTGCGAACTCCATCATCACGCGATAGTATTCGAGCGTGCTCTTGGTGGAACGCACGCGCGGGAGATACTCGAGCATCTTCGCGTCCCAGTCGAGATCCGGCATTTTGTCGAACCAGGCGAAATTGTATTTGGCCTCCGACCAGAAGCGCGCGAGACCGGCGATCTTTTCATCTTCGCTCAGATTTTCTTTGAAGGGTGTGCCCAGGGCTGGCGAGTCCCAGAAACGGTTCTGGGCCTCCCAGCGCGGGCGGGCCGCCGCAAGAATTTCCTTGTAGCCGGGTTCAGGGCGGATGTTGTCGAAGTCGCTGTCGCGCTCGATTTGCCCCGGGTCGATTGCGGTGTCGGCCACGATCTCGCGGAGCAGCGCCAGGGACTTCTGTTTCTGCCCGAGCAGCGAGTATCCACAAGCCAGGTTGTAACGCGCATCGAAGCGGATATCGGGAATCCGCATCATAACCGGCATGGCCACGATCTCCTGAAGGATGGGCACCGCTTTGTCCCACTGTTTTTCGTGCCATAGCCTCAGGATTTCCTTATTGCGGGTCTCGTAGAGCGAGCGTGCATCGGCCTCTGACATCGGGGCCTGGGCCAAGAGCGGAAGTGCCCCGAAAAGTAGGACCAAACTCCAGATCTTCATGATTGCAGTTTTGTTCCGGATTACCATATTGGCCTCTCTAACACGACGGGCCCACGGCGGTTCTTATTACGCAATATCTCCGTCTTGATCCTGCGTTGTGGGCTTAACTGCAACCACCACGAGCGTGGCGTCATCCTCGAATCGGCCGCCGCTGAACTCGTTGACCTCCGCCAGGATTCTCTCCTGCAGTTCTCGCGCACTGCGGAACCGATTTTCCAACAGGACTTGGGCCAGGCGCTCTTCGCCAAATTCTTCGCCGTCCGCGCCGCTGACTTCCGTCACCCCATCCGTGAAAAGCACGAGCCGGTCACCGGCGGCGAGCTGCACCTCCCCCCTTTCGTATTTCCAATCGGGGAAAAGCCCCAGAGGCACACCGCCTTCGCCAAGGCGTATGCACGAACCGTCTCGACGCGCCAGAATGGGAGAGTTATGTCCCGCATTCGTAAAGACCAGACGATTGCACGTGCTGTCGAGCAAACCATAGAAGGCAGTAATGAATCTGTCCCGAGAAATGTTGTCGCAAATGATCCGATTGACCTTGCCGCAAAGATCTTCCGGGGAAGCTTGCTCGGAGGCCATAGCCTTGAGCGCCGCCTGCAAGTTGGACATCAGGAGCGCAGCGGACATCCCTTTGCCTGCGACATCGGCAATGGACATGCCAAGCTTGTTCTCGCTGAAGGCATGGACATCGAAGTAATCTCCACCCACATTACGTGCCGGTAACCAGGCGCCAGAGAATTCGAAGCCCGCCATTTGCGGGATCTCCTTGGGGAGAAATCCGCGCTGCACGGCTTCGACGTCCTCGCGCTCCCGTTCTTCAGCCTGCAACTGGCGGCGGCGCAAGGCGCCCAACTCGATTTGCGTCCGCAGGATATCAAGCAGGTGTGAGTTGTTCCACGGCTTCACGACAAAGTCGCCCACTCCGCGGTGCATGGCCTCGACCGCCAACTCAACGCTGCCCCAGGCAGTCATCACGACGATCGGGACTATGCTATCCGTCGCCTTGATGCGGGAGAGCAGGTCCAAACCCTCGAGACCCGAAGTCGTGTCGCGGGTATAGTTCAAGTCCAACAGCAACAGGTCGAAATCTCGGGCTTCAAGCGCCTGCAAGGCAGCAGCCGGTGAGCCCACGCCTTCGGCTTCGTAGCCTTCCGACTTCAACAGGAGGCGAAGGGCCTCCACCACATCCGGCTGATCATCCGCGATCAGGATTCGCGCCGTGGAAGATGTTCTTGTTTTCTCAGCATCCAACACAATCGTCTCCATTGCTCTGCCTCTTCAAAGTACTCAGTTCTTAAGTCTTAGCCGTCACCTTAGGCAGGGCAAGAAATGGACCAATCGCAGAATAAGCCTAACTCATTGTTTAGGAAGGAGTTAGTCGTTCTGCCGAGGCCGCTCTCGTAGGTGGAGTGTCCGCTTTTGGGATTCCACTGTCCAATTTCGGACAACCCCGGGGAGCATTGCCGATTACCGATTTCTGATGGACGATTAAAAGCCAATCCCCCCGCTCGAAAATCGGCAATCGACAATCGGCAATACTACTTTATGGCGACAATTTCACGGCGCGCCGACCGGGTGAGGAAGGTTTTGACATTGCCGCCAGGGACCAAGTGCTCGATGTCGCGGTTGGTGAGAACCGGGTAGGGGAACGGCAGCTTACTTTCCGGGTCCGAGCGGAGCGTCATAAGACTGTCGAGCCACCAGCGCGTTCCCGCGCCATTTGGCAGGCTGGGCTCGCGAAGCAGGCAAAACAGCACCCCGCCGGTCCGGAGATACGACCAGAGCCTGGTTAATAAGCCTGGGATGGCCTCGCGTGGAAGCAAGTCCAAGAGATGCCAGCAGGCAATCACTGATAACGAATCGGGAGGAATGGAAGGAATGTTCTCGAGAAAGGCGTCGAGCAGAAACGTCGTGGTCTTCCCCACCCGCCGGATGTATTTGGGGTCGGATTCCCGCGCAAGTGCAATCAGGTCGGCAACATAAAGCTTGGACCCGCGCTTGAGCAGCACATCGATCGTGGTGGCGTGCGCGGGACCACAATCAAGCACATGCGGGCGTTTGACGTCCCGGAGGGTTTGCCACAACCATTCGAGGGCACGACTGGGCGGTGCCGGGGTAGTCTTGCGAGAGCCTTGAGAGTCGAAGAATGTTGTCGTTGGGAACATCAAAAGCCGCAGTCGGCTTATGCGCTCGTTCCCGAGGGGCTCTTCGGAGCGGCGCTGGATGGAGCGGCGCTGCGTGGCGAGGCTCCTCGGGGGCTCTCCTTGGGCTCATCCCGAAGGATCTCAATGCTGCCTTTGAAATAGGCCCCTTCCTCGATGGCTACTGCGCCGGTTGCCAGATCGCCCACCAGATGCCCGCTGCGGCGAATCTCGACCTTCTCCCGCGCTGCAACTTTGCCCGTCAAGGTGCCCAGGATCACAGCTTGGCGAGCTTTGATTTCAGCCTTGACGTGGCCATTCGGCCCGACGGTCAGGCAATGTTGTTCGAGGGAGACGGTCCCCTCGAATTGGCCTTCGATCAGCAGATCCTCATCGGCAGTTAACTCACCCTTCAACACCACGCTTGGACCGAGGACGGTCTGGCGCGGTGTGCCGGACGCAGTGCTTGACAACTTTGAAGTCATCTCATTCATAGACGTTTCCTGTCGGGGAGAGGGCGGAGGCGGCGGCGCCGTGCGCTGCACATCGTGCGGCTCCGTCGGCTGAGTTTTCTTGTCCCGCCACATTGACATTGCGGCTCCATCCTTGGCAATGGCCGCTTAGGTCGGTACTCTCTGGCACATCACCGCCCGATATATTACATGGCACCAACCCGGAGTGCAATTCAAAAATGCACTCAAAAAAGGTGTCTGTGGCGCCCCTACAAAGGTGACTGGTAGACAACCCTCCCCCCCACAAGGGTGATTTCCACGCGCACATCTTTGATTCTTTCCGGGGGTATTCGGAATAAGTCATCAGAAAGAACCACCACATCCGCCAGCTTTCCCGGCGAGATTGTACCCTTTTCCTTCTCTTGAAAAGCGGCGTAGGCGGCGCCAAGCGTGTAAGCGCGCAGGGCTTCCTCGACGGTCAAACGCTGTTCCGGGAACCAGCCGCCGGGGTTTTTCCCGTCGAGTGTAGCGCGCGTAACCGCGGCGTAAATGCCTGACAATGGGTCAAGGGGCGCCACGGGCCAATCCGAACCGAAAGCCAACCTCGCGCCGGCATCCAGCATGGATCTCCAGGCATAGCTCGACCGGGCGCGCTCGTGCCCTATGCGCCTTTCGGCCCAGCGCCCGTCATCAATCGCGTGATAAGGCTGCATGGAGGCTACGATTCCGAGCTTCCCAAAGCGCGCAAAGTCCTCCGGCCGCACGTGCTGCGCGTGTTCGACCCGAAACCGGTGCGCGGCCGGGTGCTCGCCGCCAATCCGCTCATAAATGTCGAGAAGGCTCGATATGGCACGATCACCAATGGCATGAGTGCAAATCTGAATTCCCGCCCGGTCGGCCTGGCGAGCTATTTCTTCCAGCTTTGCCGGAGGAGCCATAATCGGCATGGGCAGGCCGCTGTTGGAAGGATCGTCATCGTAAGGCTTGAACATCCAGGCAGTGCGGGAACCCAGCGAGCCGTCCGCAAAGGCCTTTACCGCTCCCATCTCCAGGAAATCGCTGCCCATGTCATGAGAAATTCCGGCCTGTTCCAGATTCTTCCAGTTGGCGATGGGAGTAATCGCGTAGATGCGGCAAGTGAGCCAGCCCTCGAGTTCGGCGCGCCGCAGCAATTCGATTTCACCCGTGAAGTTTCCGTTCCACGCTTCAGGGCCGACCGTGATGTCGTGAATTGACGTCAGCCCGACGCGCGCAGCTTCTTTGAGGGCAGCCCGCAAGGCTTCTTCCATCTCACTTTCGGAGGGGTGCGGTATCACCTTCGCGACCAGGTCTTGCGCCTCGTCCTTCAGAACTCCCGTGGGCTCGCCGGACTTTGGATCGCGAACAATCACGCCTCCTGGCGGGTCCGGCGTCTCCTTGGTGATGCCGGCGAGTTCGAGCGCCAGCGAGTTTGCTAACACGGCGTGGCCGTCGTACCGGCTGATGAAAACAGGTGTGCGCGGCGTAACCGCATCAATCAGCCTGCGAGTGGGCAACTTCTCCGAAGGCCAGGCCTCCTCATCCCAATCACCACCCTGCATCCACCTTCCGGGAGGCAGAGTCCGCGCCTTCTCCGCGACCCGGCGCACGAACTCCTCCTCGCTGCGCGCGTCTTTCAGGTCAACCGAGAGAAGTTGGAAGCCACCTTGGATGAAATGTGCGTGGCTATCGGTCAAGCCTGGAACCGCCAAGCGACCCTTGAGATCAATCACTGTGGTGTTCGGGCCCTGGTAGGCGCGGATCTCTTCGTCGCTGCCGACGGCTAGAATCCGGCCGTTGGCAATAGCCACAGCTTCGACGATCCTTTTTGCAGATGAGCCGGGAGCGGGCTCTCCTGTCCAGACTTTGCCGTGCAGAAGTATCACATCGGCCCCGTGTGTCAACTCGATTGCCTCTGCTGACCCTTTTGCTTGTCCGACCTCTGTTAGCATGACTATAAAAAGCCAGGAAGCTATGAGTAATACTCTACCGCTTCGATTCACAGATCCCGCTGGCCAGGTGATCATTCGAAATTTATACAGTGGAGGCATCCTCCAGCGCAAGCGTTTTGAAGTGCGGCAGCTTGCTTCCTTGTCGCCAAGTAGGGACGCCAGAGCCGACACCTTGGGGCCACGCGCACGAATTTGATGGGTCCATCATGGGGCGGAAAAGACGTTTCGACCAAGCGCTTGAATGAGCAAGTGAGGCGTAACCGTCATCGGTTCCCGCTGGATTTCATGTTTCAGTTGAGCGGGGAAGAGACGGAGAGCTTGAGGTCGCAGTTTGCGACCTCAAGCGCAGGCCACGGTGGGAGGCGCTATCGCCCTTATGCCTTCACCGAGCACGGAGCGGTGATGCTGGCCAGCGTCCTGAACAGCAAAATCGCGGTCGAGGCGAGCGTCCAGGTTGTACGGGCTTTTGTGCGCTTGCGCCAGATATTGGCAACGCACAAGGAACTGGCCGCGAAACTGGCGGAACTGGAGACTCGCATCGAAACGCACGATGAGAATATCACCGCGTTGTTCGAAGCGATCCGTCAGTTGATGGAACCTCCCGCCAGACCCAGGAAGCCCATCGGGTTCGCGGCCCAGACCAAGGCATGACGGCGCCAGCGCTCTCGGAATCCATGGGCCGTTCTTACCTGACAGCTTGGGTCATTCTCCCCGACCACTGGCTGCTGTTCATTTAGCGCTGGATTTCAATACCTTCTGGGTAGTTTCAGCGATCAAGTCGCCCATGCGGGAGGTTGTGATGGCGCGCGACTTACCCGGAAGGTCGGGCGTCCGGTGGCCACGTTTCAGGACTTTTTCAATCGCCGTTTCAATGGCCCGGGCCTCGGTCTCCATGCGAAATGAATGCCGGAGCATCATGGCGGCGGAGGCGATGGCGGCGATGGGGTTGGCGCGATTGCGTCCGGCGATGTCCGGCGCGGAACCGTGGATCGGTTCGTACAGGGCATGATGTTCGCCCAGGCTGGCCGACGGCAAAAGGCCGATGGAGCCCGTCAGCATGGCGGCTTCGTCACTCAAGATGTCACCGAACATGTTGGTGGTGAGGAGCACGTCGAAACTGGTGGGGCGGTCGATGAGCCGCATGGCGCAGTGATCCACGTACAGGTTTTCAAGTTCGATATCAGGGTAGGACTGGGCCACGCGCGAAACGACCTCGCGCCAGAGTCGCGAGGACTCGAGCACATTCGCTTTATCTACGGAGGTGACTTTGCGCCGGCGAGTCTTCGCAAGCTGGATGGCCCGGTGCGCCACCCGTTCAATTTCGTGCTCGCGATAGACCTCCGTATTGATCCCTACTCGCTCCCCATTCTTGGCGAAGATTCCCCGCGGATTGCCGAAGTAGATTCCTCCGGTCAATTCGCGGACAATCAGCATGTCCGTGCCTCGTACACGGTCGGGTTTGAGCGCCGAGATTCCTACCAGCGTATCCAACACCCGGATCGGGCGCAGGTTGAGGTAGAGACCCAGCCGCCTTCGGATCTCGAGCAGACCCTGCTCGGGCCGCACTTCCGGCCGAACCGAGTCCCACTTGGGACCGCCCACGGCGCCGAGCAATGCCGCCTGGGAGTTGTTGCAGATGGAAATGGTTTCAGCAGGGAGAGGCGAGGCCGTTGCGTCCAGAGCGCAACCCCCGATCAGTCCGGTTTGAAACCTGAAGGTCGGTCCGGTGAGCGCCTCGACGGCCTGCAATACTTTCGTGGCCTCGGCCGTGACCTCCGGCCCTATGCCGTCACCCGGCAGAACCGCGACCCTATGAAGACTCTGCATATATCTTCTCGTTTATATTATATAAGCATAACAGGTAGGATTGCAAACGGGGAAAGGTTAAAGGGTAAGGGATAAAGGGCAGGGGTTAAACGCTGAATGCAAAGCCAGCTATGCAGGCTCTATGATGTAGGCTCTAGATTTTGGACTTTAGCCTTTAGACTTTACCCTTTAACCTTTAGTAGCCTCCGGGAAGAAGGCGATCCACGGCCTCGTTCTCGTGCACGGAACTGGAAGCGACGGCTGCCCCTTTCTCTTCCAGCCGTTTCAGCTCGTAGGCTGCCTTGTTAGCCGCTTGCAGGTAGGCGCGGGCCGCAGCTTCCACCACGCTGTGGCTGGTGGACTTTCCCGTGAACTCGCGCCCTTCAAACCGCGCCCGAATCGAGACCTCCGCGACGCCGTCCGTCCCGGGGCCGACCGTATGGACCGAGAAGTCGGCAATGATGCCCGTAATCCCGATGATTCGGTCTACGGCGCGGAAAGCCGCATCGCACGGCCCTTCCGCCGTCGCCGAATCGTGCATGACCCTGCCGTCCTTTTCGAGTTCGACGGTCGCCGTGCTGCGGCCCTCGGTCGAGGTCACACTCTGCAAGAGTCTCAGCGTGTACGTCTCGGGGATATGCTTGAAGCCTTCCTGCACGATCGCTAGCAGATCCTCGTCGTAGATGTTTTTCTTACGGTCCGCGAGCTGCGTAAACAACTGGTAAGCGCGCTCCAGTTCGGGCTTGGCCAATTGGTAGCCTAGATCTGCATAGCGCTTGGCCAACGCATGCCGGCCGGAGTGTTTGCCCAGCACAATCTGGTTGGAAGGCAGGCCCACGGTTTGAGGCGTGATGATCTCGTAGGTAATGGCGTTCTTGAGCACTCCATCCTGGTGAATGCCCGCCTCGTGAGAAAAAGCGTTGCGCCCCACAATGGCTTTGTTGCGTTGCACGGCAACGCCGGTCAAGCGCGTCAGAAGCGCGCTGGAGGCGTAAAGCTCTTCCTTGCAGATGTTGGTGTGCACGCCCAGGGCATCTTTGCGAACGTAAATGGCCATCACCACTTCCTCTAAGGCGGCGTTACCGGCGCGCTCGCCGATGCCGTTGATCGCGCACTCCACCTGCCGCGCCCCGCCCCGGACCCCGGCCAGCGTATTCGCCACCGCCAGGCCCAAGTCGTCGTGAGAGTGGGTGCTCAGGATGGCCTTATCCCCTCCCGGCAAGCGCGATTTGACGTCGGCAAACAACCCCTGATACTCAGGCTCCAGGCAGTACCCCACAGTGTCCGGAAGGTTCAGAGTGCTCGCCCCGGCTTCCACCGCCGCATGGCAGCACTCGATCAGATAATCGCGGTCGGTGCGGCCCGCGTCTTCCGGCGAAAACTCCACGTCGGCGCAAAGAGATTTTGCATGCCCCACCGCCCAACTGATCAGTTTCAAGATTTCTTCCCGAGTCTTGTGGAGCTTGTATTTCAGATGAATGTCCGAGGTGGCGAGAAAGGTGTGGATACGTGGCCGCGCGGCGTCCTTGATCGCCTCCCAGGCGCGGTCGATGTCCAATTGATTGGCCCGAGCCAGGGCGGCAATGACGGGCGTCCGGATCTCCGAGGCGATGGCTTTGACGGCGTCGAAGTCGCCCTGTGAAGCAATCGGAAAGCCGGCCTCGAGGATGTCCACCTGCAAGCGCTCCAACTGCCGCGCCATTTCCAGCTTTTCCTTAAAATCCATGCTGCATCCGGGAGATTGCTCACCGTCCCGCAACGTCGTGTCAAAAACGTATACTTGCTCGGACATCGCGCCTCCAGAATTGAGTCATTGAATCATTGAGTCATTGGGTCATTTCTTCATTGCTTCGAAGAGCCGGTTTCTGCGCCTGCCTTTCAATGATTCAATGGCCCAATGACCCAATGATTCAATGACCCAATTCTGCCCATTGTCCGACCGGTCGGACGGTCGTGTCAATTGTATTGTTGCCCTGCCACTTCTCTCCAGCAGGAACTTGGAGTAAACTCAAATCACGCGCCTGTAGCTCAGATGGATAGAGCGGCAGCCTTCGAAGCTGAAGGTCGGGGGTTCGAATCCCTCCAGGCGCGCCATCTCTCATCGCGGCAGTCGAACTGCCGGCTTTCACGCCCAAGCATGTTGGAAAAACCGAAGCCAATTGCCGTGCATGATGGCTTCAATGTCGGGCTCTTTATAACCTCTCTTGCGCAGCAGATCGGGAATCTTTTGCAGGTCGGCGATGGTATCTAAATCGCACGGAGATTGCTCGGTCCCAAATCCGCCGTCCAGGTCGCTGCCGATGGCGGAGTGGGAACTGTTTCCGGCTAGCTGGCAGACGTGGTCGATGTGGTCGAACGACGGCTTCCAGCGTGACCACGGTATTCGGGGTCTCGCCCGACACCCACCCGGGATAGAGCATCCACTCGTCGCAGACAGCGCCGATCACCGCGCCACGGCCAATGAGGTAACGAATCTGCTCGTCGGAGATCTGCCGGTCGCGGGGAACCAAGGCCCGGCAATTGTTGTGGCTGGCCAGCAGGGGGCCTTTGAAAAGCTCCACTGCCTCCCAAAAGCTATCGTCGGACAGATGGCTGATATCGAGAATCATGCCCACCTCGTCCATGGCGCGCAGAAGGTCCCGTCCCTTCGCCAACAACCCTCCCACCGTGCCCGTGCCGTGCGCGTAGGCGCTCACTCCGAAATGGGCGGGGCCGACCACCCTCAACCCGTCCTCCCACCATTCACCCACAGAACCGGGCTCAAGGATGGGTCGGCGCCCTCCATGCTGAGAATAAACCCGAGCGGGGTAGAAGCCGAGTTGTTTGCGTTCCACTCCTCGAGGTGGGCCTGCAAGGAGCGCCAATCTTTGAGCATTCGCAATACGCCGCGCGACTCCATGATGCGGTAGTAGGCGAGTTGGCCTTTGGCCATAGCCCAGGCGACCTCCCGAGTTCGATAATCGAGCAACGGGTCGCCGAGCCCGCTGCACCGCGCCAATACGGTGGCGAGAGCCAACGCCATCTCGCCGCGGCGCATTTCAGGAAACGACACTGTGTTCCTCGCCCTGCCTTGCCCCAACATCCCGGCCTCGGAGGCGCGAATCTCCGCCACGCTGCGCGTGAGATCGCGATTCCAGTTCAAAGCGTTCCATGATAGATCGAGGTGGGAATCGACAATAATCATGCACCGTTCCTCCCTTGTGTACGTTCTCTTTCCTCCGAAGCCCATGTCATTCCCGCGAAAGCGGGAATGACGATTTCGAGACTGGCATCGCCTGACCCGTCTCATGTCCTTCAACCACCTTTTCCAAGGGCGGCAGTGACTGCCCCTCGTGAGAGCTGTCGGAGAACGCCCGGAATCGGTCTTGAAGCGCTCTCCAATGTCGGCTTCAGCCTCCCACCGGACCAGCGCCGAGTCCAGACGGTAGGCCGTGTACTCATCGAGCCAGGCGGCCCGGTACTGGGGCCGCAGCTCGGTGATGGCATCCATCAAATCGATTATGCGCGAGTGGTCCTGATAGGTTACTTGCGATTCAAAGTTGTTCCACCATTCGTCGTCTTTCGGCCGTCGCGGCCCGAGGTTTCGCCACATTTTTTCGAGTTCCGGCGCGGTTTGGAATCGTTCCCCGCGTAATCGAGCAGGCGGCTGCCAACCAACAGGCACTGGAGAGTATCCGGATCGCCTCCCTCGGAAAGCGCCTGCTCGAGCCGCGTCGCGGCATCTTCCGCCAGCAGGCGGGTTTGTCTGAGGTCGCCCAGGTGATCGGTCGATTGCTTTAACATCGCCGGGGCGAAGGGATCTCTCCACAAGGCCAGCATGGTGTCGTCCCCGATCGCTTTCTGTAAAGCCGAGTTCCGCAGCTTCCAGGTCCTTCAAAGCTTGCGTTACCTCCGAGCGGCCGCAGAGGGGTAGGCCAACTCGGAGTAATCTGCAAAGAAGTTTTGACGATCTACAGCGAGGACTGCCAAGCCGCCGCCGCGCCGTAGAGCTCGCCCGGCCACGCGGTTCGCAGCGGTTCTGAGCGTCGTCAGTCCAGAGAGTGTTCATCAGGCCCATGGCTCCCAACTTCGGCCCGAAGCCAGGAATGTGTCGATGTTCTCGAAGCTCGCGCATAATGGGCGTGGACCTGGTTCCAGCAGGTCACGCCGGAAGCGATCATGTGAGGGATGTGCTGGGCGGCCAGAGGCCCCAGCCAATGCTGGTAGTGCCGACTCGGGGCCCGGATCGTACTCCCAGAGCCACCGCGATCGAGGCCGGACGGAAGCTGCGAGACGATCTCCGGATACTTCACCATGATGTCTCCCCAGGCCATGACGGTCTTCCCGTATTCCTTGAAAAGTTGGCCGAACGGTGTTGAGTTGCCGGAGGAAGAGTTGGGCAGGCTGTGCCGCCATTCCGCCTTGCCGGGCGGCCTGCTCGATTTGAAGGCTCGTCGAATCCGGTATGCACGAAGGCTCTCGGGAAGAGCTGGGCGAACTGGGTCACCCAGTCGGTGGAGGTGATTTCACCTGGGGACTTCCGGGGTCGATTCCGGTCCGTGAGGCATATCGGCGAGTGTGGCGTATTCTTCGACCCGAAAGAGATCGTGTTGATGGCCGTATAGCTCCAGGCACGGATGACGTCGACGTGGCGCGCACGCCCGTAAGCGATGATCCGTCGCACCTCGTCTTGGCTGAAGCGGCCTCCGGTTCGAAGGTGGATAGCCCTTCAGCTCGATGCCTTGTCCTCGCTGTAGAAGTAGTATTGGTTCGCCTTCCAGCGGGCGGGATTCGAGTTGGCGCTCGACTTCCTTCTCGGTGGGCCGCGCTTCCGTGGCTCATGTCCACCATCACGCCGCGATCAGGCCAACGCCGGCCAGTCCTTGATTTCAACCACGGGCAAGACCGCCCCAGCCCCGCTGCCCTCCACCAACTGCCCCAGAGTCTGGATTGCATAATACAAACCCGCCGAGGAGCGAGCGCTCACTGTGGCGCCTTCCGAGGTGATTTCGAGAGAGTACGCCTCGCGCGAATCCGG
>CAWJHY010000070.1:0-10054 GCA_963842495.1 uncultured Acidobacteriota bacterium
TAGATGTTCATGAGCGCCTGAACGTAATAATCGCCGGCGGGAATATCGGCGAGGCTGGAGGGCGGGTAACCGAGCGTCGTGCCGTCGATCACGGCCGTCTGGCCGGGCTTGAGTTGGTCAACGTCCGCGCCGAACAGCGGCGACGCGTCGCCCCAGAAGCCGACCTGCGCTCGTGGTTCCGGCGTTTCGCGGTTCGAAATCACCACAAAAACGCGGCCGGTGATGGGCTCCGCGTGAGCGGAAGCCGGAAAAGAGACTTGGAATCTCTGTGACGGCGGCGCCGGCCACGCGCCTACGGGCATGACCAGTGCGCACCAGGCCGCGATTGCGACAACTGTAACATGCAGACCGGAAAAGCTGTTTGGTTCAGCTTGCCTCAAGTACACCCCCCATCGAAATCTGTGTTTGCTGACACGCAAAAAGCACCTCATTCGCAACATCTCAAAAACTTAAGTCCTTGGTTGACGATAACATATTGGGATCGGTCGTATTATTTTGCATTTTGTCGCGATCCCCTTAGCATTCACCCATGTCAGGCCGGACCGGCAACCCAGGTGACGCGCGGACGGCCGCTCGACGGGTTGCGGTCGACGAGGATAGGAGTGCGAAACACCCGGCTTAGCAATTCCGGTTGGAGAACCTCCGCCGCCGCGCCTTTCGCCAGGCATCGGCCGCGCTCCATCAAGATCAACTCATCCGCCAACTGCGAGGCAAGATTCAATTCGTGGGTGACCAGAACGGCGATGAAACGTTCCGAGAGAGCGAGTTGCCGCAGCAGACGGAACATCTCAATCTGGTAGCCGATGTCCAGATTGGCGGTGGGCTCATCCAGGAGCACAAGTTGCGGTCTCTGGGCCAGTGTTCGGGCCAGCACTGCCCGCTGGAATTCCCCGCTGCTCATCTCCAGCACACGCCGCCCGACAAACTCCTCCAGATGGGTCTTATCAATGGCCCAGTCCACCCAGCGTTCATCTTCAGCAGACTCGAAAAGACTGCGGCCCAAGTGAGGGTGACGTCCCTGGCGAACGAATTCACGCACCTCGAAGGAGAACAAGAGGATGGTCTCCTGCCGGGCCAAGCCCACAAGGCGGGCCAACGGCCGGGGCGGAAGCCGGTGAAGGTCCGCGTCGTCCAGGGTCACGGTTCCCTGTTGCGGCGCAAGGTGACCACTGACAATTTCGAGGAGCGTTGACTTGCCCGAACCGTTCGGCCCAATAATGGCGATGACTTCTCCCGAACGCGCCTCGAAGCTTGTGGAAGCGAGCTCGAAGTGCGGGTAGCGGAACGAAACTCCGTCGACGCGCAGATGGTGGTGGGGTTCGGGCATTGCAGTAATCCGTCGTCAGTTCTCAGTGGTCAGTGTTCAGTTCTCTGTTGCCCCTCGAACGGAGATTTCAAATTTGAGATTTGAAACCCCCGGCACATGACGCAACGCTCAAAAGTAAGTTGCCACTCTCTGCCGATAGTTATTAACGAGATATATCTCACTATAGTAACTTGCAATTTATAATTTACAATTCACCACTCTATCCCGCCGTCTTGCGCAGCAGGTAAATGAACACGGGCGCGCCGGCCACGGCGGTGACGGCGCCGACCGGCAGTTCCGACGGGGCCAGCGCCGTGCGCGCCAGTGTATCGGACAGCACCAGAAGAATAGCGCCTCCCAGGGCGGCGGTGGGAAGCAGCGTGCGGTGGTCGTTGCCCACCAGCATTCTGCCCAGGTGCGGCACCAGCAGGCCCAAGTAGCCGATGGCGCCGCTGGTGGCGACCGCGATTCCGGTCAGGAACGACGCGAGGATATAGACTCCCAACTCGACGCGCACCACGTTGACTCCCAGGTGCGCCGCCTCCTCCGCGCCCAGAAGCAGAACATTCAAATCCTTGGCAAGCACATACACGCCCGCAATGGCCAGTAGGATGGCCGGAGCGAGGATGCGTAACTCCGCTACAGGCGTCACGCTAAGGTCACCCATCAGCCAGAACGCGATGCCGCGCACATCGCGCGTGGAAAGCAGGGTAAGCATGAACAGGATGATGGCGGACAAGAACGAGGCCGTAATCACTCCGGCCAGGATCAGCGTGTAACTCGCCAGACGCCCGCCGCTCCTTCCCAGCAAGTAAACCCAAACCATGGTAACCATGGCGCCGGCGAAGGCAGCCAGGGGTGAGGCTGCGGCCAGGCGCCCGCCGATCCAGAGCGCGAAAATGGCGCCCACCGCAGCGCCGCTGGAGATTCCCAGCACGTAGGGATCGGCCAGCGGATTGCGAAGCAGTGCCTGAAGTCCGGTGCCTGCGACCGATAGCGCCGCACCCACAAGAATGGCCAGAAGAATCCGTGGCAGGCGAATCTGAAGCACGATGACCGCCGCTTCGGAATGTCCCCCCCGCCCGGCCAGCGCTGCCCAGACTGCCCGCAAAGGTAAGTGCACCGCCCCCATCGTCAGCGATACCAACACCACCAAGGCGAGAAGCAAGAACATTGCCGTGGAAACCATGATCACATTGCGGGGTGTGGCGGAAACGGTCATCTCGGGATTTCAGATTCAAGATTCAAGATCAAACAGCAGCGAACAGTCATCTTAGATCAGATTCGAGGCTCGCGACTCAGTTCTTGCAGCGCAGACGGCAAGGTTCATCAAGGCTGCCTCGGGTGCAGTAGATTCGCCAACTCTTCCAGTGCATCCACCAGGCGCGGGCCGGACCGCTCGATGATCTCGGAAACGAAGTACATGCGGCCGTCTTTGACAGCCCGGAGGTCCTTCCAACCGGGAAGGCCGCGAAATTCCTCCAGGCTGGGAGAAAAGGACTCGGTCTTCGGAAAAAGAATCACGTCGGGACTCAGGGGCAGGAGTTCCTCCAGGGTCAGGCGTGGCCATTCACCTTTCAGGTTCTCCCCAATCGGGTTCCCGCCCGCAGCGCGGATGACGTCGGCAATGAACGTGCCGGGGCCGATTGTAATCAACGGGCGATACCAAACCACGAAAAGAACTCTGGGCTCGGGCTGGCCCTTGATCCGATTCTCGACACGGTCAATTCGGGCTTGCATCTGCGCCACGAGCCGGCTGGCCTCCGCCGCGTGTCCGAGCACTTTCCCTAAATCTTCGATCGAGGCCAGAGTCCCCGCAAGAGTATTGGCCGTCACGCCGTAAACGGGTACACCCAATCGTTCAAGCTGGTCCGCGGTCTCACGCCGGTTAGCCTCCGGCGTGCCCAGTGCCAAGTCGGGCTTCAGCGCTACAATTCGTTCCAGACTGGGATTCACCATTGTACCGACATGAGGCTTGCTCGTGGCTTGAGGCGGAAAGTCGCAGTTATCCGTGTCTCCCACCAGTTCATCGCCAAGACCCAGAGCATAAACGATTTCCGTAATGTTGGGAGCAAGGGAAACCAGCCGGTGAGGACTCTCGGGAACGTTGACCATGCGGCCGGTTTGGTCTTTGACCGTGGGCGGCGAGCCGGCAGCAGGCAGCAGGACTAAAAGAGTGACCGCCAGGACGCAGGCGGGCAACCCGTGCTTGTAGGCGAATTTTCTGAAGCGGTCCTTTGTTTTCATAGACATTCCCGGATCGGTCGTTCAGAATCAGCTTTCAGCAGTCAGCCTTCAGCTATCAGCCAACTTATTCCCCACCTTGGATAAGAGGGGGTCAGGGGTGGTGGTCGATTCCTGCGACGGTCCTTTGTTTTCATAGACATTCTCGCTTTGTTCCCCGATTTTTCGAGGTAACAAGCCCGGTTTCACGCCAAGGCGCAAAGAACGCAAAGTCCTACCAGCCCCCACCCCTCCTCATCCGAGGAGGGGAGGTTGAAGTTCCCCTCCTTAGATAAGGAGGGGCAGGGGTGGTCGATTCCTGCGCCGGTCCTTTGTTTTCATAGACATTCTCGCTTTGTTCCCCGTCTTTCGTTAACACAAACCGGCTTCACGCCAAGGCGCAAAGAACGCCAAGGGCGCAAAGTCTCACCACCCCCGTCCCCTCCTCATCTGAGGAGGGGAGCCGTGGAAGTCCCACCCTTGAATAAGGAGGGGACAGGGGCGGGCGCTTTTGTGAACTATAGTAAACGTCGGAAATGAAGTCACATTCTCGATCTTCGACGGAACCACCAACCCCCTCACCCGCCCTCGTACCTCGGGCACCCTCTCCCCCAAGGGGGCGAGGGTTAACCCCATGAAATCCTCGCCCTCGCCGTCTTGGGGGAGAGGGTGGCGAGCACAGCGAGCCGGGTGAGGGGGTTGTCAGTTTTCTATGTTCGTTTACGTTAGTCAAAAGAGCCGTTGGCGAGGTCTGATCACTCATAGCGGAAGCGCCCCTCACTCCCAGTCTAGGCTATCGCATTAAGCGTAGTTTGTCAAGCTTTTTTATTTGAAGCGCGCCGGAAGACGCTCGAGCGGCGCGATTTTGTTTGTCAAACGCCCGCCCGAGGTGAACAATAGGGGACACTATGCGCTCCCTGACTGCGGCTGTTGGCTTTCTCGCCATCACTCTCACCGGCGCGCTCCGGATATTGCCCGCCCGGGAGAGCGGCCCTCGCCGGCCGGTTGCGTGGTGCTACGTCCAAAAAGGGCCGCTCGAGGCGGTGCGAAGACTGGCAGGCCGAAAAACGATGTCGCTGAGTTTAGGCGCGGGAGCGCTGGTGCCGGTGATGAGGACGGAATCGAAGAACGGCAGAATGCGGGTCCTACTTCGTATCACCGAGCTTCCGACGCTGGCTTCGGTAGAAGGATGGGCGGATTCGAGCCAGGCGGAACTCCTTCCCATCGACCGGTTCCCCAGTGACGAAGAGATCCTGCGACAACTTGGCATCGAACCTCCGAGCGGTTTCGCAGCCACGGGGGCTGCGGTGGTGCGCTGGCTGGTGAAGCAAGGGGACTCGGGCGCGGCGCTGGTATGCTTCGTGGCGTCTTCCGGCCAGCCGGAATCACGGCTCGCAGCTTTCCTGCCCGAGGGTGGGAAGTACGTGCGTGGGCCGGAGATTGAATTCTCCTTTTCCGACATGAATCCGGGCGTCGTATCCGGAGAGGTGCGCGATCTGCTTGGCGACGGATTCGAGTGCCTGATCACTCGCGAGCCGTTCCGCGAGGGACCCGAGATTCTGGGAGTAAACATGGTGATCCGCCGCCTGGAGCGCGGAGAGTTCTCAACGCTCTGGACGGCTCCGCTCAAGTCGCGCAACCTCGGCTCCTTCCCGCGAGAGATTCAAAAGCTCCAGCCGCCGGAGAAGAATGCCGGCGCACCGGGCACGGTGACCAATGCCGAGGTGGAGTTCCAAGCAAGCGGAAAGACTTACTTTCCTGTTTGGAAAGCGACGATAGGCTTCTTCACGGTGGGACAAGATAAACCCATTGATTCCGTAAAAGTCAGCAAGGCCTGTGCCTGGAATGGCGCCAAGTTCGAGCCGATCGAGTAGTTGGCGCCGCCTGCACATTGACGGTCGCGTGGATATCCTGACTGTCGGCAAGCGACGGTAGGTTATCACTTCGTCTTGCGCGAAGGGCGTTGTCCGGCCCCTTCAGGGCAGGGAGGTGTTTTTCGCTCCTGCCGTGGGTTTCACCCACGGCTACTCACGGTTCGCCCCTTCGGGGCAGGCAAGAGCGATTATATGACAGTCCCAGCTTCTCCGTTGAGTTGGCATCGGCATAGGCATATAATGGTTTTGGGGCTAAGGGAAAAATGCAAAAAGCAAAAACATTAGGCGAGCTGAAGAGGTCTTTCTATAAGAGCGTCAGCGTCAGGGATGAGATGCGGGCGAACCTGCTGTGCAAGCTTGCGGAGGGCCAGCCGCTCTTCCCGGGCATCATCGGATTCGACGATTCGGTGATCCCCCAGATTGCCAATGCTATTCTTTCCCGGCACAATTTCATTCTGCTGGGACTGCGAGGCCAGGCCAAAAGCCGCATCCTGCGCTCGCTCGTCACGCTTCTCGATGACTCCATCCCGTATATCGACGGCTGTGAAATCAACGACGACCCGCTGAACCCCCTTTGCCGGGCCTGCCACGAGCGCCTGGCGGAAATGGGCGACGACACGCCGATCGATTATCTGGGCGCTGAAGATCGATATGTTGAGAAGCTGGCCACGCCGGATGTGACGATGGCCGACATTATCGGTGATCTTGATCCCATCAAGGCCGCGCGGGGCGGGCACGCCTTGTCCAGCGAATTGACCATCCATTACGGCCTGCTGCCGCGCGCTAACCGCGGCATTTTCGCCATCAACGAGCTCCCGGACTTGGCCGGCAAGATTCAGGTAGGTCTGTTCAACATTATGCAAGAGGGCGATGTGCAGATTAAGGGCTACCCCGTGCGTCTGCCACTGGACGTGGCGATGGTCTTCACCGCCAATCCGGAAGATTACACCGCGCGGGGCAAGATCATTACTCCCTTGAAGGACCGCATCGGGTCCGAAATCCGCACCCATTATCCCGCTTCTCTCGAGCATGCCATGGCCATCACCGCCCAGGAGGCCTGGACGGATCGCGACGGGCGCACCAAGCTGGTGATTCCCGAGTTCTTAAGGGAGGTTGTGGAAAGCGTCGCCTTCGTGGCGAGGCAGGAGAAGCGAGTTGACAAACGGAGCGGCGTGAGCCAGCGCGTGCCCATCACCTGCCTGGAAAACGTCATCAGCAGCGCCGAGTATCGCGCCGTGAAGAACCACGAAGATAAGACTGTTCCCCGCCCCTCGGATGTTTACACGGCCATGCCCTCGCTGACCGGCAAAGTGGAATTGGAATATGAGGGCGAAATGCGCGGCGCGGACAGCGTGGTGCGTGACATCATCCGGCAGGCTACGGCTCGCGTCTTCAAGAAGTATTACGATGCAGTTCCTCTCCATTCCATTGTTCAGTGGTTCGAGTTGGGCGGAACACTGAAGTATTCCCCGAACGATTCCGCCGAAGAACTCCACAGCCATTTCAAGAAGATCCAGGGTCTGCTCGAACAGACCCAGCGCCTGGGGATCAAGGCAAAGGACGACCCTGCCCTCCTGGCCTCAGGTGCGGAATTCATCCTCGAGGGGCTTGCGGCGCTCAAACGAATCAGCCGAAACGAAGAACTGGGTTTCTTCGCAGAAAAGCAGCATGCCGAGAGCCCTCCCGAGGAACCGGCGCCCGCCGGGCATCGGCGGCGATCGCTGAACTGAAGCAGTCGTCAGTTATCAGTTTTCAGTTGTCAGTCGAATCGAGGGATCGACCTCCTCCTTTAACTGAAAACTGATAACTGACGACTGGCAACTTGGGTCCTGCTATGAAGTTTGTTAAGTACGGCAAATACGTTCCCAATCCCTTCGACGATCTGAGCGCTGAAGACCTGCTGCAACTCCTTCAGGACTTCCTCCTCGACAGCGGCTTCTACAGCCAGTATTCCAACTTCTATGAGATGGATCCCGAACGCACCATGGAGCAATTGCATCAGGCGCTGCTCGAAGCTCTTCAGCAGCAGGGAAAGATCTCTGACGAGCTGCTGAAGCAAATGTTGGAGAATTGGGAAGATTATCAAAAATCCGAGCTGGCTGAACGCATCGACCAGATGCTGCAGCAACTCGCGGATGAAGGCTACATCAGAATCGAGCAGCCTAATGCCGCACAAAGCGAATCAAAGGAACCTGGGCAGGGCCAGCTCATGGAGGGCGACGGGAAAGCCAAGTTTGAAGTCACCGACAAGGCCCTGGATTTTCTCGGCTTCAAGACTTTGAAAGACCTGCTGGGCTCTCTGGGCAAATCGAGCTTTGGACGGCACGACACCCGCGAACTCGCCACCGGGGTCGAAGCAGACGGGTCCAGCCGGCGCTACGAGTTCGGAGACACGCTAAATCTGGATGTCAATGCCACGCTTCTTTCAGCGATTCAGCGCAACGGCCTGAAAATTCCCATTGAGCTCGGCTATCAGGATCTTCAGGTTAGGCAATGCGAGTACCAGAGTTCCTGCGCCACCGTCCTGATGCTGGATTGCAGCCACAGCATGATCCTGTACGGCGAGGACCGCTTTACACCCGCGAAGAAGGTCGCTTTGGCGCTGACTCACCTGATTCGAACCCAGTATCCGGGCGATACGTTGCACCTGGTGTTGTTTCACGACTCGGCAGAAGAGGTGCCGCTCAACGACCTGGCCCGCATCCGCGTTGGCCCATACTACACGAATACCCGCGAAGGTTTGCGGATGGCACAGAAGATCCTCTCTCGCCAGAGGAAAGACATGCGCCAGATCGTCATGATCACGGACGGCAAGCCGTCTGCGCTGACCCTCGAGGATGGGCGGATTTATAAGAATTCCATGGGCCTGGATCCGCTGGTGGTTTCGGAGACTCTGCTCGAGGTCGCCCGCTGTCGCCGCAACGGCATCCTGATCAACACTTTCATGCTGGCGTCGGACTATAGCCTCATCAACTTCGTCCAGAAAGTCACGGAAATCTGCCGCGGCAAAGCTTACTTCACCACCCCTTATACTCTCGGCCAATACCTTTTAATGGATTACCTGCAAAAAAAGGTCAAGCACATTCATTGAAAGAAGTGGCGAGTGATGAGTGCAAAGCAGGACGGGATTGGTATGCGCGAGGAGGCACACAACCACCTTTGCCTGCTAAGAGAGGTAAATTGGATACTGTGTCCGAACTCGCCCTGAACTAATGCTTGCTGAGCTTAGCCGCCATGCTCAGGAGTAGCTTGCGATTGGCGCTGGACATGCCTTCGAACATCTTCACCAGCCGCTTGACGGGTTTCCCCGAGCCAACCTGCTCGGGAATCTTGGGTGCACTGGGTTTGCCCTCATCGTGAAACAAGAGCTGATACGGTTCGATCTCCAGTGCCTTCGCAAACTTCTCCAGAGTTGACAGGGAAGGGGCAGTATAGCCGCCTTCTACACGTGAAATGTAGGAACGCAAGAGACCGGACCGTCGTTCTATGTCACCTTGCGATAAGCCCTTTGCTTCGCGCAGCGCTCTTAGTCTTTTTCCAAGTTCCATACAATGATTAAATCAGAAATGAGCACAAGAGTCAATCACATCCAGATAATATATATTTCCCCAAGTGTCATCGCCGTGTCACCCCGCCAGATCAGGATGCTTCGCGCCGGATACCGCCATGAATTCCAGGAGCGCCAACGCAAGCACTGAGCCTCCTACCTCGCTAAGAGCGGGGAGTAAGACTGCCATTTCGGAACGATTCACCAGCTCGCGATCGTTCGTGTCGGTCATCGAAAACAGCCTGCCGCCCTTGACTTTGACTTGAGCAGCGGTCTCATGCAACAGCCGCTTGGCTCTCAGGCGCGACCCTGAAACGAACAGGGCGGCCGCGCCGCGCCGGAGATGCGAGATGTGACCCGCTAGGAAGTCGGAGTCCTCAATTCCTTGAATCTCGCCCGACGTGCTAAAGCGCCAGGCCATCCGCCTCACCACGGAATGATAGAGACCGCCACCCACCAGCCAGAATCGTTCCAGCGCGCGGAGTTCGCCCGACAACGAACGAAGCGCATCCCGTAGTTGAGTAAAAGACCAGTCCATCTGTTCTGGCAATCGCCTCAGCTCCTCTTCCAATGAGTCGAGGCCCAGGTTGGAGCGTTTGAGCCGGCGCGCCGCGGTCAGGACGATGCTGGAAAGCGCGGCGAGTTGGCAAACCGCCGCCGCCGCAGAATCCTCCGGGCCTTCGTCACGCGTCAGGAAAACGCCCTCACAAGCTTTGGCCAGGGGGCTGTTCGCACTGCGTGTCAACGCCAGAGGCACCGCACCACGCGAGCGAGCTATGCGGGCGGTTTCGAGTGACTCGGCGTCTTCGCCCGATGCTGAAATCACCAGCACCACCGAGCGGGGACGCATTGCCAAAGCCGAATAGGCTTCAAAGACGCTTGCCGAGCGGGCCAGCGCCGGCCAGCCCGCCAACCATTCGAACAAATAAGCCCCCGCTGGACTCAGCGGCAACGACGCGCCGCAACCGCAAATGTAGATAGGAGATTCTCCCCATCGCACGCCGCGGATGAGCGTTTCATATTCGGGAACGCCTTTTTCTAAGGTGTCCCGGAGCAGCCGGGGGATTTCCAGGATCTTGGCTCGAGTTTCCATGTTCGGTCGCC